>NZ_CP022889.1:735000-1470000 GCF_002269345.1 Tsuneonella mangrovi
CCATCCGCATCCCAATCGCCGATGCGCGGCGACCACATGGCCTGCGGCTCCGGACGGATGAACTTGTAGGGGCCGTAGCGTTCGAGTTTCCGGCCATGCCCCGAATCGACGAGGCCATAATCGGGCCACCCCTCGCCCGCCATCAGGACCGGTTGTTCGATCAGCCCCGCCATCAGGCCGACGGGGTTGCGTGCTCGGCGACGAACGCGCGCACCGCTTCGTAATCGCCCGGAAGCTCGACGTAGCGCTCTTCGCGCGAGAACAGCTCGCCCACGCGCGCGGGCAGGTGCGGGCGGGTGCCGGTCGCGCGTTCGACTGCATCGCGGAACTTGGCCGGGTGCGCAGTCGCGAGCGTGACGATCGGAATGTTCCCGGGCAGGTCCGCATTGCGCGCGGCATGGAGCCCGATCGCAGTGTGCGGATCGAGCACTTCGCCGCAGCTCTCCCACGCCCAGCGCATCGCCTGGCCCATCTCGTTCGGATCGGCCCGCGCGCTGGTGAACAGCGCGGCTGCACCGTCCCGCTGGGCATTGGTCAGGCGCATTGCCTTGCTGGCTTCGAACCCGCGCATCTGCTCCGCCAGCGCCGCGCCATTGCGCCCACCGACATCGAACAGCAGCCGCTCGAAATTCGAACTGACCTGGATGTCCATGCTCGGCGCAGCAGTGGAAGTCACAGTCCCGGCGGAATAGTCGCCATCGGCCAGCGCGCGGTGGAGGATGTCGTTGACGTTGGTCGCGACGATCAGCCGCTCGATCGGCAGGCCCATCTGCGCCGCGACATACCCGGCGAATACGTCACCGAAATTGCCCGTGGGCACTGCGAACGCAACCTTGCGCTCGGGCGCACCGAGTTGGAGCGCGGCGGCAAAATAATAGACCACCTGCGCCATTAGCCGCGCCCAGTTGATCGAGTTGACCGCGCTGATGCGGAACCGTCCGGTCATCTCCGGATCGGCAAACATCCGCTTCACCATCGCCTGGGCATCATCGAACGAGCCGTCGATCGCGATGTTGTGGATGTTCGGCGCGAGCACCGTGGTCA
Organism: Tsuneonella mangrovi; assembly: GCF_002269345.1. NCBI lineage: Bacteria > Pseudomonadati > Pseudomonadota > Alphaproteobacteria > Sphingomonadales > Erythrobacteraceae > Tsuneonella > Tsuneonella mangrovi. The sequence goes on from NZ_CP022889.1 coordinate 736,045, forward strand.
TCTGGCGGCGCTGGACGTCGCTTACCCGGCCGTTGGGGTGGAGCATGAACACGTCGACCTGCGCGCGGTTCGCCAGCGCATCGATAGCCGCGCTGCCGGTATCGCCGCTGGTCGCTCCGACGATCGTCAGGTGGTCGCTACGGCGCGAAAGGAACTCCTCGAACAACAGCCCGAGCAGTTGCAACGCCACGTCCTTGAACGCCAGCGTCGGACCGTGGAACAGCTCAAGCACCCAATGCTGTTCGTCGAGCTGGACGAGCGGCGTCACCGCGGCATGGGCGAACCGCCCGTAAGCATCCTGGCACAGATCGAGCAGGCGTTCCGGCGCGAGGCTGTCGCCGACGAACGGCTGCATGACCTTCGCCGCCAGTTCGGCATAAGGAAGCCCGCGCAGGTCAGCGATTTCGGCAGGCGAAAACTTTGGCCAAGCACTGGGTAGATAGAGCCCGCCATCGCTGGCAAGCCCGGCCAGCGTGACCGCCTCGAAATTGAGCGCCGGTGCGCTTCCACGGGTGGAGATATAGTCCATCGGGAAGCGCGGTTAGCCCGTGGCCGCGCGCGCGGCAAGCAAACCCGGCTTTAGTCCTGCGAAGCGCGCCATTTCTTGCGCAGGCTCAGTCCGTAGATCACCAATGCAGTCGCCGCGAACAGGAACCATTGCACCGCATAGAACCACGACCGATTGTTTTCGTCGTTCGGATCGGGCTGCTTGGACGCCAGCAAGCCGGGTGCGGGATCCTCGGCAACGATCATCAGCGGCCGTTCGATCTTGCCTCCGAAGAGTTTGTCGGACCCGGTCCGCTCATCGGGTGCGCGGATGGCGATTCCGGTCACTTTCCCGCCTTGCCAGCTTGGCTTGAAGCCGGGCTGAAGGGCGACACCTGCATCCACCGGGAAACGCGCGTTGTTGCTTGTGGAAAGGCACTCTGCGATCTGCCGCCAACCGGCATCGCCGTTGGCACTTTCGCCCCCGCGAACCGACCAGCCCAGCACCTTGTCGCACGTCGCCTCAAGGCGCCGATAGCGCAAACTTTCATCGGTCGGGTTGCGATAGGGATACGCGGCGACCGGCAGTCGTGCGCGCTCGAACATTGCTTCGTGCATCGCATCGCGTTCGCGCGCACGCCCGATCTGCCACACGCCCAGCGCAGCCATTGTCGCTGCGGCCGCCAACACCATGATCGTTGGAACCACCGGGACGCGCCTGCTCACTTGCGCAGCTTCCCCTCGCCGGCCTTGTTGCGAAACTCGCTCGCGAGCAATGCCGCCTTCGAAATCCTCAGGCCGCCCAGCACCAGCACAGTCGTCAGCGGGATCCAGATCACCGCTTGCAGCCAATATGGCGGATCGACCGCGAGCTGGAGCCAGATCGCAAGACCTGCCACCAGCCCGCCGATCACAAGGATCAGGATCGCCGCGGGTCCGTCACCGACGTTATACTTGGCAAAGTCCAATCCGCAGGCGCGGCACCTGGGGGCGAAGTTCACCAGCCCGGCAAACAGCGTCTTCGCGCCGCACTGGGGGCACAAACCGGAAAGGGCAGCCTGGCCGATGCCGGGCTGCCCCTTCGGTGAATCCGAGTTGTCCGGCATCATCCGTGGATCGGTGCGCCCCAGCCGCCCCAGATGTAGACGACCACGAACAGGAACAGCCACACCACGTCGACGAAGTGCCAATACCACGCAGCCGCTTCGAAACCGAAGTGCTGCTTGGGGGTGAAGTGGCCCTTGTATGCGCGCACGAGGCACACGGTCAGGAAGATCGTGCCGACAATCACGTGGAAGCCGTGGAAGCCGGTCGCCATGAAGAAACCCGAGCCGTAAGTATTCTCGCCGAACGCGAACGGTGCATGGGCATATTCATATGCCTGGATGCTGGTGAACAGCATGCCGAGCAGGATCGTGAGCCACAGTCCCTGCTTGGTACCCTTGCGATCGCCATTGATGAGGCAGTGATGCGCCCAGGTAACCGTAGTTCCCGAGCAAAGCAGGATCAGCGTGTTGAGCAGCGGCAGGTCGAACGGATCCATTACCGCTTCGATCGCCTTGGGTGGGAACACCCCGCCGATCACGTCGGACAGTTGGCTGGGGAACAGCGCGAAATCGAACCACGCCCAGAACCAGCCGACGAAGAACATCACTTCCGAAGCGATGAACAGGATCATGCCGTAGCGCAGGTGCAGCTGCACCACCGGGGTATGATCGCCCGCCTGCGCTTCCTTCACGATGTTCGAGAACCAGCTGAAGAACGTTGCGATCAGGCCCGCGATGCCCAGGCCCAGCACGATGTGCCAGCCATGCATCGTGTCACGGTGCATGAACAGCACCATGCCGCTGGTGAAAGTCAGCGCCGAGATCGATCCGATCAGCGGCCAGATGTCGGGCGGAAGGATATGATATTGGTGGTTTTTGGCGCCGGCCATGTCAGTTCAGTCCCTATTCGAGCTCGCCCTGATCGAGCATTTGCATCAGCTTTAGTGCGCAGCTCCCACCGGGTCCAGTGGTCAATGCGCGGGTTTCCCGCATTCGCTTCGCGCGCACCTTAATCGATGTCGTCGACCCTATGGAAGGTGTAGCTCAGCGTAATCTGTTCGACCGGTGCCGCATCGGGGTCGTTGCGGATCGCCGGATCGACGTAATACAGCACCGGCATCACCACTTCCTGCCCCGGCTGGAGCGTCTGTTGCGTGAAGCAGAAGCACTGTATCTTGTTGAAATAAAACCCAGTCTGTTCCGGAGACACATTAAAGCTCGCGGCCCCGACGATCGGCACGTTCGAATTGTTCTTCGCGCGGTAGAACGCCATGTGGCGCTCCCCCAGCTTGACCGTCTGGGTGATCTGTTCGGGCCCGAAGCTCCACGGCATGTCGGGGGCAGTGTTGCCGTCGAACCGCACCGATATTTTCGCGGCCCCGAGCTTCGCACCCTCGGCCGCCGCAGCCGCCGCCTTGGATTCGCTTGCTCGCTGGGTCGTACCCGCAAACCCGGTCACCTGGCAGAACAGGCGATAGAGCGGAACCGCGGCGAACCCGAGCCCGAGCATCGCCAGCGCGACGGTCAGCCCGATAAGGCCGAGCCGCAGGTTGCTGCGTTCGAGGCTCAACGTGCTCATCGGCTAGTGGATCCGGACGAGCGTGATCGCGTAGAACAGCACCACGACGAACGTGAGTGCGAGCGCCAGCGCGACGTTGCGCCCTTTGCGGCGACGCTTGTATTCGGCTTCTTCTTCAGGAGTCATCCCAACAGCCCCTGCCCAGAAAAAGCGTGGTCCGCAACCAGCATCGCGAACAGCGCGAAAAGATAGACAATACTGAAACCGAAAAGCCGCTTTTCGGGCTTCATCGTATCGCTTTCCTGCGTGCGGCGCAGGGCAACTGGCAGCGACAGCGCAAGGAATGCCAGCGACAATCCGATGGCAGAGATGCCGTAGATCGCACCGGTCCCGCCGATCCACCACGGCGCGGCGGCCAGCGGCACCAGCAATACCGTGTAGAGCAGGATCTGGTGGCGGGTTGCCACTTCCCCCTTCACCACCGGCATCATCGGGATCCCCACCTTGGCATAATCGCTCTGCACGAACAGCGCGAGCGCCCAGAAGTGAGGCGGCGTCCAGAAGAAGATGATCGCGAACAGCAGCACCGGCATCAGCGTGATGTGACCGGTCACCGCAATCCACCCGATCAGCGGAGGGAAAGCTCCCGCGCCGCCTCCGATGACGATATTCTGCGGCGTCCGCGGCTTGAGCCAGATGGTGTAGACTACCGCGTAGTAGACGATCGAAACCGCCAGGATCGTTGCGGCCAGCCAATGGATCGCAAGACCCATGATTACTACCGAAGCGGCGGACAGGAAGATCCCGAAATCGCGCGCGTCGACGCGGTGCATCCGGCCTTCGGGAAGCGGGCGCCGAGCCGTGCGCTTCATCCCGGCGTCAAGGTCGGCTTCCCACCACTGATTGAGCGCTGCCGCCCCTCCCGCACCCAGCGCGATGCACAGGATCGCAGTGAAACCAAGCACGGGATGGATATGACCGGGGGCTGCCAACAGCCCGCACAGCCCGGTGAAGATCACCAGGCTCATCACGCGCGGTTTGGTCAACGCGAGGAAGTCGCGCCAGTCGGTCGGCAGCTGGAGGACGGCAGGCTGGGTCATCGAAACACGGTCGCTATAGGTCGGCATTCGGCAAGCCTCAATGCCCCTGCGGCAGTCTGCCGAGCCAGTCGAGCAGCAGCCGGTTGACCTCTTCGGGCTTCTCCTGCTGCGTCCAGTGGCCGGTGCCGGGCAAGATATGCCCCTCAACCTTCGGAGCGAACATTTTCACCAGTGCGACAGGGTCAGCGACGGCACCGAACAGCGTCGTCGCCGGATCGCGTTCGCCGCCGATGAACAGCGCGGGTTGCTCGATCCGCCGGCCCTTCCAGCCTTGCAGCCACGCGAAGTCGTTCTCGTGGTTGCGGTAACGGTTGAGCGGACCGCGAAAGCCCGAACGGCGGAATTCGCCTTCGTAGAAATCGAGGTCGGCCTCGGTCAGCCACGGCACCGGCTTGGGATCGGGCAAGCCTTCGAGGAAGGTCGCACCGAGCGGTTTGTCCCACGACGAGCTGGGCGGCACATCGCCGCTGATCGAATACATCATGCGGTGGACCCAATCGCGCGGATCGGCTTCCGCTTCCGCCTCGGCCACACCCGGCTCCTGGAAATATTCCTGGTAGAAGAACTTGCCTTGCGAGGTGAAGTGCTCGCGGAACACCTCGGTGAACGGACGGTTCGGAACCCCGGCGAACGGCACCGACAAGCCCGCGACTGCGCTGAATTGCTCGGGGTGGGTCAATGCCGAATTCCACACGATCGGCGCGCCCCAGTCGTGCCCGACCAGGATTGCCGGTGATTCGGGCTGGAGCGCCTTCGCCAGCCCCACCAGATCGCCGACGATATGTGCGAGCGCGTATGCTTCGACCGGGTGCGGCTTGCCCGACCCGCCATAGCCGCGAACGTCGATCGCACATGCGGTGAAGCCTGCGTCAGCCAGCGGGGCAAGCTGGTGGCGCCACGAATACCAGCTTTCGGGAAAACCGTGGACGAGGATCACCAGCGGTCCGCTGCCTTCGATGGCGCAGCGCAGGCTCAGCTCACCGACATCGATCATGCGCATTTCGGGCATCGCGAATCTCCCTCTCCCCCGGATAGCAAGCGACCGGCCCACGATGGACCGGCCGGATGCTCTTTGTCGAGCCGCGATGCGGCGCGAGATCGGCTTAGTGGTGATCGGCCTCAATCACCGGCAGCGTCTCGAACTGGTGGAACGGCGGCGGGCTGGACAGGGTCCATTCCAGCGTCGTCGCGCCTTCGCCCCAGTAGTTCGCCGGGGCCTTCTTGCCCATGGTGAACGCGTAGACGATGTTGGCGAAGAAGAAGATCATCGACCCGGCCATGATTTCGTAGCCGTGTGACGCGATGCTGTTCCAGTACTCGAACGCCGGGGTGTAGTCCGGGATACGGCGCGGCATACCGTCGAGGCCGAGGAAGTGCATCGGGAAGAAGATCACGTTCACGCCGATGAAAAAGCCCCAGAAGTGCAGGTGCGCGAGCAGTTCGGAGTGCATCCGCCCGCTCATCTTCGGGAACCAGTAGTAGAAACCCGCGAACAGCGAGAACACCGCGCCCATCGACAGCACGTAGTGGAAGTGCGCCACAACGAAGTAAGTGTCGTGCACTACGTCGTCGATACCGCCGTTGGCGAGATAGACGCCGGTCACGCCGCCGACGGTGAACAGGAAGATCATGCCCAGCGCCCAGACCATCGGGCTCTTGAACTCGATCGAACCGCCCCACATCGTCGCGATCCAGCTGAAGATCTTCACGCCGGTCGGCACAGCGATGACCATCGTCGCGGCGGTGAAGTACATCTTCTCGTTCACCGAGAGGCCGGTGGTGTACATGTGGTGCGCCCACACGATGAACCCGACCACGCCGATGGCGACCATCGCGTAGGCCATCCCGAGGTAGCCGAACACCGGCTTCTTCGAGAAGGTAGAGACGATCTGGCTGATCATGCCGAAGCCCGGCAGGATCATGATGTACACTTCGGGGTGGCCGAAGAACCAGAACAGGTGCTGGTAGAGGATCGGATCGCCACCGCCAGACGGCTCGAAGAAAGTCGTGCCGAAGTTGCGGTCGGTGATCAGCATGGTGATCGCTGCGGCGAGCACAGGCAGTGCCAGCAGCAGCAGGAACGCGGTGACCAGGATCGACCACACGAACAGCGGCATCTTGTGCAGCGTCATGCCCGGGGCACGCATGTTGAAGATCGTGGTGATGAAGTTGATCGCGCCCATGATCGAGGCCGCACCGGCAAGGTGCAGCGAGAAGATCGCGAAGTCGACCGCCGGCCCTTGGGACCCGACCGTCGATAGCGGTGCATAGACCGTCCAGCCCGTACCCGCGCCGTTACCGGCGACGTCGCCTGGAAGGAATGCGGAAATCATCAGCGAGGTGAAGCCCGCAACGGTCAGCCAGAACGAAATGTTGTTCATGCGCGGGAACGCCATGTCCGGCGCGCCGATCATGATCGGAACGAACCAGTTGCCGAAGCCGCCGATCATCGCCGGCATGACCATGAAGAACACCATGATCAGGCCGTGCGCGGTAATCAGCACGTTCCACAGGTGGGTGTTGGCGTCAAACGAGGCCTGGCCGCCCATGAAATCGACCCACCAGCCGAGATACTGGATGCCCGGATGCGCCAGCTCGGCACGCATGATGCCCGAGATGGCACCGCCGATGATCCCCGCGGTAATCGCGAAGATCAGGTACAGCGTGCCGATATCCTTGTGGTTGGTGGACATGAACCAGCGGGCGAAAAAGCCCGGCTTGTGGTCCGCATCGTGATGCTCGTGCCCGTCGTCGTGGGCCTGGAAAGTATCGGCGGTAGTGGCCATCGATCTGGTCTCTCAGTCTTTATATATTAGCGTGTTCTAATATCAGTGCGCGGCTCAGGCGGCAACCTTGGCGTCCGCCGGAGCGTCCGAAGCGGTTGCCGAGGCGTCGGTCTTTGCTGCTTCGGCAGCGGCGGCTGCCGGATCGGCCTTCAGCCCCGCCTTGTCGATCGTGCCGCCCTGCAGCTTGATCCAGGCATCGAACTGCGCCCGCGGCACCGCCTCGACGGCGATCGGCATATAGCCGTGCTTCGAACCGCAAAGTTCCGAACACTGGCCATAGTAGATGCCCGGCTGGTCGACGTAGAACCGGCGCTCGTTCAGGCGGCCCGGGACCGCGTCGAGCTTGAACCACAGCGACGGCACGGCAAACGAGTGAATGACGTCGGCGCCGGTGGTCTGTAGGCGAATCCATTCACCCGCCGGGACGACCATGCGATTGTCGACCGCCAGCTGCGCGGGCAGGCCGCGCTTTACCGCTTCGGCGTCGGGAAGCATGTTCGAGATCACTTCGAACCCGCCGTTGTCGGGGTAAGTATAGCCCCAGTACCACTGGTAGCCGGTGACCTTGATGGTCAACGCATCCTTCGGCGGCGACTTGTACTGGATCGAGAGCAAGTGGATCGACGGCAACGCGATCCCGACCAGGATCAGCACCGGAACCAACGTCCACACCACTTCGATCAGCGTGTTATGCGTGGTCTTCGAAGGGACCGGGTTCTTGCTCGCCCGGAAGCGCCACATGACATAGAGCATCAGCACCAGCACGAACGCGCTGATCAAAACCATCACCCAAACGAGCGCGAAGTGGAATTTCTCTGCAGTGATCCCGATCGGCGAATACTGCTTCTGCACATCGACCCCGCCAACGGTCGGCTGGCCCTTGATCCATTCGGGGCCGAGCGGCTTGTAGACGACCGCATCGGTCACCTTGGCCGCATTGTCGTTGGCTGCCGTCGCCGCGCTGGCGGCAGGTGCAGCGGCTTCGGTTGCGGCGGGCGCGCCTTGCGCCAACGCCGCTTGCGGGCTCAGCGCCAACATCATTGCAGCCCACAGCGGAGCGAGGAAACGCACGATAGTGCGAACGGTCAATTTGCCGGGAATCATTGGTGCGAAGCTTTCCGTTACCCTGTGTTTTCGTATCGAACCTGCGTGCGAGCGACACAGGATTCGCCCCCCTGAAGAGGCTTTGCGGTCAGGGCTATACGCGCGCTTGCCCCATGCCTCAAGCGCTTCTAGGGAGATTTTCACCCGGCCGTTGCGCCAATCCCACAAGCCCCCTTTGCGAGCGAGCTGTTCGATGACCGACGACGAGGTATTGCAGGAATTCCGCGCCAGCCAGGCACTGCTCGAAGGGCACTTCCTGCTCTCGAGCGGGCGACACAGCGCGCAATACCTGCAATGCGCCCGGGTGCTGATGAACCCGGAACGGGCCGACCGGCTGGCCCGCGCGCTGGCACAGAAACTGCCGCGAGAGATTCGCTCCGAGATCGATGTGGTCGTCAGCCCGGCGATGGGTGGGATCATTATCGGCCAGGAAATGGGCCGGGTGCTTGGCAAGGACGCGATCTTCCTCGAGCGCCCCACCGGCACGTTCGAGCTGCGCCGCGGCTTCGCGCTCGATTCGGGCGCGAAAGTGCTGATGGTCGAGGATGTCGTAACCACCGGCCTGTCCAGCCGCGAAGCGATCGAGGCGGTCGGGCGCGAAGGCAGCGAAGTGATTGCCGAAGTCTCGCTGGTCGACCGCTCGGCCGGCGAAGCGGACCTGGGCGTGCCGTTCTTCCCGCTTATCGAACTCGCCGTGCCCAGCTATGCCGACGACGAAGTGCCGCCGGAATTGGCATCAATCGAAATCACCAAGCCGGGCAGCCGGAAGTAACGTGACCAACCCACGTCCCCTCCGCCTCGGGGTCAACATCGACCACGTCGCCACGATCCGCAACGCGCGTGGCGGCGACCATCCCGATCCGGTGCGCGCCGCGGAAATCGTCGCGGCAGTCGGCGGCGACGGGATCACTGCGCACTTGCGCGAAGACCGCCGCCATATCCGCGACGAAGACCTTGCCCGGATTCAGGCGGCGACCGACCTGCCGCTCAACCTCGAGATGGCGGCAACCGAGGAGATGCTTGCCATCGCGCTCCGGCACAGTCCACACGCCGCGTGCATCGTGCCGGAAAAGCGCGAGGAAGTGACCACCGAAGGCGGACTCGACGCAGCCGGACTGCACAACCGGCTCGCCCCGATCGTCGCGCGGCTGAGCGATGCGGGCATCCGCGTCAGCCTGTTCATCGAACCGAGCGAGCACCAGCTGGAAGCGGCGCGCAAGCTCGGCGCCCCGGTGGTCGAATTCCATACCGGCGAATACGCGCATGCTTCAGGCGAGGAGCAGGCCCGCCAGCTCGAAAGAATCGCACAAATGGCAGCACACGCGGTCGATCTCGGCATCGAGCCGCACGCGGGGCACGGCCTGACCTACGACAACGTCCAGCCGGTTGCCGCGATTCCGCAGCTCGCCGAACTCAACATCGGGCATTACCTGATCGGGGAGGCGGTGTTCGTCGGGCTCGAGACCGCTGTCAGGCGGATGCGCCAGCTGATGGACGAGGCCCGCGCATGATCATCGGCGTCGGATCGGACCTCACCAATATGGACCGCATCGCCAATTCGCTCGAACGGTGGGGGGAGCGCTTCGAACGGCGCTGCTTTACCGAAATCGAGCGCGCCAAGGCCGCCAGGCGCCCCTACACCCGCGTCGGCACATTCGCTAAGCGGTGGGCCGCCAAGGAGGCGTTCGTCAAGGCGGTCGGCACCGGGTTCAAGCGCGGGGTCTACCAGATCGACATCGGGGTTGTGAACGCGCGCTCGGGTGCCCCTACCCTCGCCCTCACCAATGGAGCAGCGGCAAGGCTTGCGGAAATCGTTCCCGATGGCCATGAGCCGATCATTCATCTTACCCTAACCGACGATCATCCATGGGCGCAGGCCTTCGTCGTAATCGAGGCCAGACCGCTTTGACCCCTCCCACCGGCTCCGCTGCACCTTCCGCCGCAGAGGCAAATCCCGTGACCGAAACCGACAAGCCGCGCGAAAAGATCAACTGGATCGCCGAACTGCGCGGGCTCGCGCTGATGCTGCTCGCGGTGCTGGCGTTCCACACATTCGTCGCAAAACCGTTCTACATCCCTTCGACTTCGATGGTCCCCAACCTGATGGTCGGCGACCGGCTGGTGGTCTCGAAATATCCCTACGGCTGGAACTGGTCGTCGATCAGTTTCCACCTTTTGCCGCGTGCGAAGTGGCGGATCTGGCCAGCAACGCCGCAATATGGCGACATCGTGATCGTCGTGCCGCCCGACAGCAACGAAGATTATATCAAGCGGGTGATCGGCCTGTCGGGCGACAAGATCGCAGTGGTCAACGGGCAGGTGATCCTCAACGGCAAGCCGGTGCCGCAAGCGGTCGAGCCGGACTTGCGCATCCCGGTCGATGCGCAAACTTGCGAAGGGCATCCGTGCCTGAATTACTTCGACAATTACCGCACCCGCCTACCCGACGGGAAGCAGGTCTACGAAGTGCCGGTGCTGCGCGAAACGCTGCCAAACGGGGCAACCTACCTCGTCATCGACCACCGCGACCAGCCGCTCGACAATTATCGTCAGGTCACGGTCCCCAAGGGATATGTATTCCTGATGGGCGACAATCGCGACCATTCGGCCGACAGCCGCGCCCCGCTGTGGGAGCAAGGCCTGGGCGGCCCGGTGCCGCTGTCGGATGTTGGCGGTCGCGCCGAATTCATCACCTTCTCGCTCGATGGAACGACCAGCTGGAACCCGCTGACATGGTTCTCCTCCTTGCGCACCAACCGGGCTTGGACCACATTGCGTCCGGCAATCGTGCACAGGGGCGAAACGGATGGATCACACTGACGGGGGCAGCGGTCCGGGAGAGCCGCAAGCGGAACGCAGCAGGCCGGGAATCGGTGCCAGCCCCAGCCGGATAGCAAGTCGCAGGATGCGCTATGAAGCCGGTCGCGCGCTGGCCTGGGGCGCAGTGATCGGATTGATCGCGCTGTCGATCTACCTTGCCCAGTCGTTGCTGGTGATCTTCGGCGCACTGGTGTTCGCATCGATGATAGACGGCGGCGCGCGCCTCATCGGCAAGGTCGTCCCAATCGGGCGCGGCTGGCGCGTCGCGATGGTCCTCATCCTGACCGTGGCGTTCCTCGCCTGGCTGGTCATTTTCGCCGGCTCGCAGATCTCGCAGCAGGCGGCACAATTCCCCCAGATCGTGAGTGCCCAGGCCGATAAGTTCATTGCCTTGTTGCGCGCGCACGGGTTCGACATCTCGCAGACGCAGGTCCAGTCGGTTATCGGCAGCGTTGCCAGCGGGGTCGGTACGCTCAGCCGCGCGATCGGTGGCGCGGTCGGCGCAATCGCCACTACGGTCCTGATCCTGATTATCGGGATCTATCTCGCGCTCGATCCGCGCGCTTACGAGCGCGGGGTGGAATGGATGGTGCCCGAAGAGCGGCGCGAGGCGTTTTCTGACACCCTCAGCCACATGGCCTACAATATGCGGCGGCTGCTCGCGGGGAGGCTGCTCGGGATGGTGGTCGAAGGCGTGTTCACATACGTCCTCCTCTCGATCATCGGCGTGCCGATGGCGGCCTTGCTGGGGATCATCACCGGCCTGCTCGCATTCATCCCGAATATCGGCGCGATCATTTCCGGGCTGCTGATGGTGCTTGTCGGCTTTTCAGGTGGAACGGAAATGGGTCTATGGACGCTGGCAACCTATTTCTTCGTCCAGAATTTCGACGGCTACATCGTGGTGCCGATGATCGCCAAGAAGACGGTCGATCTCGCTCCGGCCTTGGTGCTGGGGTTCCAGCTGATCATGGGCGTGCTGTTCGGTGTGCTCGGGCTGATGCTCGCCGATCCGATGCTGGCGATGATCAAGGTTGCGCTCGAACGGCGCGCGCACCGGTTCGACGTCGCCGACATGACCCGCTCTAGCCGCAAAGCAGCCGGCTGATCGATGGCGCGCAGGTTCCTCCAGATCGTCGCGGTCCTTATCGTGATCGTGATCGCAGGTTCGTTCGCGCTGCGCATGTGGTCGACCGAGCTGACCAAGCTGGCGCTGGTACCAAGCAAGGCGTTCGAGACGCAGCAGCCCCTCAAGGTCAATGCCTACGCCGATCCGAAAATGTGGCTCGCCCGGCCGGGGATGGGGGCTGCGGACCCGGCACGCTGGCAACCGGCCGCGCAAGAGCCGCGCAGCGCACTGCCGGCACGGGCCGATCTAGCGCCCAAGCAGCAGGATTATGCGGTGTTCTTCGTCCACCCGACCGCATATCTCAACCGGGCGCACTGGAACGCTCCGCTCGATGACGCGGACGCGCAAAAGGTCGCCAGGCTCTACGTGAAGAGCATGGCCAGCCCGTTCAACACCGCATCGCAGATCTGGGCACCACGCTATCGCGAGGCGACCTTCGGTGCGTTCCTGACCGATAAGCCGGAAGGCCAAGAGGCGATCGATGCGGCCTACGCCGATGTCAGACAGGCCTTTGCATATTTCCTGTCGCAAGTCGGGCCGGACACGCCGATCGTGCTCGCAGGGCACAGCCAAGGCGCGCTCCACTTGTTGCGGCTATTGCGCGAGGATGTCGCAGGCAAGCCGCTCGCAAACCGGATCGCAGCGGTCTATGCAGTCGGCTGGCCGATTTCGCTCCAGCACGACGTTCCCGCACTTGGATTTCCGGTGTGCGGCAGCGCTGACCAGTCGGGCTGCCTGATGAGCTGGTCGAGCTATGCCGAACCGGCAGACCCGAGCATGGTGCTCGACGTCTATCGCAAGTCGATCGGCTTCGACGGTCAGCGTCGCGGTGGCAGCGCCCTCGTTTGCACCAATCCACTCACGGGCAGAGCTGGTGGTGATGCACCCGCAAACGCGAATCTCGGAACGCTGGTGCCAGATGGAGAGCTTACCAAAGGTTCGCTTGTGCCGGAATTGGTTCCCGCCCGCTGCGACAAACGCGGGTTACTGCTGATCGGACCTCCGCCGGAAATGGGCAACGCCGTGCTGCCGGGCAACAACTACCACGTTTACGATATCCCGCTGTTCTGGGAGAACCTCCACCAGGACGTTCTACGACGCGTGGCGGCATGGCGGGCGGCGCATTGATCACCGACAACGCCGCCGATTTCGGCGAGGCGCTGGCCGACGGCGGGGTGCTGCTTGCACTCGACCTTGGCACGAGGACCATCGGCACCGCGACGTGCGACGCGGGCTGGCGGTTCGCCACGGCCGGCAAGACGCTGTCACGCGGCAAGTTCGGGCGCGACCGCGAGGTACTGGGAGCACTCGTCAACGAGCGGGGCGTTGCCGGGATCGTCATCGGCCTTCCGCGCAACATGGACGGCAGCGAAGGCCCGCGCGCGCAAGCGAGCCGCGCCTATGCCCGCAACCTTGCTGAAGCGTTCGGCCTGCCGGTGCTGCTATGGGACGAGCGCTGGAGCACGATGAGCGCCGAACGCGCAATGATCGACCAGGACCTGAGCCGCGCCAAGCGCGCCGAGAAGATCGACAGCCATGCGGCGGCCGTCATCTTGCAAGGCGCGATAGACCGGCTCGTAGGAGCGGCGTTCTAGCGTTCGGTCAGTCGAACGTGCGCTGGCCGACGACGCTGAGACCGTAGCCTTCGAGCGCGACCAGCGAATGTTCGGTGTCGGACAGCAGCACCATGTCCTGCACACCCAATTCTGTGAGGATTTGCGCACCGCCGCCATAATCGCGCTGCTCGCTCGAAGGCGGGAAGTTCTCCGAACGACCGAGACCGTTGGCCATGTCGATCGTCTGGCTGAAATAGGTCCGGGTCGGGCGGCTGATCAGGACTATTACGCCCGAACCTTCCTCGCCAATGATCTGCATCGACTTCTCGATGATGTCGCTGCGCTTGTTCTGCTCGCCGAAGATGTCGGGGAACACCGACAGCGCGTGCATCCGCACCAGCGTGGGCTTCGCCGGATCGATCGCGCCTTTCACCAGCGCGAGCATCTCGTCGTTGGTCGCCTTGTTGTAGAACGTGATCGCCTGCCATTCGCCGCCCCAGCGGCTAGTGAAGCGGCGTTCGTTGCGGCGCACGATCACGTGGTCGTGCTTGCGGCGATAGGCGATCAGGTCGCGGATCGTGCCGATCTTGAGATCGTGCAGCCGTGCGAACCGCACGAGGTCGTCCATCCGCGCCATCGTGCCGTCGTCGTTCATGATCTCGCAGATCACGCCTGCTGGGTTGAGGCCCGCGAGCCGCGAGATGTCGACCGCCGCTTCGGTATGCCCTGCCCGCACAAGTACGCCGCCGTCGCGTGCGACCAGCGGAAACACGTGGCCGGGAGTCACGATGTCGTCGCGCGTCTTCGTTCCGTCGATCGCGACCGACACGGTGCGCGCGCGGTCGCCCGCGCTGATCCCGGTGCTGACGCCTTCGCGCGCTTCGATCGAGGTCGTGAATGCGGTCTCGTGACGCGTACGGTTATTGCGGCTCATCAGGTCGAGCCCGAGCTGGTCGACCCGCTGGCGGGTCAGCGCGAGGCAGATCAACCCGCGCCCGTGGGTCGCCATGAAGTTGATCGCGTTGGGCGTCGCCATCTGCGCGGGGATGATCAGGTCGCCCTCGTTCTCGCGGTCCTCGTCATCGACCAGCACGAACATCCGCCCGTTGCGCGCTTCGTCGATGATTTCCTCTGCGCTTGCCATCACCGGGCGCTCGTCGTTCGCAGCGAGGAACGTATCGAGCTTGGCAAGCGTATCGGCAGTGGGGTTCCACTTGTCATCGGTGCAATCGCGCAGCGAATTGGCGTGGAGACCGGCTGCGCGCGCCAGCGCAGTGCGGCTCATGCGGTTTTCGGAAACGATTTCGCGCACGCGGACGATGGTCGGGTTGAGAGTGGTCTGAGTGCTCATGCGACTCGCTATATCACATTAAAATGTGATTACCACACCTCAATGTGATAGGATTGCCTCGACAATGTCAGCAAGCCAGCGTCGCGGCGCCTCGCGCTTGCCGACATCTGCCACGAATTCCTGCCCTCGCGCAACCGCTTGCAGGCGATTTCCCGGCAGCCAGCGATCCGCGCGGTCGTGATAGCTGAGCCCTCCCGGCTTGAGCCAGCCAGGACGCTTCCACAGGCTCGGCGGACCTCCCGGAACGGTCAGTCGTAGCGAATCGTGATCTGCGCGCGCGGTCCGCCCTTCCCCGCGATAGATAACATCGTTGCGCGCGTGCATTCCCAGCGCATGGGGGTGGCCCATAGCGACCAGCTCGTCGCGCACTTCAGAGCTGCAATTGCACAAGTCGATCATCTCGCGCACGCGGAGGTAACCGAAGATGCGATGGTGCGGTTCGCCTGTCCGCTCCTCGCGAAACAGGCCGAAGAACACGAACCAGTCCCCTGCCCCGACACCACGATTGGCAAGGTGGGTCTGCGCTGCGCCGCACTGGCCGAACAGGCATTCGCCGCTTGCGGCAAACATCGGGTCATGGTGGCAATGGTCACTGCCCGCATGGCGCTCCTTGCTCGCCGCGCGGACATGCTCCCCTAGCCCAAGGTCGTCCCACGTCGTGCACGAATGCCCGCCGCTCGGAATCGGCAGGCTGATCGGCTTGCCATCGATTATCGGCGAAGCTCCACCACCCGCTGCACTATCGAACCCCTTGCGGCTGAAGACGATCCGCATCGCCTATTCGACGGGAGCAAGGCTCGCTGCCGAGCGGGCGATCGAGTCGGGATCGTGCGTGAACCGACCGCCTGCCCTGCGCATGGCAAGTGCGAAGATTGCATCAGCCATCATTGTCGCCTTGACCGAGCGATACGCGCGATACCTGCCGTGCATGAACAAGTTGGTCAGCGGCGCGAACACGATCCCCAGCCGTTCGAGCAGCCGCCGGTCGCCTTCGCGGCGCCCACGCAGCAGGCCCGGGCGCAAGATATCGAGCCGCTTGAAGCCGAGCCTGCTGAGGTCACGGTCGACCTCGCCCTTCACCTGCAGGTAGAAATTGCGGCTGGCGTAATCGGCCCCGGCGGAACTCACTGCGATCATCCGCTCGATACCGTGCGAGCGCGCCGCACGGGCGGTATCGAGCACCAGCGTTTCGTCCACTGCGCGAAACGTCTCTTCGCTGCGCCCTGCCTTGCGCCAGGTCGTGCCGAGCGCGCTGACCAACACATCGGGCGCGATCGTCGCCAGCACGTCGCCCCATCCGGCGGGGTCGGCAACATGTAGTTCCATCCGAGCGCCACGCGGCAAGGGCATCTCGCGCCGCGCGATCGCGACAATCTTGACGTCGCTGCGCCCCACCGCCCGCTCGATGAGCGTGCGCCCGATCAGGCCCGATGCGCCAACCAACGCGATCCGCACAGGGTCAGACATTGCGTAGCCCGTCGGGCACCTTGCCGTAGATCCGTGCGCACTGGTCGATCGCAAACCGGTCGGTCATCCCGGCGATGAAATCAGCCAGCTTGCGGCTGCGGTTGGGTTCGCTTTCGGGAAGGATCGCTTGCCAGTCGCGCGGCAGCTGGTTCGCGTCCTGCGAGTACGCTGCAAACAGCCTGCCCACGACGTCGCGCGCCTTCTCCGCCGCCGAGATCTGGTCCGGGTGGTAATAGAGCTTGTCGTACATGAACCGCTTGAGACCCCGTTCGGCGGTTGTCATTTCAGGAGAAAACCCGGCCAATCGCCCCGAATGCTCGCGCACTTCGGTAACGCTCGCTACATCCGCCACGTTTGCACGGGTATGCTCGATCACGTCGTTGACCATCGCGCCGATCTGGCTGCGGACCAGTTCGCGCAGCTGCAATTCGCGGCTTGCACTTGGGAACCGGCGCTCGACTTCGCGGAAGCGGTCGGCCAGCAGGTCGATCTGCATGAGGTCGTCCAGATCGAGGAAGCCGGCGCGCAGCCCGTCGTCGATATCGTGATTGTCGTAGGCAATATCGTCGGACACCGCTGCCACTTGCGCTTCGAGGCTCGGCCAATTGCCGAGATCGAGCGTGAAGGCTTCGTCGAGCTCGTGAAGCGCCCAGCCCGGCGCGTTGATCGGCCCGTTGTGCTTGGCAAGCCCTTCGAGCAGGTCCCAGGTCAGGTTGATCCCGGGATGCCCGATATAGGGGCTTTCGAGGCGCATCAGCATCCGCAGCCCTTGCGCGTTGTGATCGAACCCGCCCCGCATCGCGAGCGCCTCTTCGAGCGCGGTCTCGCCCGCATGGCCGAACGGTGGGTGGCCGATGTCGTGCGCGAGGCACAGCGCTTCGGTCAGGTCTTCGTCGAGGCCGAGCGCGCGGGCGATGACGCGCCCGATTTGCGCCACCTCAAGGCTGTGGGTCAGGCGGGTGCGGTAATGATCGCCGTCCGGTGCGATGAACACTTGCGTCTTGGAGCGAAGCCGCCGGAACGCGATCGAATGGATGATCCGGTCGCGGTCGCGCTGGAATTCGCTACGCGGGCCGCGCGCACCTTCCCGGTTTTCCGGGAATTCACGGCCGCGCGGAGCGGCGGGGTCGGCGGCGTAACAGGCACGGGTCATGACAGGTCGATGCAGCCCTTAAGGGGCAGGAGCGCGCTCGTCCATTTTCGGCATCGTGGCAATCCACCGCTCGACCGCTTCCAGCCCCGCTTCATCGACGGTCTGCCTGCCAAGCTCGGGCATCGCCACCCCTGGTTCGGTACTGGCCATGCGGTGCACGAGGATCGACTGGTCGGGCCTGCCGGGGACGATGTCGTAGAGCAAGTCGCCGGCACCGCGTCCCGCGGCGACCGGGTGCTTGTAGATCCCGATCGACAGCGGATCGGTCTGTTCCCAGCGCAAATCGAGGCCAGAATTCGATGCGGTCGCGCCGGGCCGATGGCAATGCGCGCAGTTGGCTTCGAGATAGCCGCGCGCCGCCGCTTCGGCAGAGACCACCGCACGGTCTTCCCACAGCGGCACCGGATCGGAGACTTGCGGAACCTTGTCGAGCAGCCCCGCATCGTGGAACCGCGTGAGCCACGCGGTAGAGAGGTTGCGCGCCTTCGGGCCGATCGGCGTGACCTGTCCGTTGAGGCCGTGACATTCCTTGCACTGGTTCTTGTTGGGCACGCGGTAGTCGATCTGCTCACCTGCAGGCGTCGTCACCGGGACCCGCGCTCCTGCAACAGCAAGCCGCGCTTCGGTCTGCGCGTTGTTCCACAAGTATGGCAGCGCGAGCCAGCCGTCCGCCCGGTGAAGCAGCACGCGTGTCTCGACCAGCTGGCGCTTGCCGTCCTTTTCGAACGCGAATGTCTTGATCAACGCCGCACCGACCGGGAGATCGAGCAGGTTCTCGCCGTCGGCATGGGCCTGTTTTCCGTCAGGGATATAGACGAACCGCAGCTTCTCCGCCCCGTCGGACCACAGCGGCGTGTTAAGCCGATAAGGCGTGACCCGCGCCGCCGGAACTTGCGCTGGCGCATCGGCGAAGAAGCCGAAATCGGCCAGTTGGCGCGGCAGGCCGGGATCGAGGATAGCGGCATCGTTGACCTGCGCGTGCTGCGGCGAAGCGGCGATCGCCCCCGCAGCAGTCACCAATGCGAGCCCGAGGATTGCGTGGCGGATCACGTAGCGAGCCGTGCCTCCAGCGAAGCCGGAGCGCCGATATCGCCCATGTCGACCGGGTTGTCGGCGGAAGGCACATTCAGCGGGCCGGGGTTGGCATCGGCCACCGACTGGCCCTGCTTCGTGAGGTTGAGCGACCAGCCGGGCGTGCCCGCCGCCGCATAGAGCGCAGGCGTGTTCGCATCCTGTGTCAGCCCGTCCCACAGTAGCGTCGGCAGTTTTCCGCCGAACGCTTGCACCACCGGAGCAATACCCGGCAGGTCGGGATCCTTGCCGTTTCCGTGCGCCAGGTTCGGCCCGATCACGACGTCGCGCGGATACGGGTTGTACCGCGGATCGTCGAACGGCTTGGTGTAGGTCACCACGACGATCCCTGCAGTAGGGTTGTCGGCGATCATGTTGTTTGCGACCCACACCTTCTCGTTCGCCATCACCATGATCCCGGTGCCGCGCGGCACCCCGCCAACAATGTTGCCCTTGGGTGCGAAGTTGGCTGTGGTATTGCTGCTGACGAGGTTCTCGCGCACCACGACATTGCCGCCGCCCATCTTCGGCAGGTTCGGCAGGTCGAACACCAGTATCCCCCCGGTGTTTCCGGTCGCGAGGTTGCGCTCGACAATCGCGTCACGGCTGTTCTCGATTTCGATTCCGGCGACGTTCTCGCGCGCGATCGAATTGCGCACGGTGATCTTCTCCGACTGGCCGACGTAGATCCCCGCATCCGACGCGCCCGACACTTCGCACCCTTCGATCAGCACACCGGTGCTTTCGACCGGGTAGATCCCGTAAGCGCCGTTGGTCGATTTCGGCCCGTCGGTCCACGTCACCCGGACCCGCTGGTAGACGATCCCGTCGGCATCCTTGGACTTGATCCCGTCGCCCTGGGGGTTCTCGATCGCGAAATCGCGCAAGGTCACGTTGTCCGACGTGACCAGCAGCCCTTCGCCCGCACCCTTCTGGCCGGTGAAGTCGAGCACCGTGGCGTTCATCCCCGCGCCGCGCACCGTCACCCCGTCGACGTCGAGGCTCAGACCATCCTCGAGCTCGAACCGGCCCGGGCCGAGCACAACCTCGTCGCCCGGTTCGCTCATTATAAGCGCCTCCTGCAATCGTTCGGCCGCGCCGTCCCCGGCGGCGACCTCGTGCGTAGCGGCATAGGCGGGGCTCGCGGCGCACAGCGCCAGCGCGGTCATACAGGTCATCCTCATGGCGGAGATGCTGCTACTTACACTCGTGCAAGTCAATCACGCGCGGTGCAATAGATTGCGCTTGTGCGACTCACCGAGCGAGCGCAGATTCTCCTTCCCAACATAGAGTGGAGCATTGTGAAATGATGCATGCGAAGCTTGTTTGCGCAGCCCTCGTGCTGGCCGTAGTGGCAACACCTGCCATGGCCGAAGACTGGGATTTCAGCCTCGGCAACCACACCGGCAAGACGGTCGTGAAGATCGAGGTTTCCCAGGCGGGCAAGAATCAGTGGACCGACCAAAAGGGTGCCGACACCCGGCAGACGCTTGTCGAAAACGGCAACGACTGGACTGTCCACTTCGACAAGCCGGACAACGTTTGCAAGTTCGACTTTCGGCTGACCTACAAGGACAACAGCACCGAAGTGTACGGCGGGATCGACGTATGCAACGATGCCTGGGCGGACCTGTCGTACAAGGACGGCAAGCCGGTCATCACCGGCGAGGACGACTGACCGCGCTTACTGGCACCGAGGAAGGCAGGGCGCCTCAGTCGAGCGCCTTGACGATCTCCTCGACCATCTTCTTGGCGTCGCTGAGCAGCATCATCGTCTGGTCCATGTAGAATACGTCGTTGTCGACGCCGGCATAGCCCACGCCGCCCATGCTGCGTTTGATGAAGAACACCTGCTTGGCCTTGTCGACGTCGAACACCGGCATGCCATAGATCGGCGAGCTCTTGTCGGTCTTGGCCGCCGGATTGACCACGTCGTTCGCGCCGATGATGAAGGCAACGTCGCACTGGGCGAACTCGGAGTTGATGTCTTCCAGTTCGAACACTTCGTCGTACGGCACGTTGGCTTCGGCCAGCAGCACGTTCATGTGCCCCGGCATGCGCCCCGCGACCGGGTGGATCGCGTACTTCACCTCGACACCCTTCTCCTTGAGGATGTCGGCCATCTCGCGCAGTGCGTGCTGCGCCTGCGCCACCGCCATGCCGTATCCGGGGATGATGATGACCTTCTCGGCCTGTTCGAGCATGTAGGCCGCGTCTTCCGCGCTGCCGGTCTTGTAGGGGCGCTGTTCGCCGCCACCGCCGCCGGACGACGAGGCGTCGGCCCCGAACCCGCCCGCGATGACCGAGATGAAGCTGCGGTTCATCGCGCGGCACATGATGTAGCTGAGGATTGCGCCCGAGGAGCCGACCAGCGCGCCGGTGATGATCATCGCGGTGTTGTGCAGCGTGAAGCCCATCGCTGCTGCCGCCCAGCCCGAGTACGAGTTGAGCATCGATACCACGACCGGCATGTCGGCCCCGCCGATCGGGATGATGAGCAGGAAGCCGATAATGAATGCAAGCGCGGTGATCACGCCGATCACCCACAGGCCCTGGTCCTGCGTGAAATACGCCACCAGCCCGAGGATCGCCGCCACCGTGCCGAGGTTGATCACATGCCGCGCGGGGAGGATGATCGGCGCGCCGCTCATCTTCCCCGCAAGCTTGAGGAACGCGATGACCGAACCGGAGAAGGTGATCGCACCGATGGCAATGCCGAGGCCCATTTCCACCCGGCTCTGCGGTTCGATCATGCCTTCAAGGCCGGTAATTCCGAATGCCGAGGGGTTGAGGTAGGCCGCCCAGCCGACCAGCACCGCGGCCATGCCCACAAGCGAGTGGAATGCAGCAACCAGCTGCGGCATGTCGGTCATCTTGATTCGCCGGGCGATGAACCAGCCAATCGAACCGCCGATGGCGATGGCGGCGAGAATTTCGAGTGCGGTCGTATAGTCGGGAACGAACGCGAAGGTTTCGTTCGATCCAGGCTGCGAACCCGGAAGCGACGGGCCGACACCGGAATACAGACCTCCGGGAAAATGCACCACCAGCGTCGTCACCACCGCGATGGTCATGCCAATCATGCCATAGCGGTTGCCCGCGCGGCTCGATGCCGGGCTCGACAGCCCGCGCAGCGCGAGGATGAACAGCACGCCCGAAGCGAGGTAGGCGAGCAGCGCCCACGCGGGCGGCGCGGCGTGTTCGATCACTTGCCGCTCTCCTTCGCCGCTGGCTTGTCCTTCTTCTTGTACATCGCCAGCATCCGCGCGGTGACTGCGAAGCCGCCGAAGATATTGACGCTCGCCAGCACCACCGCCAGCAGCCCAAGCCACTTCGACCCCGCGCTCCCCGCAGCGGCCGCCGCGATCAGCGCACCGACCACGATCACCGATGAAATCGCGTTCGTCACCGCCATCAGCGGCGTGTGCAGCGCCGGGGTGACCGACCAGACGACGTAGTAGCCGACGAAGCACGCCAGCACGAAGATCGAGAGGATGCTGATAAAGTCCATTGGCTTATCCCTTCAGCCTCTCGTTGACGACTGCCCCGCCCTGCGTCAGCCGCACGGCGTCGCCGATTTCCTCGTCGAGCACGGGCTTGCCAGCTTCCTTGTCCCAGAAGGCGGAGAGGAAGTTGTAGAGGTTACGCGCAAATAGCGCCGATGCGTCGGCAGCGAGCGTCGCGGGGGTGTTGGCATAACCCATGATCTTCACGCCGTGTTTTTCGACAACCTGGTCGGGCACCGAACCTTCGACGTTCCCGCCTTGTGCCACCGCGAGGTCGAAGATCACGCTGCCCGGCTTCATCGTGGCGATCTGCGCATCCGAAATCAGCCGCGGCGCTGCGCGGCCCGGGATCAGCGCAGTGGTGATCACAATATCCTGCTTGGCGATATGGCCCGAAACCAGTTCGGCCTGCGCCTTCTGGTATTCTTCGCTCATCTCGGTGGCGTAACCGCCCGAGCCTTCGCCTTCGATCCCTTCGACACTTTCGACGAAGATCGGCTTCGCGCCGAGCGACTGGATCTGTTCCTTGGTCGCACTGCGCACGTCG
Source organism: Tsuneonella mangrovi (assembly GCF_002269345.1). Classification (NCBI taxonomy): domain Bacteria; kingdom Pseudomonadati; phylum Pseudomonadota; class Alphaproteobacteria; order Sphingomonadales; family Erythrobacteraceae; genus Tsuneonella; species Tsuneonella mangrovi. The sequence continues at coordinate 758,686 of NZ_CP022889.1, forward strand.
GTGGCCGAGACTTGCGCGCCAAGGCGCTTGGCCGTCGCAATCGCCTGCAATCCGGCAACGCCCACGCCCATCACGAATACGCGTGCGGCCTGTACGGTCCCGGCAGCGGTCATCATCATGGGGAACGCGCGGCCATACGTATCGGCCGCGGCGATCACCGCCTTGTAGCCTGACAGGTTCGACTGGCTCGAAAGCACATCCATGCTTTGCGCGCGGGTGATGCGCGGCATGAATTCCATCGACAGCGCCTCGAGCCCTGCCTTTGCGTACGCCTCGACCCGATCGCGCCCTTGTACTGGAGTGGGGCCGAACGGATCGAATGTCGCGGCGACCCACGCGCCCGCCTTCGTGCCCGCGAGCGCTGTCGGATCGGGTGCCTGTACGCCGAGCACGATGTCCGCGTCCTTCACTACCGCAGCGGCAGCACCGACCTCGGCTCCGGCGTCGGAATAGGCTGCATCGGTGATCGACGCGGTCGCCCCCGCGCCGTGCTCGACCGCGACGGTTGCACCCAGCGAAATGAACTTTTTCGCCGTTTCGGGAGTCATCGCCACGCGGGTCTCCCCCGGCGCGGTCTCCTTGAGGACTGCGATCCGCAAGGGTCGGGTCAGCGAGAGATGATCAGGATAACGATTAGGGTAATGATCGCGATTGCCGGAACCGCCACCCGCAGCAGCGTGGTGAAGCTGCCGTAAGTCGCTTCGTGCGCTTTCATGTCGTTCGTATCTGCCATTGATATTCCAGCCCCTGGTAAAGTGCGTTTCGCTTGCCTCCCTATCGCGGCCCTGCGCATCGCTCAAGCCCTCCGGTGATAGCCTTAAGCCGGTCTTTACCCAATCGCCGTATAGCGAACCACTGGACCATAGTGGGATGAACCGGGGGAACATGGCAGACGGTGAAGACCGCCTCCTGATGTTGATCGACGACGAGCCGGCGCAAAGTCGGCTGATCACTGCGCTCGCCGCCCGCGAGGGTTGGCGCACGCTGGTCGTCGCCGACTCGGAAAGCGCGATTGCCACGCTGGGCACCCGCCAGGGGATGCAGCTGTCCGCGATCATCCTCGACCAGTGGGTTCCGGGCGACGATGCCTGTTCGCTGATCGAGGAACTCAAGGCCCGCCGCCCGGGCCTGCCGATCCTGATGCTGACCACCAGCGCCAGCCCGCTACTCGCAGTCGAGGCGATGCGCTCCGGCGCGACCGACTATCTCATCAAGCCCGTCGCGCCCGATCGCCTGATGCAGGCGCTGCGCAGCGCGACTCGCCAGGAAGCCGCGCGCGACGAATTGCAACCGCTGACCGAAAAATTCGGCGCAGTGCTCGATTTCGACACGATGGTCGGCACCTCGCCGCCATTCCGCGCAGCCCTCGCCAAGGCGGCCAAGACCGCACGCGGCCACGGCAATGTCCTGATCGAAGGCGAGAACGGCACCGGCAAGGAAATGCTGCTGCGCGCGATGCACGCCGCGTCTCCGCGCGCCAAGGCACCATTCCGGCTGATCAATGCGCGCGGTGTCCCGGCAAATTCGATCGAATCGGTGCTGTTCGGGCACGAGAAGGGCGCATTTCCCGGCGCGTTCGAACGCCAGATGGGCGCGCTGCAGTTTTGCGACGGCGGCACGCTGGTGATCGACGAGGTAGACCGGCTCGACATGGCGCTGCAGGCCAAGCTGGCCGAAACGCTCGCCAAGGGCGTCGTCCGCCCGGTCGGGGCCAACCACGGTTACCGCGTGGACGTGCGGGTGATGAGCGCCAGCAACGTTCCGCTCAGCGATGCCCAGTCGGCAGGCTATTTCCATCCAGAGCTGCTCGAACAGCTTGCAGCCACCCGGATTGCGCTGCCGCCGCTGCGCGAGCGGACCGGCGATATTCCTTCGCTGTCGCGCTATTTCCTCAGCCAGATCGGCGAGCAACCCGGCCTGCGTGCACTCTCGATCACCGATAGCGCCCTGTCCCTGCTGTCCGCCTACGACTGGCCGGGCAACGTCCGCCAGTTGCAGCAAGTGTTGTTCCGCGCGGCGGTGTTCTGCGAAGGCGATGCTCTGACTGCGGACAGCTTCCCGCAACTCACCGAACTGCTCGGCGACGAATTCGACGACCCGCGCGATCCGCGCCAGGACGGGGTGGGCGTGATGCTCTACACCGAAGACGGCAACCTGCGTTCGCTCGAAGACATCGAAGCCGACGTGATCCGCCTGGCCATCGGCCACTATCGCGGACGCATGACCGAAGTCGCGCGCCGCCTCGGCATCGGCCGCTCGACGCTCTACCGCAAGCTCGGCGATCTCGGAATCGACAACGCCGCCTAAGGGCCACTGGGAATCGACAACGCCGCCTGAACCCACTAGCCGGACGGGATGACAGACCCGCTCGACTTCTCCGGCCGCTCCGCACTCGTAACCGGCGCCGCCTCCGGCATCGGCACCGCAACCGCCCGCTGGCTCGCCGATCACAACATCGATACCTTGCACCTCGTCGATGTCGACGCCGACGGGCTCGCGGCGCTCGACCTGCCGTGCAAGGTCGAAACCTACGTCCACGACGTGTCCGACCCGCAGTTCTGGGGCGGATTCGAGCGCGCGGTCGGCAAGCTCGATCATGCCGCGGTAAACGCCGGGATCGGCAGTGGTGGCGAGATCGCCGAACAGAGCTTCGAGGACTGGCGCCGGGTGATGGCGGTCAACCTCGACGGCGCGTTCCTCACACTCGCCGCTGCGCTGCGGCTGATGCGCGCCAACGGCGGCGGCAGCGCGGTCGTCACCGGCTCGATCACCGCGGTAAAACCGGTCGCCGGGATCGGTGCCTACGGCGTTGCCAAGGCCGGCGTTGCGCACATGGCCCGGATCGCTGCGGCGGAGAATGCCGCGCACAATATCCGCGTCAACGCGATCGCGCCCGGCGGGGTCGACACCAACATCTGGAACGCGGGCGAAGCGTTCCAGCAAGCGGTTGCCGCACACGGCCGCGAGGCGGCAATTGCGGCAATGGGCGATAGCCACCCACGCGGCCGTTTTGCCACCGCCGACGAACTCGCGCGCGACATCGGCTACCTGCTGTCGGATATGTCCGCCAACGTCACCGGCACCGTGCTGGTGAGCGACGGCGGTTACTCGCTCTAGCGCGTCCTACGCAGGCAATTCGCTGAAGTCGGTCAGCGCCGCATCGCGCAGGCCGCGCCACACGTTGCGCGCCTGCACTGTCTCGAACACGTCGTGGACCCGCAGCAGTTGCACGCCCGCGTCCATCCCCTTGGTCGCCAGCGCGATGCTGCCTCCCACACGCTGCTCGGCAGGCACTTCGTTGCTCAGCGCGCCGATCATCCGCTTGCGGCTGACACCCAGCATCAGCGGCTGCCCGAGCGCGTGGAACAGCGGCAGCGCATTCAAAAGCGTGAGATTTTCGGTCACGTTCTTGCCGAATCCGATGCCCGGATCGAGCACGATCCGCGCGCGATCGATCCCGGCCGCGATCGCTGCGTCGCGCCGCTCCTTGAGCCAATCGAACACGTCGAGCGCCACTGCGGCATAGTCCCCGCCGTCGTGCAGCCGCTCGCCCTCACCCGGCGCATGCATCAGCACCACCGGGCACCCGCGTGCGGCAACGAACTCCGGGCTACGCGGATCGTGGCGCAGCGCGGACACATCGTTGATCATGTGCGCGCCGGCATCGAGCGCAGCCTCCATCACCGCCGGGCGGCGCGTGTCGACGCTGATCGCCGCGCCCATCTGCGCACAGTATTCGACCGCCGGGATCACGCGCTTCAGCTCGTCGCCTTCCCACACCGCCGGTGCGTTCGGCCGGGTGCTTTCGCCGCCGATATCGACCAACGCTGCGCCCGCCTCGAGCATGCGCGCGGCGTGCGCCGCCCCATCCTCGGGCCGGTCGAGGAACTTGCCCCCGTCGGAAAAGCTGTCGGGCGTAACATTGAGGATCCCCGCGACCTGCGGCTGGTCGAGCCGGATCGTGCGCTCGCCCATCTGCAGCGGTGCATGCGCCTTGGCGAGACTAGCCCATTGCTCCGCCGCTTCACCGGCAACGCTCTCGGGCAAGGTCGCGAAAGTCTCCTCAGCTGTCGCAGGCGTAAATCGCTCTCGCTGCGTCACCGTGCCATCCCGCCGCACGATCGCGGCGAAGCGATGCGCGTAGACCAGTCCGCCCGCCAGCCGGACGCAATCGCCCTCTTCGCTCTGCGGGCTGGTGGAAAGGCCGATGGGCTGGAGATAGATGCGATCGGTCATAGCCCCACCGCCCTAGCGCAAACCGCGCCCGATGGAACACATGGAACGCTGTCCTGGAACAGGAATCGCTGGGGACAAATCGGCGGAGCAATGGTCATCGGAGCGGGTTAGCGGCGGGGTTCGGTGTAGGACAGGTTCGATATCGCCGCCGGGGCCATCGAATATCCTTCGCGCAAGTGGCTACTATTGCTCTGCAAATTTCGCTGATCCGCCCGGGCAGATGTATCGCGGCACCTTTTGGCCGGTTTGCTTGGCGACCGAGAGAATGGTCTCTTCGATCCAGCCTGCGTCCATGATGTTCATGAACGACCCGTCATCCGCAAAGTTTATGTTGGCACCATTGACCACCATGAAACCTTCGGCGCCGTCCTTGCTCTGGAACGTGTGGATCGAACCGCCGGGTTCAAACAGATAGCTACCTGCAGTCTGAACATCCTCGGGATACTCGACGTAAGCCCACGAACCGGCTGTCGTATAGAAATGAACCGATCCCGTATGGAAATGCTTGGGCAGGATCGTGCCCGCATCGAAGCGCGCATAGAGTACCCAGACCCCGTTCTCGGCGTCGAGGAAGCAAGGCGTGACGTGCACGCCTGGCAAGACATCTTTCACTTCACCGGCAGAATTGCGATTCAAAGTCAGTAGCCGGTCTTGACTGTTGATGGTTCCAGCAAAGTTCATGGCAAGCTCTCCCTCGCGAACTGACGGAAATTCATGAACCCGATTCCTTGCGCAAACCGACCGAGAAATATTGTCCTATTACGACATAAATTTGTCTTTGAACGACATATGCGCTAATCAGATTGATCATGAATGAAATCATTCGCGCCGCTGCAATTACCGGATTCCGTCGATTGGTCAGGGATCTTGGTGGCGATCCAGGCCATATCCTGCGTTCCGTAGGCCTCAATGATGCCATGCTTGCAGAACCCGACCGGTACATACCGTATCGCAATGTCGTGTTAGCATTCGAAGAAGCCGCCCGAGTGCTGGGCATTCCCGATTTCGGCCTTCGGCTGGCAGCGCGCCAGGATATGAACTTTCTTGGCACTCTGGCGCTCGCCATACAATCGGCATCCAGTGTCCGGGACGGGCTCGCCATCGCCGCCAGGAACATCCACTTCCACACTCCATCGATCAGCATGGAAGGAAGCGGTTCCGATCCAGCCGGATACGAGCGTTTCAGACTGGATATCTTGTTTAAGGAACCGATCGAAATCCCCCAGGCTGCCGAGCACGCGATTGCACATATGTGCAAGGTGGTTCGTGTTCTCTCGGACAATCAAGTGCGCCCATCGCGCATTCATTTTCGGCACCGAAAGTTGGCCAGGGAGCGATGCTACGTCGACCATTTGGGCACCGTCCCGAGATTCGCCTCCGGCTTCGATGGAATTGAACTGCGTTCGGACGAAATCAGGAAGGACCTGCCAACCGGCAACAGGCAATTACAGGGGTTCGTCGAGCGATTCCTGATTGGTGTTGCCCCGCCTTCGGACCTTGCCTTGCCAGATCAAGTACGAGATGTCCTGAGACAGTTGATGCGAGTCCAGCAGCCTGGGCTAGAGGACATTTCCCGCGTCTTGCGGCTACACCCACGGACACTGCAACGTCGGCTAAAGGCATCCGGCACGACCTTCGAGTCCATTCAGGACGAAATGCGGCGCGAACTCGCGGAATCCCTGTTGGGTCAAGGAGAGGTACCCTTGGCAGTCGTCGCACAATCGGCCGGGTTCTCTGACCAGCCCGCTTTCAATCGGGCGTGCCGCCGCTGGTTTGGAATGACGCCGGGCTCGAAGCGAAAGACCTGGCAAGAGGACCATCGCACCGCTCAATTCGGTGCAGCCTGAATTACTATGCCCGCAAATGCCTCGATGCGAGACGACTCAGGTGTGAAAGGCCCGCCGCCTCAATCCTCGTTCGCTAGCAGATACAGCTGCCGCGCCGCGTCGATCGGCTTCACTTCCCCGCCCTGCTCCATGTGCCAGAAGGACCAGCCGTTGCAGCTCGGCGCACCTTGCAGGTCCTTGCCGAGGCCGTGGATGCTGCCGGTCTGCTTCTCGAAAGCGAGCGAGCCGTCGGCACGCACAGTCGCGGTCCAGCGGCGTTTCTTGTCGAATACCTTGGTGCCCGGCGGGATCAGCCCGGCCTCGACCAGCGCGCCGAACGCCACCTTGGGCGCGGCCTTGCGGCTCTGCATCGTGGTGAGCGCGGATTCGTCGAGCGGCAGCTCCTTCTCGATCCGCTTGAGCGCCGCATCGCGATAGACGCCTTCGCGCTCGCAGCCGATCCATTGCCGGTCGAGGCGCTTGGCGACTGCGCCGGTTGTGCCGGTGCCGAAGAACGGATCAAGCACCACGTCGCCGCGCTCGGTCGTCGCCAGCAGCACGCGATAGAGCAGCGCCTCGGGCTTCTGGGTCGGGTGGACCTTGTGCCCGCCTTCCTTCAGCCGCTCGTTGCCGCTGCAGATCGGCAAGACCCAGTCGCTGCGCATCTGCAGTTCGTCGTTCAGCGTCTTCATCGCGCGATAGTTGAAGTGATACTTCGCCTTCTCGCCGTGGCTCGCCCACAGCAGCGTTTCGTGCGCGTTGGTGAAGCGGGTGCCCTTGAAGTTGGGCATCGGGTTGGTCTTGCGCCAGACGATGTCGTTGAGGATCCAGAACCCCAGGTCCTGCAGGATCGCGCCGACGCGGTAGATGTTGTGGTAGCTGCCGATCACCCACAGCGCGCCGTCGGGCTTGAGCACGCGCTTGGCCTCAGTGAGCCATGCACGGGTGAAATCGTCGTAGGTCTTGAAGCTGTCGAAGCGGTCCCACTCGTCGGTTACCGCATCGACCTGGCTGCCGTCGGGCCGGTTGAGGTCGCCACCGAGTTGCAAGTTGTATGGCGGATCGGCGAACACGAGGTCGATTGAGGCATCGGGCAATTTGCGCATCGCCTCGACGCAGTCGCCCGTCAGGATCTGCCCCAGCGGCAACTTCTGCGCTGCAGTGTCAGCGGCATTCGCAGCGCGCCGAGCGCGCATTTTCGTGGCCTCGATGACCCCCATCAATCTCATCCCCGTCTTGAGTTATCCACAGGGTGAGTCCAACCGGACTCCGCGTCAAGCACAGAGTTTGCCCGATTATGGTTAACGCCGCGTCAACCATGAAAGAACATAAGGTGTCCGGCACAAGATATTGAGTCCGTGCCGATTCCCGAGACTCGATATCGTGGGGTGTGGCGCGGAAGACTCGCTATTCGTCAACCTTCGCATTTTCCCGGTCCAGCTCCGCGCCGCGCGGATCGTGCGTGGCCGCGGCAATCCCGGCGGGAGTGAATTCCATCAGTTCGTCGGTCTTCGGCGAATAGCGCGGCCAGCCCGGCAGACCGGGACCGTTGGGATCGCCGGTCATGGCGAAATTCACGAGATAGGAACTGATCGTATCGCCCATGTCTTCGTCGCGCGGGGTCGTGGCCTCGCCGTACTTGATCGCTTGCGTATCGAAGAAGAACGGGATGTCGGTCGCGTGCCACGCGCCTTTGTCGTTCAACGCTTGGGCGACGTAGGAAAAGCGATACTCGTAAACCGGGACACCTTGCCTGGCGATTGTGCCTGCAACGGCGCGCGCGCCCGCCACCATGTATCCGGCCTTGCCGCCGATATCGTCGCCGGTCGCGCCGATCATCAGCGGGACGTGCGAGAATTCTCCCGAAGCGTAGGCCTTGGCAGCATCGACCGCGATCTTGCCGTCGACGAACGGACTGGAGAACGTGCGCACCTCCCCCGGCTTGATCTCGAAGTTGGCGAGGTTGAGCCCGCCGACCACATCGTCTGGCGCAAGTGCGCGCAGCTTGGCCAGCGATCGCGGATCGCCAGCAGCAATTCCCTTGGTCCTGGCGAATGCCAGCCCGTCCCGCTCGGCTTCGCGAAGACCGCCTGCCTCGATAGCCTTGGCATCGCCACCCGACATTACCACCGCCTTGGCAAAGAGACCTTTGGCCAGCGGCGAAGTCAGCAGGAAATGGACAGAGTATCCGCCTGCGGATTCGCCGATGATCGTCACGTTGTCCGGATCGCCGCCGAACGCTGCGATGTTGCGTCGGACCCATTTGAGCGCGGCGATCTGGTCGAGATAGCCGTAATTGGCGAAGAAGCCGCTGTCGCCATTCGCTGCGGTCAACTTCGGATGCGCGAAGGTTCCGAACCGGCCAAGGCGATAGTTCGCGCTGACGAACATCACGCCCTTCTTCGCGAGCTCCGCCCCGCTGTAGGTCGGCGGCGAGGACCCTCCGTTGACGAAGCCCCCGCCGTAGATCCAGAAGATCACCGGCAGCTTGCCTTTGGCCTGCGCGGGCTTCCACACATTGAGGTAGAGGCAATCCTCGGCTGGCGGCGTGCCGAGTGGCGCGGCGTCGCTGGCGAATGGTTTCTGCATACAGTCATGGCCGTATTGGGTGGCATCGCGCACGCCGCTCCAGCTCGCAGCCGGTTGTGGCGCCCGCCAGCGCAGATCGCCGACCGGCGGGGCTGCAAAGGGAATGCCCTTCCAACTGATCACCCCAGCATCGTCCGAACCGCGTACCACGCCGCTCTCGGTCTTCGCTTCGCTTGGCGGCAAGGCTTGACTGCAACCCGGCACCAATGTGGCAATCATCGCCGCCGTCAGAAGGTTTCTGCGCCCCCGCCCCATCGTATGTCCTCTTGCTCGATCCGGCGCGATCATGGCCAGCATCGGATTTCAGTCAAGCTGCGCTTACTCAGAACCGGATTATGCTTGCGTTGGTCGTAGTGATGGCGGACATCACTCTCGGTCGCGCAGTCAGGGAGGGACGGCATGGCACTCAAGGTAATCGGCGCGGGTCTGGGGCGGACGGCCACGTTCACCATGAAGTTCGCGTTGGAGCACCTGGGTTTCGGGCCCTGCTTCCACATGGCCGAAGTGTTCGCCGACGGCAGGCGGCAGGTGCCGTTGTGGCTCGACGTGATCGCCGGCAAGCCCGACTGGGACGAAGTGTTCAAAGGCTTCCACTCCACCACCGACTACCCCGCCTGCACGTACTGGCGCGAGCTGGCCGAGTTCTATCCGAACGCCAAAGTGCTGCTGACCGTGCGCGACGCAGACAGCTGGTTCGAATCGGTGACCGAGACGATCTTTTCCGAAGCCATGCAGGGCGGCCTGGTGGGCACACCGCGCGGCGACATGATGAAAGGCGCGATTTTCGATCACTTCGGCGGCGGCGACATTCGCGACCGCGCCTTCATGACCGACTGGTTTGAGAAGCGGAACCAGGATGTGATCGACTCCCTTCCGCCCGAACGGCTGTTGGTGTTCCACCCGCGCCAGGGCTGGGGGCCGCTGTGCGAGTTCCTCGGCGTGCCGGTGCCGCCCGAACCCTTTCCGCGGGTCAACAGTCGCGACGAAATCCAGCAGGCACACGAAGATCGCAAGGACCTTCCATCGGACCCGGACGCTGTCGAAGAGTTCGGCCGCAACTACATCGCCCGGCTCAAGGTCAAGGCGTTCGGCGGCTAAAGCAGCACCATTTGCGCCACCGGGGCGAAGCTCTTCCGGTGGAGCGGGGTCGGGCCGTGAAGGCGCAGCGCCTCCATGTGTTCGGCGGTGCCGTAGCCCATGTTGCGCTCCCACCCGTAGTGCGGATGGTCCTGCGCGGCGGCGCGCATCAGCCGGTCGCGCCATTCCTTGGCGATGATGCTGGCCGCGCCGATCGCCGGTTCCTTGCCGTCACCGCCCACGATCGCGCGGGCAGGCCAGCGCCACCCATCGCACCGCCCATCCGGTGTCATGTTCCCGTCGACCAGCACTTCACCCGGATCGCGCCCAAGCGCTTCCGCCAGCCGCTGCGTCGCCAGCGTCATCGCCAGCATCGTAGCGCCAAAGATATTGAGCCGGTCGATCTCGTCGGGCTCGACGATCCCCACCCCCCACGCGCAGGTCTGCCGCATCAACGGATCGAGCCGCGCACGCGCCTTCGCGGTCAGCTTCTTCGAATCGCCGATCCCGTCCGGGCAAGGCTCGCAAAGCACGACTGCAGCGGCTACAACCGGCCCTGCCAGCGGCCCGCGCCCGGCCTCGTCAACCCCGGCGACCAGCGGCGCAGGCGCGAAATCGGAATGGGGAGTTCCACAGAGCATGACCAGGACGCAGTACCTCGCCGCCATCCTATCCACGGTGCCGCTCGCGCTCGCAAGTTGCGGGACGCAGGCAGCGGGGGACAGTGCTGTCGTTGCGAGCCCTTCCGCCGAGGTGGAACGCCCGTTCACAGTGACCGAGCATGGTGCGTTCGACGAACCGTGGGGTGCCGACTTCGCGCCGGGAACCAGCGTGCTGTTCGTCACCGAGAAGCCGGGCACGATGAAGTTCGTCGACGTGGCAACGGGCCGGTCCGGCAGCGTCTCTGGCCTGCCCAAGGTCGATTATGGCGGACAGGGCGGCCTTGGCGATGTCGCTTTCCTTCCCTCCGAAGCGGCCCCCGCACTCGGCACACGGACGATCTTCCTGACATGGGCCGAAGCGGGATCGGGAGACACGCGCGGCGCGGCGCTCGGCAAGGGCACCCTCACCTGCGACCAGCCCAACGCTTGCCATATCGAGGGCCTTACGGTGATCTGGCGGCAAGTCCCCAAGGTCACCGGGCGCGGGCACTATTCGCACCGCATCGCCTTCGCGCCCGATGGCAAGACGATGTTCGTTTCCAGCGGAGAGCGGCAGAAGGGCGCGCCGGCGCAGGATGCCACGACCAACCTCGGCAAGATCGTCCACCTCAATCTCGACGGGACGCCTGCCGCAGGCAATGCACTGGCGAAAAACGACGGCGCGCAACCCGATATCTATTCGATGGGCCACCGCAACGTGCTGGGCCTGCAGTTCGATGCGAGCGGCCAGCTGTGGGACCTCGAACACGGGCCAAAGGGCGGCGACGAACTCAACCGGGTGGTGAATGGCGACAACTACGGCTGGCCGGTGGTCTCCGACGGCGACAACTACAACGGCACGCCGATCCCGCGCCATTCGACCCGCCCCGAATTCCATGCCCCCGCGATCAGCTGGAACCCGGTGATCGCACCGGGCGATTTCGTGTTCTATTCGGGCAAGCTGTTTCCGCAGTGGAAGGGCGATGCGGTAATCGCCTCGTTCGCCGTGCCCGGACTGGTGCTCGTCAGGACCGATGGCGACAGCGCGCGGGAAGTCGCCCGTTACCCGCTCGATCGCCGCATTCGCGAAGTGGTCGAAGGGCCCGATGGCGCGCTGTGGCTGCTCGAGGACGGGCCGGAAGGGCACCTGCTTGAGCTGCGGCCGAAGTAGCTGCCCCATCGGGCGGCTCGCGAAAGCCTCGATTGTGCGCCATCTCGGTTGCTGCCATAGATCGCGCTTCTTCGGGCGGATGAAAGCGACAAATGGCAACCGATCGGATTGATGCCGGCGCAGGATCGTCCTCCGACCACAGCGCACCGCCCTCGAAAGGGAACGACATTGTCGGTCACCCTCGCGGCCTGTGGGTACTTGCCGGGACCGAGCTGTGGGACCGGGTCTCGTTCTACGGCATGCAAGCGCTGTTGGTGCTCTACATGGCGGGCCAGTTGCTGGTGCCGGGACGGGTCGAGCACATTGCCGGGTTCGGCGCCTATCGCGCAGTCGTCGAGCAGGTTACCGGACCGCTCGTGCCCGAAGCGCTCGCAGCGCAAACCTTCGGCATCTACGTCGCCATGGTCTCGCTGTTCGCAGCGTTCGGCGGGTTCGTCGGCGACCGCTGGATCAAGCGCAGCCACGCCGTAATCGGCGGCGGCCTGCTGATGACGATGGGCCACTTCGCGCTCGCATTCGACCGCACGTTCCTGGTTGCGCTGGTGTTGCTCGTGGTCGGAGCGGGTCTGCTGCGCGGCAATATGATGGCACAGATCAAGGCTCTCTATCCCGAAGGCGACCGGCGCGAAGGCGACGCCTTCCAGATCTACTACCTGATCCTCAACTTCGGCGGCTTTGTCGCCCCGATCATCACTGGCACACTCGCTGCATTCGTCGGTTGGCATATCGCGTTCGGTTTTGCCGGGTTCGGCATGTTGCTTGGCCTCGTCATCTATCTTGTCGGTATGCGTCACCTGCCCAGGCAGGTCATGCCGCCGAAGCGAAAGCGAAACGACAGTCCGCGCGTTCCGCTGACCCGCGGCGAGAAGCGGCGAGTAGTGGGCCTGTTGTTGTTCTGGCCGATGATCACCGCCTTCTGGGTCACGCAAAGCCAGATCTGGAACGTCTACAACCTGTGGGTGCGCGACCATGTCGACCTGCAGGTCGGATCGTTCACCGTGCCGGTTCCATGGCTCCAGTCGCTCGACGGACTGGCGCCTGCGGTCTTGATCCCGACTATGCTTGCGGTGTGGCGCTGGCAGGCGAAGCGCGGCCACGAACCGGGCCTCGTCGGCAAGCTCTCGATCGGCTGCTTTATCTTTGCGGCAGCGGTAATGCTGCTCGCTTCGGGGCACATGTTCGCCGGAAGCGGCGGCGTGCCTTTGTGGCTGCCGGTGTGCTTCCACATCGTCGCCAACCTTGGTTACGTCTACATCGCACCTGCATCGACCGCGCTTTTTTCGGCCGAAGCGCCGCCGTCGCTGCGCGGGACGATGATCGGCCTCAGCTCCCTGACCACCTTCTTTGCCGGCTTCATCAGCGGCTGGCTGGGCGGTCTCTACGTCACGCTCTCGCCCGCCATGTTCTGGACGATCCACGCGGCCATTGTCGGCGGGGCGGGCCTCGTCATTCTGATCATCGGCCCGCTCGCTTCGCGCCTTTTTGCCAGTGGCGATCCGATCGCGATGGGGTGACGGGTGACCCGATGTCCTTCTAGATGGTAAGGCTATCCCGAGATCGGTAAACAAGCCTGCGGAGGCAATCATGAAGTACACCAAGCTCGGCCGGACCGGCCTTGATATTTCGCGGCTTTGCCTCGGTTGCATGACCTTCGGCGAGCCGAACCGCGGCACCCACGAGTGGTCGCTTGGCGAAAAGGCGAGCAAGCCGATCCTGCGCAAGGCAGTCGAGGCGGGAATCAATTTCTTCGATACGGCCAACGTCTATTCGGACGGCAGTTCGGAGGAGATCGTCGGTCGCGCGCTCGAAGACCTCGCGCCGCGCGAGGAACTGGTCATCGCCACCAAGGTCAACGGGCGAATGCACCCGGGGCCGAACGGCGCGGGCCTGAGCCGCAAGGCGATCATGCAGGAAATCGACGCCAGCCTGAAGCGGCTCGGCACCGACTACGTCGATCTCTACCAGATCCACCGCTTCGACTACGACACGCCGATCGAGGAAACCCTCGAAGCGCTGCACGACGTCGTGAAGGCCGGCAAGGCGCGCTACATCGGTGCCTCGTCGATGTACGCTTGGCAGTTCGCCACGATGCTCCACGTTGCCGAGGCCAACGGCTGGACGCGGTTCGTGTCGATGCAGAACTACGTCAACCTGATGTACCGCGAGGAAGAGCGCGAGATGCTGCCGCTGTGCGCGCAAGAAGGCATCGGGGTTATCCCGTGGAGCCCGCTGGCGCGCGGCCGCCTGACCCGCGACTGGCAGGACGAGACCAAGCGATCGCAGACCGACCAGTTCGGCAAGTACCTGTTCGGCCGCACCGAAGAAGCGGACCGCAAGGTTGTCGAGGCGGTCGCCAAGATCGCCGAGGAGCGCGGGGTTCCGCGCGCGCAGATCGCGCTCGCCTGGGTGCTCGCCAAGCCTGAAGTCTCCGCCCCGATCATCGGCGCATCGAAGGAAGCCCACCTCGACGATGCAATCGCGGCACTCGAGATCGATCTGACCGAAGACGAGATCAAGCGGCTGGAAAAGCCCTATATCCCCCACGCGGTGGTCGGATTCAGGTGAACCATCCCATGCCCGAATGGCCCTCCTGATCGGGCCCAAGCCGATTTCCCGTCGACACGCGCTGCGAGCGCCCCTAACGGCGCGCGCACATGGCTTCCATCGTTCCCCTCGAAGCGGTCGACCCGCAGCTGGTCGAAGACCTGCTCGATGCCGCGTTCGGGCCGGACCGGCACGCGCGCACCGCCTATCGTATCCGCACGGGAATGGACTGGTTGCCTGCATTGAGCTTCGCCGCGCTCGATGACGACGACTACCTCGTCGGCTCGATCCAGCTGTGGCCGGTGGCGCTGACCGGGACGGGTGGGGACGGAAAGCCCCGCGCGCACCCGATGCTGATGGTCGGCCCGGTGGCGGTGATGCCCGGGCGGCAGGGAGAAGGGTTCGGCAAGGCGCTGATGGCGACCGCGCTCGGCGCGATCGACCCCAAGGCGCCGCTGCCGCAAGTCCTGATCGGCGATGCCGAGTACTACGGCCAGTGGGATTTCTCCGCCCGGATGACCGGCGGATGGCAGTGCCCCGGTCCTTACGAGAAGCACCGCCTGCTTGCCCGCGCGAGCAGCGACGCGGTCCTGCCGGTGGAAGGAATGCTCGGCCCGTGGATCGGAAACTTGGCGAACTGACCGCGATCTGGCATCCGCGCTCAGGACGCCATGCCATACGAACCGCCACCTGAAATCGCCGGACTGTCGCTGGCAGAGCTCGCCGAGCAGGTGGCCGCTCGCAAATTGCCGCCGGTCGACAGCTGGAGTCCTGCGGAAACGGGCGAAAGCCACATGGCGATCGCCGCCGACGGCAGCTGGACCCACGAGGGCAGCGTGATCGCCCGGCCCGCAATGGTCCGCGCGTTCGCTTCGCTGCTGATGTGCGACGCAGCGGGGCGGCACTGGCTGGTCACTCCGACGCAGAGGCTTTCGGTGGAAGTTGCCGATGCGGCCTTCATCGCCACCGACATGACCGAGAAAGACGGCGCGCTGGCATTTCGCCTCAACACCGACGAGATCGTGATCGCCGGGCCGGACAATCCGCTGGTCGCGCGCGGCGATGCGGAGACCCCGGCGCTCTACCTTGCCGTGCGGCACGGCTGCGAAGCACGGCTCAATCGCTCGACCTACGAGCAGCTCGCGCTCGCTGCCGACGATGCGTGGCGCGTGGCCAGCAGGGGCGAGAGCTACTCGCTGGTGCCGGCATGAGCGTGCTCTACGACCGCCTGACCCGCGCGCTGGAGATCGGCCACGCGCGCGAGGTCGACCTGCTCGAAGACGCGATGGCCGTGCCGGACGACCTGCGCGCGGCAGCCGTGCTGATCGCGGTTACCGATCGGCCCGAGAATGCTGGTGGTCCGGGCGTGATCCTCACCCATCGCCCCGACACGATGCGCCAGCACGCCGGGCAGGCCGCGTTCCCCGGCGGCAAGCTCGATCCCGGCGAGGATGCGGTCGAAGCGGCCTTGCGCGAAGCCCACGAAGAGATTGCGCTCGACCCGCGCGAAGTGAAGATCATCGGCCCGTCGGACCCGTTCCGCACCCGCACCGGCTACGACATCACGCCGGTGCTGGCGGTCGTGCCGCCGGATCTGCCGCTGGTGCCCAACCCGGCCGAAGTGCGCGAAGTGTTCGAACCGCCGCTCGGCTTCATCCTCGACCGCGCCAACCAGGTCCGGCGGACGGTGGAATGGGAAGGCGCGCCGCGCACCTATTTCGAGATCATGTGGCAGGGCCACCGCATCTGGGGCGTGACCGCGGCGATCATCGGCAACCTCTCGCGCCGCCTCCCGATGACGGAGCTGTTCGATGGCTAGGCTGCCTGACGCCGACTGGACCCGGCGCGAAGGACTCGCGCAGCTGGTGGCGGCGCTGGGCGGGCCGGAGTGCGTGCGGTGGGTCGGCGGCGCGGTGCGCGACACCCTGCTCGACCATCCGGTGCGCGATATCGACGCGGCGACCACCTTGCATCCCGACGATGTGATCGATCGCCTCAAGCAGGCAGGCATCCGCGTGGTGCCGACCGGGATCGACCACGGCACGGTGACCGCGATCCTGCCGGGTGGCCCAGTCGAAGTGACCACTTTGCGAAAGGACGTCAGCACCGACGGTCGGCGCGCCACGGTCGAGTTCGCCAGCAATTGGCAAGACGATGCCGCGCGGCGAGACTTCACCATCAACGCGCTGTTCGCCGATCCACAGTCCCTCGAGGTGTTCGACTATTTCGGCGGGCTGGACGACCTTGCCGCGCGCCGGGTGCGCTTCATCGGCCACGCCCGCGACCGTATCCGCGAGGATCACTTGCGGATACTGCGCTACTATCGCTTCCAGGCGCGCTTCGGTGCCGAGCTCGACCGGGAGGCGGAGGATGCCTGCGCCGACCTGGCGGGCACGCTCAAGGGCCTCAGTCGCGAACGGGTGGCGTGGGAGCTGCTCGCACTGCTTGCCCTGCCCGATCCCTCGCCCACCGTCGCCCGGATGCGCGAATGCGGGGTCCTGCCGGTGGTCCTGCCCGAGGCAGGTCCGCACGAGGTCGAAAATCTTGTGCGCACAATCGAATCGGAGCGCACGTTCGGGATCGATCCCGACGCTATTCGCCGCATGGCCGCGCTACTGCCCCCGGTGCGGGCAATCGCCGAGACCGTCTCGGCGCGCTTGCGGCTCTCCAGGGCGCAGCGCGAGCGGCTAACCTGCGCTGCGTCGCGCACTGCCAACGATGCGCTCGACCAGAAGGCGCTGGCCTACGAGAACGGGACCGCTTGCGCGATCGACCGCATTCTCCTCGGCGGTGGCGACCCGTCGCAGCTGGTCGGCTGGCAAGCGCCGACTTTCCCGCTCAAGGGCGGCGAGATCGTCGCGCGCGGCGTTTCGGCCGGGCCCGAGGTAGCGCGCATCCTGCGGTCGGTCGAGCGCCGCTGGATCGCGGAGGGCTTCCCCCCGCGCGAACGGGTCGAGCAGTTGCTGGCCGAAGCATTGGCCAACTGACGGCATTCAGGATCCCAAGCGGCTGCGTTGAGTGACCGAAATGGGGTGGGAAGCGGGCCCTAATTAGTTTCTTGGCTGCTAGCCCATCGACCCATGAGGTACCTAACGCTTGGGATTGTGTATCGGACGATCCAAATGATGCAGGCAGCGCCTGCCAAAACCTGATTGATCAGGTTTGCAGGCTGAGTCATCAGAGTCAAATAGCGATCAATACCAATATGATAGAGCTGAATAGCACCGTATGGCACCGCCAGAAGTGGGGCGGTGATCGCGATTACAGACTTTGATGGAGTCGGCTCCCAACGTCCCAGCATTTCGAACCTTCTCACAAAGAGGTTGTTCGGCTGCTTCTACAAACGAAAGCGTTGAATGTCGAACGTCCGCGATCGGGTCGTTAGCGGAATGTCCGCATTGGCGCCCTCAGTCATCACACCGGACAGAATTCGGCCAGCAATTTCGCTCTGTCCTACGCGGGGTAAATCGGCCACCCTGCCCGACATGACCGGCGCACCCTCACTCGTCTCGCCTCTTTACCAATTCGGCCCACGCCATGTGTGGACTTCGTATTCCCCGAAAGTCACACCGCGCAATTCTTCAACGCGCGCAAGCCGCTGCGATCCCGCGCGATTTCGCCGAAAGTCACATCCTTCAAGGCCGAGGATAGCGTTCCATCCCCGCCGGACCGCCGTTCAATCGTCGGCCATCCGCAGGAGCCCCAAGCCCCTAGCTTTCCGCCCCCACCCCGCCTAGCACGGGTTTCGAAACGCAACTCGAGGAGAGATTCGATGCCCACCACCGGCAAGCAGCTGTTCACCACCCTCACCGCCGACGGCACGCTGACGGTCGAGATCGTCGATACCCAGTTTCCCGATCCCACGGGTAACCAGGTGCTGGTGAAAATGGAGGCCGCGCCGATCAACCCGAGCGATCTCGCGATCCTGACCAGTGCGGCGGACCTCGAGAATGCGGACTACTCGCCCGGCAAGTTCGTCGCCAATATGCCCGAACCGTTCAACACCGGATCGAAGGCACGCCACGGGGCGCGACTGCCGGCCGGCAACGAAGGCGCGGGCACCGTCGTCGCGACTGGTGACAGCGACATGGCCAAGGCGCTGATGGGCCAGCGCGTCGCCTGCGTGCCGGGCAATGCCTATTCGCAATACTGCATCGCCGATGCCGCGATGTGCCTGCCGCTGGGCGACCACTCGGCGGAAGAAGGCGCGAGCGCGTTCGTCAACCCGATGACCGCGCTGGGCTTTGCCGAGAACGCCAAGATGGATGGGCAGAAGGCCATCGTCCACACCGCCGCCGCATCGAACCTGGGCCAGATGCTGATCAAGATCTGCCAGGAAGACGGGCTGGAGCTGGTCAACATCGTCCGCAAGGCCGAGCACGTCGACCTGCTCAAGGGCCTCGGCGCGAAGTGGGTGGTCAATTCGTCGGACAGCGACTTCATGGCGCAGCTGCGCGCGGCGATCGATGCGACCGACGCGTTCTACGGCTTCGACCCGATCGGTGGCGGCCACGCGACCGACAACGTGTTCAAGGCGATGGAGCAGGTCGCGGTATCGAAGATGACCGAATACAGCCGCTACGGCTCGAACCAGCCGAAGCGGATGTTCATCTACGGCCGGCTCGACATGGGGCCGACGATCCTCACCCCCAGTTACGGCTTCGGCTGGACGTTGTCGGGCTGGTTGCTGACCCCGTTCCTCCAGCAGGCGGGCATGGAAACGATGATGCGGATGCGCCAGCGGGTGCTCGCCAACATCACCACCACGTTCGCCAGCAGCTACAAGCGCAAGGTCAACCTCGAGGAGATGCTGACCAAGGACGCGGTGACCGACTATCGCCAGATGAAGACCGGCGAGAAGTACCTCGTCACGCCGTGGAGCTGAGTTAGCGCCTATCGAACTCGGCCTGCATCGCCGCCGGATCGCTGGCCCCGGCGGCGAGCAACAGCTGGAGCAGGATGCGGG
Source organism: Tsuneonella mangrovi (assembly GCF_002269345.1). NCBI lineage: Bacteria > Pseudomonadati > Pseudomonadota > Alphaproteobacteria > Sphingomonadales > Erythrobacteraceae > Tsuneonella > Tsuneonella mangrovi. Next base: position 777,736 of record NZ_CP022889.1, read on the forward strand.
CCTTGGGCGGATTGAGCGCGCGGGCGGCGACAAAGCCGTTGGCCTCGTCCTCCGGCTCGCGGTCGACCAGCCCCTGGTCGATCCGGCTGGCGCGGACCACCGCAACGCCCTCGGCGGCGAGCTGCTTCAGGGCCTGCCGCACGGGGTCGGGCATGTTGCCCTCGCCCACACCAGCGACGACAACGCCGCGCGTTTGCGGCGAAGTCAGGCGGGCGACGTAGTCCGGCTCGATCCCCGCCCAGATGGGCAGGATCGGCACTTCGGGAAGGTCGGGCGAATAGGCGAACCGCGCGGCCTCGCCCACCCGCCACGGCGCGCCGAACCAGTCGAGCGCACTGGGGGTGACGAGGCCGATCGATTCGCGGGGGTAACCGCGGAAGGCGTCGGTGCCGCGGGTGTTGACCTTGCGCACGTCGCGCGCGGCGAACACCCGGTCGCCCATCACCACCAGCACCCCGCGCCCCGCGGCGTCGGGATCGCTCGCCACCCGCACCGCGTTGGCGAAATTGCGCAAGCCGTCCGACCCCACCGCATCGGCAGGCCGCATCGCACCGACCAGCACCACGGGCTTGGTTGTCGGCAGCGTCAGGTCGAGCAGGAACGCGGTCTCCTCGGCCGTGTCGGTGCCGTGGGTCACGATCACGCCGGCGATGTCGGGGGCGCTCATCGCCTCAACGATGCCTTCGTGCAGCGCACTCCAGATCGCGGGCGTGATATCTTCGGAGCCGATATTGGCGACCTGCCGACCCGACAGCTCAGCCGAAAGGTCAAGCTCGGCAACGTGGGCGAGCAATTCGTCGATCCCGATTTGCCCGGGGCGATAGTCGTGGCGGGTCGCTGAACCGGCCTTCCCGGCGATCGTGCCGCCGGTCGCCAGCACCAGGATGTGCGGATTTCCCATGCCCGGCCCCTAGCCCCGATTGACCTGCGCCGCCAAGCGGCTAGAAGCGCGCGCACCCGGATGGGGCGCTTAGCTCAGTTGGTAGAGCATCTCGTTTACACCGAGAGGGTCGGCGGTTCGAGCCCGTCAGCGCCCACCAGTTTTCGCTGGACAAGACCGCCCAGCAGGACGGCTTTGCGCGAAAACTCCCGAGCACAAGCGAAGCGCGCCAGGTGCTCCCCGCTCAATCCCCCGGATCGACAGCTTCGTCGACCAGCGCGCGCGCCTCGGGGCTCGACCAGTCGTAGCCGCCAACCACCCGGGCGACTTCGCTACCGCTCGAATCGTAGAGCACCGTCGTGGGCAGCACGCCGTCGCCGAACTTTGTCGAAAGCTTGGTATCGGGATCGAGCCACGGCTGGAGGTGCTTGAATTTTTCCTTGGCGAAAAACGGCGGAACCAGCTTCTTGCCCTGCAGGTCCTGGCTGACGGTGATCACGCGCAGCCTGCCCTGGTATTCGCCCGCCAGCGCGTCGAGCATCGGCATCTCTTTGATGCACGGCGCGCACCACGTCGCCCACAGGTTGAGCAGCACCGGCTGGCCCGAAAGCGCGGCGGTGTTGAGCGTCTTGCCCACCGGATCGACCACGTTGATCGCGGGCATCAGCTCACCCGCATGGCTGCGATCGACAACCCCTGCGAGCGTTTCCGGCGCCGCCGGCACACTGGAAGCACTCGGCTGTTCTTGCGGCTGGGCCGGTTCCTGCTTACTGCACCCCGCCAGCACGGCAGCCGAAAGAACCAGCGTGAGCGACGACTTGAAGAACGATAGCGACAAGGGGGCAAACTCCATGTGGGGTGGGCGCTTCGCTGAAGGGCCTAGCGCGATCATGCGCGAAATCAACGCTTCGATCCCGTTCGACAAGGCGCTGTGGCGGCAGGATATCCGCGCATCGAAGGCACATGCGCGCATGCTGGGCAAGACCGGGATCATTTCCGAGAAGGATTGTGCTGCGATCCTTGAAGGTCTCGACAAGATCGAGGCCGAGTTCGCCACAAACGGCGTGCCGGAGGACTGGGACCTCGAGGATATCCACATGACCACCGAGAGCCGGCTGGCCGAACTGATCGGCCCGGCGGCGGGACGGCTGCACACCGCGCGCAGCCGCAACGACCAGGTCGCGACCGACTTCAAGCTGTGGGTCGACGGCGCGCTTTGGTCGGCACAGGCCGCTTTGTCGGCTCTCCAGCAAGCGCTGGTCACCCGCGCCGGAGAACATGCCGATAGCGTCATGCCCGGATTTACCCATTTGCAGACCGCGCAGCCGGTGACGCTCGGCCACCACCTGATGGCCTACTATGAGATGTTCGAACGGGACATCAGCCGGATTTGTTCGGCAAGCGTCCATCTTAGCGCTTGCCCGCTTGGCAGCGCTGCCCTCGCCGGGACGGGATTTCCGATTGATCGCGACATGACGGCGGAGGAGCTCGGGTTTTCGAATGGTCCGACTCGCAATTCACTCGATGCCGTCTCCGATCGCGATTTCGCGCTCGATTACCTGTTCTTCGCCAGCCAGTGCGCGCTGCACCTTTCGCGACTGGCGGAGGAATTGATCCTGTGGGCCAGCCAGCCGTTCGGCTTCGTGAAAATGCCCGATACGCTCTCCACCGGCAGCAGCATCATGCCGCAGAAGAAGAACCCCGACGCGGCCGAGCTGGTGCGCGGACACGCCGGGCGGATCATCGGCTGCACCACCGCGCTGATGGTGACGATGAAGGGCCTGCCGCTCGCCTATTCGAAGGATATGCAGGACGACAAGCCACCGGTGTTCGAAGCGGCAGGGCTGCTCGAGCTGTGTATTGCCGCGATGACCGGAATGATCGCCGATTGCCATTTCAACACCGAGCGAATGCGTCAGGCGGCCGAGCTTGGCTATGCCACTGCGACCGACCTTGCCGACTGGCTCGTGCGTGAAGCCGACATCCCGTTCCGCGAAGCCCACCACATTACCGGGGCGGCGGTGAAGCTGGCGGAGAGAAAGGGTATAGCACTCGACGAACTCGCGCTCGACGAGCTCAGGGCAATCGACTCGCGGATCGACGAGCGGGTCTATGCCGCGCTGTCGGTCGAAAGCTCGGTTGCCGCACGCGCCAGCTATGGCGGGACCGCGCCCGAACAGGTAAGGATGCAGGTCGCCGCAGCACGCAAGGCGCTGGGGATGGAGGACTGATGCGCGCATTTGCCGCCATTGCCGGACTGATGCTGCTCGCCGCCTGCGGGCAGGTCGCCGATCTCAAGCCGGTCGCGCAGCAGTCGCTGCCGCCGACACCCTATGGCGCGAAGGCCCAGCCCGATGCCGAGAGCCTGCTGGGAGTCGACACACAGGCCGCGCCAAAACGCTCTGTGGAACTGCGCGAACGCAGCGAAGAGCGCGACGACGACCCGTTCGACCTGCCGCCGCAATAACTCCCACGCAGACCCACGCTTAGGCGCTGCCAAGTACGACTTGCTCGACTCGCGCCGCACGACGCGGCAAAGGCGCTGACCGATGGACCATTTCCAGCTCCGCGACGGCGTGCTCCACGCCGAAGACGTGCCGCTCCCCCGGATTGCGGAGGAGGTCGGCACACCCGTCTACGTCTATTCGCGCGCCACGCTCGAACGCCATGCCAAGGTGTTCCGCGAGGGGCTGGCGGGCGTAAAGGACCCGCACATCGCCTTTGCGGTGAAGGCCAACCCCAACCTCGCGGTCCTCAAGGTGCTGCAACGCAAGGGCTATGGCGCGGATGTCGTCAGCGGCGGGGAACTGACTCGCGCGCTGGCGGCGGGAATGGCGCCGGACAAAGTGGTGTTTTCCGGGGTCGGCAAGACCCACGCCGAATTGCTCCAAGGGCTCGAAGCGGAGATCGGGCAGTTCAACATCGAGTCCGAGGAAGAGGGTTACGAACTGGCAGCAGTCGCGCGCCGACACGGTTACAACGCCAACTGCGCATTGCGGGTCAATCCCGACGTCGATGCCCGCACGCACGAGAAGATCTCGACCGGCAAGCGCGAGAACAAGTTCGGGGTCCCGCTCGATCGCGCGGCGGAGATCTACGGCGCGCTGGCGGCTGAGGATGGCCTCACCATGCGCGGCGTCGCGGTGCATATCGGCAGCCAGCTCTCGACGCTCGAGCCGCTCGAGGTCGCGTTCGAAAAGCTTGGACGCCTGATCGCGGAAATCCGCGCTGCGGGCCACGCGGTGACCCATGCCGACCTAGGCGGAGGCCTGGGCGTGCCTTACAAGGCCGGCGACACGATGCCCTCTCCGGCGGAATACGGGGCGATGGTCGCGCGTGTGACCGCCGATTGGGACGTGCAGCTGAGCTTCGAGCCGGGACGTGTAATCGCGGGCAATGCCGGGGTGCTGCTGACCCGTGTGATACGCACCAAGCGCAGCGGCAACGGACCGCCGTTCGTGATCGTCGATGCCGCGATGAACGACCTCGCCCGCCCGGCGATGTATGGCGCGTGGCACGATTTCGATGCGGTCGAGCCAAGCGGCGAACGGATGACCGCGCATATCGTCGGCCCGATCTGCGAGACCGGCGATACCTTCGCGATGGATCGCGAGATCGATGCCCTGTCGGCAGGAGACCTCGCTGTGTTCCGAACCGCCGGTGCTTACGGCGCGACGATGGCCTCAAGCTACAACAGCCGCGGCTTCGTGCCCGAAGTGCTGGTCGACGGCGACAAATTTGCTGTGGTCGCCGAACGCATCGCCGCCCACGCGATCATGGACGCGGAAAAAGTCCCCGACTGGTTGGCATGATCAGCCTGCCGCTCTTCCACCAGGTGCGCGGCCAGCGGGTCGTGGTGGTGGGCGACGGCGATGCGGCCGATGCCAAGCGGAGACTTGTCGAGCGGGCAGGCGGGATTTGCTGCGGCGAGCCGGAGGCCCATGCGGCACGGCTCGCGTTCGTCGCGCTCGAAGATGCTCGCCAGGCAGCCGCGGTGGCTACCCGCCTGAGGACCAAGGGCCTGCTTGTGAACGTCACCGACCGGCCCGAACTATGCGATTTTACCGTGCCTAGCGTGCTCGATCGCGATCCGGTGCTGGTCGCGGTAGGGACCGGAGGCGCGTCGGCAGGTCTCGCCAAGCATTTGCGGCTGCGGCTCGAGGCATTGCTGCCGCCGAGCCTTGGTGCACTGGCCACTCGGCTACACACTGCTCGCACTGCGCTGCGGGAGAAGTTTTCCGACGACGCAGACCGGCGCAAGGCGCTCGATGCAGCTCTCGGCGAAGGTGGCGCCCTCGATCCTTTTCGCGAAGGGGCAGCAAAGCGGGTCGATGACTGGCTTGCCGGAGACCTGGCGGCCAGTGGATCGCAAGTCGTCGAGATCACGCTCGCCAGCGACGACCCGGACGATCTCACGCTTCGGCAAGCGCGCTGGCTTGGCGCAGCTGACACAGTGCTCCACGGGGACGATGTTGTGCCGGACATCCTCGCCCGTGCACGCGCCGACGCAGTGCGCGGGCCGCTCGGCGGTGAACCGGGAAACGGCCTGACGGTGGTGCTAAAGCGCGCCTAGCATCAGGCCGCGCCGATCGCTTGCAGGCGAGAGATCAGCGCATCCTTGTCGAACGGCTTGATCACATATTCGTCGGCACCGGCAGCAATCCCACGATGGATGTCCTTCGCGCCCGAATTGGTGGTGCAGAACACGATCCGCGGCTGGCGCGGGGATTCGATGGCGCGCAGCGCAGTGACGAACTCGATCCCGGTCATCACCGGCATGTTCCAGTCCGTGATGACGAGGTGCGGCATTGCTGCCTTGCAGCGCGCGAGGCCCTCTTCGCCGTTTTCCGCCTCGATCACCGCGTAGCCGATACTTTCGACGATTTGCCGGGCGACTTTGCGGATCACCCGCGAATCGTCGACCAGCAGGCAAGTGCGCTGCTGACCTCGTGCAGGTTGCGTGGGGGCCGGCGCCTCTACGCGCGGCTGCGCAGGCTGCGGTGCAGTGTTCGGGGCATGGCCCGAGAGCTGCGGCGAACGTTTGATCAGTTCGTGTATGGCACGAACTCCTCTTCCCCATAGACCGGACGATCATCGAAGATTTCCCGGTCGCCGATCGGCTTCTGCGCCGGAGCCCCGGCGTTGGTCGCAGCTTGTTCGGCAGGCGTCATGCAGACATGAAGGTATGGCACCCAGACGTCACCGAATTCGGCCTTCTGGTACCATACGTCGAGTACGTCGTAGCTCGCCCAGCAATTGTTGGGCTCGCGAAGGCGGATACCCTCGCCGATCCGCGGCACGCTGGCAAACCGGATTCGCTCTTGCGTCTGGTGCGTCTCGTTCTGGATTTCGACTTCGATCACCGCTGCGGCACCCCTCGTGTTGAGCAGGCATCCTAACCAGAAATCCTTGATGAAAGTTCAATGACCCGCCGCTAGCGCGCGGCGCCCTCCGGATCAGATTAGCGCTTTGGCGCCCTTGCCGATTTCGGCAAAGTAACGCGCCATCGCGTCCGCCGTGCTGTCGGACAAGGCGATGAACGCGCGGCGACGGTCGGATTCATCCTCAACCCGCACCAATAGCCCCGCTTCGCTCATCATCCCGATCCACCTGAGAGCAGTTGTCGGCGGCACACCGCTGGCGATGCACAGGCTGGTGACCGAGACGCGGGTGTGCTCCGCCCGTGCAGCCGTAAGGTCGAGCAGGATATCCCACGCCGGGTCGGCAAACAGCTCGCGATCGAAGAACTTCGCGCGCGCCTGGCGCTGGGCGATAATCTGGCGGACCAGCCGCGGATCGGGCAGCGGCGGGCGCGGCTTGCGGATCAGGTTGCGCTCGTTATCGTCCGCGCCCTTGAAGCCATCGGCCGGTGACTCGAGCCGGAAAGCGCTGTCCTCACCCAACGGCTGCCCCGCCGAAAGCCGGTCGAGCCGCGCGGCGATATCGCTGACCTGTTCGGTCAACCGGACCAGCGTCAACCGGTCTTCATCGGACAGCTCGCGCACCCGCATGGGGGCAATCATGGTTAAAGCCCGCGTCAGCGCAATTACGTGTTCGCCCGGAGTCGGATCGACAAGGATCTGCGCCCTCGACTGCGCGAGGCACCCGAAAACCGCGTCGAGCGCTTCGGCGCTGGTCCACACCACCAGCTGCGTTGCCGCCTTCGCCGCGCGCATGTCGAACCGGGTGAGCGCCGCCAACGTCTCCGCGTCCGCCAACGGGCAATCGAGCACAATGACGTCAGCCGGAATATCCTCCCGATCGCTGTCCAGCTCGCCTGCCAGGTCGAATTCGAGCACATCGACCCCGCTGGCCGAAATGTCGGCGCAAACACGCGCGCGCACGTGCGGCCGAACGGCATGGACCGCGACGGCCCGGCCAAGATGATCGACATTGTCAGACGTGGCGTAAGCGAAATCGGCTTGCTTCATCCCCGCGACTCCAACCGCAATCTTTCGAACAAATGCGGAACAAATCGCAGGAAGTCAAGAGATCGCAATCGGATAGTGCTCACCACCCGATGCAGTCATGCCGCCAGGATCAGTCGAGGAACGGGTCGCGCACCAGGATCGTGTCTTCGCGCTCGGGGCTGGTCGAGATCAGCGCGACAGGGGTTTCGATCAGTTCCTGCACCCGCTGGACGTACTTGATCGCTTGCGCGGGCAAATCCGCCCAGCTGCGCGCGCCGGCAGTGGTTTCCTGCCACCCGTCCATTTCCTCGTAGATCGGCTCCACGTTCGCTTGGTCGGCGGCATGGCTCGGGAAATAGTCCATGATCTTGCCGTTCAGGCGATAGCCGGTGCAGATCTTCACCTTCTCGAACCCGTCGAGCACGTCGAGCTTGGTCAGCGCGATGCCGGTGACGCCCGAGATCGCGCAGCTCTGGCGCACCAGCACAGCATCGAACCAGCCGCAACGGCGCTTGCGCCCTGTCACGGTGCCGAATTCATGTCCGCGCTCGCCCAGCCGCTGGCCGGTTTCGTCCTCAAGCTCGGTCGGGAACGGGCCGCTGCCCACGCGTGTGGTGTACGCCTTGACGATCCCGAGCACGAAGCCGGTGCTGCCCGGCCCCAACCCCGAACCGCTCGCGGCGGTGCCGCTGACGGTGTTCGAGCTGGTGACGAACGGGTAGGTGCCGTGGTCCACATCGAGCAGCACGCCCTGCGCGCCCTCGAACAGGATCTTCGCCCCGGCCTTGCGGACCTTCTTGAGCCGCTTCCACACCGGCTGGGCATATTGCAGCACGAACGGCGCGATTTCCCGCAGGTCGGCAAGCAGGCGCTCGCGATCGACCGGCGGCTCGTCGAACCCGGCGCGCAACGCATCGTGATGCGCGCACAAGCGATCAAGCTGCGGTTCGAGCTCGTCGAGGTGCGCAAGATCGCACACCCGGATCGCGCGGCGGCCGACCTTGTCTTCGTAGGCCGGGCCGATCCCGCGCCCGGTGGTGCCGATCTTGCCCGAACCGGCAGCAGCCTCGCGCAAGCCGTCGAGGTCGCGATGGATCGGCAGGATCAGCGGACAGTTGTCGGCGATCGCGAAATTGTCGGCGTTGATCGCAACGCCCTGCCCTTCGAGCTTTTCGATCTCGGCTTTCAATGCCCACGGGTCGAGCACCACGCCGTTGCCGATGATCGACAGCGTGCCGGTGACGATCCCGCTGGGGAGCAGGCTGAGCTTGTAGGTCGTGTTGCCGACCACCAGCGTATGCCCGGCGTTGTGCCCGCCCTGGAAGCGCACGACAGCATCGGCCCGGCTCGCCAGCCAGTCGACGATCTTGCCCTTGCCCTCATCGCCCCATTGGGCGCCGATCACGGTGACGTTGGCCATGCTTACACTCTTCCCCCTGCCCGGGGGATCCTCAAGGTCCTTCGACAGGACTCGACCAGGGGATGGAGATGTGGGGGCCAAACCGGCCCCGGATGCGCGGCGCGCGTTAGAGGCGGGCAATGGCCTGAGTCAAGCGAGCGATGCGGACGGTGTCGAATCATCGGCATTTTGGGGCGGCGTTCAGTTTCGGAGGAGGTCTGCTGAACCGTGGAACACATGGAACACAGTCCTGAAAGAGAAAAGCCCGCTCGCTTCAGCATCCGGCTGTTGCTGCGCTTGACTATGAGAGATTGGACGTTGGCCATTATTGCGATCCTGCCGTGCAGACGCGCCGTAGGAAAGGTGGTAATGAGGAAGAGCGACCCGATTGCGGACGAAGAATTTAGGCGTCATAATCATTTCATGACGCTTCGCGACAAAGCACATTTGAGGGAAGCCCTTGAGGAAATCTACCGGGAATTCGCCGCACCTACGCCATCAGTGATTGAAGGGTGTCCTTGCTGTATTGCGACACGAGGCGTTGATGTTCTTTTGAATACTCCGCTGCGCGAGATCACCGGTCAGCAGATTTGGCGATACGTTTCTGGTGCGTTCCTAACGATCGGCAACGAGGATGATTTTCGATATTTACTACCTAGAATCTTGGAGATTTCGGTTACCGATCCGGGAAACGCAAATGATCCGGAAATCGTCATCGGCAAGCTGGGCCTAGCGAGTTGGCGAGAATGGAAGGCGAATGAGCAGCGAACGATTGAAAGACTCTTGGATGCCTGGTTTTATGATGCTCTAGTCAATGACTTAGACAACGCCAAAGACGGCTGGACTAGTTGGGAAACGGAGAGCGTTCTATGCGGATCAGCACGTGCCGGACTGGCGCTGGAAAGATGGACTGGCCCGCTGCAAGAGCCAAGTAGTGCGCCGGTGTTGGCCGACCTGAGATTGCGATTTCCCAAAGACTTGTCGGGGTTTTGGAGTGACGCTCCGACAGGCCTGAAAGAGCTGGCAATGATCATATCCGACGGCCGCGCTTAGGTCCGCCTTCCACCCCAAAGCCGACAATCTCCTCTCGCAGCCCCCGCGACAAATCACGACAAAATGCCGCTGGACGCGCGCATGACTTGGGAGCATCCGAGCTCGCGGGGGCTCCCAGAGTAGGAGTTTTGCTTCATGCGAATGTTCGTAATTTCCGGCATCGCCTTCGCCAGTCTGGCGCTCGCACCATTGCAGGCAGCCGATTCCGCCGGCCCGAAACCCGATTGCCACCAAGAAATCACCCAACTTTGCGGCATGGATCGCACACAGTTCGGTGCCTGCCTGCAGCAGAACTTCTCCAAGCTGAGCAAGACCTGCCAGACGCGGATCAAGCGCTTCATGGCGATGCGGCGAGAGGAAGCAGGCGACCGTATGCAACACCGCGATTCCGGCCAGAACGACGCGCCGCCGCAAGACCGCAGTTCCGACAGCGGCTCGTAAGGCGCTGGCAACCGATATTCGCCTAGGCGCGACAATTCACGACATTTTGCGACTGGCCTTCGCTGCTCTTGAACGGCGATAGTGCGGCCATCAGGCAAGCGAAGGACAGTTCGCCATGAGGAAATCGGCTCTTTTCATTCTCGCGTTCGCGGTTGCGGCCCCTGCGAATGCTGCAGACCGCAATCTGCAAGCCGTCGAGCGGCCCGCCCGGGCGATGCAGACGATCTCGTTTGGAAGCGACCCGTTGCAGGCGCTCGACTTCTGGGCCGGCTCGGGGCGCAGCGCGCCGCTAGTGGTGTTCGTCCACGGCGGCGGGTGGAAGCGCGGCGACAAGTCGATGATGCAGGGCTCCGCCAAGCTCGCCGACTGGCAGGCGAAGGGATACGCGGTCGCATCGATAAATTACCGGCTGGTGCCCGTATCGACCGTCGAAGACGAGGCGGCGGACGTTGCCGCGGCGGTAGCATGGCTGCGCTCGCAAAGCGCCCGGCTGGGGATCGACCCGCAGCGGATCGTGCTGGTAGGGCACAGCGCCGGAGCGCATCTCGTCGCGCTCGTCGGCACCGACCCGCAATGGCTGCGCGGCGCGGGAATGGCGCTGGGTGACCTGCGCGGCGTGATCGCGCTCGACGGCGCAGCCTACGACGTCCCGCGCCAGATGTCCGACGGGAACCGGATGATGCAGGGCACCTATCGTCAGGCGTTCGGCACCGATCCCGGACGCCAGCGCGCGTTGTCACCCACGATGCACGCGGCGAGGCCCAATGCCCCCGGGTTCCTGCTGCTCCATGTCGATCGTGCGGACGGCACATCGCAGACCAACGAACTCGGCGCGGCACTGCGCAAGGCGGACACCCCGGTCGAGATCGATGCAATCAATGGCAAGGGCCTGCGCGGCCACATGGAGATCAACCGCAAGCTGGGCGAGCCGGACTATCCGGCGACTGCAATCGTCGATCGCTGGCTGGCAGCGCGGTTCGGGGGCTAGAGCTTGACCGGCTCCGCGCCGTCGAGGCGGTGCGTGCAGCCGAGTGCCGCCGGGTCTTCGCCGTCCTGCAACGCAGCTACCGTTCGCCAGCCGATCGCGCGGAAACGTTCCGCCGCGTCCTCGTCATGGCCGAGCGGCAGGTACAGCGTATCGCGCTGCGGCCCGGCATCGAGCGTGTCGGCCAGCCGGTCGATGAACAGCGAGAACCCGGTCGCAGCCTCGTTGCTACCGCCGATGCGATATGTGCCGCCCCGGCCCAGAGTGCCACGAACCCCCTCGGCATAAAGCGTGAAGCCGAACCAGCTCTGGTATTCGAAGCCGTGCCGCTCGGTCGGATCGAGCGTCAGGCGCGCCTTGCCGCCGACCTTGGCGGCAATCGCCTTGAGGCCCGCGATCCGGCTGGCGAGCGCGCCGCCCGCATCGATCGCCGAAAGCCGCTCAATCGCTTCGTCGAACGGTCCGGCGGCGTAAAGCAACGGCAGGTAGGCTTCACCGCCCGCGCCCTTGAGCGCCCCGGCGTCCTTGGCATCGAGTTCGCGCCGCACCGCTTCGACCTGCGCCGCATCGAGCGGCAACGCCTTCTGCGCCAATGTGTCGACAAGGTCGGGCAGCGTGAAATCGACGCTGATCCCCGTGGCACCCGCCGCTGCCAGCGCGGCGATCGCCACGCTGACGACTTCCGCCGCCGCCGCTTCGCCGTCGCTGCCGACCAGTTCCGCGCCCAGCTGGAGCCGTTGGCGCGCCGGATCGAGCTGGTCGCTCGCGATCGTCGCGGTCTCGCCCGCGTAGCACAGCCGCAGGGGGCGCGGCGCATCGGCCAGACTAGTTGCCGCGATCCGGCCGAGCTGAACGGTCATGTCGCTGCGCAGTGCCAGCATCCGGAGGCTCGCTGGATCGACGAAGCGGAACATCCGCCGGGTGGCAACGCCGTCCATCCGCTCGGCCAGCGAGCGTTCGAATTCGACCAGTGGCGGGATCACCCGGTCATAGCCATGCGCATCCATCGCATCGAGCGCTGCCCGGCGCGCGCGCGCCAGCACCTCCGCCGAGCGCGGCAGGCGATCTTCGAGCCCGATGGGCAGCAGGTCTCTGGTCGGGTCGGTCATGTCCCATGGGGCCTTGTGCAAGTCGTCATCCCCGCAAGAGCGGGAATGACGACGTTTTGCAAGGCTTCCGCCGAGCTCAGAACTCGAGCGCCTTCACGGTCTTGACGCCTTCGAGCTTGCTGGCCTTGTCGATCACGTCCTGCGTGATCGGGTTGTCGACGCTGAGCAACAGCACCGCTTCCCCGCCGGCATCGCGCCGCCCGAGGTGGAAGGTGCCGATGTTGATGCCGCTTTCGCCAAGCAGGGTACCGATGCGGCCGATAAAGCCCGGCGCGTCCTCGTTGACGATATACAGCATATGGCCGGCGAGTTCGGCCTCGATCCCGATCCCGAACATCTCGACCAGGCGTGGGTTTTCGTTGCCGAACAGCGTGCCGGCGACCGAGCGATCGCCCTGGCTGGTGCCGACGGTAACGCGCAGCAGGGTGTTGTACGCGCCTTCGCGCTCGTGCCGGATCGAACGCACGTCGAGCCCGCGCTCCTTGGCGAGGTAGGGCGCATTGACCATGTTCACGGTGTCCGAATACTGCTTCATCAGGCCCGCAAGCACAGCTGCTTCAATCGGCTTGCCCGCCAGTTCCGCCGCCGCGCCTTCGCGCTCGATGCTGATCTGCGTCAGGTTGCCGTGCGCCAGCTGGCCGACCAGGCTGCCGAGGTTTTCGGCGAGCTTCATGTAGGGCTTGAGCTTGGGCGCTTCCTCGGCGCTCAGCGACGGCATGTTGAGCGCGTTGGTGACGCCGCCGTTGACGAGATAATCCGCCATCTGCTCGGCCACCTGCAGTGCGACGTTGACCTGCGCTTCGGTGGTGCTTGCGCCAAGGTGCGGGGTGCAGATGAAGTTCCTTGTGCCGAACAGCGGGCTCTCCTTGGCGGGTTCGCTGGCGAACACGTCAAGCGCGGCCCCGGCGATATGCCCGCTTTCGAGCAAGTCCTTGAGAGCCGCCTCGTCGATCAGCCCGCCGCGCGCGCAGTTGACGATCCGCACACCCGGCTTGGTCTTCTCCAGCCGTTCGCGGCTGAGGATATTGCGGGTCTGGTCGGTCAGCGGGGTGTGCAGGGTGATGAAGTCGGCCCGCGCGAGCAGCGTTTCGAGATCGACCTTCTCGACCCCGAGTTCGACCGCGCGATCTTCGGTCAGGAACGGATCGTAGGCGATCACCTTCATCTTCAACCCCAGAGCGCGGCTGGCGACGATCGCACCGATATTGCCTGCACCGATCAGGCCGAGCGTCTTGCCGGTCACTTCCACGCCCATGAACGCGCTCTTCGGCCATTCGCCGGCCTGTGTGCGGGCATTCGCCTCGGGCAGCTGGCGGGCAAGCGCGAACATCAGCGCGATGGCGTGTTCGGCGGTGGTGATCGAGTTGCCGAACGGGGTGTTCATCACCACCACGCCCCTGCCGCTGGCATAGGGGATATCGACGTTATCGACGCCGATCCCGGCGCGGCCGATGACCTTGAGGTTGGTCGCCGCGTCGAGCACTTCCCTGGTCACCTTGGTCGAGCTGCGGATGGCAAGGCCATCGTAGTCGCCGATGCGCGCGATCAGCTGCTCGGGCGTTTCGCCGGTGATTACATCGACATCACAGCCGCGCTCTTCGAAGATCTTCGCGGCATTGGGGTCCATCTTGTCCGAGATAAGGACTTTGGGCTTGGTCATTTGGGTTCTCCGTACGTCCCCGGGAAAACGGGGACCTCGTGCAATAATTCAGGGGGTCGAGTTCCTGCGGCCCCGCCTGCGCGGGGCCGGCAGTGTCAGGCCGATGCCGCTACGGTGGCGTAGGCCCAGTCGAGCCACGGCTCGAGCGCCTCGACATCGGCAGTATCGACCGTCGCGCCGCACCAGATGCGCAGCCCCGGCGGGGCATCGCGGTAACCGGCGATGTCGTAGGCCGCGCCTTGCTCTTCGAGAGCCTTGGCCATCGCCTTGATCGTATCGGTATCGGCACCGGCGACCGTGAGGCAAACGCTGGTGTTCGAACGGCTCGCAGGATCGGTGGCGAGATGGCCGAGCCAATCGCGCTGCTGCACGATCGCATCGAGGGCAGCGGCATTGGCATCTGCGCGCGCCTTCATTGCGGCAAGGCCACCGAGCGACTTGCCCCATTCGAGCGCGAAGATCGCGTCTTCTACTGCCAGCATCGAAGGGGTGTTGATCGTCTCGCCCTTGAACACGCCTTCGATCAGCTTGCCGCCCTTGGTCAGGCGGAAGACCTTGGGGAGCGGCCAGGAGGGGGTATAACTCTCCAGCCGTTCGACGGCGCGTGGGCCAAGGATCAGCACGCCGTGCGCACCTTCACCGCCGAGCACCTTTTGCCAGCTGAAGGTCAGCACATCGACCTTGTCCCACGCGATGTCCTGCGCGAACACCGCGCTGGTGGCATCGGCAATCGCAAGGCCTTCGCGGTCGGCAGCAATCCAGTCGCCGTTCGGCACGCGCACGCCCGAAGTGGTCCCGTTCCAGGTGAACACCACGTCGTTCGTCCAGTCGACCTGGCCCAGGTCGGGCAGCTGGCCGTAATCGGCCTCGATCACGGTCGGATCGATCTTGAGCTGCTTGACCGCATCGGTCACCCAGCCCGAACCGAAGCTTTCCCACGCCAACGTGGTGACCGGGCGCGCGCCGAGCATCGTCCACATCGCCATCTCGACCGCGCCGGTATCCGAACCCGGCACGATGCCGATGCGGTGCGTCTCAGGCACCTCGAGCACTTCGCGGATCAGGTCGATGCAGTATTGCAGGCGCGCCTTGCCGATCTTCGAGCGATGCGAACGCCCGAGCGATTGGGTGGCCAGTTTGTCGGGGGACCAGCCCGGCGGCTTCGCGCAGGGACCGGAAGAAAAAAACGGACGCGCAGGCTTGCGCGCCGGAACCGTAGTATCAGTCATGTCTGACTCTCCTTGCAGAGAGCACGCGCGGCGTTGGGACCGCGTGGCCCGCTGGCCGCACTAGTGTTGCAGCGCAGCAAGTCAAGCGCATTCGATCAGGACAGGGCATGCAAGGCGAGTCGATCCAACGCGCAATAACAACGCTCTGACGGATGCAGTGCGAAAGGGACGCTTGTGGAAAAGATGAAAGTGAAACGATTTAACCGCACTAAATCATACCTTTACCGCGCAACATAAAAATTTTTAAAGTGCAGCAAAATTGGGTAAGGTCCAGCTCCTCGAAACAGGAGGAAGAGAGGGGTTTTGAAATGGAAAAAATCGGAGGACTCGCAGCTGCTCTTGCAGTGCTGCTGGCGATTATTGCCGGCTTCGTGGCCATTCCCGGGCTCAATGTCGCGCTGATTATTCTCATCCTGGGGATCGTCGGCGGAATCGCCGCCAGCCAGGACGGCGCAGTCAGGATGTTCCTGGGCGTCATCGTGCTTCCGGCTATCGGCACGGCCCTCGGGACCATCCCGGCGATCGGCGAGCACCTGACCACGATCTTCAACAGCCTCGCAGTGGCGGCGGCGGGCGTATCCGCCTCGCTGGTGGCCCGTCGGCTGTATGAAATGGTCATGGGCGCATTCAAGGGGCTTGCCTCCGGCAGCTGACCCTTCGGGACTCACATTGGAGGGGCGGCGTGCGGCGCACGTCGCCCTTTCATTTTGGGCAACGGGGCCAGCCCTCCCCCTCGCCAAGCACGCCAGTCTTCATTATGGGCGCTGCGAATGGAAATGACCGACCTTCGCGTTGCGCTGTTCAGCGGCAACTATGCCATGACCGTGGACGGTGCCAACAAGGCGCTGAACCGGCTGGTCGAGTACCTGCTGCGCCAGGGGGCAGCGGTGCGGGTCTATTCACCGACAATTGCCGAGCCGCCGTTCACGCCGCAGGGTGACCTGGTTTCGCTGCCCTCGTTCGCCATTCCGGGCCGCAATGAATACCGTGTGCCGATGGGCATCAACACCAGCATCAGGCGCGATCTCGAAGGGTTCGCGCCCAATGTCCTGCACATCGCCTCGCCGGACTTCAGCGCGCGCGAGGCCGCCAAGTGGGCGCGCGACCGAAGTATCCCGGTAGTTGCCAGCGTGCACACCCGGTTCGAGACCTATCCCCAGTATTACCGCATGGGGTTCCTCGAACCGGTCATCGAAGCGTGGCTGCGCAAGCTCTATCGCCGGTGCGACGCATTGCTCACACCGTCACCGAGCATGATCGACACGCTGCGCTCGCAAGACATGAATGACGATATCGGGCTGTGGAGCCGCGGGGTCGAGCACGCGATCTTCAATTCCGAGCGACGCGATCTTGCATGGCGGCGCAAGCTTGGAATCGCCGATGACGAAGTAGCGATCGGGTTTCTCGGGCGGCTGGTGCTCGAAAAGGGCCTCGACATCTTCGGCGACACGATCCTCGAACTCAAGAAGCGCAGCATCGCACACAAAGTGCTGATCGTCGGCGATGGCCCGGCGCGTAAGTCATTCGCCGAGCGGGTGCCCGATGCCTGTTTCGCGGGCTTCCAGACCGGAACCGATCTCGGCCGCGCGGTGGCTTGCATGGATGTACTGCTCAACCCCTCGGTCACCGAGACTTTCGGCAACGTTACGCTCGAAGCGATGGCGTGCGGCGTTCCGGTCGTCGCTGCCGATGCAACAGGGGCTGCGAGCCTCGTCGACAATGGTGTGACCGGCTACCTCGTCGCACCGCGCGATGTCTCCGCCTATGCGGACAAGCTTCAGGGCTATGCCGCCGATCCCACGCTGCGCAAGGCGCACGGCGCGGCTGGCGAAAAGAAGGCCGAAGCCTTCGAGTGGGACACGATCAACCAGGCCGTAGCCGACACCTACCTGCGGGTGCTGGCCCACAAGGGCAAGTCGACCGGCAACTAGCGCAGGACGCCCGCCGTGCTCTGGCGCACGATGTACCACAGCAGCAACAGTTGGACGGCCCAAATCACCGCGTTGAAAATGTGAACTCCGGGCGTGTCGATGCTCGCGGGCATTGTCGAGGTATATTGCACCAGCGTCATCACCGCGAGGCCGAGCAGGCCGACAAGCAGCGAGTGAAACGCATAGCGGCTGCGCGCCAGCACCAGGATCGACGCGACGAACGATCCCCACACGCCAAACGCCCAGAAGGCGACCTGCCATGCCGGAAAGCCCAGGAAATAAGCCCGGGTTTCGGCATCGAATTGCGCGAGATAGGTGTCCGGGAAAGCGTGGGTGCCGACATAATCGGCCACTCCGCCGAAGTTGAACAGCAAGGTCAGCAGGCCAACGACCCACAGGTGCCACGGTGCACGCGGTTTTGCAGCAGAAGCCATTTCGATCCTCCCCCGATCGTTTTGGTCGGGGAAGGATAGCACTTAACGATGCGGGGGCAAATCGCTGCTGGACCCACCCGCGCAAACGGTCACAGCCGTTCGATCTTCTTGGCGAGCTCATCGATCAGGTCGACAATCTCGTTGAGCCGATCGCCGTGCAGGTTGCCTTGCGCCCGGTGCATCCTGAGCGCGTTACGCAGGTTTTCCATCGCCCGCTGGATATGGAGGTGCGGAGAGCCGCGCCGTTCCTCGCCAAACGAGCCGAGGCGCTCCATGATCGCTTCGACATCGTCGGATTTGTCAGCCAATTCCGCCCGCCCTGCATCGGTCGCGGCAAACGCCTTGCGCGGGCTGTCGTCGCCCTGCTCCTCGATCAGGCCTTCGTCGGCGAGCATCTGGAGCGTGGGATAAACCGCGCCCGGGCTCGGCGCGTAAGCACCCCCGGTCAGATCCTCGATCGCTTTGATCAATTCGTAGCCGTGGCGCGGTTCGTCGGCGAGCAGCTGGAGCAACGCCAACCGCAATTCGCCGTGACCGAACATTCGCCCACGCCGGTGCCGTCCGCGTCCGCCGAAGCGGCCGCCGCCACCGCCGAATGGTCCGCCGGGTCCGAACGGGCCATCTTCGCCAAAGGGTCCATCGGGGCCAAACGGGCCTTCGGGGCCGAAGACCTTTGCGAATTCGCGTTCGGCCTTTTTCCAGCCGTTCCGCGCACCACGCGCTTCATGGCAGCGCCTTCCTTGATGTCTCATATTCGTATTCCTTTCGATGCTTCACGATATATCTTAGTAATAACGAACTTCAAGACCCCCTCGCCAAAAAATTCGCCTGCCCCTATTTGCTTCCGCGATGGCCGACCTTTTTGCCAACGATCCGCCTCCGGGCACTGCCTTCGCTGAGCCGCGCGAGGATGCGCCGCTGGCTGACCGGCTTCGTCCGCATTCGCTGGCGGATGTCGTCGGGCAGGAGCACCTGACCGGCCCCGAGGGCGCGATCGGGCGGATGGTCGCGGCGGGCAAGCTTTCGAGCATGATCCTGTGGGGGCCGCCCGGTACCGGCAAGACGAGCATCGCCCGGCTGCTCGCCGAAGCGGTGGGAATGCGCTTCGAAGCGGTCAGCGCGGTATTCTCCGGGGTTGCCGACCTCAAGAAGGCATTCGCCGCCGCCGACAAGGCCGCCGCAGCCGGCCAGCGAACGCTCTTGTTCGTTGACGAGATCCACCGCTTCAACCGCGCCCAGCAGGACGGCTTCCTGCCGTTCGTCGAGCGCGGCACGGTCACGCTGGTCGGCGCGACGACCGAGAACCCGAGCTTCGAGCTCAACGCTGCGCTGCTCAGTCGCGCGCAAGTGCTGGTGCTCCATCGGCTCGACGCAGCCGCGCTCGAACAGCTGCTCGCCCGCGCCGAGGAGCTCGAAGGCCCGCTTCCCCTCACCGATCAAGCCCGGACGGCCCTGATCGCCAGCGCCGACGGCGACGGGCGCTTCCTGCTCAACCAGGCCGAAACGCTCTACGCCGCGAGCATCCCGGAACCGCTCGATCCGGCGGCGCTCGGGCAATTCCTCCAGCGGCGCGTGGCGGTCTACGACAAGGACCGCGAGGGGCATTACAACCTCATCTCCGCGTGGCACAAATCGATCCGCGGGTCCGACCCGCAGGCAGCGCTCTATTATCTCGCGCGGATGCTGGTGGCGGGCGAGGAGCCGCTGTTCGTGCTGCGCCGGATGGTCCGTGCGGCAAGCGAGGATATCGGCCTCGCCGATCCGCAGGCGCTTACCCAATGCCTTGCGGCGAAGGACGCCTACGAATTCCTCGGCAGTCCGGAAGGCGAACTGGCGATTGTGCAGGCGTGCCTCTACCTCGCCACCGCGCCCAAATCGAATGCCGCCTACAAGGCGCAGAAGGCCGCGTGGAAGAGCGCGAAGGAAACCGGCAGCCTGATGCCGCCGCAAAACATCCTCAACGCGCCGACCAAGCTGATGAAGGATATCGGCTACGGCGAAGGTTACGCCTACGACCACGATGCCGAAGGCGGGTTTTCCGGCGCGAATTACTGGCCCGAAGAGATGGAGCCGCAAGCGTACTACGCCCCGGTCGAGCGCGGGTTCGAGCGCGAGGTGAGGAAGCGCCTCGAATACTGGGACAAACTGCGGCGAGAGCGCGCGGGCGCATGAAGCCTGGCCGCTTCCGGCATTTCCTCGCGATCGACTGGTCCGGCGCGGTCGGCCCGCGGCAGAAGGGAATCGCGCTCGCGCTGACCCGCGCCGATGGCGGGCCGCCAGTGCTGGTCGATCCGGGGCGCGGGTGGAACCGGGAAGACGTGCTGGCGATCCTGCGCGAAGACCTGCCTGAAGATACGCTGGTGGGCATGGACCTCGGGATCGCCCTGCCCTTCGCCGATACGGGCGCGTTCTTCCCCGGGTGGAACCGCAGCCCACCCGATGCCAAGACGCTGTGGGCATTGATCGACGAACTCTGTGCCGACGACGAACATCTCGCCGCGACGAGCTTCGTACGCCACCCGCAAGCCGCGCGCTATTTCCGCCATTCGCGGGAACACGTCGGCGACCGGTTCCACTTGTCCGATGCAGCCACCCGCGAGGGCCGCTTTCGCCTCGCCGAACACGCCCAGCGCGCGCAAGGCGTGCGTCCGGTGAGCAACTTCAACCTCGTCGGCGCGGCCCAGGTCGGCAAATCGAGCCTGACGGGGATGCGCCTACTTCACCGGTTGGAAGGCTGCGTGCCGGTTTGGCCGGTCGACCCGCTACCCCAGAGCGGCTCAGTTATCGTGGAGATGTACACTTCGCTCGCCGCGCAGGGTGCCGGTGTGCGCAAAGGGGCAAGCAAGATCCGCACCTTTGAGGCGCTCAATGATGGGCTGGACTTGCTTGGTTGCCCGCCCGTAACCGGCAGCGGGCCAATCGACGACCATTCGTCCGATGCCCTCGTCACCGCTTCATGGCTGCGCACCGTGGCGCACGATCCGGCCTATTGGAATCCGGCAGGACTGAAGCCAGAGATTGCCTGCACCGAAGGCTGGACGTTCGGCGCGTTATAAACCGCCCTATCGCTTCGCTACTTGAGGGAGTATTTGCGGCCCTACCGCTTCGCTACTTGAGGGCAGGAACACATTGCACTAGGGCTCCGCATCCTTCGGGGAACGCCGGCTTAGCTCAGTTGGTAGAGCACCTGATTTGTAATCAGGGGGCCGCGGGTTCGAATCCTGCAGCCGGCACCAGTTTTTCGAGAATCGCAAATGTCCGGGGGACATTCGTGGCCGAAAAACTCCCAAGCGAAGCGCGGGAGGCAGCGAAGCGCAAGCGAGGGGCAATTGTCTGCCCGGACTGCACCCGCGAAGCGCTATCCCCGCCCGCGATATGGCGCGACGCCTTGGTCGGGCACCCACAGCCCCTCGGGCACCGGGCCAGTCTGCCAGAACACGTCGATCGGGATGCCGCCGCGCGGGAACCAGTAGCCGCCGATACGCAGCCACGTTGGTTGCATTTCGCCGCGCAGCCGGTGGCCGATGCCGACCGTCACATCCTCGTGGAAGCCCGCATGGTTGCGGAAGCTGGCGAGGAACAGCTTGAGGCTCTTCGATTCGACGATCGTATCGGCCGGGGCATAGTCGATCACCAGGTGCGCGAAGTCGGGCTGGCCCGTTACCGGGCACAGCGAAGTGAACTCGGGCGCGGTGAACCGGACGCAATACAGCGATCCGCGCCGCGGATTGGGGACATAATCGAGCTGCGCCTCGTCGGGTGAAGCGGGCAAGGGGCTGGTCTGCCCGAGGTGCAGGGTGCTGGGTGTGTCGCTCATGCCGCGCATCTTGCGCGAAACGCGCTCGCAGGCAAGCGAGCGGTGGACTTGGCGCTTTCATTGCCTATTCACCGCCGCCGCAACACTGCGTTGCACCGCTTGCATCATGCCATGAAGAAAACGCTCGTCTCCGGTCTGCTCGCAATAGCCCTCGCTGCCCCGCTCGCGGCGCAGGATACGACCGTGCCGCCGCAGCAATCGCCGGGGACGTTCAGTCTGCCGCCCGCGCCGAGCCCGACGCCGACAACAAGCGACGTGCAAGGGCCGATCGACCCGCAGGCCCCTTACGAAACCCGCCCGCGCGCCGAAGTGCCCGCGCCTTCGCCGACGCCGCGACCCACGCCGACCGCCGCGCCGACCGCATCGCCCACCCCGGGGCAGACTTCGGTGCGCCTCAACGGCAGCTCGCTGCCGCGCTTTACCCCGGCGCCGTCCCAGACCGGAAACGGAAGCTCGGACAGAG
This sequence comes from Tsuneonella mangrovi, assembly GCF_002269345.1. Classification (NCBI taxonomy): domain Bacteria; kingdom Pseudomonadati; phylum Pseudomonadota; class Alphaproteobacteria; order Sphingomonadales; family Erythrobacteraceae; genus Tsuneonella; species Tsuneonella mangrovi. The sequence goes on from NZ_CP022889.1 coordinate 799,547, forward strand.
CCAACGCTTCGCCCGAGATCGAGATCACGCCGACCGATACCCTTGCGCAACCAACTGTCGCACCACCGCCCGAATCGGCAAGTGCGATGCCCAGCGCGCCTCCGGCAGCAGCTACCGTAACCGCGATGCCGAGCGGCGCTGGCCGTTCGGATAACTTGTTCTACGCCCTGGTCGCGCTCGCCGCGCTCGCGGTAGGAGCGCTTGCCATCGTGTTCCTGCGACGGCGGCAGGTAGCGAACTCCCGGCCGCCCGAAATCGTCCGCCCGCGGCCGGTCATGCCACTGGAGTCCAATTCCGGCCCTGCCAAAGCCACTCCCGCCAAGCCGCCAGCACCCAGTCCAGCGGTCCCTGCGCGATCCCCGGTGCTGGTCGAAGCCGTGCCGATGACCTTGAGTCGGTCGATGATGAATGCCACGCTGGAGGTGCATTTCGCGTTGACCAATCGCAGCGGGCATCCGCTGAGCGACGTCGCGATAGAAGCCGACCTGATCAGTGCGCATGGGCGCGAACCGGCCGAACGCCAACTGGCCGACCCCGCCGCCAGCCTGCCCGCAATCCAGCAGGTCGGTCCGCTCGAGATCGAGGGGCGCACCGAATTCGATGCTCGCATCTTGTTGCCAGTCGGAAAGATCAGGCCGCTGGCGCAGTCGGGCGGCCAGCCCTATGTCCCGCTGCTACGCGTGCGCGTGACCGCAGAAGGAGAACAGCCGAGCGCGCGGACTTTCCTCATCGGCAAGATTGCGCCTGCCCAGCCGACGCGCGTGATGCCGTTCCAACTGGACGAGATGCCGCAGGTCCACAGCGATATCGGATTGAAGCCGCTCGACTGACCGCGTCCCCGCCGCTAGGTCTGCACGCGATGGACACGCTCGTATCGACCGACTGGCTGGCGCGCGAACTCGGTGCCACCGACCTGGTGGTGCTCGATGCTTCGCGACACCTTCCCGCCGCTGGTCGCGATCCGGGAGCCGAATTTCTAGATGGACACATCCCCGGCGCGCGGTTCTTAGACCTTGGGCGGCTCACTGATCCCGCGTCGCCGGTCGGCGCGACTTTGCCGGGGTCCATTCAGGCCTCCGTCGTCTTGGGCGCACTTGGCCTCGAGCGCGAACAACGAATCGTGATTTACGACGACAGCGCGGTGAAGACCTCAGCGCGCGCATGGTTCATACTTGCCGGCTATGGCTTTGAGCATATTGCAATCCTCGACGGTGGGATCGCCAAATGGCGAGCGGAAGGCCGACCGATCGCAAGCGGCAAGGCCGATCTTGAACCGCGATTGCTTCCGCCAACAGAGTTTCAAGGTAACGTCCGGCGGAAGCAGCAGATGCTCGCCAACCTCGCCACCCGCACCGAACAGGTCATCGACGCGCGCGATGCCGGTCGCTTCACCGGCGAGACGATCGACACCGTGCACAACCTGCCGGGCGGGCACATACCGGGCGCGCGCAACGTGTTCTTCGCCGAGCTCTACAATCCCGACGGCACCTTGCGCCCAAACGACGAGCTGCGCAGCGCGTTCGAAGCCGCCGGAGTGGATCTTGCCGCGCCGATCGTCACCAGCTGCGGCAGCGGCGTGACCGCGTGTGCGCTCCTGTTCGCGCTCGACCGGTTGGGCAAGCGCGACACTGCGCTCTATGACGGCAGCTGGAGCGAATGGGGGGCCGATCCGGCCACACCCAAGGAAACGGGGCTCGCCGCCTGACGATGGCCAAGGACAAACACGACGATATCCGCCCCGCGACTCGCCTCGTCACCGGAGGGCGCCGACCAGAATGGACGGGGGCGGTGGTCAACCCGCCTGTCTGGCGCGCCAGCACACACCTTTACGAAGACACCGCCGCTCTTAAGGAAGGCAAGAAGGGTAACCGCGACGGGCGGTTCTTTTATGGTCGCCGGGGGGCCCCGACCCAGTGGGCCCTGGCCGAGGCGCTGACGGAGCTTGAACCGGGCGCGGCGGGAACGGTGCTCTACCCCAGTGGCGTCGCCGCGCTTTCCGGCGCGTTGCTGGCGGTGCTGAAGCCCGGCGACGTGCTGCTGGTGACCGACAATGCCTACGATCCCACGCGGACGATGGCGACCGGGCTGCTCAAGCGATTCGGGGTCGAAGCGCGGTTCTTCGATCCGCTCGACCTCGATGCGTTCGCCGATGCGTTTTGCGACCGCACCCGCGCGGTGATGCTCGAAAGCCCCGGCAGCCTGACGATGGAAGTGTGCGACGTACCTGCGATGGCGGCCATCGCGCGCGACAAGGGCGCGGTCAGCCTGCTCGACAACACCTGGGCCAGTTCGCTCGGCTTCGCCGCTCTCAAGCATGGATGCGATATCGCGATCCAGGCGCTTACCAAGCATGTCGGCGGGCATTCGGACCTTATGATGGGCAGCGCGACGGCTGCCGAACCGTGGCACACCCGGCTGCGCCGCACCGCGCAGGCGCTTGGCCATGTGGTCTCGCCCGACGACGCGGCCCTTGCCACCCGTGGACTGCGCACGATGGGCATCCGGCTTCGGCAGGAAACCGAGAGTGCACTGGCACTCGCCGAATGGCTCGAAACGAGACCCGAAGTCGGCAAGGTAATGTGTCCGATGCTGCCAGGCTCACCCGGACACGAGCTGTGGAAGCGTGACTTTACCGGCGGCTGCGGGTTGTTCAGTTTCCTGCTGACGACCGATGACGATGCCGCGCGCGCGCGCTTTATCGACGCGCTCGATTTGTTCGGCATCGGCTATTCGTGGGGCGGGTTCGAAAGCCTCGCGCTGCCGGTCGACCCGGCCTTCGACCGCACGGCTACGCCTTGGCCGCCAGCCGGGTGGGCTGGTGACAAGGCGCTCGCAATCCGGCTATCGATAGGCCTCGAAGACCCCGACGACCTGCGCGCTGACCTGGAACGCGGGTTTGCCGCCATGGAGAATACATGATTTCCTTGCTGTCAGCCGCCGCTGCCACGCTTCCCACGCCAAGTGCTGTCCCTAGCGACATAGCGAGCGACATGGCCAAGCCGAGCGATGTAGCGACCGATGCGGGAGTGAAGGCGGCCGAAGGGATCAAGGCAGCGGTCGGTAGCAAGAGCGCGACCGTCGGAGACGTGATCCAGTCGCTCGACAACATCGCGATCAACATCGGCAATTTCCACTTCTCGGTGTGGGACGCGATCGTCGTGCTGATCGTGATCGGCGTGGTCTATGTGCTGGCCTGGTCGATCAGCAAGGGTGCCCGCGCGATGCTGCGGCGGATGACGCGGCTTGACGTGACCCAGCGCATCCTTGCCGAAAAGCTGGTTACCCTCGCAGTGTGGGGAATCGCGATCCTTTCGGGGATGAACTTCCTCGGCATCGACCTGACTGCGTTGACGGTGTTCTCCGGCGCCTTCGGCCTCGCCATCGGCTTCGGCCTGCAGAAGACCTTCGGCAACCTGATTGCCGGGATCATCCTGCTGATGGACCGTTCGATCAAGCCGGGCGACGTGATCGCGATTGCCGACGCGGCCGGCAATTCGACCTTCGGCCAGATTCGCAAGATCGGCATCCGCGCCGTTTCGTTGGTCACGCGCGACCAGAAGGAATACCTGATCCCGAACGAAAACCTGATGATCAACCAGGTCGAGAACTGGTCCTATTCGTCGAAGAACGTGCGCATCCAGGTGCCCGTAGGGGTATCCTACAATTGCGATATCAAGCTGGCCGAAAAGCTGATGCTGGATGCCGCCAAAAGCGTGCCGCGTATCCTCAAGACTCCCCCGTCGACAGTCTGGCTGGACGGATATGGAGACAGTTCGGTCAACTTCATAATCCAGTGCTGGATCGACGATCCGGAGGATGGAATCGGCAATATCCGGTCCGAAGTACTCAAGAAACTATGGGACCTGCTGGCCGAAAACGGTATCGAAATCCCGTTCCCGCAACGCGATCTCAACTTGCGTAATAACGACGAGTTCCAGCAACTTGTCGCCGCCATCTCGCAACGCGTCGAACTGGGCGGATCGAAGTCAGATTAGAACTTGCGAGTTATCTGAAATAGCTCCGCTTCGCAGGTAATTACGGAAGCTTTCAAAAACTTCGCTTCTCTGCCGGACAGGCATTCTGGTTGGCGCAAACCCGGCCACGCGACCATTTGCGACCCGCTATGGAAGCGATCGGAACAGTCTATCTCGTTGGTGCAGGACCGGGTGATCCGGACCTGCTGACGCTGCGAGCGGCGAGCCTGCTCGAGCGAGCGCGTATTGTCGTGCACGACGGGTTGGTCGATCCGCAAGTACTTGCACTTGCCCCTGCCGATGCGCGGCTGGTTTCGGTCGCCAAACGGCGCGCGCACCACACTCTCCCGCAAGAAGATATCTGCGCGCTGCTTGTGCGTGAAGCGCTTGCCGGCAACGATGTCGTACGGCTCAAGGGCGGCGACCCGCTGGTGTTCGGGCGCGGCGGCGAAGAGGCCGAGGCGTGCCGTGCGGCTGGCGTGCCGGTAGAGATCGTCCCGGGGATCAGCGCCGCCAACGGTGCCGCAGCTGCTGCGCAGATCGCCCTGACCCATCGCGATGCCGCCAGCGTGGTCAGCTTCGTCGCCGGACAATGCAAGGGCCTGTCAGACCAGGACTGGACCGGGCTGGCCGGCAAGGGCCGTACGCTGGTCATCTACATGGGCGTGAAGACGGCCCCGGCAATCGCCGAGAAGCTGATCGCAGACGGTCTCGCACCCGACATGCCCTTGGCAGTGATCGAGAACGCCTGCCGCCCGCAGATGCGGGTGCTGCGCGGCCCGCTTGCCGCGCTCCCGGACATCGTCGTGCGCGAAGCGGTCCAAAGTCCCGCGCTGATCGTGATCGGCCAAGTTACCGCGCGCGAAGATCACGCGCTCGCCACTCTCGCGCTGGAGGCGCAGTCATGAAAATCATTACCGGCAACGACCTGAAGAGCGGCGCGGTGACCTGGTGGACCGGCTACGAATGGTCGCTCCACGTCGCCGATGCGATCGATGCGGGCGACAACGCCGAAGCGATCGCCGCGCGCGAGGAAGCTGCACGCCGGGTCAACGCGCCCTACGTGATCGCGGGAGAAGTGAATGCCGAAGGCAACGTCCGCCCCGCGCATATCAAGGATCGCATCCGTGCGCTGGGCCCGACCGTGCGCCCTGACCTCACCGTCAAACCGGCCGATCCCGCCATCGGCACCTGGGTTATCTAGGGGTGATCTGATGTATCGCTACGACCAATACGACCAGGCGATGGTCGATGCCCGAGTGGAGGAATTCCGCGATCAGGTCCGCCGCCGGCTCGAAGGGCGCATCACCGAAGACCAGTTCAAGCCGCTACGGCTGCAGAACGGGCTCTACCTCCAGCTCCACGCCTACATGCTGCGGGTCGCGGTGCCTTACGGCACACTCAATTCCACGCAGATGCATGCATTGGCAGACATCGCCGACAAATACGATCGCGGATACGGGCACTTCACCACCCGGCAGAACATCCAGTACAACTGGATCCGGCTCGACCAGACGCCCGACCTGCTGGCCGATCTCGCCAAGGTCGAGATGCACGCGATCCAGACCAGCGGCAACTGCATCCGCAACATCAGTTCGGATCACTACGCCGGGGCTGCTGCCGACGAGATCGCCGATCCGCGCCCCTATGCCGAACTGCTGCGGCAATGGTCGAGCTTCCACCCGGAATTCCTCGCCCTGCCACGCAAGTTCAAGATCTGCGTGATCGCCAGCGAGGCCGACCGCGCGGCGATGAAGCTGCACGACATCGGCATTCGCATCGTCAGGAACGCTGCGGGCGAAATCGGCGCGGCATTCTACGTTGGCGGGGGGATGGGCCGCACCCCGATGATCGCGCCGTGCATCAACCCGTTCGTGCCGATCGACCGGCTGGTGACTTATTGCGAGGCGGTGCTGAGGGTCTACAATCGCCACGGTCGGCGCGACAACAAATACAAGGCGCGAATCAAGATCCTCGTGCACGAACTGGGAGCGGAGGAATTCACTCGCCAGGTCGAGCAAGAATTTGCGCACATGCTGGCGCAGGATATCGAACCGCCACTGGCCGAGCTTGAGCGGATCGCGGCCCATTTCGCCCCGCCTGCATTCGAAACCGACCTCGACGAGAGCATAGACCGTGCAGACCCCGATTTCGCGCTGTGGGTCGATACAAACACCGTGCCGCACAAGGCCTCCGGCTATGTCTCGGCCGTGATCAGCCTCAAGCCCGTCGGCGGGATACCCGGCGACGCCAGCTCCGCCCAGATGCGGCTGATGGCGGATCTCGCGAGGCAATACAGCTTCGACGAATGCCGCGTGACACACACCCAGAACATCGTGTTGCCGCACGTACGCAAGGCCGACCTTCACGCGCTATGGACCGCGCTGGAGGCTGCGGACCTGGGCACAGCCAACCTCGATCGCGCGGGCGACATCATTGCCTGCCCGGGGCTCGACTACTGCAGCCTCGCCAACGCGCGCTCGATCCCGGTCGCGCAGCAGATCTCGCAGCGCCTTTCGCCGAAGTCGGCCGAACTCGGCGAACTCAAGATCAAGGTCAGCGGGTGCATCAACGCCTGCGGACACCACCACGCGGGCCACATCGGCGTACTCGGTGTGGACCGCAAGGGGGTCGAGAATTACCAGCTCCTGCTCGGCGGAAGCGAAGCCGAAGACACATCGCTCGCCAAGATCACCGGCCCCGGTTTCGACGAAGCAGGGATCGTGAATGCGGTCGAGAAGGCGACCGAGGTCTATCTCGCCCAGCGCAGCAACGGAGAGCGCTTTCTCGATACCTATCGCCGGATCGGCATCGATCCGTTCAAGGAGGCGATCTATGGCTGACCTGCTGCGTTTTCGCGATGACGAACCGGTCGATCACCCTGCGGTAACGGTCGATTCGTATCTCGGGCAGGACGATGCCGCCGCCGTGCGGATCGAACCGGGCGACGACGCACGTGCACTGATCCCGCACATTGCCGCGCTCAAGCTGGTGGAAATCAACTTCCCCGCCTTCACCGACGGGCGCGGCTATTCGGCGGCGCGCGTGCTGCGCGAAGCAGGATACACCGGCGAATTGCGCGCAGTGGGCGATGTCTTGGTTGATCAGCTTTCGGCGATGCGCCGCTGCGGGTTCGACAGCTTCGAGCCCGACCGGCCGTTCGACGCGGCAGAAGCCAGCGCGGCGCTCGCGACCTGGCCCGATGTCTACCAGCCTGCTGCGGACGCCCGCGCCCCGATCTGGCGCCTGCGCCATGGCTGAAGCCGATCCCATTCGCCTGCGCGACCGGATCGATGCTGGCCCCCGCTTTACTGCCAACGATGCGGAGAGACGGAACCAGCGCTTCCACGGTGCCGATACCCGCGCGTTGCTCGAAGCGGTGTTGACGCTCGGGATCGCCGGACGGGTAGCGGTCGTGTCGAGCTTCGGAGCGGAAAGCGCGGTGCTGCTTCACCAGGTCGCGCGAATCGCACCGGCAACGCCCGTGCTGTTTCTCGATACCGGCAAGCATTTTGCGGAAACGCTCGCTTATCGCGATGCACTCGTGGCGCAATTGGGCCTGACCAACCTCGTCGTCCTGGAGCCCGATCCGGCAGACCTCGCAACGCGAGACGAAAGCGGGTTGCGCTGGTCTTACGATCCCGACGGATGCTGCGAGATCCGCAAGGTTCGGCCGCTCGCGCGCGCATTGTCGCGGTTCGATGCATCGATCACCGGGCGCAAGGCGTTCCAGGCGCAGACTCGGGCCGCCCTGCCCCGGTTCGAACTCGATACCTCGGATGCACTCGGTCGGCTCAAGGTCAACCCGCTGATCGACTGGCAGGCGGACGATCTCGCGGCGCATTTCGCCGCGCACGATCTGCCGCCGCACCCGCTGCTCGAAGACGGATATCCTTCGATCGGTTGCTCACCCTGCACCAGCAAGGTCGCGCCGGGTGAAGACCCGCGCTCGGGCCGCTGGAAGGGCTGGGACAAGACCGAATGCGGCATCCATTCGCCGGTCAGGCCGGGGCCGGACGGCGAGCTTCCGCCCGGTTACGAACCGGTCTTCTGATCATTCGCTGCGCAGTTAACGTGATATACGGGGCCGATCGTGTATGCCTCGCTGCGCGATGACTGACCCCGCCCCAAATTCCACGATTCCAGCCGCCACGCCGGCGCTCGATGGCTTGCCGGGCAGCCCTGCGGCGCTCGCGCTGCTGTGGCTGGCGACAGTCTTCGCGCAATTCGCGCTGCAGTTCGTTGACGGCGCAACTTACGCCCACGTTTCTGCAGCCCTCGCACCGGGTTCGCTAATGGTTCTCAGCGCGGTGGTGGCGGGAGTCCTGCTGGGAGATCGCGCGCCCACTGCCCGGCTGATCGGCTTCGCGCTCCTGTTCCTGCTCGTGGTTTCGCTGATCCGCGCAGTTGCGGTCGCAATTCTCGGCGTATTGCCCGAGGCGGTCGAGCGCCTTCACCTGTTTGAGGCCTTCTGCGCGCTGTTGTTCCTCCCCGCAGGCGTACTGGCATTGCGCAAGTTGGCCCCGATGTGGCGCACAGTGGCATCCGCCAGCGCGATGGCACTGGCGTTGTTCGCCGCGACGAGCTGGCCGGATACCCGGCACGGCATCGAACGCGCGCTCGACCCGCTGTTTGCCAGCAATGCGGCGCGCTTGCCGCGCTCGCTGGTCTACGAGGTTGCGCCCGACCAACTGTTCGACAGCCAGCAAGCGCTGGTCGACCGGGAGGTGGACGCCAATCGGGCTCCGTTCAACGCCACCGACACGCTGGTGCTGGGGATCGCGGCGGATGGCTCGCAAGAGTTGTTCGCGCGCGAGGCGGGCGAAGCGCTCGGCAGAATCGAAGGCCGCTACGGTGCCAGGCACACGAGCGGGCTGCTGCTCTCGAATACCGAGAACGACCTGCTGCGAACCCCGCTGGCAACCCGCGCAAACCTCGTGCGCACGCTGGCGAAGTTCACCGCCGGTCGCGACCCAAGCAAGACCACCGCAATCGTCTACATCGCAGGGCACGGCGCGATGAACGCCACCGTCGCTACGCGGCTGCCGACCGATGACGAGTTGCGACCGATCAACGCTAGCTTCCTTGCCAAGGCGCTCGACGAGGCCGGGATCGGCAAGCGAATCGTGATCGTTTCAGCGTGTTTCGGCGGCAGCTGGATACCAGCGCTTGCCAATCGCGAGACGATCGTGATGGCTGCCGCTGCGCCCGACCGGACCTCGTTCGGGTGCGACGACACCCGGCGGCTGACGATCTTTGGCCAAGCGATGCTCGAAGGACCGCTCGCCAAAGGCGCACCGTGGCAACAGGTATTCGCCGCTGCCCGCAATTTCGTCGCGCACGAGGAAGCCCGGCTCAACGTCGAGCCTTCCGATCCGCAATCCTACGTCGGCAAGGACATGCAGGCCGTATGGAGCGAACCCGCTAAAGTGAAATAGGCCGCCGGGCGGCACCGGCAGTCATTTGCATGCCGATCCCGCCCGCAGTCACGCACGCCTATTCGGGTACGCGTTCGACCGTCACCGATTCCTTGGTGTCCGGATTTTCGCTGGTCCAGACCCCCTTGGCGTCGATGCCTTCCTTGTTGCAGACCTCGGTCGCGTCGGGTTCGCTCTTTGTGTAGCAATATTCCGACGGCGATTTCTGGTCCCAGGTGCCGCTTTCGACCACCTTGCCATCGGCCATTGCGGTGTAAGTCCCGTCCGCCTTGAGCTCTTCCATCGTCACATCGCCGTTGGCGGCAGTGATCTTGTATTTGCCGACCGGCGACTGACCGTCAGCGGCAAGCGACGTGGATGCATCGGACGGTGCGTCGGACGTTGCTTCCATCGCCGCCCCGGCGCTTGCCTGGGCGTCGGGCGTGGTTGCCGACTGCGAACAGGCAGCAAGCGCCGCAATCGCGGCCAAGCCAATGATATTTTTCATGATAGTCTCCCCTCGAGTGGCACGTGGTGGCAGCCGTTCCTGCCGATGCGACTCGCGATCCCGGTCGCACAATGCACGCACGCGAGGCTTCCCGCTAGAGCCAACCCTGCGCGCGGTACCAGTTGGCGGTTTCCTTTAGTCCCTCGGGGGTAGCGATGCGCGGAGCCCATACTTCGGGAGGGACCTGCCAATCGGTCCGTGCGACCCAGTCCGGATGGCTCATATACCCGACCCGGTCGGGCGTGAGCTTCGCTGCATCGCCCCGAACCAGTCCGTCGATCCGCGCGGCGAAATGCAAGAGCGGCTTGGGCAAGTGGAGCACCAGCGGCCGGCTATCGACTGCCTCGCCGATCATCCGGGCCATGTCGGCATGGCTCCATCCGCCCGGCTGCCCATCGTCGGGTTCGAACATCCGTCCACTCACCATATCGCCGCCGGGAAGCATGGCGACGAGCAAGTCGGCAAGGTCGCGCGCATGGATGATCGACGAAGATCCGCCCGGCGGCATCGGCACCACGCCAAGCTTCGCCGCCTTGAACAGGTCGAGATAGTCCTTGTCACGCGGGCCATAGACGCCGGGAGGGCGCACGATCGTCCAGTCGAGATCGCTCGCTTCGACCAGCCGCTCGGCGCGTTCCTTCGAGGCTCCGTAGGCCGACAGCCCCGGCTCTCGGGCTGAGAGTGACGAGACGAACACGAAGCGCGGCACACCTGTCGCTGCAGCCGCTTCGAGCAACATCTGCGTGCCGGTGATATTGGCCGCTTCGAACGCGGCCGGGTCGGGCGCATTGGTCAGGCCGGCAACGTGGAGCACGCTATCCGCCCCTTCGACGAGGCGGGCGAGCGCGGTTTCGTCCGACAAGCTGCCGCCGACCCACTCGATATCGCTGGGCGCTTGCGGGATGGTCCGGGCAAGAGCACGCACCGCGATGCCTTCGTTCGTCAGCGCTTCGCACACCATCTGGCCGACGAAACCGGTCCCGCCGGTCAACGCGACGAGCGGGCGGTCGCTCACAGAAGGACCATGTGATCGCGGTGGACCACCGCTGCGCGCGGAGCATAGCCGAGAAGCTCGGCCTGTTCGGTCGCCTTGTGCCCGGCGATTGTGCGGCACTCGTCAGCGTCGTACTCAGCCAGCCCCTGCGCCAGCGCGGAGCCATCGGCAGCTGCGATCGTCACCAGATCGCCGCGCCGGAACTGACCATCCACCATCGTGATCCCGGCGGCCAGCACGCTCGCCCCCTTGCCCAGAGCTGCACGACAACCGTCGTCGACTCTAAGTGCACCCTTGACGGCGATTCGCCCGCCGATCCACGCCTTGCGCCCGGCATCGTTGCGCCGCGGGACGAATACGCTCGACCGGCCGCTTTGCAGCGCACTGGCGAGCGGCTTGTCGGATGTGCCGTTGACGATCGCCAACGCGATCCCCGCCCGGGTGGCGATCTCCGCCGCCTGGATCTTCGAGGTCATCCCGCCCGAACCCATGCCCGAAGTGGAGCTTTCACCGGCCATCGCCTTGATCCGAGCATCGATCTTCTCGACCAGCGGCACGAGCGTGGCCCCGTGCTCGCGCGGATCGCGGTCGTAGAGTCCGTCAACGTCGCTCAGCAGAACCACTCCATCGGCCCGCGCGGCTTGCGCCACGCGGGCGGCCAGCCGGTCGTTATCACCGAAGCGAATCTCGGCGGTCGCAACCGAATCGTTCTCGTTCACCACCGGCACCACGCCGCGTTCGAGCAAATGGACCAGCGTCGCCGACGCATTGAGGTAGCGGCGGCGATCCTCGAGGTCGTCGAGCGTCACCAGCATCTGAGCGGCAGCCAGTCCGCGTTCGGCGAGCAGTTCGGCCCACAGGCCCGAAAGCGCGATCTGCCCTACCGCCGCTGCCGCCTGCGCATCGGCGAGGCTCGCCCGCCCGCCCCTGGCGAGACTCAGCCGCGCCGCGCCGAGCGCAATCGCGCCGGACGACACCACCACCACTTCCTGCCCCGTAGCGCGCGCGGCAGCGATTTCTTCCACCAGGCCGGCCAGCCAATTGCGCCGCACACCGCCGTCCTTGCCGACAAGCAGCGCCGAGCCGACCTTGATCACAAGGCGGGCGCAACGCGCCGGATCGAGCAAGTCAGTGAGGTTCGTTACAGGCATTGACGCGGCGCTTAGCGAATCCCGCAAGGCTCGTCACGCAATCGCGAGGCTAAGCCTAGATCGGCGACCATTCGCCGGCTTCGTCTTCCGCGTCGTCGACTTCGACGCCCTTGGTCTCGGTCGCGGTCCGGTCGGGGAGATAGGCCAGCACGGCATCGAGCAGTTCCTCGACACCCTGCCCTGTCGCGCCGGAGATGGCGAACACCTTGTCCGCACCCGCTGCACGCAGTTCGGCGGCGAACCCTTCGACTAGCTCGGCATCGGCCAGGTCGACCTTGTTGAGCACGATCAGGCGCGGTTTTTCCTCCAGCCCTTCGCCGTATGCCGCCAGTTCGTCTTCAACTGTACGCATCGCCGCAGCCGGGTCCTCGCCAGAGATGTCGACCAGGTGGATCAGCGCGCGGCACCGCTCGATGTGACCGAGGAAGCGGTCGCCGATCCCCGCACCTTCGGCGGCACCCGCGATCAGCCCGGGAATGTCCGCCAACACGAATTCGCGCCCGCGATGGCGGACCACGCCGAGCTTGGGCACGAGCGTGGTGAAGGCATAGTGCCCGACTTTCGCTTGGGCGTTCGAGACCTGATTGATGAAGGTGCTCTTGCCTGCGTTGGGCAGGCCCACCAGCCCGACATCGGCGAGCAGCTTGAGGCGCAACCAGACCCACATTTCCTGCGATGGTTCGCCCGGCTGATGCTGGCGCGGGGCACGGTTGGTACTGGTCTTGTAGCTGGCGTTGCCGCGACCGCCCAGACCGCCTTCGAGGATCACCATTCGCTGCCCGACCTCGGTGAAGTCGGCGATCACGTCTTCCTTGTCTTCGGACAGGACCTGCGTGCCCACCGGCACTTCGATCACCAGCTCCGGCGCGCTCGCTCCGGTGCGATCCTTGCCCATCCCGTGCCCGCCGCGCTGGGCCTTGAAGTGCTGCGAATAACGAAAATCGATCAGCGTGTTGAGTCCGGCCACGGCTTCGAACACCACGTCGCCCCCGCGCCCGCCGTTGCCGCCGTCGGGTCCACCGTACTCGATATACTTCTCGCGGCGGAACGAGACCGCGCCCGGGCCACCCGCGCCGGACTTGAGGTAGATCTTGGCTTGGTCGAGAAAGTGCATGGTTCTTTGTCTAGCCTCAAACGCCGGCGGGGCCATCCGGCCCCTTGGGCTTCCGGCCTGACCGGCCGACGCGCGTTCGCGCTTGCGAGCCCATTCGGGCTCGAACCCACGCAATCCGGCTTCGTTAGGCGCTGGATCGGTTCGCGACAAGCGAACCGCAAGGCCGAACGGCCGCCCGCAGCACCGAAGGTGCGAGGAAATCGCACGCGCGGATGCGTGTGCGCAAGACAGGAAACGAACCAGATCCTGATTGAAAATCAGGATCTGGTGGAGCCGAGGGGGATCGAACCCCTGACCTCGTCATTGCGAACGACGCGCTCTCCCAGCTGAGCTACGGCCCCGTTCCAGTCGCTCCTGCCGGCGAGCCGGTCAGGAAGGGCGCGCATTAGCGAAGCGCGCCCGCCTTGCAAAGGGCAAATTCAGTTGCCCGAACCACTCGTAGCGGACGGCCCATAAGTCGCGCTGCCAGCGGCGGCGGTCGGCACCGACGTGGGCTGCGCGGACGAACTCGCAGGTGCCTGTGCCGCTGCGACCGGAGGATCGAGGATGGTGTTGGCTGCTGTACCGGCCTGCGGCGTCGCCACTGCATCCGATGGAGCAACGGGCACGCTTTCGATCGTGCCAGCGCTGCCCTCGCTGCCCACTGCGGTTGCCTGCCCCGCTGGTGAGGCGGGCGGCGGCGTGAACACCGGCGCCAACGGATTGGGAGACGATGGCGGCGGCGGGGCGTACGTGGCGTTCATCGAAACGCGCGCATCGGGGACTCCATACTCCCGATTCCATTCGGCGAGCGCCTTGCTGTAGGCTTCGTAGGCTTCGAAGAAGTTTTCGTAGACCCCTTCGATCCGTGGCAGGTTGCTTAGCGCGAAGGCGTCGATATCGGTCGGCTGACTGGCGAGCGCTTCGGAGGAGATCTCGTTCGCGGTATCGCAGAACTGGATCTTCACCGGCGGCAAGGCGAAGAAATTATACACCTGCGTCAGGTAGTTATCCATCACGTCGCGGTAATTGCTGCTGTAGCGCGCACGAAACGCGCTCATCAGGTTACGGTTGGTCGCCGCCAGCGACTTTCCGTTCCTTTGCAGCATCTCCTTGTAGGCGGGCAGGATGCTCGACCACTTGGGATCGAGGCAATTAAGCGCCGCGACATTCATCGCCGAACGGAAGTTCCACGTCACCTGGCCCGGCGTGAGGTGGTAGTTGGGCGTCATCCGCACGCCGCTGAGATCGACCCGGGGCACCACGAAATCGGCGCTCGCACCGAGCGGGGGGAGCGGTCGCGGGGGGATGACTTTGACCGGCGGCGGCGGTGGTGGTGGCGGAGGCGGAGGCGGAGGCGGCGGAGGCGTAGCGCACGCGGCAAGCACGGCCAGCCCCCCGGCCACCGCGATTATGCGGATACGCGTGGCAGTGATTTCGAACATGCAGCGCGGCCCTCCTCTGCCCGCAACGGTCATATCCTGGCACCCATTGCGGGCCGATGAAGCACCGACCCTATCGCTGCCATCGGCCAAAGAAAATGCCCGAGGCGCGAGTTGCGCCCCGGGCACGATGAACCGATTCGTCTTTGCGGCAAATAGAGCCGATCAGCTCCGGCTGTTGCCCATGAAGCGCAGCAGGAACAGGAACATGTTGATGAAAGCGATGTAGAGAGTCAGTGCCCCCAACACGACCTGCTTTCCCTCCCACGGAGTGCCACGAACATGAGCGTACCCCTCCTTCAGAGCTTGGGTGTAATACGCTGTAAGACCCGCGAAGATCAGTACACCGAGCGCACTAATTGCCAAGTCGAACGCTGTCGAATGAAAGAAGAACAGGTTCAAGACCATAGCGATGATGAGTCCAATCACGCCCATCATCAGGAAGCTACCCAAAGCCGAGAGATTCTTCCCTGTGGTGTAGCCGAACAAGCTCATGCCGGCGAAAGCACCTGCCGCAGCGAAGAACGTCGCGCCGAGAGACTGACCGGTGTAGAGGATGACAATATAGGAAATCGACGCTCCGAACAGCGCTGCATACGCCCAAAACATAGCTTTGAGCGTGCCAACGCTAAAACGTTCTGCCCCGCCAAACCGAATAGCCAAAACGATACCGAGCGGCGCAAGCATCACGATCCAACCCAGCAAAGTGGGCTGAATTGCTTGTCCTTGAGGGGTGCTGATCACTTGATAAAGTGAATTGAGCAGGCTCTGCGAATTGGCGAAAACCAGAGCAATAACTGCCGAGAGGAGCACGCCCGACGCCATGTAGTTGTAAATCGACAGCATATGCCGCCGCAGGCCCTCGTCGAAAACGACCGCGCCACCGGCGCGCGGCACCGAGCCGAAGCCGGTCTGCGTCGTGCGAGGTTCATTCCAGTTGGCCATAGTAACCATCTCCATTGGCCCGCCGCACGTGTGGGCGAGTTACCGGGCAAATATCGAGGCTGGAGCGGGCTTTTTCAAGCAAAACCGGACGCAATCGGGCCGATTTTCGGCGTTAACCCTCGTCTCGCGCGGCTTCGGCCATTTCGCGCCCGCGGTCGCGGGTCGCGCGCAGCGTTTCGGTAAGCAGCCGGGCCAGCGCGTCGTTTTCGTCGAGGACGTCGAGGCCCTTTTGCGTCATGCCGCCGGGGCTTGCGACCCTTCGTGCCAGTTCGCCGGGGGGATCGGGCGATTGCGCAGCCAGCGCCGCCGCGCCTTCGACCATCTGCACCGCCAGCCGCTCGGCCTGTGCATGATCGAGGCCGAGACGTGTCGCTCCTGCAGCCAGAGCATCGATGAAGCGATAGACGAACCCCGGCCCCGACCCGGCGAGCGCGGTCACGAGATCGAACTGCGCTTCGTCCTCCAGCCACTCGGCGGTTCCCAGCATTGCGGCCATTTCGGTCAACGTCGCGCGCTGGTCTTCGCTGAGGCCCTGCGCCACCAGCGCATTGGGCGACTTGCCCAGCGCCACTGCAAGGTTGGGCATCAACCGGGCAATCCCGCCGGCACGCGGGAACCGGCGGGCGAGGCTGTCAAGCTCGACCCCGGCAAGGATCGAGACGAACACCGTCCGCCTCCCCACTATGGGCTCCAGGCCGGGCGCGACGTCTCCCAGCTTCTGCGGCTTGACGCCCAGCAGCACCGCATCGAACGGCTCGCCTTCGGGCCATGCGTTTACCAAGGTCATGCCATCGGGAGCGTCAGCGCGCGTCGGATGATAAATCGTGAAAGTATCCGCCGGTACGCCAGCCGCGCGCCAGCCATCGACCATCGCCCCGACCATGGTGCCGAAACCAACGATCAGGATGCGTTGAAAATGGCTCATCCTAGCGATGTAGGGCCGCAAGGCCGCCGGGGCTAGGCCTCTCCGGCAGCGTCCACCATCGCGCTGTCGAGCGCATCGCGCGGCGATTTGTCACCCCACAGTACGAACTGGAACGCCGGATAGAACCGGTCGCACTCGTCCACTGCGGTCTCGACCAGTCCCTGCGCCTGACCGAGGCTCAGCAAGCCATCGTCACCAAGCAGCAAACCATGCCGGTAAACCAGCATCCCGCCTTTCGACCAAACATCGAAGTGTCCGAGCCAAAGTTGCTCGTTCACCATCGCCAGCAGCTCGTGCGCCGGCGCGCGCTTGGTGTCGGCAACGCGAATGTCCGGCAGGCACAACAGCTGCAACACGTTGTCTGTGCTGCGCCAGATGGCGCGCACCTGGTATGTCGCCCAACTCCCTTGAATTTCAGCAGAAATCTCGTCCGCCGAGACGATTTCATGCGGCCAGTCGCGCGCATCGAACAGCGCCGCGAGCATCTCGATCGGCGCGGCATCGTCGTCCTCGACGAAGGGCTGCTCGGCGGTTCTCATCGGGCTGCAGGCTTGTGCGACTTCATGGCGGCACTGGTGGACGATCACCCCGCCCACCCGCAATCTTGACGCGTCCGGTTGCTGGGGAGAACTCGATAACCTTGTTCAAAGGTTGTGCAAAAACGGTGGACGACGGGCCAGCCTATTTGAGCGGATCGACCGCCTCTCCCTTTGCGCTGGTAAACCGGTAACTGTCGATCCCGGCCGCTTTCAGGTCGTTCACGAACTTGTTGGCGTCCCTCACCGAATCGAATGGTCCGGTGACCAGCCGGTTCGTGCGGTTGAGCCTGGCGGTGTAGGGATCGCGCTTGCCGAGCAGTTTCGGCTCCTTTTTCGCCAGGCGCTGCCAAGTGAATCCGAGCGCCTTGATGTTTTGCCCGATACCAACTTGCACCCAGATCCGGCTGGGGACCGGCGGCGGTGGCGGCGGAGCGGGTGGAGGAGGAGGCGCCTCGCGCTTGACCTTGATTGCGGTGATATCGACCGCGCCCGGCCTTGCCTTGGGTACTGCGGTCGAAGGCGCAAGGTCGGCAAACGCATCCGCCACGCTTTCAGGGGCCGATGGCGGCGGAGGCGTAGTAGCAGAGGTCGGAGCAGCCGCTGTCGGAGCAGCCGCGGTCGGCGCATCGCTGGTCACGACCTGCCGGATAACGACCGGCGGTGGCGGGGAAGGCGGTGATGGTGGCGGCGACGGTGGCGGGCTTGCCTGCGCTTGCCTCACCGCATCGAGGCGACTGGTCGCTTGCCCCGAACCAACCTTGGCGAGGTCGAAGCCGGCTGCGGCATCGGCCTTGGGCGGAAGTTCGCCATTGCTGTCCAGCGCAACCTGCGCGGTTGCAGCCGATTCCGGGGCTTGAGGAGGCGGCGGTGGCGGTGGCGGCGGTGGGGCAGGAGGGGGTGGCGATGGCGGCGGGCTCGATTCCACCGGAGAATAGGTAATTTTCAATCCTTTGGCGCGCGCAGCCTTTTCCGCTTCGGCCACCTTGCGCGCTTCCCGCTCGGCCCGCTTGCTTTCGCGGCGCGCGGCAGCAGCAGCCTGGGCATCATCCTTCGAGCTGGCAGTGGTGCGTGGTCCCAGCGGCGTTCCGCTGGGGGTCAGCCTCGAATCGACCGAAGCGACGCTCGTCCCACCTGCCTGTGCAGGAGGTGTTCCCGCGAATTGCGCGTACCGCGGATCGTCACGCCCGATCTGCGCGGCGCGGGGGAACCGACCGAGGTTGGCCGCCGCCGCCTGCTGTGCCCGCGTGAGCTGCGGCATGTAGTCGAGGTAGGGGATCATCTGCGAGGCCATGTTCGCCGGCATCACCGCATTGGCAATCGAAGTCGCTTCCTGCTTGTCGCCTATGATCGCCAGGCCGAATGCGCGGATACGGTATGCCCCGAAATCGCGCTTCTGCAACAGCGGCAGCAGTGTCGCCTCGAACCCGCGCTTGTCGCCCGAAATTGCCTGGCTGAGCGCAAGCCGCCGGGTCGTCTCTTCGTCGGCCCCGTGCGACAGGTCGAGCCGGTACTGCGCCTGCGCCGCAGCGTTGTTGCCCACCAGGTCGTAAGCGAGTCCGCGTTCGGACGCGATTTCCGCCGGGTCCGCTCCCGCGGCCACCGCCTGGTCGAACAGTTCGATCGCTTCGACCGGGCGATCGGTCCGCACCGCTGCCTTGGCGAGCCCGACCTTCACCACCGGGCTGCCCGGCTTGAGTTCGTCCGCCCGCCCGAAGAAGCCGATTGCAGCATCGGTATCGTCGAGCGCCAGCGAAGCGTTGCCCGCATCGATCAGCGCATCGAAGTCGGTCCCGTTCTGCGCCAGCCGCCGCAGGGCATCGCCGAGATCGGCAGCAGCGGGAGGCGGGGTCGGCTGGACGACCGCGCGATCCTGCGCGCGCACCGTCGTTGCGACCAGTGCCAGAGGCATCAGCGCGGCAATGGAAATGGAGGCGCGGGCGATGGTTTTGGTGCGGCGCACGGGCATGACGGTGGCCCTGCCTGTCGGCGTCTTAACAAGCGCCGAACGGGCAGGCGGCACTCCTGTTACTGGTTGTTCTGGCGCCCGAGGAAGCGCGGAATGCTGAGCGAAGCCGAATCGTCGTCCCCATCTTCATCCTCTTCCTCGTCGTCGGACGTCGAGGGGCCGGAGCCGCGTGAGAGGTTGGCCATCCGCTCGAACAGCGTGCTACCTGCGCCGGACCCACCGCCGCCGCCACCGCTACCGGAGCCTTCTCCATCGTCGCCGGAGAGCAGGGGCCGGCGGCGCCCGCCCGGATTGGGCTGGAGGGGTTCGTCCTCGGCCACGAGGCGGTCGGCATCGAGCAGCAGCTCGTCCTGCTGCGGCGGTGCTTCGTCGCCTTCGCCCTCATCTTCGTCGTTGCGCAGACCGGCAAGCGGGTCGACGATTCCATCGACGTCGTCGTCTTCGTCGTAATCGTCGTACTCGTCGCCTTCTTCATCTTCGCCGAGATCGACTTCGGCTAACCCGGCAAGGTCGAGCGGTTCCGGCTCCGAGGCTTCAGCCGCTTCCGGTTCAATCGCTTCGGGCTCGTCCTCGACCAGTTCGCTTTCTTCGGGCAACTCGAGCGCGGGACGCTTGGGCGTGCGCGGGCCACCCAGCGAGAACGAGCGATTTTCGCCCGAAGCGCTGGATTCGGCGCTGCCGTCGATCCCGGTCGCAACCACCGAAACGCGAATCTTGCCTTCGAGCTCGGGGTTGAACGCCGAACCCCAGATGATGTTGGCATCCTCGTCGACCAGTTCGCGGATGTGGTTCGCAGCCTCGTCGACTTCGAGCAGCTTCATGTCCTCGCCGCCGATGATCGAGATGATCACGCCCTTGGCGCCGGCCATGCTGACGCCGTCGAGCAGCGGGTTGGCGATGGCGCGTTCAGCGGCTTCGAGTGCGCGGTTCTCGCCCTCGCCCTCGCCGGTGCCCATCATCGCCTTGCCCATTTCCTCCATCACCGACCGCACGTCGGCGAAGTCGAGGTTGATCAGGCCCGGCATCACCATCAGGTCGGTGATCGAGCGAACGCCCTGCTGCAGCACTTCGTCGGCCAGCTGGAACGCTTCCTTGAAGGTCGTTTCCGCCTTGGCGATCAGGAACAGGTTCTGGTTGGGAATGACGATAAGCGTATCGACGTGCTTCTGCAGCTCTTCGATACCCGCTTCGGCAGCCCGCATCCGGCGGGTACCTTCGAACAGGAACGGCTTGGTCACCACGCCCACCGTCAGCACGCCCTTGCGGCGTGCCGCCTCGGCGATCACCGGCGCGGCGCCGGTGCCGGTGCCGCCGCCCATGCCGGCAGCGATGAAGCACATATTCACACCGTCGAGCGCGTCTTCGATCTCGGCGACGGTTTCTTCCGCGGCGGCCTTGCCGACTTCGGGGCGGGCACCGGCGCCCAACCCGCCGGTGATGTCCGGGCCGAGCTGGATGCGTGTCGGCGCGCCCGAATTGGAGAGCGCTTGCGCATCGGTGTTGGCAACAAGGAAATCGACCCCTTCGATGCTCGCGGCGATCATGTTGGCGATGGCATTGCCGCCTGCGCCGCCGACACCGACTACGGTGATCCTCGGACGAAGGTCTTCAGTTGCAGCTGGGCCGATATTTATGCTCATGTCATTTCCCTCCGGGGAACGCGCAATCGATAGTACAATTTTCGCGAGTTTGGCACAAAGCGCTTAAGGCGGGCATAGGTAGGTATCCCTTATCCACAGCGCGCAATTTGCCGGTAAAACAGGCTGATTCACGGAATAGCGGCGAAACCATCTAGAAATACTCCCGAACGGCGCGAAGAACGCGGGTGACGATCGCCATTCCCGAATAGCTGGTGGTCGGCTGGTAGGACGGGCCGATCGCGCGAATGTCGACCGGGTCAGCCGCCGCGTAAAGGCACAGCCCCGTGAGCGTTCCGAAGCTCGCGGTGGCGGTCGCTTCGCCCAGCCCGCGCAGCGCGGGCGGCTTGCCAACCCGCACCGGATGACCCAGCGCGCTCTGCAGATATTCCGCGATTCCAGCGAGTTCCGCCCCGCCGCCGGTTACCACGATCTGCCCGCCCTTGGTTCCGGCAAAACCCATGTCCTTGAGCGCGCGATTGACCTCTGTCGCCAACCGCCCGAGCTGTTCGGTGATCACCGAGACCAGTTCTGCGCGGGGAATGCGGTTCTTGTCGTCTGCTCCGCGCGCCGGAGTGGCCGTTGCTTCGTCCTCGTCTGGCCCGTGAACCGGGATCATGTCCTTGTAGTCCGACGGGCTGGCGATTGCCGAGCCATACCGGCTTTTGAGCCGCTGCGCCTGGAAACGCCGGATGCCGAATGCGCTGGCGACCGCATCGGTGATGTCGGACGAGCCGAACTGGATCGCCGATAGCCCCAGCAACATACCGCCCGCATAGAGCGCGACATTGGTCACTTCACCGCCGATCTCGATCAATGCGGTGCCGAGCTCGCGCTCTTCCGGTGTGAGGCACGACTGGCCCGACGCGAGCGGGGTCGCTACGACCGCCTCGACTTCCAGGTGCGCCTTCTGCACCGCTTCGATCAGGTTCCGCACCGGCGCGCCGTCAGCCAGCATGACATGGATATCGACCCCGAGGCGTTCGGCATGGAGGCCGCGAGGGTTAGCGACGCCATGCGCCCCGTCGAGCGTGTAGTGCGCGGGCTGCGCGTGGAGCACCATCCGCCCGTCGGGCTGGATCGAATCCCGCGCCGCGACCAGCAGGTGTTCGACGTCGTCTTCCTCGACCCGTCGCCCGCCGATCTCGATCTCTACCTTGGCAACCCGGCTCGCCAGCCCTGCCCCCGAACATCCGACCCACACGCTGGAAATGCTCGTACCTGCGTTCTTCTCTGCCCGCTCCACCGCATCGCGGATGGCATAAGTCGCCGCGGCCATGTCGGTCACATAGCCGCGCTTGATCCCCTGGCTCGCCCGGTTGCCCGAACCGAGCACGATCATCTCGCCGGTTTCCGACAGGCCCATGATCATCGCCGAGATGCGGAACGATCCGACATCGACCGCCCCGAAGACCCTGACGATGCGCGGCAAACCCATCATTCACCTCCCTTGGTGCTGAGCGCCTGATGTTCGGTCCGCCCCGGGATGCGCAAATAGATCCGGTCGGGCACGCGCATGTCGAAGGTGGCGACCTTCCCGCCGATCAACCGGTTGACGCCGTCAAGCCGAGCGAACGAGACCAGCGCGCTGGAGCCTTCGTTCTGCCCCTGCGGCAGGGCAAGCACTTGCCCGGTCTTGAAGGTGAGGTTCCAGCGGCGGTTGCCGATCCATTCGGCGGCGACGATCTGCGGCTTGAGCGCGGGCGCGGCAGCGATCAGCCGCGTGAGGTCGGGCATTTGCCGCGCCGAGCCCGGACCGGAAATCTCCAGCATACCCTTGGCGGCACTCGGCTTGATCGGTTCGAGCTCGTGCCCGGTGCCGTCGATCAGCACCAGTCGGCCCGGTTTCTTGAGCACCGCCGCCGGTTTGCGCTCGACGATGTCGATCACCAGCGTCGTCGGCAGTTGGCGGCTGACCCGCGCATCGGCCACCCACGGCAGCGCGAGCAATTGCTGGCGCAGTTGGTCAAGATCGACCGACGGCATCGGACGATCGCGCTGGGCGAACGCGATATTGTAGACCTTCATCTCGTTCATCCGGTGAATCCCGGTCACACGAACGTTGCGCGCCACGAACCCGGCATCCGCCGCCACTCCGGCAACTTGCGCCTGCGCCAGAGCCGGCAACCCGGCGAGGCTGGCGACGAACCATGCCAGCGCCACCGCGCCGCCGATGATGATGGCAAGAAACACCCGGTGAAGCTGCTCTTCGGTGAACGGCAGGATCGCCATCACGGCGTCCATGAACCCGCTGGTCCTGGCCTTGGCCTTTCGCGCAGTGTTTGCGCGGCTGCGCGCAGCAGCCGCACGGCGCACGCCCTTGCCCTTGCGGTTGATGGTCTCAGCCATCGGCACCCGCTCCCTTCGCCGCGCCCCGCAGCGCCTCGGCAACGATCGCCTCGACCAGGTCTTCGTAGCTCATCCCGCAATAGCGCGCCTGTTCGGGCACCAGGCTAAGCGGGGTCATCCCCGGCTGGGTGTTGGTTTCGAGCACGAACAGCCCGTCTTCGCCGCGCTCGTCGTCCCACCGAAAGTCGGTCCGGCTGGTGCCCTTGCAGCCAAGCACCTGGTGCGCCTTCACCGCATAACCCATGCACAGTTCGGCGATCCGCTCGGGAATATTCGCCGGGCAGACGTGCTCGGTCATCCCGTCGGTGTACTTGGCGTCGAAATCGTAGAAGCCGGACTTGGGCACCAGCTCGGTCACGGTCAGCGCGCGCGGCCCTTCTGCCCCGTCGATCACCGCTACGGTCAGCTCGCGGCCTCGGATGTAGGGTTCGGCGAGCAGGCGATCGAATTCCTGCCACGGTCCGGGCACGTCGCGGCGGATCGGGTTGCCATAATTGCCATCGGCGGTAACGATCGCCACGCCTACCGAGCTGCCTTCGTTGACCGGCTTGAGCACGTAAGGGCGCGCCAGCGGATCGCGTTCGTAAAGCTCTTCGCACTCGACGATCCGCCCGCCGGGCATCGGGATGCCGTGCGGCACCAGCGCCTGCTTGGTCAGTTCCTTGTCGATCGCGATCACCGAAGTGGCGAGACCCGAATGGGTATACGGAACGCCCATCAAGTCGAGCATCCCCTGCACCGTGCCGTCCTCTCCCGGCACGCCGTGGAGCGCATTGAACACGACGTCGGGCGCGGCCTCGGCGATCCGCGCGGCGACTTGCCGATCCATGTCGATCCGGGTGACTTGATGCCCGCGCGCCTCGAGCGCCTTGGCGACGCCCTCGCCGCTCATCAGCGAAACCGGCCGCTCGTTCGCCCAGCCGCCCATCAGCACCGCGACGTGGAGTTTGGGAAGGGTCACGGCCGACCCACCCGCTGGATTTCCCATTCGAGGGCGATGCCCGAATTGGCGTAGACCTTGCGGCGAACCTCTTCGCCCAGCCCTTCGATGTCGGCGCTGGTCGCGTTGCCGGTATTGATAAGGAAGTTGGTGTGCTTTTCGCTCACTTGCGCGCCGCCCTTGGTCATCCCGCGACAGCCCGCCGCATCGACCAGCTGCCACGCCTTGTGCCCAGGCGGGTTCTTGAAGGTCGATCCGCCGGTCTTGGTCCGCAGCGGCTGCGATTCCTCGCGCGCCTTGGCGATGCGGTCCATCTCTGCGCCGATTTCTTCAGGAATGCCTTCGCGTCCCTGGAAGCGTGCGGCGACCACGATCGCACCGTCGGGCAGCACCGAGTGGCGATAGGTGTATTCGAGGTCCGCCTTGGGCAGCGTCACGAACGAACCGTCGGGCAGGATCACGTCGCAATCGACCAGCACGTCGGCCACTTCGCAGCCGTATGCACCCCCGTTCATCCGCACGAACCCGCCCACGGTGCCGGGAATGCCGCGCAGGAATTCGACCCCAGCAATCCCTGCATCGCGCGCCTTGGATGAGACGAGGATTCCGCTCGCGCCGCCGCCGCATTCGAGCACCATGTCGCGCCGCGCCTCGACCGTAGCGAACGCCTTGCCGAGGCGGATCACCACGCCGGGAACGCCGCCGTCGCGCACGATCATGTTCGAGCCGAGCCCGAGCGCCATCACCGGCAAGGTCCCGCCCAGCCGGTCGAGGAATTCCTTGAGGTCCTCGAGGTCGGCGGGCTCGAACAGCCAGTCGGCATTGCCGCCGGTCTTGAACCAGACATAGGGCGCAAGCGGTGCGTTGGGCGTCAGCTTGCCGCGGATGCCGTCGGTGTTGAACGGGGCACTCGCAGTGGTTTCCGTGGTCGAGCCCGGCGCACTGCCGGTATCGTACATGTTCCAGTCGTCGGGCTGCACACTCATGCGGCGCGCTCCTGCGCGATGGCATCGGCGAGGCCCGCCGCCCAGCGGGTGATGTCGCCCGCACCGAGGCACACCACGAGATCGCCCGACTGCACTTCACCTGCCAGCACGCGAGCGAGTTCCTCACGGTCCGCCACTTCGGCAGCAAAGCGGTGCCCGCGGGACTTGATCCCCGCGACCAGCGCGGTCGAATCGATCCCTGGAATCGGGTCTTCGCCCGCTGCGTAGACCGGCGCGGCATAAACCTGGTCGGCTTCGTTGAAGGCGTTCCGGAACTCGTCCATCAGGTCGCGCAAGCGGGTGTAGCGGTGCGGCTGGACCACCGCGATCACACGGCCTTTGCCCGCACCGGTGACGCTTTCGCGCGCGGCGGAAAGGACTGCGCGGATTTCCACCGGATGGTGCGCGTAGTCGTCGATCACGGTTGCGCCATCGACCGTGCCGACCTTGGTGAACCGTCGCCGCACACCGCCGAACTGCGCAAAGCCGGTGCGGATCACTTCGTCATCGCAGCCCATTTCCAGCGCCACGGCGATCGCGGCGAGCGCGTTCTGCACGTTGTGGCGGCCCGGCATCGGCAAGTGGACGCCGGAAATGACCCGGTCTTCCTCTCCGCGCTGGCGCACTGTCACGTCAAACACATTGCCGCCCGCTTCGGGGCGCACATCGGTGGCGCAGATGTCCGCCTGCGGGGAAAAGCCGTAGGTCACAACACGCCGGTCACGCACCTTACCGATCACCGCTTGCACTTCGGGGTGGTCGATGCACAGCACCGCCGCGCCGTAGAACGGCACGTTGTGGATGAACTCCACGAATGCGCGCCGCACGCCGTCAAAATCGCCGTAGTGATCCAAGTGCTCGGGATCGATGTTGGTGACGACCGCGATGGTCCCGTCGAGCCGCAGGAAACTGCCGTCGCTTTCGTCGGCTTCGACCACCATCCAGTCGCTGTCACCCAACCGCGCGTTGGAGCCGTATTGCTCGATGATTCCGCCGTTGATAACGGTCGGGTCGACGTTTCCGGCATCGAGAAGTGCGGCGATCATGCTGGTCGTGGTGGTCTTGCCGTGAGTACCGGCGACAGCCACGGTGTTCTTGAGCCGCATCAACTCGGCAAGCATTTCCGCGCGGCGGACCACCGGGATGCGGTTTTCCAGAGCTGCGACGACTTCGGGATTGGTCCGCTTCACAGCAGTCGAAGTGACGACCACCGCCGCGCCTTCGACGTTGTCCGCGGCATGGCCGATGTGCACGGTGATCCCGCGCTGGCGCAGGCGCTCAACGCTCGGCCCTTCTGTGAGGTCGGAACCCTGCACCGAATAGCCGAGGTTCTTCATCACTTCGGCGATGCCGGACATCCCGATCCCGCCGATGCCGACGAAGTGGATCGTCCCGATATCGGTACCGACACCTTTCATGCCGCGCGATCTCGCGAAGATGCCTGGCCTGCGGCTTCGCCATGCGCCGAGCCCCGCAGCCCTTCACCGGCGACGCGGATTTCGTCCATCAGTTCCGCCCCGCCGAAGCTTTCGACGAGGTCAGCGAGGTCTTCCACTGCCTTGGGACGCCCGCAGTTCCACGCCGCGTGGGCGGCAGTGGCCAGCGTTTGCGGATGCTGCGCCATCGCCTGGATCTGTTTGGCGAGCTGCTTGGGAGTGAACCCGGCCTGCCGGATCATCCGCGCACCGCCAGCCTGCACCAGCTCTTGCGTGTTGACGGCCTGGTGATCGTCGGTCGCAATCGGCAGCGGCACAAGGATCGCGGGCCGACCCACTGCAGTCAATTCGGCGATCGTCGAAGCGCCGGCGCGGCCGATGAACAGGTGCGCGTCGGCCAGCCGCGAGGCCATGTCCTCGAAGTATGTTCCGAGCTCTGCCGGAATATCGTGGCTGCGATATCGCGCGCGGACCGCATCGACGTCTTCCGCACGGCACTGCTGGGTCACCTGCAAGCGCTGGCGCAGCGCGGGCTGCAGCATCGCAAGCCCATCGGGCACAATCTCGCTCAGCACGCTCGCGCCCTGGCTGCCGCCAGTGACGAGCACGCGCAGCAAGCCGTCCTCGGTGAACGCCGGGAACGGCTCTTCGCGCAATGCGAGCACTTCGGCGCGCACCGGGTTGCCGACCAGGTGGACCCTCTCGAGCAGTTTGGGCTTGAGCCGCTCGACATCGGGGTAAGCGGTTGCGATCGCTTGAACCCGGCCTGCAAGCAGGCGGTTCACGCGGCCCAGCACGGCGTTTTGCTCGTGGATCACCGCAGGGATTTCCGCCGCAGTTGCAGCGAGCAGCGCGGGCAGCGAAGGATACCCGCCGAACCCGACGACGGCGGTCGGCCCGAAGCTTTCGAACAGCCGCATCGCCATCTTGCGCCCTTCGAGCACCGCCTTGATCCCGCCGGGCCAATGCAGCGGGTTCTTGCCGAAGCGACCGGCGGGCAGGACGTGCGCGGGCAGGAAGTCGGGCTTGCCCGGCAGGTTCGCCCCGCGCGTATCGGTGACCAGCGCAACATGGTGGCCGCGCCGGTCGAGCTCGGTCGCCAGCGCGAAAGCAGGGATCAGGTGGCCGCCGGTGCCGCCGGCTGCGAGGACGAAATGGCGTGATGCGCCGGTCATTGATCGGCTCCTTTGGTGAGGAGGGCCTTGAGGCCCGGCGTTTCGCGATCGAGGAACGGGTTGCGCCGCGTCAACGCCAGCAGCAACCCCACCGCAAGGCACACCGCGATAGTCGACGAGCCGCCGTAGCTGACCAGCGGAAGCGTCATTCCCTTGGAGGGAAACAACTGCAGGTTGACGAGGATATTGATGAACGCCTGCCCGCCGATCTGGGTAATCAGCCCAGTCGCGGCGAGCAGCGTGAACTGGTCGTCTTCGTCCACCAGCCGGGTCAAAACGCGGATCACGATGCCAAGGTAGAGCAGCACGATGAAGGCACAAGCGATCAGGCCGAATTCCTCGCCGATCACCGAGAAAATGTAGTCGGTGTGCGCTTCGGGCAGGTTCATCTTTCGCACACCCAGCCACAGCCCGCTGCCCAACCAGCCTCCCGCAACGAGCGTGCGGTGCGCGAGGTCGACCTGGTCGAAAGCAGTCCCGCCACCCAGGAAGCTGTCGATCCGGTGGCGCGCGTTATCGTAGAGGAAATAGGTCGCGGTCAGCGCGACCATCCCTGCCCCGGCGAGCATCCCGATGCGCTTGAGCGGGATCCCGGCGAGCAAGATGATCGCAAACCACACCCCGCCGAACAGGATCGTCCCGCCGAGGTCCGGCTGCATCATCATGAATGCAGCGACGACCACCATGATCCCCGTGACGATCGATAGGACGGGGATATTCGGATCGCGCGCGCGCCAGCTGACGATCCACGCCAGCAGGATCGCGAAACCGGGCTTGAGGAATTCGGACGGCTGGAAACCGATGCCGAAGTTGATCCACCGCCGCGCGCCGTTGACCTCGCTGCCGATCACCGGGACGAGCATCAGGAAAACCAGCATCGTCACGGCGAGCACGATGCCCGCCCGGCGCGCATTGTCGCGGCTCAGCGCCGATGCACCGAACAGCGCAGCGAGACCCAGCACGTCCCAGCGCAGCTGCGCCCAGTAGAAATAGAGCTCGGGCAACTTGATCTTGGCAGTCGAGAGGCGGTGCGCGCTCGCCGGGCTGGCAGCGGCAACCGCGACCATTCCGACCGCCATCAGCAACAGGATCAGGAACAGCAGCACCTTGTCAACCTCGCGCCACCACACGCGCAGGTCGTTGCGGAAGCTCAATTGGTAGGTCGCTGCACGCGCGGTATCGCCCGGTGCGCGCGGGATCCAAGGCTGGGTTGCGCTCATGCGGCGTCCCCCAGGCAGCAGGGATCCGGCGCGGGTTCGCCGCCGGTCAGCGCATCGACCAGCTGGCAAAAGCGTTCGCCGCGCTGCTCGTAGTCCTTGAACTGGTCGAAGCTGGCGCAGGCCGGGCTGAACAGCACCACGTCGCCCGGGCTGGCATTGGCGATCGCGCGCGAGATTGCTTCGCACAGCATTTCCGCGCGTTCGACCTTGACCTGGCCCTCGAGCAGTTCGGCAAAGCGCGGCCCGGCCTCGCCGATGGTGTAGGCGACCGCGACATTACCGATATGCGCTTCGGTCGCGCCGAGCCCGTTTTCCTTGGGCAATCCGCCAACGATCCAGTGAATCCGCCGCCTGCCGTTCTCGGGCGGGTAGGCCGCCAGCGCGGGCGCGGTAGAGTCGGTGTTGGTCGCCTTGCTGTCATTGATGAACAGAACGCCTTTGTGTTCGGCGATCCGCTCCATGCGGTGCGGGAGGCCGGTGAAGGTTTGGAGCGCTCGGATGATAATCGCCTCATCGATCCCGAGGATGTCCGCAACTTCCACAGCCGCTCTCGCGTTTTCGAGATTATGTGGACCCTGCAGAGACGGCCAGGTGGCTTGGTCTCGTTTCTTGATACCTTTGTGATCAAAAACATCTTCGATGAAGCTCGCAATCGCTCCTTGCGCACCTAGCTCGAATTTGACTTCCTCATTGATGCTGCTGATCTTGTTGTGTCCAGCAGTCTGCATCTCGAACAGCCGCGCCTTGCTCGCAGCGTATTTCTCGAAGCTGCCATCGTAGCGGTCGAGGTGATCGGGCGTCACATTCAGCAGCACCGCTACATCGCAGTCGAGCGAGTAGGTCAGGTCGATCTGGTAGCTCGACAGTTCGAGCACGTAGACCCCGCCTTCAGGCAGCGCATCCTGCGAAAGGATCGGCAGGCCGATGTTGCCACCCATGAGTGCGGGAACGCCCGCAGTTTTCAGGATATGCGTGACCAGCGCGGTAGTAGTGCTCTTGCCGTTGGTGCCGGTGATGCCGACGACCTTGTGCGGCGGCAGCGAAGCGCGGGCCTGCGCGAACAGTTCGATATCGCCGATCACCGGCACACCGAACTGCGCCGCGCGCTTGGCGATCGGGTGGGTGTTGAGCGGCACGCCAGGCGAAACCACGACGCCATCATACCCCGTAAGGTCGATCTCCAGCGGATCGGCCAGCAGTACGTTGGCAGGATCGACCCTGTCGCGTGCGTTGTCCTGCCGGTCCCACGCGGTCACTTGCGCCCCGCTCGCCAGCAGCGATTCGACCGTCGCCAGCCCCGACCGGGCGAGGCCGAGGACGGCGTAGCGCTTTCCGGCAAAGGCGGGGCTGGTGATCATCGCAGCTTCAGCGTCGCAAGGCCGAGCAAGGCGAGCACGATCGAGACGATCCAGAAGCGGATTACGACGGTCGATTCCTTCCACCCCAGTTGCTCGAAATGGTGGTGTATCGGCGCCATGCGGAACACCCGCCTGCCGGTTCGTTTGAACCAGAACACCTGGATAATCACCGAAAGCGCTTCGAACACGAACAGCCCGCCGACGATCGCCAGCACGATCTCGTGGTGGCTGGCGACCGCAATCGCGCCGAGCGCGCCGCCGAGCGCAAGGCTGCCGGTATCGCCCATGAACACCGCCGCCGGGGGCGCGTTGAACCACAGGAACGCGAGGCCCGATCCCATGATCGCCGCACAGAAGATCGCCAGTTCGCCTGCCCCGGCCACATGCGGGATACCGAGGTAGGCGGAGAAGTCCTCGCGGCCCGCCAGATAGGCGATGATCGCGAACGCTCCCGAAGCGATGATCACCGGCATCGTCGCCAGCCCGTCGAGTCCATCGGTGAGGTTCACCGCATTGCCCGCACCGACCATCACGATCGCCGCGAACACGTAGTAGAACGGCCCCAGCGGGATCCCGCTCTGCATCATGAACGGCACGTAGAGCACGGTGTTGATCTGGCCGACGATGATCCACGCGGCGACGCCCGCGACGATGAATTCGAGCAGCAGCCGCACCCGCCCCGGCACGCCGCGGTGGCTGGCCTTCGAAACCTTGTCGTAATCGTCGAGGAACCCAATCACCCCGAAGCCGAGCGTTACCGCAAGGCAGGCCCACACGAACGGGTTCGACAGGTCCATCCACAGCAGCAGCGAGAGTGTGAGCGAGATCAGGATCATCAGCCCGCCCATCGTCGGCGTGCCGCGCTTGGCGAGGTGGCTTTGCGGGCCGTCTTCACGGATCGGTTGCCCCTTGCCCTGCCGCACGCGCAGCATGGTGATGAACTTCGGCCCGATGAGCAGGCCGATCATCAGGGCGGTCAGCAGGACGGCACCCGCGCGAAAGGTCTGGTAGCGTATGAGGTTAAGTACGCCCTCGAAATGCAGCCACTCTGCGATCTGATAGAGCATTCAGCCTTCCCGGCGCGTTGACCCGCGATCGACGAAATGGGCAACCACCCGGCCGAGCCCGATTGCATTCGAGCCCTTGACCAGGATCGCATCGCCCGCGGCGAGCCCGAATTCCTCGAGCGCACCGATCGCCTCGCCTGGCCCATCGCAATGGGCGAAGGCGAGTCCGGCGGCAAGCGAATTGCTGCCCGGTTTCCCCAGTTCGCGTGACAGGGCGCGCATCTCATCGCCCACCAATACTGCAAAGTCGACCTGTGCCTCGGCCAGCGGCTCGGCCAGCTGGGCATGGAAACCGGGTCCGAAGTCGCCCAATTCCTTCATGCTACCGAGCACTGCGATGCGTCGCGTAGCCGGGGTCTGGCCGAGCTGGCGAAGGGTCGCGCGCATCGAGGCAGGATTGGCGTTGTAGCTCTCGTCGATCAGCAGCGCATGGCCTCCGGTCACTGCGATCCGGTGGCGCGCACCGCGGCCCTTGAGCCCGCCCATCTCGGCGAGCGCAAGCCCTGCCGCGGCAAGGTCGCCGCCCGCCGCCTTGACCGTGGCCATCACCGCCAGCGCGTTCGAAATCCAGTGCTCACCCGGTTCGGCGACCGTGAAGCACAGCCGGGTGCCGGAAATGTCCGCCGTCACCAGCGCGCCGCCGTTGGCGCTCGGGATCGCATCGAGCAAGCGCGCGTCGGCGTGAGCGCTGCGCCCGAAGCTGACGACCTGCGCGCCGCACGCCTGGGCGTGGCCGCGCAGCCGTTCGAAATGCGGGCTGTCGGCCGGGATCACCGCCGTGCCGCCTTCGACCAGCCCCGCAAAGATTTCGCCCTTGGCATCGGCAATCGCTTCCTCGCTGCCGAGATTCTCGATGTGTGCCGGGGCAATCGTGGTCACGACCGCGATGTGCGGGCGAACCTGCCGCGTCAGGTGGTCGATCTCGCCCGCATGGTTCATGCCCATTTCGAAAACGCCGAAACGGCTGCGCGCGGGCATCCGCGCGAGGCTGAGCGGCACGCCGACATGGTTGTTGTAGCTGCGGACGGAACGGTGCGCCGCCCCGCGGCTCGTCCGGTCGAGCGCAGCAAAGATCGCTTCCTTGACCCCGGTCTTGCCGACCGAGCCGGTGACGCCGATCCGCACGGCTTCGGCACGCTCACGTGCGGCAGCAGCAAGCGCTTCGAGAGCAGCGGAGGTATCCTCCACGAGGATATGCGGCCAGTCGATCGGCTCGCTGACCAGCGCGGCCGCGGCCCCGTTGGCGAATGCCTTGCCGATGAAGCGGTGGCCGTCGGTGCTTTCGCCCTTGAGCGCAATGAACAGGTCGCCAGCGCGCACGTCGCGTGAATCGATCTCGACGCCCGACACCTGGAACGCCCCGCTCGCCGTGCCGCCAACGGCTTCGGCGATCGTTTCGGCGCTCCACAGTGCCAGCGGGAGCCGGTCGCGCGCCACGCGCGGCCATGACAGGATGGCCCGGTTGAGGCTCATGTCAGGCTCCCCTCCTGCGCCGCGCATTCGCGCGCAACGGTGACATCGTCGAACGGCAGTATGCGCATCTGGTCTCCGGCTCCTACGATCTGGCCCTGTTCGTGTCCCTTGCCGGCGAGGAGGACGATGTCCCCCGCCCCGGCCATGCTAACAGCAGCCGCGATCGCATCGCGCCGCCCGGCAATTTCCTGTGCGCCCGGCGCGCCCGACAGGACCGCGCGGCGTATGTCCGCCGGGTCTTCCCCGCGCGGGTTGTCATCGGTGACGATCACGACATCTGCCTGCTGGCTAGCGACCCGGCCCATTTCGGCCCGTTTGCCCTGATCGCGATCTCCGCCCGCTCCGAACACCACCAGAAGGCGCTTTTCCACATGTGGGCGCAGCGCAGCGATGGCTGCTTCCAGCGCATCGGGTGTGTGGGCATAGTCGACATAGACCGGCGCGCCCTCGCGATTGATCGCTGCACGCTCCAGCCGCCCGCGCACCGGCTGCAAGCGCGAGAGGTTGGCGAAAGTCGTTTTCGGATCGCCGCCGGTCGCGATGACGAGGCCCGCAGCGACCAGCGCGTTCGCCGCCTGGTAGGCACCGATAAGCGGTAGCGAGACCTTGGTGGCCGCGCCGTCGTATCCGACCTGCAGGTCCTGCCCCAACTGGGTGGGAGTGCGGGCGAGCAGGCCGATCCCATCCGCCTGCCCGCCCACTGCCAGCACGCGTAACCCCCGTTCGCGTGCGTGCTCGGTTGCCTTGGCGGTCCAATCATCACCGCCTTGCCAGATCACCGCAGTTCCGCCTTCGGCGACGACTTCGTCGAACAACCGCATCTTGGCCGCGAAATAGTCGTCCATCGTCGCGTGGTAATCGAGATGATCGCGGCTGAAATTGGTGAATGCGCCCGCTGCCACCCGCAGACCTTCGTTGCGATACTGCGACAGGCCGTGGCTCGAGGCTTCGTAGGCGACGTGGGTCACCCCTTCGCGGGCGAGGCCGGTCATATTCGAAAGGAACGTGACGATATCGGGCGTGGTCAGCCCGGTCGAAACGCTGCCGTCAGGCGTGGTGACGCCGAGTGTGCCGATCGAGGCTGCGCTGTTGCCCGCCATCCGCCACAGTTGGCGCGCCATCTCGACTGTCGAGGTCTTGCCGTTTGTACCGGTCACCGCGACGATCGTCTCGGGTACCGGCACGAAGAACTTAGCCGCCAGTTGCGCGAACAGCCTGCGCGGAGTGGGGTCACCAATGTGCAAAGCGCCTTCGACTTTCGCCTCCGGTCGGGCGACGACCGCAATCGCTCCGGCAGCGACAGCAGCGAGGATGAAGTCCTCGCCGTTGACCGCGCTGCCCTGGAACGCGCCGAACACCGTGCCGGGGGCGACCTTGCGATGATCGATCGCGAAGCCGGTGACGGCGTTGTCGCCGAAACCGTTCGCGTCGATTCCGCAGTCGCCGACGAGCGTGGAGAGCCTCATTCGCCTTCCGCCGCTGCCTTGCCGCCCTCGGATTCCGGAACCAGCGGATCGAGGTCCGACAGGTCGACATCGCGCGAGGTATCGGGCGGAATGCCGAGCATCGGCCCGATCCGCGGGATCAGCCGCCCGACGATCGGCACGGCGTTCCACGCGGCGGTGCGCTGGTAACTGCTCGCGGCGGTGCCCTTCGGCTCGTCGAGCATCGCGATCACGACATAGCGCGGGTGGTCCATCGGGAACGCGGCCGCAAAGGTCGACACCAGCGAATGATGGCGATAGCCGTGCGCTCCGGGCTTTTCGGCCGATCCGGTCTTGCCGCCGACGCGGAAGCCCGGCGCGTTGGCGCCCCGCCCGGTGCCGTATAGCGCGACCATGCGCAGCAGCTGGCGCATTCGTGCCGAAGTCGATGCCTTGAACACGCGGTGCCCGCGCGGAGCCTCGCCGGGCTTGAGTTTGTAGAGCGTCGACGGACGCCAGATCCCGCCGTTGACCAGCGCGGCATAGGCGCTGGCGAGATGCAGCGGAGTCACCGCCACGCCGTGCCCGAAACCGACGGTCATCGTCCGCAGGCGCGGCCAGTCCTTCCCCGGCCAGATCGGGAAGCCGCGCGCGGGCAGCTCGATCTCGGGGCGCTTGTTCATGCCCAGGTCGATCAGCGTCTGGCGCATCCGGGCACCACCCAAGGTGTCGGCAATCCGCGCAGAGACGGTGTTTGAGGAATGGATCAGCGTTTCCGGCACGTTGAGCGAGTCGCCCATGTTGTGCAGGTCCTTGATCGTGAACCCGCCCATCTTGATCGGTTCGGCATCCCACTTCTTGCCGAAATCGCGCACCACCCCGGCATCGATTGCAGCGGCAATCGTGATCGGCTTGAAGGTGGAGCCGAGTTCGTAAACCTGGTTGGTGATGCGGTTGAAGCTGGTCGGAAACTTGCCTTCGGCTGCTTCGGCCTTGGTCAAAAGCAGGTCGCTCGGCTTGACGTTGTTGGGATCGAATTCGGGCAGCGAGGCCATTGCCAATACTTCACCGGTGTCGACGTCAAGGACGATCCCGGCCCCGCCCATCGCGTTGACCATCTTCATCCCGCGCCCAAGCTCGTCTTCCAATGCGCCTTGCACCCGCGTATCGATCGACAACTCGACCGGGGTCCCGCGCTTGGCCGGGTCCTTGAGCCGGGCATCGAGTGTCTGCTCCATCCCGAGCTTGCCGTTACCGTTCGCGTTGACGAAGCCGAGCACGTGCGCGGCGAGCGAACCTTGCGGGTAGTAGCGCTGGGTTTCCTTCGGCAGTTCGAGCGCCGGTTCGCCGATCGCCAGCACCTTGTTCGCCTGTTCGGGCAGGATACGGCGCTCGAGGTATCCGCCGCGACCGGCGGCAAGCTTCTTCTCGACCTTCGCTTCGTTCATGTCGGGGAAGATCGCCTTGAGGTCGGCAGCGACGACCTTGGGGCTCTTGACCAGCGGGGAGCCACCAGCGAGCGCGCCTGGATCGTACCACAGCGCGAATGCCGGGAATGCGCGGGCGAGCACTTGTCCGTTGCGGTCGGTGATCTCGCCCCGCGGCGGCAGCAGTGCATCGACGAGCGAGGTCGACTCTGTGCTGTGATCGTCAAGTCCGAGGTAGCCGATGCGTCCCAACGCCGCGATGGCGATGGCAACAAACAGTCCCGCTACCAGCAGCACGCGCAAGCGTGCGACGGTCAGCTGGCGACGGCGCTGGGTGACAAGGTGCACCCGGCCGGAAGAAATCGCCGTGCTGACCGATATCGCGGTCACCGAGCGGTATCCGCCAGGATCTCTCCACCGTGGACCAGCGCTGCGGCAATCGCGCCAGTTTCGATCCGGCTATGCACCGGCTTGCCTGTTAGCGGCGAAACCATTTGGCGGAACGCCCCCTGGTCGCCGGTCTCGTCCGCCCGCGCGACGCGGATCGGAGCCGGAGCATCGGGGCGGCGCACTTCGCCGAGCGCGGCCAGCTGGCGTTCGCCTTCGAGATACTGGTCGGCGGTCGGCGGCTTGTAACCGAAATCGACCGCGTTCCACTGGGCCAGCTGCTGCTGGCTGGAACGGGTTTCGAACTCGGTCTGGAGCATCTGGTTCTGGCCTTCGAGCGAAACGATGTGACGCTCGGCCAGGCGCACCTGGCTCTTCACCGAATTGACCTTGAAGGTTAGCGCGAAAAAGGCGGTGAAACACAATGCCAGGGTCACGGCCCAGCCGAACTGGCGCAAACGACTTCCGGTAACCATCATGCAGCCTCCCTTGTCGGAATGGCGGTGCGGACCGCGTGGCGCAAAGTGGCCGAGCGGGCGCGCGGATTGCGATCTGTCTCCGCCTCGCTCGGGCGGATTGCCTTGGATACCTGGGTAAACGTGGCGGGGGCCGCGTCGACTCGCGGCAAGTGGCGCGAGCCGCCGGTGTTGGCGCCCGACGCTTCGCGCAGGAATTGCTTGACGATACGATCCTCGAGGCTGTGAAAGCTGACCACCGCCAGCCGCCCGCCTTCGCGCAGGACCTGTTCGGCTCCGGACAGTCCCTGCTCGAGTTCGCTTAGCTCGGCGTTGACGTGGATCCGTACCGCCTGGAAGCTGCGGGTCGCCGGATCCTTCGGCGCGCCGGGGCGATAGCCCAATGCCTTGCGCACCACGCGGGCCAGGTCGCCGGTTGTTTCGAGCGGCCGTGCTGCAACAATCGCGCGGGCAACCCGGCGGCTCTGGCGCTCCTCGCCATACTTGTAGAGCACATCGGCGATCGCGCCTTCGTCGGCTTCGTTGAGGAAATCGGCTGCGCTCTCGCCCGTTTGCGCCATGCGCATGTCGAGCGGGCCGTCGGCGGAGAAAGCGAAACCGCGCTCCGCCTGGTCGAGTTGCATCGAGGATACCCCGATATCCATCACCACGCCGTCCACGCGGGCAACGCCCGCTTCTCCGAGAGCTGCGACCATCTCGGAGAAGCGGCGCGCGTGGAGTGTAAGGCGCGGCGGATTTTCCTCCGTCTCGCGCCAAGTGCGCCCCAGGGCAATGGCATCGGGATCACGGTCGAATGCATGGACGCTCGCGCCTGCATCGAGCAGCGCGCGGGTATAGCCGCCGGCGCCGAAGGTAGCGTCCACGATTACGTCACCGGGCTGCGGGTCGAGCGCGGCGATCACCTCGTCGAGCAGGACGGGGATATGTGGGGACGCGGTCATTTGCCCTTCCCCTTGCCCGAGCCCTTGACGTCGCTCTTGGCCATGAAATCCGCGCAGGCGGCCTTGGCGGCGGCCCAGTCGTCGCCCATCCGCATCAGCTCTTCGGGGTTCCAGATGGTGAACTGCCGCCCGCCGCCCTGGAAGAACAGCGAGTCTCCGATATTGGCGAGCGAGCGCAAGTAATCGGGCATAACGAAGCGACCCGAATCGTCGAACGGCACACGCGCGAAACCGAACAATTGCGATTCGCGGGTGTCGCGGTCGTAGTCGAGTCCGAAACGGTCTTCCTCGCGGTCGATCTGGGCGAACAGCTCGGGCATCCGCGAAAGGCCGAAGCCGGTGAGGCAGTTAAACCGGGCGTGCTTGTCGAGGCAGAGGATCTTGCCGTCGCTAGAGGCCTTCACGGCGTTGCGGAACAGCGGCGGCAGGACGAAGCGATCCTTTTCGCCGATTGGCGAAAAAGCCTGCCCGCTGAAACCACTGAAACTTCCCGTCGCCAAAACCCCGAGCCCCTCATGCGGGAGATCCCATTCCCCGCGAACACACCTCTCCCGCTCCCGGCAGCGCGAGCGCTATCGGGTCGCGCCGCCATTGGGCGACGCGCAGCGAAAACAGCATCTTCGATGGACGGTGGTATTAACCAACCTCCGCCGGGGATGGAAGGGAAAATTAGGGGATTAGTGGGGATTATACGATTAATTATTGAATTTATTAATTTTCTTGCAGCACCAACAACCTTACTGCGAACTCAGTCTCCCTCGGTATAGTTAAGCGACTCCGGGCTGTCCCGCACTTTCCCCGGCCCCTCACCCGTGATTTCCCGTGGTTCAACCTCCAAACGCCGTGTCGACGAGTCGCCGCAGGACCAAACCGGCCCTGCCGCCGTCCCGACGCAAGTCGAACAGCGCGGTATCGGCGACAATCGTCGCATGGCCCTTGCCGATGGCGCACGCCGCAACGAGGCCCTTGTCCGAAAGCTGGCAGTTCACGCCGTCGGCCTTCACGAGAGCGAAGGTCCCCGCCATGTCGACCGGCAGCTGCTGCCCTGCCACGCTCACGGTCCGCTCTCCGCCAGCCTGATCCGGATCGAAGCGCAGCTCGAGCCCCCAATGCGCGAGGATCGGCGAGAGTAAAGCAACATCCTGCGGCCTCCGTTTGTCGCCTAGTGCGAAGCGCGAATCCGCGGTCACCCATGGGTCGGCAAACAGCAGTAGTCGCCCGCCCGCCCTGACCCAGCGATCGAGCGCTACGTTCTCCGCAGGCGACAATGGGCGCGGCTGGACAAGCAGCAAGCGTTGCAGGCCGGTGAGCGGATCGGACTTGTCGGCTCGCGCGACCGCCCCCGCCAGCGAATCGAGCGGAACCAGCGTCCAGTCAGCCTCCAGCGCAGTGCGCGGCCATGGAGGCGGCTGGTCGTTGTCGAGCACGCCGGCGACATCAGCGCTTTCGTTCCAATAGACCGGCAGTGACGAGACGAGCCCTACTTCGGGGCGTTCGCCAGAGGCATGGCTGGCGCTGCGATACGCGGCAACGAACGGTATGCCGATCGCCAGCAGCTCGCCGATCGCCACCACTGCGGCGAACCCGATCACCAGGCGGCGGCGGGTGATCCGCATGGGCTCAGGGAGCGTCGGTCGGGACCGGGGACGGGCTGGCAGTGACCACGGGCGTCGGAGTTGCAGCCGGCAGGTCGGGCACGACACCGGCATCGGCCAGCGGATCGCTCTGCGGCGTGGAGGTCTCTGCCGGAACGGTCGCTGCCGCTTCGGGAACGCTGGTCGCTTCGACTTCCTTCGCGCGATTCTCGATCACGTTGGCGATCCCGACCAACAGGACGATCCCGACCAACAGCGAAAAGCCGACCTGCAGCCGCTGCACCGCTTCGGCGCGCGAGCCGCCCAATGGCACAGGTGTCCCGGGATCTACCGAGGGCGGGTTACGTCGGGAATTGAAAGGCTGGTGGGCCATGCAGCGCAGGCTAGACTATCCGCAGGGTCAGTCAATCGCGGCGCGGGGCCGAGCGGCTTACGAGCCTTGCAGCCAGTCGAATACCGGAAGGCCTTTCGCCGCGAGCCATTCGGGATTGTAGAGCGTCGACAGGTAGCGGAAGCCGGTGTCGCACAGGATCGTCGCGACGCGCGCATCGGGCCCGAGCTGCTTGCCCAGCGCCACCGCGCCAGCCACGTTGATACCCGAAGAGAGGCCCAGGCAGACCCCTTCGTCACGCAGCAAGCGGGCGACCCAGTCGAGCCCCTCTTCGTCCGAAACGCGGAACTGGGTATCGACCGGTGCGCCTTCGAGGTTGGCGGTAATCCGGCCCTGCCCGATGCCTTCGGCAACCGAGCTGCCTTCGGACTTCAGCTCGCCTTCGGCATAGTAGCTGTAGAGCGCCGCGCCATGGGGATCGGTCAGCGCGATGGTTACGTCTTCATTGTGCCCCTTGAGGCCCATCCCCACTCCGGCGAAGGTCCCGCCCGTGCCCACCGCGCAAGTGAAGCCGTCGATCCGCCCTTCCATCTGCTGCCAGATTTCTTCGGCGGTGCCCTCAATGTGCGCCTTGCGATTGGCGGTGTTGTCGAACTGGTTGGCCCACACCGCGCCCTCTGTCTCCTCGGCCAGCCGGCGGCTGGTGTGGACGAAGTGGTTGCAGTCGGCAAACTTGGTCGGCGGCACCAGCACCAGCTCCGCACCAAGCGCGCGCAGGGTCGCCATCTTCTCCTGGCTCTGGTTGTCGGGCATGACGATGATCGTGCGATAGCCGCAAGCATTGGCGACCAGCGCCAGCCCGATCCCGGTGTTACCCGCGGTGCCTTCGACCACTGTGCCGCCCGGTTCGAGCTCTCCGCGCGCTTCCGCGTCGCGCACGATCCATAATGCCGCGCGATCCTTCACGCTGCCGCCCGGATTGGTGAATTCGCACTTACCCCAGATTTCGCACCCAGCAGCTTCGCTGGGGCCCTTGAGCAGCACCAGCGGAGTGTTGCCGATCAGGTCGAGGGTATTTTCGCACACGCGCAGGTTCGTCATGGCCGTCGAACTAGGTCCGCCCCACTTCAGGCGCAACGCAGTTCCGCTTCGCCCCCTGACACTGTGCCTTGCGCTTCAGAGCGCCGGCCGTCAGTCTTCCTGCGCGATCGTGACCTTGAGGCCGTCGAGATCGTCGGTGA
The DNA here is from genome assembly GCF_002269345.1 of Tsuneonella mangrovi. NCBI lineage: Bacteria > Pseudomonadati > Pseudomonadota > Alphaproteobacteria > Sphingomonadales > Erythrobacteraceae > Tsuneonella > Tsuneonella mangrovi. Next base: position 839,964 of record NZ_CP022889.1, read on the forward strand.
ACGGGATCTGGCAGCCGAGCCGCGAATTCTCGTCGCGATGGTCGCTGCTTTCGAGCAGGTCGTCCTCGTCTTCGCTCATCGGGTTGAGCTTGTCCTTGAACGACGGATCGACATGAACGTGGCAAGTGGCGCACGAGCAGCAGCCGCCGCACAGCGCCAGCAATTCGTCGAACCCGTTGTCGCGGATCGCTTCCATCACGGTCAGGCCATCGGCCACGTCGATGGTCGATTCCTCTCCGGCGCGGTTGACGACTGTCAGCTTCGGCATCTCGCAAATTCCCGTTCGTAAGTGTCGTGCCCCCTGTCGGGCTTTCGGCGGGGCTGCTACGGGCTGTTCGCCGATTTGGCAAGCGGGCACGGAGAGGACTGATGGGGCTGAGCGCGGAGAAGATCAAGTCGGGGCTCGACCATGTCGCAGCGCAGGAGCCCGCGATCGCCCGCGCGCTGGAAGCGGCCGGATACCCCGAACCACGCATCCGCGAGCGCGGCTATCGCACCTTGCTCCGCGCAATTGTGGGACAGCAGGTCTCGGTCGCTGCGGCAGCAAGCATGTGGCGCAAGCTCGAGGCAGAACTGGGCGAGGATATTCCCGTGCACGACCTGCTGGGGCGCGATTTCGACACGCTGCGTGCGTGCGGACTTTCGCGCCAGAAACAAGGCTATGCGCGCTCTCTGTGCGAGCTGGTCGCAGCCGGGGAAATCGATTTCGATGCCCTGCCCGACGACGACGAGGAAGCGATCGCCCAGCTCACGCAGGTCAAGGGCATCGGCCGCTGGACGGCGGAGATCTACCTGCTGTTCGCCGAAGGCCGGCCCGACATCTGGCCGGCTGGCGACCTGGCGGTCCAGGCGGGTCTTGGGCGCATCCTCGGGCTCGAAGAGCGGCCGAGCGAGAAGGAAACCCGCGCGCTGGCCGAAGCGTGGCGGCCGCATCGCGGGGCAGCCGCGATCTTCACCTGGCATTGCTATAACAACCCGGCGCTTTAGGGTACGCAATCGCACGTCACGACACGCCGCTTGCGCTTATGCAGGCTGGCGCTAGGGATGGCTGCGGAGAGATAAACATGAGCGATCGCAAGGCAATTTTCATCACCGGTGGCGGATCGGGAATCGGACAGGCCATCGCCGAGTATTTTGGCGGGCGCGGCTGGTTCATCGGTCTCGGCGATATCGACACCGCCGGGATGAGGGAGACCGAAAGCCGGGTCGGCCCGGGTTCGTGCTACAGCCACCAGTTCGACGTGCGCGACCGCGCCGCGTGGGACACCGCGCTCGAAGGTTTCTCGATGGCTGCAGGCGGGCGGATCGACGTGCTGGCAAACAATGCCGGGATTCCGCTGGGCGGATCGCTCTCGGAAAACACGCTCGAGGAAATCGGTCGCTGCATCGACATCAACCTGAAGGGCGTGTTCTACGGCGCGCAGGCGGTGCTCCCCTATCTCAAGAAAACCGCGCCGGGCAGTTGCCTGCTCAACACCGCCAGCGCGGCGGGAATCTACGGCAGCGGCGGGGCGTCGGTCTATTCGGCAACCAAGGCCGGCGTGCGCAGCCTGACCGAATCGCTCGACGCCGAATGGGCCGAATTCGGTATCAACGTGCGCAGCCTGTGCCCCGGGTTCATCGACACCCCGTTGATCGACAAGACTCCGAACCAGTCGACCAACGAAGCGATCCGCGATCGAGTGAAGGCCGCCGGACTCGAGATTACCCCGCCGCTCGCCGTCGCCCAGGCTGAATGGGACGCGGTGCATGGGGAAAGGCTGCACACGCTGGTCAACTCGACCGCCCGGCAACTGGCGTTCGGCACCCGCTGGATGCCCGGCCGAGTACGCAAGCGTGCGCGCGGAATGGCCCGCCCGCTGGGGGTCTAGGCTCCGTCAGACCATCGCGTCGATCGCAGTTGCCATATCGGCATCGCGCTGGCTCAGCCCGCCCGCGTCGTGCGTAGTCAAATTAATCTCGACCCGGTTGTAGACGTTGAACCATTCCGGGTGATGGTCGGCTTTCTCGGCTAGCAGCGCAACCCGCGCCATGAAACCCCACGCCGCATTGAAGTCGGCGAACACGAACGTCCGCTCGATCGCCTTGCCCTCGCGCGCCAACGACCAATAGGGGTGCGCCGCCAACAGGCTGGTGCGTTCGCTCTCGGTCAGTTCGGCGATTGCCATAGTGCGCTCATTTCTACTTATCTTGTCGGTCTTGCACCTTTCGCCTAACCCGCATGTCGATGCAAGCGACGGGACTTACCGCATGGGAGTTGTTTTGCCGCAGGGGCGACCGGCTCCTGTTCGGCTCGCTCGACCTGTGGCTGGACAAAGGTGCCGCCTTGCATCTGGTCGGCCCCAATGGTGTTGGCAAGAGCAGTCTGCTGCAAATCCTCGCAGGCCTGCGCAAACCATCTTTCGCGCCCGAGCTGAGCAAGGTTTGCGACGGCTACGGCATTGTGAACTGGCAGGGCACCGTCGGCCTGCTGAACGAGCGTCATGCGCTCGATCCGGAATTGCCTCTCGGACAGGCGCTCTCGTTCTGGTCAAAGCTGGATGGCTGCACGACCGACATTGCTACAACGGGTTTGGCGGGTCTCGAGGATGTTCCGGTACGATATCTGTCTACCGGTCAAAAAAAACGAGCAGCACTAGCGCGCCTGCTGGGGCAAGGCGCGGACCATTGGCTGCTCGACGAACCGCTCAACGGGCTGGATAGCGCGGGTGTCGAATTGGTCGAGCACATCATCGCCGAGCGAAGGAAGTCAGGTGGTGTGGTTGTGGTCGCTTCGCACCAGCCGATCACTCTGCCAGACTGTCAGACAATCGATCTCAGGGACCATCCCTGGTGATTGTCCTCGCTCGTTTGCTGCGCCGCGACCTGGCACTGTTGCTCGGCAACGGGCGCGGCGGGCCGTTGCTGCCAGTGCTGTTCTTCGTGGCGGTGGCGATACTGTTCCCGTTCGCGGTCGGCCCCGATGCGCCTCTGCTCGCGCGGACCGGCGGCGGCGTGCTGTGGATCGCGGCATTGCTTGCCAGCATCCTGCCGATCGACCGGTTGGTGGCCCTCGACGTCGAGTCCGGGGTGTTCGACCAGCTCGCGCTGCGCGGCGTATCGGAAGAGCTTGCAATGGTGTCGCGCCTGCTGGCGCACTGGCTCAGCTTCGGGCCGCTGTTGCTGCTTGCCACGCTGATCGCGGCGGCGCTGCTGGGATTGGACAGCACGACGCTGGTCACGCTGCTGCTGGGCCTTCTCGCCGGTACCCCGGGGCTGGCTGCTGTCGGTCTAGTGATCGCTGCGCTGACCACTGCGGTGCGCGGCGGAGCAGCACTTGGCGGGTTGCTGCTGGTGCCGCTCGGCGTTCCGATCCTGATTTTCGGTGCCGGTGCCCTCGCGAGGCCCGATGGCACGGCGCTCGCGCTATGCGCCGCAATCAGCCTTGCGCTGTGCGCGATCGCCCCGTTTGCGGCAGCAGCCGCAATCCGCGCGGGCCGGGAAAGCTAACTATTCCAAAGCACTAGATGCTGCGATTGCAGCACGCCCGAATGAGGCGCATGGTGCCCGAAAAATAAGGGGGTGCCACACCATGAACCAACTCAGTTTCGACAATCCGGTATTCGCGACATACGCCGTATCGGCCTCGCTGATGATCCTGCTTGCGGTTGCAACCGCATGGATCACGGTGGTCCAGATGATGCGCGTCAAGGGCGGTTTCCGTGCGCCAGAGGACATGAAGAAGACGCCGCTCAACCCGACACCCGCCGCCGACCAGACCGCGCCCAAAGAACCGGTCGAGCGCTTTCGCCGGATCATGCAGAACCACCTCGAGAACATCCCGTTCTTCATCGTTATCGGACTGTTGTTCGTGCTGACCGGTCCCTCACCCGCGCTCGCGCACTGGCTGTTCTACGGCTACGTGGTGTCGCGCGTCCTGCACTTCCTCGCCTATTCGACCGCGCAAATCCATGAAGTCCGCGCGACGTTCTGGACTATCGGGTCGGTGATCATCATCGCGATGTGCGTGATGGTGATGCAGGCGGGATGGGCTGCTGCGGGGTAGCCGCCGGACCTCAGTTGTAAGGCGGCTTGTCCAGTCCCTTGGGGCTGAGCGTGAAGATCTCGCAGCCGTCTTCGGTGATGCCGATCGAATGCTCGAACTGCGCCGATAGGCTCTTGTCGCGGGTCACCGCGGTCCACCCGTCGCTCAGCAACTTCACCCACGGCTTGCCGAGGTTGATCATCGGCTCGATGGTCATGAACATGCCGGGACGCAGCTCCGGCCCTGTCCCAGCCTTCGCAGCGTGAACCACTTCGGGCGCATCGTGGAACAACCGCCCGAGGCCGTGTCCGCAGAACTCGCGAACCACGCCGTAGCGGTGCTTTTCAGCATGTGCCTGGATCGCCGCGCCGATATCGCCCAGCCGCGCGCCGGGCTTCACCTGCTCGATCCCGATCATCAGGCATTCGTGAGTAACATCGACCAACCGCCTGGCCTTAAGCGGCACGTCGCCAACGAGGTACATCCGGCTGGTATCGCCGTGCCACCCGTCGAGGAGCGGAGTGACGTCGATGTTGACGATGTCCCCGTCCTTGAGCTGCTTGTCGCTGGGGATGCCGTGGCACACCACATGATTGATCGAGATGCAGCACGAATGGGTAAACCCGCGATAGCCGAGCGTTGCCGGGACCGCACCGCCGTCGAGCGTCATCTGCCGCACGACATCGTCGAGCTCACCAGTGGTCACCCCCGGCTGGACCAGCGGGGCCAACGCGTCGAGGATTTCGGCTGCCAGCCGCCCCGCCTTGCGCATCCCTTCGAACCCTTCGGGCCCGTGGAGCTTGATGGTGCCGTCGCGGATGACGGTCTCGTCGCCGGTGATGGTCTGGTATTCGGTCATGCCGCCCACTTAGCGATTGCGGCCGCGAATTGCTACTTCGCCGCAAACGCCGCCTTGTATTCGGGTCGGACGGTTGCGAGCACAGCTGGCGTCACCGGCAGGGTAATCTCGTAGGCCCCCTCGGCATAGGGCCCCGCGACATAGGGCCCGAACCAGATGCCGACCTTGTCGAACTTGCGGCCATCGCTCGAGCCGACAAACACCGTTGCGTCCTTCACGTGCTGGCACGAATCGAACCCGTAATCCTGCCCGGTCGGAGCGGGTTTGTAGTCCGCGCCGCGCCGCGTCTTCCGCGCGGCATCGAGCGCCCTGCACAGCGCCGGCTGGAGCGCCTTGTCGAGCACCGCGGGCGAAGTGAACATCTCCACCCCCGCAACCACTTTGCCCTGTTTGTCGAGCCATACGTCGGATTCGCGCCCATACATCCCGTGCGCTCCGCCAGTGTACATCGCGATGTCCGCCGACAGGCTGAGATAGCCCGGAACCTCGGCAACGACCTTCCACGTCTTGCTGAAATTGCTTGTCCGGCACGAAGCGCAATCGGCTGGCGTCGCCGAGAGCGCATCGATCCAGCTCTTGCGGTTCTTGCGCATGATCGCCTCGCGCTCCTGCATCAGCAACGCTGCGAGTGCGGGGCGATCGGTGACGGCGGCGGGCCACGCATACTTGAAGTCCCACTGCCCGCCGTCCTTCGCTTCGCTCTTGGCAAAGCTCACGCCCTTGTCGGTGCTATTCGAAGTTGCCGACGCGCTCGACTTGCCCGTGGCCGCGCTGCTGGCGTTTGCTCCGGCAGCAGCGTCGGTGGCCTGTCCTGCGCCGCCCGAACCCGAACAAGCCGCAAGCGCCAGCGCCATGACAATCGGCAACATCGAGCGAAGGGGCATTGGAATTCTCCGGCCAACAGGCGATAGGGCACCGCTATGACCAAGAAGACCGACCTTATCCAGCCCGATCGCGGGCAAGACGCCATCGCTATCCATCTGGTGGACAAGGAAGGCTTTGCCGACTGGGCCAAGTCGCTGACCAAGGGCCAGCGCGCCGCGCTCGAGGCGCAGAAGTTCGATGGCGGCGGCTACCAGGTCGGTATCGTCCCTGACGGCGACGGCTGGTTCGCGGTCGGCGGAGTGGCCGATCCGGCGGACCTGTCGAGCTGGTGCATGGCGAAACTCGCCGAGAGCCTGCCCGAAGGCACCTATCGCCGGGTCGGCGGCGAACCGGGTCCATCCCTCGTCGGCTGGCAGACCGCGCAGTATCGCTTCACCCGCTATCGCGACGATCCCGATGCGCCGGGTAAGCGCGTGCTGCTGACGAGCGACGCCAAGGCGATCGAACCCGCGCTTGCCGAAGCACACGCGATGATGAAGGTGATGGACCTCGTCAACACGCCTGCCGAGGACATGGGCCCCGCTTCGCTCGAAGCCGAATTCGAAGCGCTCGCCAAGCACCACAAAGCCGAGTTGTCGGTGGTCAAGGGTGACCAATTGGAACGCGAGTACCCGATGGTCCACGCGGTTGGCCGCGCGGCATCGCGCGAACACGCCCCGCGCTTGCTGCACCTTGCATGGGGTAGCGAGAAGAACCCGGTGCTGGCGATCGTCGGCAAGGGCGTGTGCTTCGATTCCGGCGGGCTCGACATCAAGGGCGCGAGCGGCATGGCGCTGATGAAGAAGGACATGGGCGGTGCGGCCCACGCGATCGCGCTCGCCGGGCTGGTGATGGGATCGGGCCTCAAGGTGAAGCTCCACCTGCTCGTGCCCGCGGTCGAGAACGCGATTTCGGGCAATGCCTTCCGTCCGGGTGACGTGCTCCAGACCCGCAAGGGACTGACGGTCGAGATCGGCAACACCGATGCCGAAGGCCGCCTGATCCTCGGCGATGCGCTGACCCGTGCGAGCGAGGAGAAGCCCGACCTGGTTATCGACTTCGCGACGCTGACCGGCGCTGCCCGTGTGGCGTTAGGGCCGGACCTGCCTGCGCTGATGACCCGGCGCGACGAAACCGCCGATGCCCTGATCGCGGCGGGCAAGGCCAACGACGACGAGCCGTGGCGGCTGCCTCTGCCGCATGCCTATGTCGAGTATCTCAAGTCCGATATTGCCGATACCAACAACGCCGCCACCAACGGGTTCGCCGGAGCGAGCGTGGCCGGCCTGTTCCTCGACAAGTTCGTCGGCGAAGGCATCGACTGGGCCCATTTCGACACCTTTGCTTGGCGTCCTGCGGCCAAACCCGGGCGGCCCAAGGGCGGCGCGCCACTGGGGTTGCGCGCGGCGTGGCACATGCTCCGCCAGCGCTACGGCTGACCCGTCCGGGGGCAACCCGCCTGCCATGCTTGCCCGCGCGGCCAGCACGGTCTAAGCGCGCTGAAGATTTCCCGCAGGCGCAAGAAAAGAATTTCGTGAGTACGACCGGCGAATACGGACTTCCCGAAGGGCAGCTTTCGCTGTCCGGCCCTGTCGTGCGTCCGGAGCCCGGCACACTGCCGATCCGGGGCGACCTGGCGCATATCGCGCTGGCTGACCGCTACCTCGTCGCCGCATACGTCGTGCCGGTCGTGCGCGAGATCGGACCGGCGGGCGCACCGCTCCTGATCAACCCGCGCGACGATGCCGAAGCGGTTACTCTGCTCGAAGCGGGCACACGGTTCGAAGCGCTCGACTATGCGGGCGACTGGTGTTGGGGCTGCGTCGGGCCGGACGGGCCGAGCGGGTACTTGCGCACCGCGCTGCTCGCCTGACCATGTCCGCTACCGTTTTCATCGATGGCGCGGCCGGGACCACCGGCCTCGAGATAGCCGACCGGCTCGCCGGACGGAGCGAGTTTTCGCTCGTTGCGCTCGACGATGCCAGCCGCAAGGATCCCGCCGCCCGGCGCGAAGCGCTCAACGCAGCCGATTTCGCGATCCTTTGCCTGCCCGACGATGCCGCCCGCGAAGCGGTGGCGCTGGTCGATCCGGACAGCAAGGTGCGGTTGATCGACGCGTCGAGCGCGCATCGGGTTTCCGATGGTTGGACCTATGGCTTTCCCGAGCTGGTCGGTCGCGACGCGGTCGCTGGCGCGCGGTTCGTCGCCAATCCGGGATGCTATCCCACCGGCTTCCTCGCGCTCGTCGCACCGCTGGTGCGCGCGGGGCTGCTGCCAGCCGACTGGACCTACACGGTCAACGCCGTTTCAGGGTACTCGGGCGGCGGCAAGGGGCTGATCGCGCGGTTCGAGGCCGATCCGGCGATCGGCTGGCGCGGCTATGCTCTCGGCTTCGGCCACAAACACTTGCCCGAAATGGCACGCTACGCCGGCCTGCCCCGCCCGCCGGTGTTTACGCCCGCTGTAATCGCCGCGCACCGCGGAATGGCGGTGAGCGTTCCGCTGGCCTTGTCCGCAATGGAAGCTGCGCCTTCGCCCGCCGCGATGCGCGACGCGCTGTCCGAATTCTACGCCGGATCGCCGATCATCAAGGTCTGCGATCCTCCAGAAAGCGGCGAGATCCTGCTGCGCGCCGATGCCGCGCCGTGGGACGGGCTCGAACTGTTCGTGCTGGCATCGCCCGATGGCAGCGAGGCGCAGCTGCTCGCCCGGCTCGACAACCTCGGCAAGGGTGCGAGCGGCGCGGCAGTACAGAACCTCAACCTGATGGCGGGGCTCGATGAAACCGCCGGATTGCAGCTCACTGCCTGAAAATCAGGCACTGCCTGCCCGATCATCAAGCACCGCATTGCCGCAAGATTGCGCCAACCGCACCTGCGGTTGAACGAATGTTGCCAAAGTCCCCTTTAAACGCGGCGTTTGATCGCCTAGTGCCGTGGAATCGAGCCTTGGCACGATTCTTGAAGATTCGTTAGCCAAGGGAATTCCATCCAGTCGGCTGCCGGGCCTTGCGGCACGAACGGTCGACGCGATCCGGGCCTATCGGATGCCCAGGGGGTCACGTGAAAAAGATCGAAGCGATCATCAAGCCGTTCAAGCTCGACGAAGTGAAGGAAGCGCTCCACGGAATCGGCGTGTCCGGCATAACCGTGCTCGAAGCCAAGGGTTTCGGCCGCCAGAAGGGCCACACCGAGCTCTATCGCGGCGCAGAATACGTCGTCGATTTCCTGCCCAAGGTAAAGTTAGAGGTGGTCGTGCCCGACGCCCTTGCCGAGCGCACCGTCGAAGCGATCGCGGGCGCTGCCCAGACCGGGCGGATCGGCGACGGCAAGATCTTCGTTTCCACCATCGAAAGCGCGCTGCGCATCCGCACCGGCGAGAAGGACGACGCGGCGATCTGAACCATCGAGGCAGGTCGATTCACCTGCCCTGCTCCAACCCCCCGGCGCCATATGATCCGGCGCTGACCAACAAGAGGAAGACCAAATGTCCAAAGCGAAAGATGTCCTCAAGCAGATCAAGGAACAGGAGATCGAATGGGTCGATCTGCGGTTCACCGATCCCAAGGGCAAGTGGCAGCACCTGACGATGGTGTCGGGCGTGCTGGGCGAGGACGAGCTGGAAGACGGCCTGATGTTCGACGGCTCGTCGATCGCCGGCTGGAAGGTCATCAACGAATCAGACATGATCCTCAAGCCAGACCTCGACAGCGTTTACGTCGATCCGTTCTCGGCCACCCCGATGATGATCATCTTCTGCGACATCGTCGAACCTTCGACTGGCGACTGGTACGACCGCGATCCGCGCTCGACCGCCAAGCGCGCGGAGAACTACCTCAAGTCGACCGGCATCGGCGACACGGTCTATGTCGGCCCGGAAGCCGAGTTCTTCATGTTCGACGACGTGAAGTTCTACGACGGCTACACCGGCAACGGCTTCTCGATCGACGATATCGAATTGCCGACCAACACGGGCCGCGACTACGAGGCGGGCAACATGGGCCACCGTCCGCGTGCCAAGGGCGGATACTTCCCGGTCGCCCCGGTCGATAGCGCCACCGACATCCGCGGCGAAATGGTCGCCACGATGATGGAGATGGGCCTGCCGTGCGACAAGCACCACCACGAAGTGGCCGCTGCCCAGCACGAGCTCGGCCTCACTTTCGGCACGCTGGTCGAAACCGCCGACCGGATGCAGATCTACAAGTATGTCGTGCAGCAGGTCGCCCATGCCTATGGCAAGACCGCGACCTTCATGCCCAAGCCGATCAAGGAAGATAACGGCTCGGGTATGCACACCCACATGTCGATCTGGGACGGCGGCAAACCGCTGTTCGCGGGCAACGGCTATGCCGGTCTGTCGGAAATGTGCCTCTACTACATCGGCGGCGTCATCAAGCACGCCAAGGCATTGAACGCGTTCACCAACCCGACCACCAACAGCTACAAGCGGCTGGTGCCGGGCTTCGAGGCGCCGGTGCTGCTGGCCTATTCGGCTCGCAACCGCTCGGCCTCGTGCCGTATCCCTTATGGTGCGGGCGAGAAGGCCAAGCGCGTCGAGTTCCGCTTCCCTGATGCGATGGCCAACCCCTACCTCGCCTATGCCGCGCTGCTGATGGCGGGCCTCGATGGGATCCAGAACAAGATCCACCCGGGCGAGGCGATGGACAAGAACCTCTACGACCTGCCGCCGGCAGAGCTCGCCGAAGTGCCGACCGTGTGCGGATCCTTGCGCGAAGCCCTCGAAGCACTCGAAGCGGACAACGAGTTCCTGACCAAGGGCGACGTGTTCACCAAGGACCAGATCGACGCCTACTGCGAACTGAAGTGGGAAGAAGTCAGTCGCTGGGAAACCACCCCGAGCGCGGTCGAATTCGACATGTACTACAGCGCCTGATCCTGACGCTGGCGCAAAAATCAGGGGCGCCCGGGAAACCGGGCGCCCCTTTTCGTCGAAGCTATAAGGGCTGGATCCCCGCCAGGCCGGCCCAATTCGGCTTCGACTACTTCAGCGTCGCGAGATAATCCGCGAGCGCATCAAGCTGCTGTTGGTTGTGCAACCCGGCGAACGGCATCCGGTTGCCCGGAACGACCTGTCGCGGATTGGCAACGTAGTCCTTGAGGTTGTCCTCGGTCCAAGTCAGCCCGGACTTGCGCATGGCAACCGAGTAGGCGAATCCCGGGATGCTGCCGGCCTTGCGTCCAACCACGCCGAACAGGTGCGGCCCGATAGACGATCCACCTTCCTTCTTGTTTGAATGGCAGACCGCACAGTGAGCCATGAACACCTGCTGGCCCGAAGTGGTCGATGACGAGGCAATGGCCGCCGGTGGACTAGCCACGGCAAAGGCGATTGCGAGCGCGCCAGCCGCGCCGGCGAGGTTCAGAAGGCGAGCCATGAGTAAACCCTCACTGCATTGTTGTCCGATGCATTGGCACCGGCTCCATCGTAGTTGGTGCTTGCGCCGTTAAACTTGCCGTAGAACGTCGCTTGCAGGCCGAGCTGCAGGTTTACCCGCTTGCCCAGCGGACCATTGCCGTCGCCCCACGGCGAATAGTCGAGCTGGAGCATGACCCCGTTGCTGTCGGGGCTGGCCGTGCTGCTGTCGTAGAGCGCGGAATTGCTGTCGCCGGTGATCGAGAATGCCCCGATCGTTGCGCCCAGCTTGTTGTGCCAGTGGTAACCGAAGTCGCCGCGCAGTTCGTTGAGGCCGACGCTGGCGCAATCGGGACCGGTCATCGGTCCGATCATGCCGAGCGCACAGCTGGCGCGATAGTTGGCGTTTTCATGCACGTAGCGCGCCTGCGCCGAGAGCACATCGCCCGATGCCAGCTGCTTCTGCCACGAGGCATCGAACCCCAGATCGGTGTAATGGTCGGTGAAGCCGCTGCTCATGTCGCGATCGGGATAGACGTTGGCGTTGAGCACGAATGCACCAAGTTCCAGCGTCCCGCCTCCTGCATTGCCCTGCCAGGCGACGCGGCCATAAGGCGCAAGGCCGTGGATGTTCCCCGGTCCGCCCGACGGATCTGCACCCAGCCAGTTGAGCGTTCCCGCTGCGGGCGTGGTATAGGCCCCACCCTCCAGGTAGAACTTCTGGCCGATCCAGGCGTAGGCGCTGAGCCCGACCGATTCGGTGGCCAGCCCATCATCGATCAACGGCGCTGCGTCGGGCGTGCCCGAAACCGCCGTGTCGGTGTAGGGGAATCCCCACGCCGGGGTGGTGTTCCACGCATCCTGCACGGTCGGGCTGTTGTTCAGCGTCAGACCGAGGGTGGTATCGGCGCCGAACAAGTTGGCCTTGGTCACGGCGCGGATATCGGTGTTGTCCCATGCCCAAGCCTGACCCACGCCATCGTAGGTGGTTTGCGAGAACATGCCGAAGTGCTTGCCGAGCCCACCGGCGATGAAGATGCTGCCCTGATCGAATGCGACGTTGTCGTTCTGGTCGAGGCCGTCAGGCGCAGGCACCTGGTCGCGCTTAGTGTGCGTCAACGAGGCAACCGCCATCGCGGCGAGCGGCACACTCTTCTGTGCCCGCAGGGTATAGCCGTCGAGCTTGAACTCGCGCCCGAACGGCGTGAGCTGCGGGCCGAACCCGCCGACATGGCATGCGCTGCACGGCAGCCCGGTCTGTTCCGCAAATGCCGGAACCGCCTTGGCCGAGTGGACCGGCAAGGTCATGATCGCGCCAGCGGACACCAGAGGAAGGAGGAGCAGCGAGCGCTTGATCCAGGTGGAACGGGTGCTGGCTGCGGGCTTGCGTTGCTGGGCAACTTTACGATCCGGTGTCATGGCCTGGTACTCCTTTGGCGAGTTGGCACCGAGGGCAATGGGCTCGACCGGATCCGATCTCATTGATCTGAATCAATCACGGCATTTGTAGCACAGCAGTGTGGCATTTTTGTCCGGTGAGCAGGGAGGCCGTTCCCGTGCAGGGCGAGAAACCATTTTCCTACAGTCCCCTGCCCTCCTTATTGAGTCACCCCCGTTCGCCGCGCGATGGAGGTCTTTTATGCAACGCAAACCCGTTTTCGACGCTGTCCGGCGCATGCTCGGGCGGGGCTTTCGGCAGGACGAAGTCGAAACGCTCGACCGCGCTTGCGACAACGCGGAAGAATCGGTCCAGGACAGTGTTCCATGTGTTCCACCACGCCATGTTTCCGCTGCCGGAATCGCGCTGATCAAGCGGTTCGAAGGGTGCGCGCGGGTGCGCGGCGATGGCCGGGTGGAAGCCTACCCCGACCCGGCAACCGGCGGCGCGCCATGGACCATCGGCTGGGGCGCGACCGGCGCGGGTATCGGCCCCGGTACGGAATGGACGCAGGAAGAGTGCGACGCCCGGCTCGAGTGCGACCTGGCCCGCTATGCCGCCGAGGTTGCGCGCACGATCGGCGCGGCACCGACCAGCCAGAACCAGTTCGATGCGATGGTCAGCTTTCACTATAACACCGGGGCGATTTCCCGGGCGACGCTGACGCGCAAGCACGTGGCGGGCGACTACGCCGGTGCGGCTGCCGAGTTCGCGCGCTGGAATCGTGCGGGCGGGCGAGTCGTCGCCGGCCTCATGCGCCGCCGCGCCGCAGAAGCGGACCTCTATGCTTCGGCGAGCCCACCCTCGCCGCGCGGTCAGTAGTCCTTGCTCGCTTGCGCAACGATCGAAGACCGTCCGATTGTCGACACCGAGCCGAGTAGCGAGAGCCACGAGGTAATCCGGAATTCGGTGTCGGTTGCGCTGTACCCGCGCCCGTCGGTCACGATCTCGATATAGGCGCGCCGACCAATGTTCTTGCCCACTGCGATACCGGTACCGCGCCCGATGGTCGGGTCGGCGCTGACGATCCGCAATCGGTCGAGCCCGATGGCACTGCGCAGCTGGTTGATCGGGTCGAGCCCGCCGCCGCCGTGGAGCGAGGCCACCGCAGCACCCAGTTGCAGCACGTCGGTCGCCGAAAGCTGCGTGATCGAATCGCCGAACAGCAGCCGCGAGAGGATCTCTTCCTCGGGCAGCGACGGATTGGAAGTGAACGTGATCCGCGAACGCAATGCGCTACCCTGGACCTTCGCGGTCACTTCGAGGCTGTTCTTGGTGGTGGTCGCTTCGATATCGAGCCGTGGATCGATCGAGGTGTTCTCATCGAAAGTGATCCGCCCGCGGGTCAGGTCGAACTGCGTGCTGGCGAAAGTATAGGTGCCGCGCACCGCGCTGGCTGTGCCGCCGATACGCGGATCGGCGGTGGTCCCGCGCAGCCGGATATTTGCGCTCCATTCGCTGTCGAGCCCCATTCCGCGCACGTCGATCCCATCGTCCGATTTCGCATCGACGAGGTATCGCCACGGGACGCTGGGCGCGCGTTGGGGTGCTGCATCGGCCGGTCGGTTGACTTCACGGGTCTTGATCTGCGGCAGCTGGGTGACGTCTGCGGCCGTGCCCAGCTTCCAGCTGGCGCGGTCGATCTGCAACCGGCCCGCAACCATGCCGCCCACACCGCTCGAAACGATCCGCATCGGGCCGGTAACCGCCGCGGTCAGTCCGCTGGAATCGAGCAACGCGGCATTGTGCGCCGCCAGTCGCAAGTCGAGCTGCGGCCCGCGCGTCGAGCTCATGCCGCTCAGCCCCACGGTTCCGCTGCCGAGCACGGTCCCGCCGTTGGGAGCAGTACCGGAGAACGAGGTGAGACGCAGCTGCGAGCCGTCGAAGGTGCCGCGCCCCTTGACCTTGGTCAGGTCGGTCCCGGTCAACCCGCTGCGCAGCCGCAAGTCGTCGCTCGAAATCGAGCCGCGTACTTGCGGATTGTCGAGCGTCCCGGTCACATCGGCGGCCGCCGAAACCGGGCCGGTGAGGTCGAAGGTGTTGACCGCGACCAGCCGCCACAGCGCGTCGGCCGGACCGGCATAGCGCAGCTGCGCAAACAGGTCCCCAGCACGCAATCGATCGAACAGCGTCCCGCTGGCAGGAAGGCTGGCGATGCGCCCCTGCAATCGCCCGAGTCGTTTGCCGTCGGCGCTGTCGACCACTGCGCGAGTTGCGATCCGGTCACGGTCGAGCTTCATCACCAGCGCAAGATCGATCGGCCGAGAGGTAAGCAGCAGGCCGGAGCGGGTCAGGCCCTTGACCTGGACTTTCGCCTCGCCGGTCGGAACGCCGTCGGGCTCGCGAGCAAGATCGACCACGCCCGAAATGGAGCCCCCGAGATCGAGCGCGTCGGATGCAATGTCGGTCAGCGTCAGCGGCATGTCGGCCAGCTGGAGATGCGCGCTCGCTGCACCCGTGCCGAAGCTGCCCTCCGCGATCATCGAGCCTCCGCCATAATTGAGCTGGGTCGGCTGCAGCTGCCAGCCACCGCCGGGCCGCTTCTCGATCACTGCACGGCGCGGCATGGCGATTGCGCCATCGCGATAGCTTCCGTTTGCCGCCACGGTGTATCGGCCAGGAGCGGCTTCGGCAGCGAGCTGCAGTCCGAAACGGCTGCCTCGACGCCCGGCAATCGAGGCGTTTATCGTGCCGATCCCGCCCGCCAGCTTGGCCTTCGCGGCGAAGCGTCCCACGAACATGCGGCCGTAGCTGATGCCCATTGCGAAGACCGATCCGTCGATCCGGCTGGTTCCATTTGCCAGCGAACCGGTGCCTTTGACCGTTGCCCGCGCGACCGACATCGGAGTCAAACCGCCGAAAACGGCATCGCGAACCTTGAGATCGACGGTAAAGTCCTGTCCGCCGTCCCGCGGCTGAAGGCCGATCGTTCCATCGAGCCCGCCGCCCTTCAGCGCCAGTGTCCCGTCCGCTCCACCCCCCGCCAAAGCGAGGTCGCCGGTTATCGCGGTCTTCCAGACATCGAGATGCTTGATCGCCAGCGTGGTAGGTCCGCTGGCTGGCGCGGAAAGTGCCATCGATCCGGCAAACGGACCCAGTGTCGAGCCGCCCTTGGTCTCGATTCCCAGACCGCCCTCGATCGGGGTGAGCGCCACGCGGACATCGCGCAATCCTGCAGCGGGAACCGGATTGGCAAACACCAGAACCGCGTCCGGGCCGCGATCGGAATAGGCCCCGTCGATCGTGAACTTGCTGTAGTCGCTGCTGCGCCCTTGGCCCTTGAGTGTCGTCTTGCCTTGGCCGTACGCTCCGGCAGCGGTCAGCGTGAGCTTCGCTGCATCAAGCTTTAATCGGTTCACGCGAAGCGGCGCACCCGCGGCCAGCGAAACTCCGCTTGCAAGCCGGATGTCCGGGCCTGCGAGGCTCGCTACAGTCGGGTTCGCTACTTGCGGTACGCGTGCTGTCAGGTTCGCCGAGAGGCTCCACGCCGCTTTTCCACCAATCGCAAGATCGATCGCGGCTTGGGCATTGGCCTTGCCGACCGACGCGAGTTCGATCCCATTCGCTGTGACTGGGCCGGTAAACCGGTACGTACTCTTGGCAAGGTCCCCCGCGAACGCCAGCCGAGCAGTGGCCCCGTGGAAATCAAGCGCCAGCCGGTCGCTCGAGATTTTGCCGCCCGCCAACGTGGCATCGCCGCGCAGGGTGCCGCTGACCAGCCGCGAATCGACTTGCTGCGTGCCGGTGATGACCCGTGCGATCCGGGCATCGAGCGGGACCAGCCAGCGCTTGCCGTCGTAGCGTATGGTCGCTTGCTGGAGGATTCCTTCGATCCGGGTCGAACCGGATACGATCTGCGCAACCTGCAGGCGATGCTCGACCGCAAGCTTGCGGAATGGCCCGTCGAGCATCGCGGAGAGAAGCGCGCCCTCGACTTTGCTTCCCGCTCCGAATGCCGCAGGATCGGTCAGGCGCAAGTCGACCGCCAGGTCTTTGGCAGCATTGTTACCGAGGTCGATTGCTCCCTTCGCGCTGCCGCGCATCCCTCCTCCGACGACCTGCAATCGGCCATCGAGCACGCTGTTCACCAGCGTGCCGGCGCCGGAATAGGTCACGGTCTTGCCAGCGAGGCGTGCTGCCACTCCGCTCAGCGCATCGCCCGGCTGCGCATTGCCCGAAATGGCGTATTGGCCGCCATCGTTGCGCAGCCGGAAAGCGACGAATTGTTTGCCGTCGCGAGTGACCAGACCGCGCCCCTGCCACTGCTTCCACGTTCCCTTGCCGAACAGTCGCGCATGGTAGCCGGATTTGGACCCGATCAGGCCGGCGACCACGCCGTCCTTCGCAGCGAGGTAATCGAGGTCGAGGTCGAACCTGTCGCCATCGGGCTCAGCGTCAATCAGCGCGTGCAGCCGGTCCACGTTGCCAAGCTTGCCGTCCGCCTTGAGATAGACCCTGCCTTGCTTGACATCGGCGCGGGCAAGCAGGTTGATTCTTTGCGCTTCAGCCCCGGCTATGCCGGGAGCCACGGTCAGGTTGTCGATCCGGAAGCGATCGAGCCTGATGTCGAAGTTGGGTAGCGTGGGCGAATTCGGGTTGGACTTGAGTAGTTGCGGCCTGCGCAGCAGCGTCCCGCGATGCGTCACCAGATTGCGGATATCGAGCCCGCTGGTGAACCAGTGGAATGGACGCCAGTCGAGATCGACCTGCGGTATTTGCAGGAAGTCGCCCTTGGGATCGGCCACTGTCACGTCACGCAACACTGCCTTGCCGAACAGGTTGCCGTCGATCCGCCCGATCCGGATCTGCATCCCGGACGCAGGCGACATCTTGGCAATCTGGTCGGTCACCAGGCGGTGGCCGATCGGGCTGTTGAGGACAACTACTGCCACACCGAACAGCAAGAGGACCACGCCGAGGCCGCGCATCGCCATAAACCGCAATCGCCGCCGGAACGACGGGCGAACGACGATCGTCTGGACCTTTTCTTCAAGGGCAGGATCGTCGGCCATCAGAACGCTTGCCCCAGCGATACATAGACGCCGATCCGGCTGTCGGTCGGGCGCGGGTTGATGGGGGTCGCAATATCGACGCGCAGCGGCCCGAACCCGGTCAGGTAGCGCACCCCGATCCCTGCCCCGACGCGGACATCATCGAAAGTCGGCGTCACGCTTTGGCTGACTGCTCCAGCATCGACGAACGGCACGACCTGCAGCGCTCCGTCAAACAACGCGGTACCGATCCGTGCTTCGAGCGAAGCCTCTGCCAAGGAGCGACCGCCGGTCGCACCGCCATAGGCGTCGAGCGGGCTGATTGCCTGGTAGGCGTAGCCGCGTACCGACCCGCCGCCACCTGCATAGAATCGCCGTGATGGGGCAATGGCGGCGAGCGGCGCACCGGGAATGGCACCCAAGCGTACCCGCCCGGCTAGCACAGACTTTGTACCGATCGCCTTGTAGAACGAGGCGTCGACCTGTGTCCGGACATAGAAGCTCTGCACGCCGTTGTTGGTCGATACTTCGGGGGAAATCCGCCCGGCCAGCCGGTAACCGCGGGTCGGGTTGAGCAAGTCGTCGGAGGTGTCGATCTGCGCGTAGGTCGGCAGTGCGGCAATGAAGTAGGTGAGGAACGGACTCTTCTTGCCGACTTTCTTCAACTCGCGCTGCCGCGTGGCGACCAGCTCGAGGCCGGTGCTCCAGCTGAACGGCTTCTGGAACAGCAGCGTGGAGGTTTTCTCCAGCGTGCCGATCATGGAAAGCGTATCGGCATCGTAGGCGTCGGTCGAGATCGTCGAGGCAAATGTGTCGATCGTCAGGATCTTGTCGCGGCCGTGGAAGTTGTTCTTGCGAAAGGTGACGCCGCCGAGTTGTTCCTGCGTGCCGGCAATCGCGCGTACGCGCAGCATCCCTTCGGGCGGGAACAGGTTGCGGTGTTCCCAACTGCCCTGGACGCGGAAACCCTCGCCAGTGCCGTAGCCGATTGCCCCGGCGATTGTGCGCAGCTTGGCTTCGGTCAGCGCGACATCCATGTCGACCGTGCCTGGCTTGTCGCCATCGGGCTGGGTGACTGCGCGGGGGGTCACTGTGGCCGATGCAACCAGCCCCGTGGCAACGATCGCCCGGCGCAGGTCCACTGCAAGGCTGCGCCGGTAGACGTCGCCAGCCTTGAACCGGGCAATCTCAGCCAGATGATTGCTCGACAAGAAACGCGGTTTGTCGGAAACGACCTGGCCGATCACGAACTTGCCGTTCGGATGCACCGGCATCGCCAGGTCGCCGGTGAGCGTATCGTGATCGATGAGCAACGACGGCGGGTCGATCTTGGCGAACGGATATCCGCTTTCGCCCAGCGCAGTGTCCAGATTGGCCCGTTGCGCTTCGATCACGAAGCTCGATAGCGGATCGCCGGTCTGGATCGCGAATGCCTTGCGCAAGGCTTCCGCGTCGGGCGCACGCGACAGGTCTCCGAGGTTGATAGAGCCGAACTTGAACTGCGTGCCGGGCACGATGTCGAAGCGAACCTGCGGGCGATCGGCGGACTTGATTTCTCCACCGAGCGAGCGGAACACCTGCCCGTCGTAGTAGCCATAGTCGCGCAGCAGGGTGCCGAGCAGTTCCTCATCCGATCGTGCGCGTACCGCCAATTGGGCGACATTGTCCTTGCCGCTATCCAGCTCGGCTATCGTCGAGAGCGAACGGTAATGGCTCGCAAAATCCGCGCGCTGGGGGAATGCAGAGGGATCTTCCGGGAAGGCGAGCTCGACTTCTCGCGTAATGCGCACGACATCGCTGCTCGACTCCGTCGGCTGGTTAGCACCCATGCCAACGTCGGCAAATTCGATCGACGTATCGGGCGACAGCGGAACCAACTGCGGCAAATCGATCTGGTCGGGCCACGGAAGCGCGATCAGCGGTGAATCGGCAAACGGGGAGTCGGGCTCTGGTGCGTTGGCACTTGCCGCATCATCTCCGGTTTTTGGCGGAGCACCATGCCCGGCCCAGGCATCGGGATCTGCGACCGCCGAATCAGGGATCAGGTCGCTGGGCGACGTTGGCGGCTGGCTTGCAGCGGTCTTGTCGGGAGCAGGTGAGGGTGCTGCAGGCGACGCCTGGGTCTGCTGTGGCGGTGAAGAGCTCGCAGCAACCGACTGCGCCAGCGCCGTTCCGGGAATCGCTGCCAGCGCCAGAACCGACGCGGCAATCAGCTGCAGGCTAGTCGGCGAAACCGATTTGCGGGAGCGAAGCATCCTTGGCCGCGCTTGCCGGCCGGTCTTCTCGCCGCGGAGCGCGCATGGCGTCGGCAATGAGCCGATCCTGCTCTGCTCGGCTGAGACGCCGCCATCCGTCGCGTTCGAGCAGCTCGAGGGGGCGGTAGCGGACCTTGTACTGCATCCTGTCGGAGCCCTCGACCCAATAGCCGAGATATACATAGCCCAGGCCTTCCTCGGCAGCGCGGCGGATGTGGTCGAGAATGATGTAGTTGCCAAGCCCGGTTCGCGCCTCGTGTTCCGGGTCGTAGAACGAGTAGATCATCGACAACCCGTCGCCCTGCCGGTCGGTCAGGCAGGCACCGACGAGGCGGCCCGGCTGCGACCCTTCGGCGGGCTCCCTGTACTCGATGACATAGCTGGAGACAGGCGTGTGTTCCACCATATCCGCGTAGTCGATGTCGTCCATCGCGGCCATGCCGCCCCCCGGGTGACGCACCCCGAGATACTTGCGAAGCAGGTCGAACTGTTCGGTAGTCGCCCATGGACGACACTCGGTAGCAACGAGGTTGCTGTTGCGTTTCAGGTTACGCTTTTGCGTGCTCGAAGGTTCGAATTCACGCGCGGGGATCCGGACCGAGATACACGCCTGGCAATCGAGGCAGCTCGGCCGGTAGGCAACCGTCTGGCTGCGGCGGAACCCGATGCGCCCTAATGCTTCGTTGAGCTGGTCGGCGTGCGGGCCCTTGAGTTCGGTGAACACCTTCCGCTCGCTCCGCCCCGGTAGGTACGGACACGGCGCCGGGCTGGTCACGAAAAACCGGGGGAATCGAACTGGTGCCGTCACGGATCTGGCTGCGTCCTCTTGTCAGCGAGAATCGGGTGTGGTGCGAACTTGGGAGGACTATGCCTTGCGAGGACCGTCGGTAAAAGACCCTTAACCATCTATCTTGGTTAACAAAGACTTATTTTGCACAACTGATATTTGGTTACTGGCACACCGGGGAAACTACCGGATTCGCGCACCGGGAATCAGTCGAGTTCGACCTGGCTCACGGCGTAACCCTTGCCCTTGAGCGCAGCGACCAACGCCTCGAGCTGATGCCGATCGCGTGCTTCGCACTCGATATCTGTAATCAGCCCCTTGGCCGGCAGCGTCGTGAAGATCCGCTGATGGTAAATCTCGATGATGTTGACATTGTGCGCGTCGAACTCGCGCATGACCTTGAACAGCGCGCCGGGGCGATCCTGCAAGGTGATCCGCAGCCGCGCAAGGCGACCCGACCGCGCGAGGTCGCGCAGCAGGACATTGGCCAGCAAGCGGGTGTCGATATTGCCGCCGCACAGAACCAGCCCGATCTTGCGCCCCTCGAACCGTTCGGGATGCGCCAGCACCGCCGCCAGTCCGGCCGCGCCAGCGCCTTCGACGACGGTCTTCTCGATCTGCAACAGCAGGCTGACGGCACGCTCGAGCTGGGCTTCGTCGACCAGCAGGATGTCGTCGACCTGTTCGGCGATCACCTGCGACGTGAATTCCCCGGGGGCCTTGACTGCAATGCCTTCCGCGAGAGTGTCACCACCGCATGGCAAGTCGGCCCCTTTGATGCGATCGTACATCGAAGGATAGAGCGCCGCCTGCACGCCCACCACATCGAGCGGCGGATCGAGCGACTTGGCGACGGTCGACATGCCCGAAATGAGCCCGCCGCCACCGATCGGCACGACAATGCAATCGAGATCCGGCGCGTCGGCGAACATTTCGAGCGCGACAGTTCCCGCTCCCGCGGCCACGTTCGGATCGTCGAACGGATGGACAAACGTCAGCCCCAGTTCCTTCTCGAGCTTGCGCGCATGGGCGTAGGCCTCGTCGAACGTTTCGCCTTCGAGCACGACGTTGCCACCGACGCTTTCGGTCTGCATGACTTTTACAGTCGGGGTCGTGCGCGGCATCACGATCGTTACCGGGACGCCTAGTCGCGTTCCGTGGTAGCTGAGCCCCTGCGAGTGGTTGCCCGCCGAGGCCGCGATTACGCCGCGCGCACGCTGCTCGTCGGTCAGCTGCAGAAGCGCGTTGAGCGCGCCGCGCTCCTTGTAAGCAGCAGTGAACTGCAGGTTCTCGAACTTGAGCCAGATCTCCGCACCGCAAATCTGCGACAGCGTGATCGAGTGCATCGTGGGCGTGTGCACCACTGCGCCGGCAATGCGTGTTTGCGCTGCGCGAACGTCGTCGATTGTCAGCGGCAGGTTGGTTGCCGGGCGGCTGGCGGTATTGCTCTGGCTCATCGTGCGATGCGCCCTAGGGGATTCCGCGCGCCGGGGGAACACGCGATTTGCCACGCTTTGCACTGCCCGGAAAACCGCTATGGATGGGGTCATGCCGAAGTTCCGATTGTTCGCCGCTGCCCTTGCTGGCCTGATCGCCCTCCTCTCCGCATCGGTTCATGCCGACACACTGGTCGACAACATCCAGGGAATTTCGGTCGATCGCGAAGGCAAGGTCACCCGTTTCACCGGGATTTGGATCGACAACAACGGGCGTATCAAACAGTTACTCGCACGCGGTGACAAGCGACCCGAACACCCGGCCTACGTTGTCGACGGCAAGGGTGAATACGTCCTCCCCGGGCTGATCGATTCGCACCTTCACGTAATGGGCATCGGTTTTGCGTTGCTGACGCTCGACCTGTCCGACACAACCTCGCTGGCCGAGGCGCAAGCCAAGATCAAAGCCTACGCCGCCGCCAATCCCGACCACCGCTGGATCCTGGGATCCGGCTGGAATCAGGAGAAATGGGGACTCGGCCGATTCCCGACCGCGGCCGAAATCGATTCTGTGGTACCCGATCGCCCGGTCTTGCTGGAGCGCGCCGACGGCCATGCACAGTGGGCCAACAGTGCCGCAATGGCCGCTGCCGGGATCACCGCCAAGACCGCGGACGTGCCGGCTGGCCACATCGAGCGATTGCCCGGCTCGCGCCAACCGGCAGGCGTTTTCGTCGATGGCGCGGTCTCGCTGTTCGACAAGGTCGTGCCCGAACCGCGCCCGGCCGATCGCGACCTCGCGCTTGCCAAGGCGCAACAATTGCTGCTGTCCTATGGCGTCACCGCCGCGGCTGACATGGGCACGACAATCGAGGACTGGCAGAGCTTCCGCCGGGCCGGGGATTCGGGGGGGCTGCGGATCCGCATCATGTCCTACGCACTGGGCACCAAGGCGATGGAACTGATCGGCGGACCGGGACCCACACCGTGGCTCTACAACGACAAGCTGCACATGGGCGGCGTGAAGCTCTACCTCGACGGCGCGCTCGGTTCGCGCGGAGCGTGGCTGAAAGAGCCCTATTCCGATGATCCGAAGAACACAGGACTGCCGCGGTTGACGGGCGACCAGTTGCGGAACCTGATGAGCCGCGCGGCGCTCGACCATTTCCAGGTCGCGGTCCACTCGATCGGCGATGCGGCCAATGCGGAAATGCTCGATGCGATCGACGAACTCTCCGAAACTTACAAGGGCGATCGGCGGTGGCGAATCGAACATGCGCAGATTGTCGATCCGGCGGACATTCCGCGCTTCGGAGAACACGGGATCATCGCCTCCATGCAGCCTACGCACCAGACCTCTGACCGGCTGATGGCTGAAGCCCGGCTGGGGCCGGACCGGCTCGGCGGGGCCTACGCCTGGCGCTCGATCGCAGCCGCTGGCGGGCATCTTGCATTCGGTTCCGATGCGCCGGTCGAAAAGCCCGACCCATTCGCCGGGATCGCCGCGGCGATCAGCCGGACCGATGCCAATGGCGAGCCGTTCGGCGGGTGGATGCCGCAGGAGACGGTCACCAGAGAAACCGCGCTGGCAGCCTATACGGCTGGTGGCGCGTGGGCCGGATTCGCCGAGGGACGCTTCGGCGAGCTCAAACCCGGCGAATGGGCCGACTTCGTCATCGTCGACCGCGATCCGTTGTTGGCCTCGCCTGAACAAATCCGCGCCACCCATGTGCTGCAAACATGGGTGGGCGGCGAGAAGTTTTACGAGGCATCCGCGAACTGAGACAGGGAGCCATTAACTCAATGTCAACTATCGGCTTCTAGGCCGCGAGATACCCCGTTCGGCAATTCGGCACGCGCTTGGCGCGCTGTGCCGAATCCGCATTCTTTTTCCGGGAACACCCCGGAAATACGAGCGTTAAGGGGCCAAGAGTGTGATTCCCGGTCGGTTTACGTAATCGAATTCGTATCGGCCGGACGTTAAAGGGTTGGATTGTCGCGAGGGAACCGGGCGGAATTTACAAGCAATTGCTCTCATTTGCGGTTGCTTCAGGCCCTTACATCCCTTAAGCCGTTCCACAGATCGAATTTATTGCTTCTAGAGGGAGACACTAGAATGAAGTTCCGTAACATTGCAGCCGCCACAGCTGCTGTATCGCTGGCAGTTGCTCCGGTTATGGCTCAGGCCGCTCCGGCATCGCGCGCTTCGGCTCCGGCCAAGGACACGAGCAAGCTGGCAGGCGGCCCGCTCATTCTGGCTGTTCTCGCCGTTTCGGCGATTATCGCCGGTGTCGTGATTGCCGCGAGCAACAACAACACCGCTGTCAGCCCGTAAACCGGGCGGCACGTTCGATTTCAGAAGAACGGGGCCCCGGCCCCGTTTTTTTGTGCCTGAATTCTGTTGTCGGCCGGCGCTCGCGTGCTTTCAGCCGGAAGCGGGGATACTTTCGAGCGCAGAACGACGTAGCTTCGCTTCCACGGCGACCATCCGGCTGCCAGCCGCTTCCGCACGGCGCCACAGCCGGTCCTGCTCCTCGCGCGACGACATGACGCTGGCCTGCGCCTCGATACATGCGAGTCGCATGCGGTCGCTTGGATGACAGACCGCGAAATCTGCTGCCAGATCCCTCGCCGCCTCGCTGCCCAAACCCACAGCGATGCGCATGAACGTCTCGTTCGCTCCGCTTGTCAGCACCCGTGCGACCGTGCCCGCCGCGGTGTCGAAAGCGTATTGGTCGAACCACGGCTGCACCGGGCAGGTCGCCATGACATTGAGCGAGATCGACAACGAACTTGGCGGAAACTGCGCATGCACGTCGCGGTGCGCGCGATAGTGCATGATCTTTCCAGGACTCAAGGTCGCCCGCTCGACGAACCGCAAGCCCGCATCCTCGCCGGGAAAACCGGCGATGCGTTCGTAGTCGAACTCGTAGTAGTCGCTGGCGTAGCCTGGCCCGAAATAGCCCACGGTCAGGAAATCGAAGTTGTGATCGTGCGGCAACCCGTAGGCGAACGCCTGCGCACCGCTCGCTTGCATGATGTGCTCATCCTCCGACGGCCAGATGTTGGCGCGCAGGAAAAACCCACCGCGCGCGGGAGACAGCATGATCGCCTGCGGTCCGTAACCGCCGTTGTCGCTGTCGCTGGCCGCCGCCTGCGCGAGTTCGGCTGCGAGAATATCGCCAAGGAAGGTGCGGTTGTTGGCCAACCGCTTGAGCCAGCGCGCCGTACCATCGACGCTGTCCCGATCGCTGGGATCGAACCCTTCGGCCGCGATCGCATCGCGGCATTCCTCGAGCGAGCATTCCGTTTCGTCGGCGATCGCGATCACGCGGGGCATGGTTCGCGCTCCAGTTCGGCGAGTTGCGGATAGCGCGCAACCAACTGTGCACGCAGCGCTGCGGCATTGCCCGCCAGCGGATCGGACGGTTCGCGGGCAATTGCGCACAAGCGGGTGAAGCCGATTGCAGTATCGAGCGCGAGGCATTCGCGCAGCGCCTGCCAGCGAACGTCCGGGTCGCCTGAATGCGTTAGCTCGACCAACCGTGGCACGGCGTCGGGATGCTTCGTCCGCGCCAGCACTGTCAGCGCCATCAACCGGCGGCTCGACTTGCGATCGCCTGACGCGCGGTGGACCAACTCGCCGGTATCGATCCGGAATTCACGGCTCGGCTCGGGGTCGTTCGCAGTGCGCGACAGGCGGAGCGTGACGAGCCGACCATCGATCGAGTCGAACATTCGCGCCGAACGCGAACCTTCTTGCACGAGTCGATCGCCCGGTTCGAACTCCCGGGATTCGTGAGCAAAGCGCGCCTGCTGGTCACCACCGCTGCGTGTGACCAGCCGGATCCTGGCCTTACCCGCCAGGCACACCTCGTGGCGCTCGGCATCGACGAAGGCGATCGTCTGCTGCTTCGGGCATTGCGAAAAGGCGAACCCGTCATGCATCGTCAGTGCCAGCGCCGCAGGACCCTGCGCAGCGACCTGGACCAGCGCGTAGCCGTGCTCGTACTGGAAGCGCATCGGTATCGTCACCAGCGGGTCGAGCCGCATCTGCTCGACCACCGTTTCGACCAGGTCGCCGACAAACGCCTGCGCGGCCTTCGGATCATGCACCAACGGTTCGAGCACCGGACACTCCGCCAGCGGAGCCCCGGCAGCGTAGTCGCGCATCGCGTCCATCGCCGCGACCACCTCGGAGCGGGCGTGCCACGCGGTCATCGCTTGCCTCAAGCGCTCGGCGGAAAGGAGCTGCGGAGCAGGGTCGCTCCGCAGCTCGGCAAGGATCGGGTCGATCCGCACCCGGTCAGAGCCCGAGCAGTGCGAGCCCGTTGCTCTGTTCGTAGAGGTAGACCATCAGGATCACGAGGCGGTCATCGGTGTACGATGTCGAAAAGTGCGACAGGCTACCGAAGATTCCGGTCATGGTTTCAAGGCTGGGCAAGCTGGCAAGCTCGATCGTCGGCAAGTTCATGGGCAAGTCTCCCTCGATGGGCGCGACCCCTTCGCACCCGGCTGGCGAACCCTGCCGAGCGTTGTTCCCGTTTCGAAATTAAATTGTTGTAATATCCCCCTACGCCCGCCACCCATGCCGCCGATGGCCAGTTTCCCGGAAACCTTCGATCCGAAATACCTGTCGCACTACGTCATGCGCAGGGCCCATCCCGGTTGGCTGGGGATGCGTTACGTCGACAGCGGTGAAGATTGGGTTGAACTCGAGCTGCCCTGGCGTGCGGACCTGGTGGGCGACGAAGAGCGCCCGGTGCTCGCCTCGGGCCCGATCGTCAGCCTGATGGACATGGCCTCGGGCATGGCGATCTGGACCGCCAACCGGGTGTTCAAGCCCGTCGCAACGCTCGACCTCAGGGTCGACTACATGCGCCCAGCAAAGGAACGGAATTCGGTGTTCGGCCGGGTTCGGTGCTATCGCCGCACCCGCTCCGCCGCGTTCGTCAACGGGATCGCGCACGACGGCGATCCGGACGATCCGGTTGCGCACATCGCGGGCGTGTTCATGTACATCAAGGCGGAGGGGATCATTGGCTGAATTGCTGACCGCCTACGCCCGCTCGCTCGGCATATCAGTGGATGACGATGCCGGCGAGACCCCGGTTCTGCGGCTCGAATTTTCTCACGATATCGAGGGGCGCCCCGGCGCGCTTCACGGCGGGGCAACCGCTGGCCTGCTTGAAACCGCAGGCTATGCTGCGCTTCGGACCGAACTCGAGCGGCGCAAACGCGTCCACCTGCTCAAACCGATCAACATCACGGTCGAATATCTCTCCGCCGGATTGCCGAAGACCAGCTTCGCGCAAGGGCGGATCGTGCGGCTTGGACGGCGCAATGCCAACCTGACGGTCGAGGCCTGGCAGGACGATCGTAAGCGCCTCATTGCGACCGCAGTGATGAATATCCTGATGGTGTCCGAAGGCGAATGAGCTCAGTTGCCGCCCGAGGGCGGAGCGGCGTTCGCATCTGTGGGCTGGCCGGGCGAAACCTTGAGCCCGTTCTGGTCCAGGCGCAGGTCGATTGGAATGCCGTTGACCTGTGTAGAAACCGTCACTCCATCCTGCCCGACCTGCAGCCGCGATCCCTTGTCGTCGAGCGGGATATCCTTGAGCTCCGGCACATCCATCGGCTTGATCGGCCCGCCCGGATCGGTGCTGGCGGTCGGTTGGGGCGCCGGCGCAGGAGCGGGGCCGCGCAGCGCCGAGACCATGAAATCGTGCCAGATGCGTGCCGGGATCCCGCCGCCATGGATGCCCTTGAGCGGGGTGTTGTCGTCGTTGCCGACCCACACGCCCACCACCAGGTCCCCGGCGAAGCCCACGAATAGCGCGTCGCGGTTGTCTTGTGTGGTGCCGGTCTTGCCGTAGTTCGGGACGGACAGCATCGCTGCACGCCCGGTTCCGTTGTTGATGGTCGCGCGCAACAATTGCTCGATCTCTGCATGGTTCTTGGCCGAAAAGCTGTGCCGCTTGCTCCAGTTCCACGCCTGCACAAGCCAGCCACCCTGCGATTGCACGAAGGCGTGGGGCTCCACCGGAAAGCTATTGCCAGCCACTCCCGCATAGGCGGCAGTAAGCTGCATCAGCGTGGTCGATGCGGTGCCGAGGGCAAGGCTGGGATCGCCAGCCGGCATCGGCCCGGTCATGCCCAGATCGCGCGCCATCGCGATTACCTTGTCGCTGCCCACGGTCTTGAACAACCGGACTGCGGCTACGTTGCTCGAGTGTGCGAAGGCGTCCTCGAGCGAAATCGTCTTCGAGTAATTCCCTCCGGCATTCTGCGGGCGATAGCTGCCTTCGGTGATCGGCATGTTGTCGATCCGGTCATCCGGCGTCATGCCCGAGCGCAGGGCGGCAAGGTAGACGAACAGCTTGAAGGTAGAACCGGGCTGGCGCTTGGCCTGCGTTGCGCGGTTGAATGGCGACTTTTCGTAGTCCTTGCCGCCAATCATTGCCACGACTTCGCCGTTGGGGCGCATAGCTACCAGCGCGACTTGCGCCTTGCCGACCGGTGCCCGCTCGACCACCCGGCGGGCGATCGACTGGAGCCGCGCGTCGAGCGTGGTGGTCAAAGTGACGTGCGAATAGCCCTGGGGGGTCATCTGGCGCGCCTGGGGCAGCGCCCAGTCGGCAAAGTAAGTGCCGGTCGGCAAATCGGGCCGGTTGCGGACGTGCAATTTGGGCGGACGGATCCGCGCAGCTTGCGCCCTGGTGATCATCCCTGTCTCGACTTCGGCCTGGACGACCATCTTCATCCGGTTGGCGGCCCGCTGGTAGTGCTTGGTCGGCGCATAGGCGGAAGGAGCCTGCACCAGCCCGGCGAGCATCGCCGCTTGCGACCGGGTGAGGTCTTCGGGTTCGCGCGAGAAATAGTGCAGCGAGGCAGCGCGAAGGCCGTAGGCATTGTCTCCGAAATAGGCGTTCGAGAGATACCGCTCGAGGATCTGGTCCTTGCTCAGCCATGCCTCCAGCCAGAACGCGATCAGCATCTCGCGCGCCTTGCGGCCCAGCGTCTGGCGCGGGGTGAGGAAAGTGAACTTGGCGAGCTGCTGGGTGATCGTGCTGCCGCCTTCGGTCCGGTTGCTGGTGAGGTTCGACCATGCAGCGCGGGCGATCCCACGCGGATCAATCCCCCAGTGGCTGTAGAACCGGCGGTCCTCGATCGCGACGAACGACTGTGGCACGTATTTCGGGAGCTTTGCTATCTCGACCGGCTTGTCGATATTCGCGCCATTGCGCGCAATCGGCGTTCCGTTCGATGCAAGTAGCGTCAGTTGCGGCGGGGCGATCGGCTGGAGCGACTTGGACAGCGGCGCGGTAACCGCCAGCCACGCGACCAGCACGATGAACAGGCCGATGAGCCCGGCCACGATCCGCACCGCCCACCGTAGCTTGCCGCGCCCCTTGCGAGCGGGAGCAAGATCATCGTCGGACAGCGGCGCGGCGCGATCGAGCCGATGGTCCCACTCATCGAACTGCGCGTCGTCGAGCGGCCCGTCGCCGTAGGAATCGTGGAGGGCGAAATAGCCGCGGTGCCCGTCGCCTTCGCGACCGGCACGCCCCTGCTTCTTCCATGAATCGAACGGCGACATCACTACTGTATTATCAAGACAATACAGTTAGCGCTAGCCGATATGTGCTGAACCCCGGCTGACGCAATTCAACACGTCCGCTCCCGAATCAGAGGACGATCTCTAAGGCCTGTCCGTCAGCAACCGAGAGATAATCGGCTGCCAGTTCGTAGCCGAGATCGCCATACGACGCTGCGGTCATGTGCGACAGGTAATCGACGTTGTTGATATACCCCGTCATGATCTCGTTGCCGTAGGTCGCCTCGTCCCAGTGCGATCCGGCAGTACCGCTTCCGCCATCGGTCTCGACATAGATTTTGGTTGTGCCGAACTGGATATTTGATTGCGCCTTCGCCAGCGTGCCGGTGAACAAGTTGTTCGTATCGACCAGCCCGAGCATGTCCCAGATCGAACCGAAGCCGAGGCTGTGGCCCATTTCGTGGAACACGATGTCGTCGAACAGGCCGAGTGCATTGAAGTCGTTCGCGTCGGCCACGTCGAACTGCATGATCGCGGTCGCCGGAAGCGAGCCTTGCGTGCGGACCGATGTCGGGCCCGCCTGGCCGAGAATACCGCCGGTCCCGTCGATCGCTGTGATTTCCGCCTGGATAACGATATCGTCGACCGTCCGCGGCTTCCCGGCGCCGATCACCTTCACATCGGCAACATCGCCAGCGATCAGCTGCGAATAGAAGTCCGCAGCGCGCTCGAAAATATTGACCAGTTCCTGTGTCCAGCCATCGCCGGTGAACTCGATCGTGATGTTGTAAGCGCCGTCGGCACCGCTGGTATACGACGCGGGCGGCGTATAGCCACCGCCACCACCACCGCCACCGCCACCGCCGGGCTTACCGCCTCCGCCGCCGTTGCCGCCTTTTGCGGCCGACATGTCGACACCGACATCCGCGGTATGGATTACATGGGTCAAGTCGATGCCCAACACTTGCGGCGTAGTATGCGGCAGGACGAAATCGGGCAGCCCTCCACCCCGGCTGACTAGCGTTCCCTGGGCGTGCTCATTGGTGTCCCGAATCTCCCGGGCCAAATCGAAATTGCGCATTGGTATCCCCCCTTTGCTCAACTTTCGTACGGACGCGCATATGGCGCGAATGTCGCACAAGCCTACGCCTGAAGGGAATGAATGCAACCTACCCGGTAGTTCGGCTGGTCGTCATTTCGACACGATTCGCAGGCGAAACTTAACCATAACAGCAGGTTAAGCACGAATGTGCCGCAATAGAACGAGCGCAAGAATGTAGTTCCGTCACCCTTACCGGCCATGAGGCGTAACCCTTGAGCTACCTTCGGTCAGTTCTTGGCGACCACGCTTTCGGGCAGGTCCACGCCGAACACGCGCTGGTAGTATTCGGCCACCAGCACTCGCTCGGCCTCGTCACACTTGTTGAGGAACGACAGGCGGAAGGCGAACCCGATATCGTTGAAGATTGCCGCGTTCTGCGCCCAAGTGATCACCGTGCGCGGGCTCATCACGGTCGAGATATCGCCGTTGATAAACCCCTGCCGCGTGAGATCGGCGACCTTGATCATGTCGGCGATGGTCTTGGCATCGGTGTCGGGATTCTTGGCCGCGACGATCTCCTGCTCGGTCTCGGCGGGCAGGTAGTTGAGGCCGACGACGATGTTCCAGCGGTCCATCTGCCCCTGGTTGATCGCCTGCGTGCCGTGATAGAGCCCGCTGGTATCGCCCAGCCCCACCGTGTTGGCGGTCGCGAACAGGCGGAAATGGGGATCGGGCCGGATCACCCGATTCTGGTCGAGCAGGGTCAGCTTGCCTTGCTGCTCGAGCACGCGTTGGATCACGAACATCACGTCCGGGCGGCCGGCGTCGTATTCGTCGAACACCAGCGCAACCGGGTGCTGCAGCGCCCACGGCAGCAGCCCTTCGCGGAATTCGGTGACCTGCAGCCCATCGCGCAGCACGATCGCATCGCGGCCGACGAGGTCGATGCGGCTGATGTGCGCATCGAGGTTGATGCGGATGCACGGCCAATTGAGCCGCGCGGCGACCTGCTCGATGTGGGTCGACTTGCCGGTGCCGTGATAGCCCTGGATCATAACCCGCCGGTCGTGCGCAAACCCCGCCAGGATCGCGAGTGTCGTATCCGGATCGAACACGTAGTTCTCGTCGAGGTCGGGCACGCGCTGGTCGGCCTTGCTGAATGCGGGCACCGTCCAGTCGACATCGATGCCGAAAGTCTCGCGCACGCTGACTTCGGTGTCAGGTGCGGGCAGGATGGTCTTGTGGGAAGTGTCGAGCGCGTCGGTCATGTCATTCATCTCGCCCGGGGACTAGACGCGGGCGTCGCTCCTCGCAAGCGCGATGCGCTGGCATTTTTGCTGTTGGCCGCCCAAGCGGAGTTCAGGATGTCAGCCGGTCTGGAAAGCGGAAGCGTTGCGCAGCCGCTCTCGCGAGAGCGGCATCTCCGCGAACGGTCGGCGCCCCGAACACGCCCTGCGGTGGGCTCTCGCGATAGAATGCGGCGAGGATCGGCATCGGATCGGGTGCCGAAACCACCGCCTGTGCCTCGGCAAAGTCGCCGCGCGAAACCTCCATCGTCTCTCCCAGACGGGCGAGAAAGCGCGCTCCGCCGATCTCGAAGCCAAGCATGATTTCCTCGCTGGCCGAAGTGCCGCAATAGTTTCCCTTGAGAGACAGCAGTGCTGCCACAGGCGATGTGCCGATCGAAGGATCGTGTGCGCGGGCCGCCAAGCCCCAACGGCACAGCGCGAGGAGCGCCGGCTCAGCAGCCCGGCCCCATTCGGTCAGCGCATAGAATTGCGCCGCAGCGGGTTCAGTGATTTCCTGCCGTTCGACTACTTCGTTGGCGATCAGGCTTTCGAGCCGCTCGGTCAGCACCCGGGCGCTGATCTTCGGCAGCGCGTGACGCAATTGCGAAAATCGCCGCGGACCCAGCAGCAGCTCGCGCACAATCAACATCGCCCAGCGTTCGCCAAGAACCTCGAGCGCAAAGGCCGCGCCGCAGGCATCGCCGTACCACCGACCGTGAGTGGACTCCGCGATCTTAGTATTGTTCTGTAACTTCATAGTTGTTTTTTGTAACTCTTACGCGCAACGTTCGCAAGCGTCGATTCGCAACTGGGAACGAGGAGAGCCAGCAATGGGAGACGATCGCGGAGCATTCATCTGGTACGAACTGATGACCCCGGATCCCGCCGGAGCCAAGGCATTCTACGACGCCGTTGTCGGGTGGGATATCGATGCCGAGAATTCGGTTCCAGACGGCACAATGGACTACCGTATGATCAATCGCAGTGACGGCGGTTTTGCGGGTGGCGTCCTCGGAATCACGCAGGAGATGAACGACCACGGTGCGAGAGCTGGCTGGTTCGGATATGTCCATGTGCTCGATGTCGACGCGGCGGCGTGTGCGGTCACTGACGCTGGCGGCACGATCCAGATGGGACCGATGGATATGGCAGGCGTGGGCCGGATGGCGATGGTCGCCGACCCACAAGGCGCACCGCTCTACCTGATGACTCCCACCCCGCCACCCGACAATCCCGACGCGGAAAGCGACGTCTGGGCTGAGAATGAACCGCAGCGGTGCGCCTGGAACGAACTGGCGACCGCCGATCCGTCCGCTGCAATCGAACTCTACACCGCCCTGTTCGGCTGGTCGCTGCCAGAGCCTATGGATATGGGGCCGATGGGCAAGTACCAGTTCATCGCCCACGATGGCATGACCATCGGTGCGATCTTCGGCAAGCCCGAAACGATGCCGGATCCAGCGTGGACCTACTACTTCCGCGTACCTTCGATTACGGCCGCGATTTACGAGATTGCCAAGGGTGGTGGCCAGGTCACGACTGGGCCGCACGAGGTGCCCGGCGGAGATCACATCGTGCAGGGAATCGACCCGCAGGGAGCTCCGTTCGCCTTGGTCGGCGCGCTCAAGGAGTAACCGCGATGACCGCAAAGAACACCATCTGCCTCTGGTTCGACCGCGACGCGCTGGAAGCCGCGCAGTTTTACGCCGAGACCTTTCCCGAAAGCGAAGTGACCGGCGTTCACCGGGCCCCCGCCGACTTTCCCGACGGCAAGGCGGGAGACGTTTTGACGGTTGAGTTCACGGTGTTCGGCGTGCCGTGTCTCGGGCTCAATGGCGGCAAGGCGTTTCCGCAGACCGAAGCATTCAGTTTCCAGATCGCAACCGACGATCAGGCCGAAACCGACCGCTACTGGAACGCGATCGTCGCCAATGGCGGCGCGGAAAGCGCATGCGGCTGGTGCAAGGACAAGTGGGGACTCAATTGGCAGATCACCCCGCGCACGCTTACAGAAGCGCTGGCCGCAGGAGGCGACGAAGCGAAGCGCGCCTTCGAAGCGATGATGACAATGGGCAAGATCGACGTGGCCGCGATCGAGGCGGCGCGAAGAGGAGGCTGAGCCATGACGCGCAAGATCACCGGAGCCGCATTCCTCTCGCTCGACGGTGTGATGCAGGCCCCGGGCGGGCCAAGCGAGGATTCCACCGGCGGCTTCGACCAGGGCGGCTGGGTGTTCAAGGCGTGGGACGACGAAATCGGCGAGACGATCGGATCGCTGTTCGCTGGCGAATATGACCTGCTATTGGGGCGGCGAACCTACGATATCTTCGCTGCCTACTGGCCCTATGTCGAAGGCGATGAGGCGTCGATGGGAGAGGCCTTCACCCGCGCAGGAAAGCATGTGCTGACCCGTCGCAATGCTCCGCTGGAATGGGTCAATAGCCACAAACTCTCCGGCATCGACGAAGTCGCGACACTCAAGCAGAGCGAAGGCCCCGACCTCATCATCCAGGGATCGAGCACGATCTATCCCGGCCTTCTCGCCGCCGGATTGCTCGACAAGCTGATCCTGATGACCTTTCCCGTCACGCTGGGCCATGGCAAACGTCTGTTCGGCGAAGGTACGCCGCCCGCGATGCTCGAAATGGTCGATCACAAGGTCACCGCCAAAGGCAGCGTGATCGCCACCTATGTGCCTGCCGGGCCGCTCCCGCCCTACCCGCCGTTCGGCCCTGAGCCGAGTAAGAGCGAACGCGAGGCGGAACGGCAGCAGGCAATGAAGGAAGGAACCTGGTGATGGCTCAACACGAAGGAGGATGTGCGTGCCGCGCGGTCCGCTATCGCCTGACCGACGATCCGATCGTCGTACATTGCTGTCATTGTACCTGGTGCCAGCGCGAGACCGGCAGCGCATTCGCGGTCAACGCGGTGATCGAGGCTGACAGGGTCGAACTGATCTGCGGAAAGCCCGAACGGATCGACACGCCTTCGGCCAGCGGCAAGGGTCAACCGATATTCCGCTGCCCGAACTGCAAAGTCGCATTGTGGAGCCACTATGGCGGGGCTGGCGACAAGGCGAACTTCATCCGTGTCGGCACACTCGACGAACGCGCGGCCTGTCCGCCCGACGTTCACATCTTCACCGAAAGCAAGCAGCCGTGGGTCGTGATTCCGGACGGCGCGGAATCCTTCCCGGTGTTCTACTCGGGCAAGGACGTGGTGCGGATCTACGGCGAAGAAGGTGCCGCTCGCTGGCGGAAACTGAGGGAGGGCTGAAATGGCCGACTATACGTTCTACACCAACCCGATGAGCCGTGGGCAGATCGCGCGATGGGCATTGCACGAAGCAGGTGCCGACTACGACACCGTGCTGGTCGACTGGCAGGCCAAGCCCGCCGAATTCCTTGCCGCCAACCCGATGGGCAAGGTGCCGACGATCATCCACCACCACGGCTCGCACGATCACGTCGTCACCGAAGCGGCGGCGATCTGCCACTACCTCGCCGAAATGACCGCGCCCGAGCTCTTGCCGAACGCTGAAGAGAAGGCCGACTACTTCCGCTGGCTGTTCTTCGCAGCGGGGCCGCTCGAGCAGGCAGTGGTGGCAAACAGCATGGGCTGGGAAGTCGCTCCCGAGCGCGAGGGCATGGCTGGCTTCGGGACTTACGAACGGACGATCAACGCGATCGACGGTTGGCTGGGCGAACACGACTATGTCTGCGGCGACCGGTTCACGATGGCCGACGTCTATGTCGGCAGCGCAGTCGACTGGGGCCTGGCTTTCAAGTCGATCCCGACGCGCCCTTCGTTCGAAGCCTATGCAGCGCGGCTGCGCGAACGCGATGCCTACAAGGCGGCCAAGGCGATCGACATGCGGCTGATCGCCGAGGCGCAGAAGGCTTAGGAGAAGGCGGAGCTGCCTTTGAGGAGTTGGTAGGCCTCGACCACGCGGCCCAGCCGCGCCTCGTGGCTGCGGTCACCGCCATTGCGATCGGGGTGGTAGCGCCGCACCAATTCCGAATAGCGCCGCCGCAGCCCGCGCCGATCAACCGACGGCGACAAGTCCATCGCGTTCAAGGCTTCGCGTTCGCGCGGGGTAAACCGGGCATAGTGCGCGTTGGCATCGGCCCTGCGGCGGATATCCGCCGCCCGCGCCCCGATTGCTTCGAGCGGATCGTCGAAGTCGGCCCATCTCGGCACGCCGCCCGCTCCGCCATCGGCGCGGAATGCACGTGCGGTGCTCGAATTGCTCCACCCGGCACCCGGCGACTGCGCTTCCCAGATTTCTTCCGCGCTCATCCCTTCAAACCAGTCGTATTCGGAATTGAACTCGCGAACATGGTCGAGGCAGAACCAGCGCCATTCGCCCGGCCCGTCAAAACCGGCCGGCAGCACACCCGGCGCACGGTACTCGCCAGGTTCGTTGCAGCCGGTGGCATCGCAGGTGCGCCCGGTATCTTCGTGTCGTCCGTGGAATCGCGTTTCCCGCATTCGCACAAGGATGGGCATGGACATGACGCTTGTGAACCCCCAAATCGGCGGACATGACCGGTCCCTTGCAAAACGAAATGAACGACCTGCTGAATGCGGCGTTCACCCCCATCCGCCTCGAAGTCATCAATGACAGCGCCAAGCATCACGGCCATGCCGGTGACGACGGCAGTGGCGAATCGCACTTCACTGTCGTGATCGAATCCGAATCGTTCGTCGGAAAGTCGCGGCTCGAACGACAGCGGATGGTCAACGCCGCGCTGGGCGACATTCCCGGCCAACGAGTCCACGCGCTGGCTATCCGCGCCGTCGCACCGGGAGAAGCATGGTGAGCAATCTCGAAACGATCGCCCCCGTCACCCACGACCTCGGCGGGTTCAAGGTACGCCGCGCGATCCCGACCAAGGGCCGAACGATGGTCGGCCCGTTCATCTTCGTCGACGAGTTCGGCCCGGCCCGGCTCGACGTCGGTCAGGCGATGGACGTGCGCCCGCATCCACACATCAACCTCGCCACCGTCACCTGGCTGTTCGAAGGCGCGATCGACCACCGCGACAGCATCGGGAGCTTCGCGACGATCCGCCCCGGGCAAGTCAACCTGATGACCGCAGGCAGCGGGATCGTCCACTCGGAGCGCAGCCCGCAGGCGGAACGCGACGCAGGCCCGCGCCTGTACGGGATGCAGACCTGGCTCGCGCTGCCCGACGGGCGCGAGGAAATCGACCCGGCGTTCGAAGCGGTGCGGGACCTGCCCGTGGTCGAGGACGATTGCGCCAAGGCGATCGTCATCATGGGCAGCCTGTGGGGCAAGACCGCGCCGACCACGACTTACGCCGAAACGATCTATGCCGAGATCGTGCTTGCCCCCGGCGGCAGCCTTCCGATCGATGCCGAGGCGGACGAGCGCGCGGTGATGCTGGTCGGCGGCGAAGCGAGTATCGACGGGCAGTCGCTCGAACCGTTTGCACTGACCGTGCTGACCCCCGGCGCCGCGATGCGGCTATCGTCGGAGGCCGGCGGGCGCGTGATGCTGCTCGGCGGCGAAGCCTTCACGACCAAGCGCCACGTCTGGTGGAATTTCGTCAGTTCCAGCCGCGAGCGGATCAACCAGGCCAAGGACGACTGGCGCGCCGGGCGTTTCGCGCAGGTGCCCGGCGACAGCGACGAATTCATCCCCCTCCCCGACCGCCCCAACACAGTGAGCAACCCATGAGCTTTACCGACCAGACTGCTTGGATCACCGGCGCATCGAGCGGCATCGGCGCCGCGCTCGCCCGCGAATGGGCCGCACGTGGGGGGCACGTCATCCTCTCCGGGCGCGATGAAGCGCGGCTCGCCGCAGTGGCAGGCGACATATCTACCGACACGCTGGTGTTGCCGTTCGACGTGCGCGACGATGCGGCGCTGGCCGAAGCAACCAAGAAAGCACTCGAATGGAAAGGCGGCGTCGACCTCGCGGTCGCCAATGCCGGAATCTCGCAGCGTTCGGCAGCGGTCGAAACCGCAATGCAGGTCTATCGCGAGATCATCGAGGTCGACCTGATCGCCCAGATCGCCTTCGCCCAAGGCCTGATCGGCCCGATGACCGCGCGCGGCCGTGGCCACCTTGCGTTCATTTCCTCGATCGCGGGCAAGGTCGGGGTGCCGATGCGCACCGCCTATTCCGCCGCCAAGTTCGGCCTTGCGGGATATGGCGATGCGCTGCGCGGCGAACTGTCGCAGACCGGGGTGCAGGTCCACACGATCTACCCCGGCTCGATCCGCACCGACGTCAGCCGCAACGCGCTCACCGCCGACGGCTCGGCGCGTGGCAAGAGCGACAAGGCGATCGATGAAGGGATCGATCCGGCAGACGCGGCGAAGACAATGCTCGACGCCATCGCTGCCGGAACGCGCGAGATCATCGTTGCGCGCGGTTCGGAAGAGGCGCTGGGCGAGCTTCGCCGCACCCCCGATCAGTTGTTCGACCAGGTCGCGGCAATGGTCGCGCAAGGGTATATGGAGCGCCTCAAGGGAGAGTAGGCATGGAGATGAAGCGCGTTGCGCTCGCCAACGGG
Source organism: Tsuneonella mangrovi (assembly GCF_002269345.1). Taxonomy (NCBI): domain Bacteria; kingdom Pseudomonadati; phylum Pseudomonadota; class Alphaproteobacteria; order Sphingomonadales; family Erythrobacteraceae; genus Tsuneonella; species Tsuneonella mangrovi. The sequence goes on from NZ_CP022889.1 coordinate 878,431, forward strand.
ATCGAACTCGACGTGGTCGACGAAGGGCCGCGCGATGCGCCCGCGCTGATCTTCCTCCACGGCTTTCCCGAAAGCCACCGCACCTGGCGCAACCAGGTCGCGCATTTCTCCGATCGCTATCGCAGCATCGCACCCGACCAGCGCGGCTATCGCGGATCGTCGAAGCCGCAGGACGTCGAATCCTACACCACCGACAAGCTGATCGGCGATGTATTCCTGCTCGCCGATGCGCTGGGGGTCGATACCTTCACGGTGATCGGCCACGACTGGGGCGGCGCAATTGCCTGGGGCGTGGCGCTGGGCGGGCAGATGAATGGCCGGGTTATCCGCGCGGTGATCGCCAATGCGCCGCATCCGGCGGTGTTCCAGCGGCTGCTCTACACCAACCCCGTCCAGCGCGAGGCGAGCCAGTACATGCGTGGGTTCAGGGACACCGCGAACGATACGCTGGTGCGCGAGCACGGCCTCGCCGCGCTGTTGCAGCAGGAAATCAGGTGGGATCGCTCCGATGCGATGGAGCCGGAAGAGCGCGAAATGCTGCTGGCCGACTGGCAGGATCGCGAAGCTGCGTTCGGAATGCTCAACTGGTACCGCGGGGCGCAGATCGACGTGCCGCCGCTCGATGCACCTTACGAAATCCCGCAAGGTTGGGCGCCGCCGACGCTGCCGCCGCTGTCGATCCCCACGCTGGTGATCTGGGGCATGGACGATATTGCCCTGCCGCCTGAAAACCTTCTCGGCCTCGGCGACGTCGTCACCGACATGACATTGGTCGAAGTGCCGGGCTACGGCCACTTCGTGCCGTGGGAAGCGCCCGACGCGGTCAACGCTGCGATGGACGAATTCCTGGCGAAGACGGAATGAACTTTGGAAGCGGGTTCCCGGCTATCGAAACGACCGCTTTCGGAACGAGGCTCGTCCAGCCGGAACGACCGCCATGGGGTGGGAAGCGGACCTAACGCTTTGGGCGCTCCAAGAACTGAAACCATTTCGGCGGTTGCAGGTGAAGCGACAGCATTGCGCTAGGAATGCCGAGAAGCAGGCTTCCAAAGAATAGTAAGACTCCCAATCCGCCGCGGGGTTGATAATGCACAAGTGCTCCCCCGCAAGCGCCAGCAGCGAAAAACAGGGACCATCGTATGAGTTCAAGCTGCCGTGTCGTCATTTGCAGATGGTGGCAGGCCGCGACCTTGTCCGCAATCGGGTCGTTACCTGCTCGTCCGCTTTTGACCCCAGTCGCCGATTCGCTTGGTATTGAAGAAGTGATGTCATCCAATGACAACTAAACTCCTTAGGATGTGTCGGAAATTGCATCATGATTGATTTTGTAATAGATTTCTACATTTCAATTCACTGGGTATGGCGTAATTCGTACTCTCCTTTCTTGGGGATCAGATCTCGGGAAGAGGCGAGTCAGTTGAGTAAGAGGTTGTCAGCATCTATTTATAGCACATTTGTCTTATCTATTTGTTTTTCATCATATCTGCAAATAAGGCACCCAAATGTACTCCCTTTTCAGGGTAATTCGCCATACTTTAACGCACTATTCATCATGACTGCAATAGTGGTAATTGATTTGAAAATATATTACATGTTGAATTCGAAGAAAGATCGAGAATTAGAATTCGAAAGAAATAGCATTCTGTACAAGTACGCTTTATCTGCATCAGCTATATTAATATTCTGCGCTATGCCTGCAATATTACTATTTTTAATACTAGATAGCAAATGAATCACCTTCACGCATTACATAATCCAAAAATCAGACACGGCCCGACTTTGCCGTTCCTGCACTTCTGCTTGGACCGGTTCGGTCAACGTCGATCGCGGTTACACCGCCTTTAACGAGATTGATCAATTGGCATCAAGATCAGGCTCACACCCCCCTTGACTCACGTCCCGATTATTGGCGGGCGCCGTCAACAAGCCTCGGATAGAACCTGTCCTTCAGACGCTTCTTGTACCGGTCGGGCAACGGCTCGTTGATCCGGTCGTATGCGGCGGTTAAGCGCTCCCAATTCTCTGCTGCCGATTTCAGTCGATCGATTGAGCGACGTTTGGCTTTCGCCGCCTCCCGGTAGATTTCGGCCCATATGCTGACATTCCGTATTCGGGTCGATAGCAGAAAGTCTGCATCCCGCCGAAACACCCTAAGCGCTACTCGTCGATCCACTTGATCCATGCGCCGTGCGGGTGTGCTTGCGCCAGGAACGCTTCGCCCTCGCCGCCCGGCCAGTAGCGCACGCGCAGTTCGTGGCGGTGGGTGTCGCGGTTGGCCTCCAACGCGATCCATGCCAGTGGCTTGTCCGCGCTGGCCTCGGCCCCCGCCTCCTCCATCGCGGTGCGCACCCGCTCCTGCTGGTCCTTGGGCACGTATTGCCAGACGATCGAGTGCATCAGCACGCGAGTGGTGCCCGCCTCCTGCGGCTTGGCCAGTTCCGCCTCGACGAAATCGGCGGCGTTCATCTTGACGATGTCGGGCGCTTTCTCTGTCGCCGCAGCAATTGCCGCTTCCAGCCGGTCGAAGCGCACGGTGTGTTCGGGCCAGATATACGCCTTGAGCCGCAAGGCCTGTGCCGGATCGGTCAGGTCAACCGGGGTCACGTCGCAACCCTTGAGCGAGACGATCTCGATATCGCGCTGGGGAGGCGGATCGCCCTTCCACTCGGGCGCAAAACGCATCACCGGACTCGCCGGTCCGGTGGTCGTGCCGCCAAGGTCGTAGGCGTAGCGGTCCATCATCAGGTTGATCCCCGCGCTCGAGCCGATCTCGCGGCATTCGAAGCGCGGCGGCAAGCCCTTGCTCGCCAGCCACAGCATTGCAGCGGCAAAGTTGCTCGACCGGCCCGCTTCGTTGGTCTGCGGCGGCCCGGCGAGCCACGCCATCAGCGGCGCTTCGTGCGCGCGGATCGCATCGCCCACCAGCGCAACATCGTCGGCCGAAGGGCGTTCGTAAATTCCGCGCAGCTCGGGCTGCTGGCCTGACAGGTAAAGCGCATGGATCCCGCCCGCGACGCGCAGCGGCAGCGCATCGGCCAGCGGCGCGCCCTGCCACTTGCGGATCCGGTCGAGCAGCGCGCCGGGCGTATCGCTCTCGACCAGCTTGGCCACGGCTCCCACCACCCGCGCAGTAACCGGCGCGCCGGCGTGCTCACAATAGGCGACCTGGTTGGCGAAAGCCGTCTCCACCGCGCCCGGCCCGCTCGCGTCGATATCGACAAACTGATAGCTCGGCTTTTCGCCTTGATCGGCCATTGACGTTGCCCTTTCCACCTGCGCGCCCTAAGTGCGCCGCGCCATGTCCGTTCCGCTGACCTTCGCCGTCCCCAAGGGCCGTATCCTCGACGAGGCGCTGCCGCTGATGGCGCGCGCGGGCGTCGTGCCCGAAGCGGGCTTCCACGACAAGGCCAACCGTTCGCTTTCGTTCGCCTGCGACGACCCGGCGATGCGAGTGATCCGGGTGCGCGCGTTCGACGTCGCGACGTTCGTTGCGCACGGTGCGGCGCAGGTCGGGATCGTTGGCGCCGACGTGATCGAAGAATTCGACTATTCGGACCTCTACGCGCCGGTCGATCTCGACATCGGATATTGTCGCCTGTCGGTTGCCGAACCGGCTGACGGCGCGGCCTCGATCGACGGGGCGAGTCACGTGCGCGTCGCCACCAAGTACCCCAATCTCACCCGCCGCCACTTCGAAGTGCGCGGCGTACAAGCCGAATGCGTGAAGCTGAACGGCGCGATGGAGATCGCCCCGGCTCTGGGCCTCGCGGGCCGGATCGTCGACCTCGTATCCAGCGGGCAGACGCTGAAGGACAACGGGCTGGTCGAGGTTTCGACTATCATGGAGATCACTGCTCGGCTGATCGTCAACCGCGCGGCGCTCAAAACCGATCCGCGGGTTGCCGCGCTGGTCGACAGGTTCCGCGAGATCGCGGCATGAAGCGCCTGAAGATCAGCGACCCTGGTTTCGACGCAGCGTTCGCCGCGATTGTCGAGGACCGTCGCGAGAGCGCGGGCGATGTCGCGAGCGACGTCGCTGCGATCCTCGCGCGAGTGAAGGCCGAAGGCGATGCTGCTCTCGCTGAACTGACCGAGAAGTTCGACGCTCACCCGCTGGCGAGCGAAGCCGACTGGCGAATATCGCCCGAGGATTGCCGCGCGGCATACGACGCACTCGATCCGCAGCTGCGCGATGCGCTCGATCTCGCCGCCGAACGCATCCGCGCCTACCACGCTGCGCAAGTCCCCGCCGATCGCGACGAAGTCGATTCCGCAGGCGTCCGGCTCGGCGCGCGCTGGCGGCCGGTCGATGCCGCGGGGCTTTACGTTCCCGGCGGGCGCGCGGCCTATCCATCTTCGCTGCTGATGAACGCGATCCCCGCGAAGGTCGCCGGGGTCGAGCGGCTGGCTGTCGTCACCCCCACGCCCAACGGGCAGACCAACCCGTTGGTGCTTGCTGCAGCACATATCGCCGGGGTGGACGAGATCTGGCGCGTCGGCGGCGCGCAAGCGGTCGCCGCGCTCGCTTACGGCACGCAGCGGATCGCCCGGGTCGATGTGATCACCGGCCCGGGCAACGCGTGGGTCGCGGAGGCCAAGCGCCAGCTCTACGGTGTGGTGGGGATCGACATGGTTGCCGGCCCGAGCGAAATCCTCGTGATCGCCGACGGAGCGAACGATCCCGACTGGATCGCTGCCGACTTGCTCAGCCAGGCCGAGCATGACCCCGACGCGCAATCGATCCTCATCACCGACGATGCCGCGTTTGCCGACATGGTTGCAGCGGCAGTCGACGCGCAGTTGTCCAAGCTCGCGACCGAAAGCGTTGCACGGCCAAGCTGGAACGATCACGGTGTGATCGTGGTGGTCGAAAACCTCCAGCAGGCGATCCCGCTCGCCAACGCGCTCGCTGCCGAACACATCGAGCTGGCGATGGCCCAGCCCGAACCGTTCCTCGACGCAGTGCGCCACGCGGGCAGCGTGTTCATCGGGCGAATGGCACCCGAAGCGGTTGGCGATTACGTCGCCGGACCCAACCACGTGCTGCCCACTGGGCGGCGCGCGCGGTTCGCCAGCGGGCTGTCGGTGCTCGATTTCATGAAACGCACGAGCTTTATCGAGCTTAGCGACCAATCCTTCCGGCGGATCGGCCCTGCTGCTGCCGCGCTGGCCCATGCCGAAGGGCTGCCGGCGCACGCCAAATCGATCGAAGTGAGGCTCAAGTGAACACCCCCAAGCGCAGCCAGGCCCGCTCGGCCGCCCGCCTCGCCGCGGTCCAGGCGCTCTACCAGTTCCAGATGGAAGGCACCGCGACCGCCAAGCTGCTGGACGAGTTCCACCAGCACCGCCTTGGCGCGACGATCGACGACGAGGAGTTCGCCGACGCTGCCTACGCCGGGGCCGAGACCGATTTCTTCGACGATGTGGTGCGGGGCGTGATCGCGCGGCGGGAGGAGCTCGACGAACAGGTTTCCGCCAAGCTTGCCAGCGGGTGGACCGTGGCGCGGCTCGACAAGACGATGCTCCAGATCCTGCGCTGCGGCACCTACGAACTGCTCGCCCGACCCGACGTACCGGTGGCGAGCGCGATCAGCGAATACGTCGACGTCGCCAAGGCCTTCTTCGACGACCGCGAAGCCAAGTTCGTCAACGGCGTGCTCGACGCACTGGCCAAGGACGCGCGCTGAGCGGCGAGGCCGCCTTCATCGACACACTGCGGCAGATCGCCGCCGATCCCGCCGCACGCGGGCTGTTGGACGATTGCGCGGTGCTTTCGCTTGGCAGCGAAACGCTGGTGCTGACCCACGATATGATGGTCGAAGGCGTTCACTACCTGCCCGATCAGGACATGGCCGACGTCGCGTGGAAGTTGGTGGCGGTGAACCTGTCGGACCTCGCAGCCAAGGGCGCGCAGCCGCTCGGCGTGCTGCTCGGTTTCATGCTGGGCCAGGACGATGCGCGGTTCGCCGACGGCCTGGCTGAGGTCCTCAATGCCTACGACGTGCCCCTGCTCGGCGGGGATACCGTGTCCGGCGGGCCGCCGCACGCATTCGGGCTGACCGCTGTCGGCACCGCGACGCACACGCCGGTCCCGTCGCGAAGCGGCACCAGGCCGGGGGATGCGGTCTGGATCACCGGCCCGGTCGGCGCGGCGATGCTGGGGTTGGAGGCATTGCGGGATGCGAGTGGCAAAGACAGCACCGCTTATCGCCGCCCGGTGCCGCTCCTGTCGGCAGGACAAGCGCTTGCGCCGATTGCCAGCGCGATGATGGACGTTTCGGACGGCGTGCTGCTCGATGCGTCGCGGATGGCCGAGGCAAGCCGGGTCACGATCGCGATCAAAACCGCAGCCGTGCCGATCGCCACGCCCGAAGATCGCCGCTCCGAAGCGCTGCGCTGGGGTGAAGACTACCAGTTGCTGTTCACCGCGCCCGATGGCGTCCAGCCGCCCGTGCCGGCCCACCGGATCGGTGAAGTTGTGGACCGCCAGGACAGCGCGCTGCTGCTCGACGGCAAGCCTCCAAATCCGGATGAACGGCTCGGCTACCAGCACGGCTCTCAAAAGTAGTACCAATGAGCGGGGCACAGCCCCGGGTTTTGGGCTTGCGCCTCTTTGTCGCGCCCTTATACCCACGCCCCGAGCCGCGAGGTAACAGCCCGTGGCAGCAAACCGCATGATAATTGCAGGGGGATGTTCGTGAATCTCGTTTTGACAGCCATCGTTCTAGGGTTGCTCGCAGTCGTTTATGGCTTCGTGACCAGCCGCCAGGTGCTCGGGAAGAGTGCCGGCAGTGAGAAAATGCAGGAAATCGCCGGGGCCATCCAGGAAGGCGCACAAGCCTACCTCAAGCGCCAATACACCACGATCGGCATCGTCGGCGTGGTCGTGGCCGTGCTTGTCGCGTTCTTCCTCGGCCCGATCAGCGCCACCGGCTTCGTGCTCGGCGCGATCCTGTCCGGCGTTGCCGGGTTCATCGGGATGAACATCTCGGTCCGCTCCAACGTGCGCACCGCGCAGGCGGCAAGCGAAGGCTTGCAGCAGGGCCTGACGCTGGCGTTCCGCGCCGGGGCGATCACCGGGCTGCTGGTGGCTGGCCTCGCGCTGCTCGCCATCTCGGTGTTCTTCTATGTGCTGACCGACCGGATGGGCATGGCAGCCAACGACCGCGCAGTGATCGAGGCGCTGACCGCGCTGGCCTTCGGCGCTTCGTTGATCTCGATCTTCGCGCGTCTCGGCGGCGGCATCTTCACCAAGGCCGCAGACGTCGGTGCCGACCTCGTCGGCAAGGTCGAAGCGGGTATCCCGGAAGACGATCCCCGCAACCCGGCGGTGATCGCCGACAACGTTGGCGACAACGTGGGTGACTGCGCCGGTATGGCCGCCGACCTGTTCGAAACCTATGTCGTTACCGTCGGTGCAACGATGGTGCTCACTGCGCTGCTGCTCAAGGGCGCGGGCGATATGTTGCCCAACCTGATGGCGCTGCCGCTGCTGATCGGCGGCGTGTGCATCGTAACCAGCATCGTCGGCACCTATTTCGTGCGCCTCGGCGGCGGAAACAACGTGATGGGCGCGATGTACAAGGGCTTCCTTGTCTCGGCGATCCTCGCGGTCCCGGCGATCTGGTGGGCAACGAATACTGCGCTCGGTGGCATGGCGACCGAGTTCACCGTGAACACCACCACCTTCAACGGGATGGACCTGTTCTGGTGTTCGATCCTCGGCCTTGTCATCACCGGGCTGATCATCTGGATTACCGAGTACTACACCGGCACGGGCTTCCGCCCGGTGCGCTCGATCGCCAAGGCGTCGGAAACGGGTCACGGTACCAACGTGATCCAGGGCCTGGCGATTTCGCTTGAATCGACCGCACTGCCGACGCTGGTGATCGTCGCCGGCATCATCATCGCCCACCAGATGGCGGGCCTGATCGGTATCGCCTACGCGGCGACCGCGATGCTGGCGCTGGCCGGAATGGTCGTGGCGCTCGACGCCTACGGCCCGGTGACCGACAATGCCGGCGGCATCGCCGAAATGGCCGGTCTCGACGACTCGGTGCGTGAAAAGACCGACCTGCTCGACGCGGTCGGCAACACCACCAAGGCGGTGACCAAGGGTTACGCGATCGGTTCGGCCGGCCTCGCCGCGCTGGTGCTGTTCGCTGCCTACACCACCGACTTGCGGGAATTCTTCCCGACGCTGAACGTCAACTTCAGCCTCGAGAACCCGTATGTCATCGTCGGGCTGCTGCTCGGCGCGCTGCTGCCGTACCTGTTCGGTTCGATGGGCATGACCGCTGTCGGCCGCGCTGCGGGCGACGTGGTGATCGACGTTCGCGACCAGTTCGCTAACGACCCGGGCATCATGGCCGGGACCAGCAAGCCGAACTACGCCAAGACGGTCGATCTCGTGACCAAGGCGGCGATCAAGGAAATGATCGTACCGTCGCTGCTGCCGGTGCTCGCACCGATCGTGGTTTACTTCGTGGTCAGCGCGATTGCCGGTAACGAAAACGGCTTCGCCGCGCTCGGCGCGCTGCTGCTCGGCGTAATCGTCGGCGGCCTGTTCGTCGCGCTTTCGATGACCGCCGGAGGCGGCGCGTGGGACAACGCGAAGAAGTACATCGAAGACGGCAACCATGGCGGCAAGGGCTCTGAAGCCCACAAGGCCGCAGTGACCGGCGACACCGTTGGCGATCCTTACAAGGATACTGCGGGCCCGGCGGTGAACCCGATGATCAAGATCACCAACATCGTGGCGCTGCTGCTGCTTGCAGCTCTGGCGGGTCACGCCGCAGGCTGACTGTAACCATCCCGCTTCGGGACACGAGGCCCCGTCCGGCACGCGTCGGGCGGGGCTTTTTGGTAAGCGTTAAGCCTTCCGCAGCGTTCGCTTGGTATTCGCGCGGTGCGACCAGGCTGGTTGCGACAAACAAGGGTTAACGCGACGCAGTGGAGCAACCGCTCGACCTGACACCTGATGGACGCGGCGAATCTTCGCGGTTCGCAGCCGTTTCCTGGCGCGATTTTTCCGCCCACGAGGCATGGGACCACTTGCCCGCCCGCGCAGCCGAACCCAATCCGTTTGCCGAACGCTGGTTCGTGATGTCGGGCCTCGAAGCTTTCGATGAGGCGGGCGAAGTCATGCTGGCTTCGCTTGAAGTGGACGGAGAGCTCGTCGGCGTGCTGCCATTGGCCCGCTACCGCAGCTATGCCCGGTATCCGTTCCCTCACATCGCCACCTGGTTCCATCCGAACGCGTTCTGCGCTGCGCCGCTTGTGGCTGCGGGGCACGAACACGCTTTCTGGCGCGAACTGCTTGGCTGGGCAGACGCGCACCCGGGACTGGCGTTGTTCCTGCACCTGTCGCACTTGCCGGAACACGGACCGCTCTACGCGGCGTTGCGCGATGTCGTCGCGAGCCAGGCACGCGCCGCAGCGATCGTCCACCGGATGGAACGCGCGATGCTCGCATCCGATCTTTCGGCGGACGATTATTTCGCCGGATCCTTGAGCACCAAGAAACGCAAGGAGCTGCGCAGGCAGGCTCGCCGTCTCGACGAGGAGGGCACCGTGCGCTTCGATCGCCAGACTGGGTCGGACGGGCTGGACACATGGACCGAACAGTTCCTCGCCCTCGAAGCCGCGGGGTGGAAAGGCCAGGAAGGCTCGGCCCTCGCCAGCGCGCCAGATACAATTGAATTCTTCCGCAAGGCACTCGACGGAGCGGCACGGCACGACCGGCTCGAGCGGCTGGCCTTCTATCTCGACGACCAACCGATCGCGATGTTGGCGAGCTTCATCACTGCGCCTGGTGCCTACAGCTTCAAGACCGCGTTCGACGAGGACTACGCCCGTTTTTCGCCCGGCGTGCTGCTCCAGCGCGAGAACCTCGCGCTGCTCGACCGCAACGAAGTGGACTGGTGCGATAGCTGTGCGGCAGCCGACCACCCGATGATCGACCATATCTGGCGCGAAAAACGCAGCATCGTGCGCGTTTCGCTCGCCATCGGAGGCGCACCGCGCCGCCTGCTCGCCAACCTTATCCTGCGCGCCGAGACCGGTGCATTCGCCAAGGGATTGTAACAAATGGACGCCGCAACCGGATTTACCGCGCTCGACACCTTCGTCTTCGGCCCTCAAGCGCGCGCGCAATTTGCCGCCGCCTATCCGGAAACGCCCACGGTGTTCGCGCATAACCTCGCCGCGCACGATCTCTTGACGCTCGATGCGCTCGCCGGTCTCTCGGGCGAGCTTCCTGAAGCGTCGATCGAATACAACCGCGGGGACCTGCCGATAGGGGTGGACGGCAAGCCCGGTTCGACCGGCATCAGCATCGAAGACACGATCCGCCACATCGCCACCAGCGAGAGCTGGGCAGTGCTCAAGAACATCGAACAGGTGCCGGAATACCGGGCGCTGCTGCTGTCGCTGCTCGGCGAGCTCAAGCCGGAAATCGAGCGGAAGACCGGCGCGATGCTGCGTCCGCAGGGGTTTATCTTCATTTCGAGTCCGAACGCTGTGACGCCGTATCACTTCGACCCCGAACACAATATCCTGCTCCAGCTGGTCGGGTCGAAAACGATGACCCAGTTCCCGGCTGGCGATAGCCGCTACGCGCCGGACACGACGCACGAGACCTATCACTCGGGCGGACCGCGCGAGTTGACCTGGTGCGACGAGCTCGCCGAGGGCGGTCGCGAATTCGCGATCGGCCCGGGGGAGGCCTTGCTGGTGCCGGTGATGGCACCGCACTTCGTTCGCAACGGGCCCGCGAGCTCGATCTCGCTGTCGATCACCTGGCGCAGCGACTGGAGCTTCGCCGAGGCCGATGCACGCTGCTGGAACGGCGTACTACGAAAAGCGGGTATCGATCCGCGCGCACCTGGCCGCTGGCCACACTCCAACAGGGCCAAGGCGCTGGCCTACCGCGCGTGGCGCAAGATCGGCCTTGCAGGGTGAAACAAGCACCTCGTTGACGTGAACGTAAAGCTGCCGCAAGGCAGCGCGCATGACCGATAAACCGACCGATGAGCAGCTCGTCGCAGACCTGGTAGCGCTGCTCGATCCGAAATCGCTGGGGAACGATCGTTTCGAAGGGCCGCGCAATCCTGGCGGCGTGGGCCGGGTGTTCGGCGGGCAGGTCATTGCGCAAGGACTGATTGCAGCGGAGCGGACGGTTGGCGAAGACCGCGCGGCGCATTCGCTCCACGCTTACTTCCTTCGGGGTGGGAGCGAGGAGCACCCGATCGAATATTCGGTCGACCGCCAGCTCGACGGCGGAAGCTTTTCGAACCGGCGGATCGTGGCCAGCCAGCCAGGGCGGGACGGCGCAATGCAGCCGATCCTCAACATGGCGGCGAGCTTCCAGAAGGACCAGCCGGGCCTCGAGCACGAGCGAGTGGCGTTTCCTCAGGTCCCCTCGCCCGACGAGCTGCGGACCGACGAGGAATTGCGCGACGAAATCGCCCCGACCCTGCCCGAACGGGTGCGCTATTTCTTCACCCGCCCTCGCCCGATCGAGATCCGCGCAGCCTCCGGCCGTCACTGGTTGACCGAAGGGCCGCAGGAGCCGGTGCAGAATTCGTGGATCCGTGCGCGCGCGCCGCTGCCCGACGATCCGCGGATTCACCGTGCGGTGCTGGCCTACCTGTCCGACATGCAGCTGCTCGGCACCAGTATCATGCCGCACGGCCTGTCGTGGATGCGCGGCGAAGTGAAGAGCGCCAGCCTCGATCACGCGATCTGGTTCCACGCCCCGTTCCGTGCCGACGAATGGCTGCTCTATTCGTGCGACAGCCCGTGGTCCGGCGGCAGCCGGGGCTTCAACCGCGGGCAGATCTTCCAGGACGGCAAGCTGGTTGCGAGCGTGGCGCAGGAAGGGATGATCCGCCGGGTCGAGCCCAAAGCGCGGTAGCCTGCCCCGTCCTTTGGGCCGATTCTAACCCGGTCTTAACCTCGATGACCGAATCTTGCCGGTTCCAGCAGGAGGAAACCGGTGCCGATTGACGCCCGATTCGAATTTCGCAACGACAACGAGCGCCGCGAGGCGCCCCGGCGCATTCTGCGGCTAGGAATTACCGGGCGCACGTCCGGCAGCGACGGGGCGCAAGCTGCAACCGTCCGCAACATTTCCGCAACCGGAATGTTGATCGAATGTGCAACGGAGCTTTCCACCGGCGATTCGATCGCCGTGATTCTACCCGAAGCCGGCGAGCGCGAAGCGCACGTAGTATGGGCGGAAGCGCCGATGTTCGGTTGCCAGTTCTCCGAGCCGTTGAGCGACGCGATGCTGTCAGCTGCCGAACTGGCGGGCGAGATCGGTCTGCCCTCGCCCGCTACCGACGAGGATTTCGGCGAACGCTTGCATCGCCTGCGCACCGAACGCGGGTTGTCGCTCGGCGACATTGCCGACAAGCTCGGCGTCAGCAAACCCACGGTGTGGGCGTGGGAACACGGCAAGTCCCGCCCGATCGAGCGTCGACTTGCTGGCCTTGCCGAAGTGCTCGGCGTGACTCCCGCCGGGCTTCAGCCAGCCCCACCCAGCCAGGACGAGATTATCGCCCGCCACCGCCAGCGTCTCGCCGAGATGTACGGCGTCGATCCCGAACGCGTGCGCATCCTGATCGAGCTCTAGGGGAACCACTCCGCACCAGATTCCGCTTGCCAACCGGGTCCATGTTCGGACATGACGAACATGGTTAACGAGTCGTTTTTCTGTGGATAATCATAATGTTAGGATAGTCCTAACCCCACACTAACGAACGCTTCGCTGACTACGACGAACGGGCCTTTCCGTTCGGCGATCGCGTTAGCTTCACGCTGGCGCGATGGGGGCAAACAAGCTGACGGGGCTGTGGGATCTGGCCTGTCAGTGGGGTGGACAGGGGTCACGATTCGCATGTGGGGCAAGCTTTCGCCGAGGGAATGTGCGGCGCTCTATCGACTGGTAGCGGACAGTCCGCGCGACCTGGTGCTCAAAACAGACCGACGCGGCCGGATCGTCCACGCAACACCCGCCAGCGCGCGGCTGGGGTTGGCGTTCGAGGGCGACCCGGTAGGGCGAAACCTGCTCGAGTTGATCCATCCCTCGTGCGCGGCGGAGGTCATCGCTGCACACCGCGCAGTGCTTGTAGGGGAGCGCGACGATAGCGGGTGGATCGAAGTGCTGGCCGAAGCGCAGGCCGGCAAGCAGCGATGGTTCGAACTCAAGCTCGGCCCGCTTCCGCACGGAGACGGCGCTGTCGGTCTGATGCGGTCGATCGACGACAAGCGCCAGCTCGAAGATCGCCTGTTCGCCGCTTCGCTGACCGACCCCCTTACCCAGCTAACCAACCGCGAAGCGTTCACCCGGATGCTGCAGCACCTGGTCGAGGCACGCACTGGCGGGCACCTCGCGCTGTTCGACCTCGACCACTTGCGCACGCTCAACTTGCGCCACGGCCATAGCGGCGGCGACCGGGTGCTGGTGGCATTCGCCCGCCTGATGCAGAGCCTGCTTGGCCCGGGCGATATCCTCAGCCGGATCGGCGGCGGCACCTTCGGCGTGCTCCTGCCGCAGACCGGCGAGCAGGAGGCCGCCGACGAATGCGCGCGGATCGTTGCCGCGCTCTCCGAGCTAGCGGAAGGGCCGCACACCCAACCCTCGCTCACCACCAGCGCCGGGCTCGCTTCGTTCAAATCCTCCGCCGACGCCACTTTGAGAGCCGCCGAACTGGCATTGCTGAGCGCAAAGGCGCACGGCCGCAACCGGCTTGTGCGCGCAGCAAGCGGCCCGCCGCAGTGGCGAAAGGCCGTCGGTTGGTAGGATCAGTGAAAGTCAGGCCGCGACAGCGGCGGCCAAGGTAGCACGGATCTGCCTGAGCCGGGCGATGATTTCCGGGGATATCGACGCACCCGAGGCCTCGACAGCCGTCTTTGTAACAGGCTCAGGTGCGATTTCCCGCGAATCCGCCTCCGGAATATCCGGAGTGGATGCATCGATGTCCGGCTTGGCGGCTTGTCTTGCAGGCATACTCGAAGCTGTAGGCGGACTTTCCTTCAGCAGCGTTACAGCCCCTTTAATGGTATAGCCTTCGACGTTCACCAGCCGGTCGATCTGACGGACCAGCTCGACATCGTCCGGGCGATAGTAGCGCCTGCCGCCGCTCCGCTTGAGCGGATCGAGCATCGGGAACTGCTGCTCCCAGTAACGCAGGACGTGCGGCTTGATCCCCAGCGCTTCGCCGACTTCGCCGATCGTGCGCAGTGCGCCCGCATCCTTGCCGTCGTCGAATTCGCCGATCATCGCCGCATCCCCTTGTTATCCCTTGGCAACACGCTCCTTGAGCAGTTGGCTTGCGCGGAACGTCATCACCCGGCGCGGAGTAATCGGAACTTCCACCCCGGTCTTGGGATTGCGCCCGATGCGCTGCTTCTTGTCGCGCAGCACGAAGCTGCCGAAGCCGGAAATCTTGACGTTTTCACCATTGGCCATTGCCTGGCCCATGTGGCCGAGGATCTCCTCGACCAGGTCGAGCGCCTCCGCCCGTGAAAAGCCCATCTTGCGGTTAATAGTATCGGCTAAATCTGCCCGGGTCAGCGTACCCACCGAACGCATCATATGACCCTCCCTTTGCGATCGTGCGACCCGATTGCTGGGGGAATGATAACCAATGTTGCATATTGCCGCAATCCGCGGAATTCAGATTTTCGCTGGAAATCTGCGGGATTTACATCCGGATCAGGCTAGCACCCCAGGTAAACCCGCCACCCATCGCTTCGAGCATCACCAGGTCGCCCGGCTTTATGCGTCCGTCCCGTACCGCAACATCGAAAGCCAGCGGTACCGATGCGGCAGAGGTATTGGCATGGCGGTCGACCGTGACGACGACCTTTTCCGGAGGCAGGCTTAGCTTGCGCGCCGTCGCATCGAGGATTCGGGCATTGGCCTGGTGCGGCACCACCCAGTCGATATCGGCGGCAGTGTAGCCAGTATCGCCAAGCACTTCACGCAGCACATCGGCGAGATTGACGACCGCGTGGCGGAACACCTCGCGCCCCCTCATCCGGACCTTGCCAACGGTGCCAGTGGTCGACGGGCCGCCGTCGACATAGAGCAATTCGTTGTGCGCACCGTCGGCGTGAAGTTTGGTCGAGAGGATACCTTGCGCTTGAGGGCCATCCGCAACTTCGCGCGCTTCGAGAACCAGCGCGCCCGCGCCGTCGCCAAACAGCACGCAGGTCGCACGATCCTCCCAGTCGAGGATCCGGCTGAAGGTTTCCGCGCCGATCACCAGCGCCTTCTTGGCCATTCCGGTGCGTAACATCGCATCGGCA
This sequence comes from Tsuneonella mangrovi, assembly GCF_002269345.1. Classification (NCBI taxonomy): domain Bacteria; kingdom Pseudomonadati; phylum Pseudomonadota; class Alphaproteobacteria; order Sphingomonadales; family Erythrobacteraceae; genus Tsuneonella; species Tsuneonella mangrovi. The sequence continues at coordinate 893,749 of NZ_CP022889.1, forward strand.
GTACCGAGCGCGTAAAGGAACCCGGAGCAAACCGCGCCGACATCGAACGCGATCCCGCCCTGGCAACCGAGCGCATCCTGCACCCGAGTTGCAGTTGCCGGGAATGTCTGATCCGGGGTCGCCGTAGCGAGCACGATCAGGTCGATCTCACTGGCATCGATCCCGGCCGCATCGAGGGCAACGCGCGCGGCATCGGTCGCCAGCGTCGACGTCGTCTCGCCCTCGCCCGCAATGTAGCGATTGCGGATCCCGGTTCGCTCTACGATCCATTCGTCGCTGGTGTCGACGGTCTCGGCCAGTTCTGCATTCGAGACGGCGCGCTTCGGCAGGGCCGAACCGCTGCCGGTGACCACCGAGCGAATCACGCGGCTTCCCCAGCGTCGGGCTGCGCGGCCTGGAGCGTGCCGAGATCGGCCAAAATACGTTGTGTCAGGTCTTCCTCCAGTAGCCGCGCGGCAACCGCGACGGCGTTGGCGACGCCAGCCGCGCTCGCGCTGCCGTGGCTCTTCACGACCACGCCGTTAAGCCCAAGGAACACCGCGCCGTTATGGTTGTTGGGATCGAGATGGTGGCGCAACAGTTCGGTTGCCGGGCGCGAAACGAGGAACCCGAACTTCGAGCGCAGCGAACTGGTGAAGGCGTTGCGCAGCAGGTCGGTCACGAACCGTGCGGCACCTTCGATCGCCTTGAGCGCGATGTTCCCGGAAAATCCGTCGGTCACCACCACGTCGCATTCGCCGCGATTGATCTTGTCGGCTTCGATGAACCCGTCGAACTGCATCGCGAGGCCGGTCGCAGCGCGCAAGTGTGCGGCGGCATCCTGCAACTGGTCGGTACCCTTGATTTCCTCGGTGCCGATATTGAGCAATCTGACGCGCGGCTCGGCCCGACCGGTGACGATCCGCGAGTAGGCCGCGCCCATCACCGCGAACTGCACGAGGTTGCGCGCATCGCAATCGGTATTCGCGCCCAGATCGAGCATGATCACGTCGCTGTCGCCCAGCGAAGGCATCAACGCAGCAAGCGCGGGCCGGTCGATCCCCGGCATGGTGCGCAGCGCGAGCTTGCTCATCGCCATCAGCGCGCCTGTGTTGCCGCCGCTCACGGCAGCGCCCGCAGCGCCTTCCTTCACGGCATTGACCGCCAGCCCCATGCTGGTGGTCTTGGCGCGGCGAAGCGCCTGCGTGGGCTTTTCGTCCCCGCCGACCACGTCTTCGCAATGGAGGATTTCCGACGCCCCCCGCATATTGGGGTGCTTGTCGAGCGCGGCCTTGATCCGCGTTTCGTCACCCACCAGCAGGAACTGGAACTGGTCGTGCTGGCGCCGGGCAATTGCGGCGCCCTCTACCATCACGCGCACGCCTTCATCGCCGCCCATCGCATCAACAGCGATACGCGGCAGGCTCATGGCGCTCTCCGGTCAGTTTGCAGGGCGGTCAGAGACCGACGGCGACGACTTCGCGACCGTTGTAGAACCCGCAGTGCGGGCACAGGTTGTGCGGACGCTTCAGTTCGCCGCAGTTCGAGCATTCGTGGAATGCCTCGGCCTTCAGCGAATCGTGTGCGCGGCGCATGCCCCGGCGCGACGGGCTAACTTTTCTCTTGGGGACAGCCATTGCGTCACCTGTTCCATCAATAATCGTTGTTCGGGTTCGCCCTAGGCCAAGCTCCAATGCCGCACAACCCATCGGGTTGCGTGCGCGCATGTTGCCCTGCCGTGGCGGGAAGGCGCGGCCTATAGCGCAATTCTGCACAGTTGCAAGCGTGCGCGATCATGGTAGCGAGTGTCTCGCAACCAGAGGGGGAGCCCGAATTCATGTCTGTTATCCTGCCCGTTACGCTGACATCGGCCGCCGCTGCGGCGATCATCAACATCTGGCTCAGCATCCGCATCGCCCGCCTGCGCGGCGCGCACAAGGTCAGCGTCGGCGACGGTGGCAACGAATCGCTTACCCGCCGGATGCGCGCGCAGCTGAACTTCGTGGAGAATACCGCGTTCGTTCTGATCCTGATCGCGGCGATCGAATTGACCGGCCATGGCGCACCGTGGCTCGCGTGGGTCGCGGCGATCTACATGCTCGGCCGGGTTGCGCACGGGTTTGGGATGGACGGCGGCAAGGCGCAGATCGGGCGATCGATCGGCACCTCGATCACCCTGCTGGTCCAGCTTGGCCTCGCGGTCGCAGCCGTGCTGGTGGTGTTCGGCGTAATCTGACGCGCATGCGCGGCCCGGTTCAGCCGAGCGCGTAGTCGCTCACGAAGGCGTTGGTCTTGCGTTCCTGGCCGAACGTGCTCGTCGGGCCGTGGCCGGGAATGAAGGTCACGTCGTTGCCCAGCGGCCAGAGCTTCTGGGTGATCGAATCGAGCAGGTCCTGGTGATTGCCGAGCGGGAAATCGGTCCGCCCGATGCTCCCTTGGAACAGCACGTCACCAACGATCGCGAACTTGCTCGGCTTGTGGACGAACACCACGTGTCCCGGAGTGTGGCCCGGGCAATGGATCACATCGAGCGTCAGGTCGCCCACGGTCACGGTATCGCCGTCGACCAGCCAGCGGTCGGATTCGAACGGGCGGCCTTCCATTCCCATCCGCTTGCAGTCTTCTTCCAGCCGGGCGATCCAGAACCGATCCGCTTCATGCGGGCCTTCGATCGGCAAGCCCAACTCCTCAGCCAGCATCCCGGCCTGCCCGCAGTGATCCATGTGGCCGTGCGTGATCAAGATCTTCTCGAGCGTCACCCCGGCTTTCTCGGCCGCGTACTTGAGCTTGTCGAGCTCGCCCCCCGGATCGACCAGCGCGCCCTTCATCGTCTTGGTGCACCAGATCAGCGAGCAGTTCTGTTGGTAGGGCGTGACGGGCAGGATTGCAGCGCGCATCGCTGGTGCGGATTGGGGCGGTGTCGGCTTGGCGGTGTCAGTCATGCGCATGGAGATGGAGCCAGCGGAGCCACGATGCAAGCGTTCGACTAGAGCCGCCCGCTCTTCCACACCACCCGGCCGATGATCTCCAACTCGGCGAGCGCGACCTCGACCGGCGGATAGGCGAGGTTCTGGCTCAGCAGCGCAGCACGCCCCGGCCCCGCCGAGGCAAGCCGCTTGACCATCAGCGTATCGCCCAGCCGCACCACGTGGATGCCGTCGCGCAAGGATCGCTGCGCGGTATCGACCAGGATCTCGTCGCCGTCGCGCAGGATCGGGTCCATCGAATCGCCAGCCACCGTAATCGCCGACAGCCGCGCCCCGGCGAGGCCGTGCTCGCGCAGCCAGCGCCGCGAGAAGCGGAAGCTGTCGAAAGCCGCCTCGCCGCTCGCCACCGCGCCGGGACCGGCCGAGGCATCGACCGTAAGGCGCGGCACTTCGATCCAGTCTCCGCCGCGGGGAGCGGCGACGGGTCGCGAGATTTCCTCCACGCCGCCGAGTTCCGAATCGGGCACGCCAAAGAACTGTGCCAGCGTCCGCCGGTCACTTTCCTCCAGTTTGCGGGGGCTACCCTTGCGGATGAACTGCTGCAAGTAACTGGAATTGCGCCCGATCATGTCGGACAACCCGGCGAGGCTGACGCCCCGCTCGCTCGCGAGGTCGAGCAGCCGCTGGCGCGGGTCGGATCGGGAGGGTGATTCCATTTTTCCTTCCTACACGTAGGATTTTTCCTAGACAAGTAGGATTTCACCCGCAAGCTAAGGGCCTCGATCGCGCAAACCGATTCGCCAGGAAGGCCCCGCCACAATGCTGATTCGCTCCATCGAGAAATTCCTCCGCGAGCACGACATGGCTCCGACCAGGTTCGGCCGCCTCGCTGCGCAAGATCCCCGTTTCGTGCTGGACCTGCGGATGGGCCGCGAGCCGCGCCCCGAAACGGAAAGACGTGTGGAACATTTCATGAACAAATATGCGGAGAGCGTCCATGCTGGCTGACACCGACCACCGCCCCGTGCGCCTGCACGCCGCCCCGCGCGGCCCCGGGGCACGACTGCGAGCCGCGATCGCCGACTTGGCCGAACAAGTGGCGCAGATCACCCATCACCGGGAGAAGCCGTGGGCCAGCGTGACGTTCGAAGGCGCACGCCATAACTTAGCGCTGGTGTTCGAGGGGGCCGAGGCGGTCGCCGCGGGCGAGCGATTCATCGCCGCACTGCCCGAACACGAGTTCGCAATCCCCGGCCAGCTGGTCGCCGATGCCAGCGTGACCGAAGTCGACCATACACTCGCCCCGTCACCCCGTCTTGTGGTGACCTGCGAGCTGCTGTTGCTGAAGGACGCCTGATTACCTTCTCGCGTGGAAATCTCGGCCGACCCTGCTTGACAAATGGAATCGTATTCCGTTTATAAGCGGAATATTATTCCACATATGAAGGATCCAGCGTCATGCCGATTGTCCACGTACACCTCAAAAAAGGCACCTCGACCGCGCATCGCCTGAACATTGCCAAGGGAATCAAGAGGGCCTTGCGCGAGGTCCTTATGCTTCCGGAAGATGACTACAATCAGATCACTTTCGAGCACGAACCCGAGAACATGATCTACGACCCGAACTTCTTCGGCCTGCCGCGCAGCGAGCGGATGGTATTTATCTCGATGAGCTTCAATCATCGCTCGGCCGAGTTGAAGGCGCAGCTGTTCGATCAAGTGGCCCGGAACGTGGTCGAGGAAGCTGACCTCAGGATCGAAGATGTCATGATGAACATCATCGAGACCGCTCGCGAAAATTGGTGGGCACATGGTCGTACGATCAATCCCGAGACCGGTTTCGATTCGCGCATGGTCGATGCGCCTACCTGACGCTATGGCCATTGCATGACTAGCGCCCCGCCCGCTCCCCACTCCAAGCGCAAACGCGCCGATGCCCGGCGCAATCGGGACCGGATATTTGCCGCTGCCAAGGAATGTTTTGCTGCGGCTGGCCCCGCCGTACGGATGGAAGACATTGCCCGTGCAGCCGACACCGGCATCGGCACACTCTACCGGTCCTTCGGTAACCGCGCGGGACTGGCAGAGGCCATCTTCAGAGACGCACTGGAACGGCTGGTCGAAGCCGCGAACCAATCTGGCATGGCCGACTCAGACCCAGAGGCGTCGCTACAATCCTGGATCGCTATCTACGTCAGCGAAATGCAAGCCAAACGGACGATGCTTGCCGACCTCACCCCGCTGTTCGAAGCCGATCCTTCGATCCTACCCGATGCGCGCGCCAGTGCCGCAGCGGCGCTGGGAAAGCTGCTCGACTGTGCCCAGGCCGCAGGCAAGGTTCGCCCGGATATCGATGGCGAGTCGCTGATGTTGCTGGTCAATGGGATCGCCGTCGGACCAGCCAGCGGAACTGACGCAACACGGCGCTTGTTGCAGGTGGTCTTTGATGGCCTATCGAGTACCCGTGGCAGGGCCGGTAGCTAGTTCAGCGGCGCTCTGTCCAAATCCTGCGTCAATACCCCCGCACCGGGTCGAAGATCGGCTCAAGTGGTTCGCCGGCCACGTAGCGGTGGCAGTTGGCGATGAAACGCTCAGCGGAGCGGATGAACATCTTGTCCTGCGCGCGGCCCGAAAGGTGCATCGTCACTTGCGCATTGGGCAGCGACCACAGTGGGTGATCGGCGGGCAGCGGTTCGGGGGTCGTTACGTCGAGCAGCGCGCCACCGATCGACTTCGCTTCCAAAGCAGCAACCAGCGCATCCTGGTCCACCACCGCGCCGCGGGCGATGTTCACTACCACCGCGCTGTTCTTCATCGCCGCGAGTTCGCTCGCGCCGATCATGCCGTCGGTTTCGGGGGTCGCTGGCACAGCCAGTATCACCCAATCGAAACTGCCGAGCTGGCCGCGCCATTCGTCCGGACCGAGCGCCCCATCCACCGCCGAGCGGCGCACCGGCACGACCTCGACGTCGAACGCCTCGAGCCGGGTCTTGATCAGCGAACCGATCCCGCCGAGGCCGAGCAGCAGCGCGCGGCTGCCCGCCAGCTCGATCTTGCCGGGCGAATCCTCCAGCCACTCGTGCCGATCCATCGCGCGCACAACCTCGCGATAGCCCTTGGCGTGGCTCAGCATCAGCATCACGACGTATTCGGCGATAGTGATCGCGTTGATGCCAACGCCGTTGGTGATCGTTACGCCGCGTTCGGCCAGCAGGCTGAGCGGCATGAAATCGAGGCCTGCGTAGATCGAGCTCAACCACTTGAGCTTTGCCGCGCGCTTCGCAGCCTCGATCATCACGTCCTTGTCCTGCTGGTCGAACCAGGCGATCTCCGCCTCGGGGATCAGCTCGTAGAGCTTCTCGACCGAAGAGAACCAGCGCGGTTCGATTTCGGCGGGCAGGTGCCCTTCGAGCATCGGCCGCACGAGGCCGGAAATCACTGCAACGGTCATAGCTTCCACTCCCACCCCAACGGGTCGCCATCCATCGCCTCGACGCCCTTGGCCGCGAGCTCGTCACGGATGGCGTCGGAGGTGGCGAAGTCCTTCTCCGCCCGCGCAGCCTGTCGTCGGTCGAGCGCGTCTTCGATTTCGGCTTCGGTAATTTGCGCGTCCTTCGGCCGGATGCGGAGGTCCGCGCGGGTAAGCTTATCGAGGCCAAACCCCAAGACAGTGTCCATCTTCAAAAGCCCAGCAAACTTCACCGACTTCTCGTCTCTCTTGTCGGCAATGGCGCGTTCAAGAGCAGTCAGTGCCACAGAGGTATTCAAATCGTCTGAGATCGACTCATCAAAGCCAAAAATTAGGCTCCCGATGGGTGTATTCGGAGGACCAATTGCCAATGCTGGACGTGCTTCACGCCTTAGCTGTTCTACTGCCTTCACGATCCGCTTCAGCCGGGTAAGCGCCGCCTGCAGCCCTTCCCAGCTGAACTCCAGTTCGCTGCGATAGTGCGCCTGCAAGCACATCATGCGGTAGGCGAGCGGGTGGTAGCCCTTGTCGACCAGCAGTTGCAGGCGCAGGAACTCGCCCGCGCTCTTGCTCATCTTCCCCGACCGTTCGACGAGGAAGTTGTTGTGCATCCAGATCCTCGCGCCCGAGCACGCGGCATCGTCGAGCGAACCGCATTCGCAGAACGCCTGGTTCTGCGCGATCTCGTTGGGGTGGTGGATCTCGCGGTGGTCGATCCCGCCGGTGTGGATGTCGAACGGGAAGCCCAGTAGCTTGCCGCCCATCACCGAGCATTCCAGGTGCCACCCGGGCGCGCCCTTGCCCCACGGCGAATCCCATTCCATCTGGCGCTTCTCGCCCGGCGGGGTCTTGCGCCAGATCGCGAAGTCGGCGGCGTTGCGCTTGCCCTCGACGGTATCGATCCGGCCCTCGCCTTCATCGGTTACGGCACGGGCGAGCTTGCCATAGTCAGCGACCGTCGACACATCGAAATAGAGCCCGCTGTCGAGCTCGTAGCAATGCTCGGGCGCGATCGCCTTTGCGAAGTCGATCATGTCCTCGATGTAGTCGGTCGCGATCGACCAATTCGCCGCATCCGGCACGCCTTTATTCATCGGCCCGCGGATATTGAGCGCCTTCACGTCCGCCCAGTATGCCTCGGTATAGTGCTTCGCGATGTCCCAGATCGACTGCGCCTTTTCCGCAGCCATCTTCTCCATCTTGTCCTCGCCCGCGTCGGCATCGTCGGTCAGGTGGCCGACATCGGTGATGTTGATCACGTGGGTGAGCTTGTAGCCCTTCCAGCTGAGCGTTCGACCGAGCACGTCGGCAAAGACATACGCCCGCATGTTGCCGACGTGGGGATAGTTGTAGACCGTCGGGCCGCAGGTATAGACGCGCGCTTCTCCGGGATGGACGGGTTCGAACGTCTCGAGGCTGCGGGTCAGGCTGTTGAAGAGCTTGAGGTCGGTCATCGATGCGCGCTTTGGCCCGCGCGGCGGCGGGCGGTCAAGCGCCGAAGCCTTCCCAGCGCACGACTTCGCCGAGCGGCGCGCGCTTGACATCGAAAGTGTTGACCGGCGCATTGGGATCGCGATGGCCGATCGCCACCCCGCAGAACAGGATGTGGTCCTCCGGGATATCGACCACTTCGCGGATCGCATCGGAATAGACCGCCCAAGCTTCCTGGAAGCAGGTGTCGAGCCCTTCCTCGCGGCACAACAGGGCAATCGTCTGCAGCCACATGCCGATGTCCGACCATTGCGGCGGGCCCATGTATTTCGGCGTGTGGACCAGCATCATAACCGGCGCGCCGAAGGCGCGGAAGTTGTGCGAAAACCACGCAAGCCGCTGCGCCTTGTCCTCGCGCGCGATGCCGAGCGCGGCGTACATGTCCTCGCCCACCCCGAAGCGCCGCGCCTCGTACACCCCGTCGAGTTCGGGCGGGTAAATGTGGTATTCGGGCTTGAGCGCCGCGCGGCCCTTCGGAAACTCCAGCGCCACCCGGTCGAACAGTGCCTGCATCGGCTCCGCCGTGAGGATCACCGCATTCCACGGCTGGACATTGCCGCCCGAAGGCGAACGCTGGGCCTTTGCAAGCACCCGTTCGAGCACCGCTTGGTCGACCGGCGCATCGAGAAATGCCCGAATCGAGCGGCGGGACAGGGTGGCTTCGGAGACGCTCACCCTTCCACCTCGAACAAATCCGCCAGCTGTTCGATGATCGTCCCGCCGAGCTGTTCGACATCCATGATCGTCACCGCACGCTTGTAGTATCGGGTGACGTCGTGGCCGATGCCGATCGCGACGAGCTGTACCGGCGACTGCTTCTCGATCCAGTCGATCACTTTCCTCAAGTGCTGTTCGAGGTAGCCCGCGCTGTTGACCGATAGCGTGCTGTCGTCGACCGGCGCACCGTCGGAAATCACGATCAGGATGCGGCGATCTTCTGCCCGTGCGAGCAGCCGGTCGTGCGCCCACAGCAGCGCCTCGCCGTCGATGTTTTCCTTGAGCAGCCCTTCGCGCATCATCAGCCCGAGGTTGCGGCGCGCGCGGCGCCACGGCTCGTCGGCCTTCTTGTAGACGATGTGGCGCAGGTCGTTGAGGCGGCCGGGTTGCGGCGGCTTGCCGTCGGCGAGCCACTTTTCTCTGGACTGCCCGCCCTTCCACGCACGGGTAGTGAAGCCGAGCACTTCGGTCTTTACCCCGCACCGTTCGAGCGTGCGGCCGAGGATATCCGCGCTGATCGCCGCGATCGAGATCGGCCGCCCCCGCATCGAGCCGGAATTGTCGATCAGCAGCGTGACGACAGTATCCTTGAACTCCTGGTCGCGCTCGATCTTGTAGCTCAGCGAATGGCCCGGACTGATGACCACGCGGGCAAGCCGCGCGGCGTCGAGCAGCCCTTCCTCCTGGTCGAAATCCCAGCTGCGGTTCTGCTGCGCCATCAGGCGGCGCTGGAGCCGGTTGGCGAGCCGGGTAACGATGCCTTGCAAACCGGTCAGCTGGCTGTCGAGATACTGGCGCAGGCGGTCGAGTTCTTCCGCATCGCACAGCTCGGGCGCTTCGATCACTTCGTCGAACTTGGTGGTGTAGGCGGTGTAGTTGAAGCTTTCCGGCAGGTCGGTCCACGGGCGGTTCGGGCGCACGGGCATCATGCCCTCTTCGCCGTCGTCGTCCGGCTCGCCTTCGCTCATTTCCTGTTCGGAGGTAGTTTCGCTTTCGCTGTCGGCGTCACTGTCACCTTCGGTGACTTCGCCCGCAACCTCGGTGGTCTGCGGCTCGCCGTCGCCTTCGTTCTGCTCGTCGCCGTCCTGGTCCTGGTCTTCGCCGTTCTCGTCCTCGCCGGTTTCCTCTTCGGACGGCTGGTCGAGATCGTCGGGCACCACCAGGTCGAGGTGGCGCAGCATATCGAGCGCGAGGCCCTGGAACGCCTTCTGGTCGTCGAGCGACAGCGCGAGCGATTCGAAGTCCGAACCGGCGCGTTCCTCGATGAAATCGCGGACCATGTCGACACCCGCCCGGGCGCGCTCGGGCACCGGCTGGCCGGTCAGCTTCTCGCGCAGCAGCAGCCCGAGCGCGGACTGAACCGGCACGTCCTGCGGCGACTGCGCGCGGGCTATCGGGTCCGATGCGGTACGCAGTTCGGTGGCGGCATCGAGATTGTCGCGCATCCCGCTGAAGTTGTTCGCGCCAAGCGCTTCGTAGCGGACCTGCTCGATCGCATCATAGCAGGCCCGTGCGGTCGGTTCGCTCGGCGCGTTCTTCGCGTGGAGTGCTTCGTTGTGATGGCGCAGCTTGAGCGCGAAGCTGTCTGCGAATCCGCGCGCTTCGCGCGCCTGGTCGGGCGGCAGCGAGCGGCCTGGCAGCGGCACGCGGAAGTTCTTGCCGCTGGCGCTCGGCGCATCGGCGCTCCACGCGACCTCCACCTCCGGCTCGTGCGCGATCGCGCGCGCCGTTCCGGTCAGCGCGTGCTTGAACTGGTCGAGGGGAGTCTGGTCTGCCAATCTGCTAACTTAGATAATGCTCTGCCCGGTCTTTGCCCAGTCGGCGAGGAAGCCTTCGATGCCCTTGTCGGTCAGGACATGGTTGGCCAGCGCCTTGATGACCTTGGGCGGCGCAGTCATCACGTCGGCGCCGATCCGCGCGCTTTCGAGCACGTGGATCACGTGGCGCACCGATGCGACGAGGATTTCGGTCTCGAACGCGTAGTTGTCGTAGATCAGGCGGATGTCGCGGATCAGGTCCATCCCGTCGAACCCATTGTCGTCGTGCCGCCCGACGAACGGCGATACGAACGTCGCCCCCGCCTTCGCCGCGAGCAGCGCCTGGTTGGCGGAGAAGCACAGCGTAACGTTGACCATCGTACCGTCACCGGTCAGCGCCTTGCAGGTCTTGAGTCCGTCGATCGTCAGCGGCACCTTGATGCACACATTGTCGGCGATCCTGCGGAGCACTTCGGCCTCTTTCATCATCGTCGGATGATCGAGCGCGACCACTTCCGCGCTCACCGGGCCGTCGACGATCGCGCAGATTTCCTTCGTCACTTCCATGAAATCGCGGCCCGACTTGTGGATCAGGCTGGGATTGGTGGTCACGCCGTCGAGCAGGCCGGTTTCGGCAAGCTCCCTGATGTCGTCTATTTCGGCGGTGTCGGCGAAGAATTTCATCGGTGTCTGGCTCCCGGGGAATGCGATTCCCCCGCAGCCTTAGCGGGCACGGCGGCGCGCGGCTAGAGCGCGCCGACCAGCACTTTGGGTAACCGGCAAACGAACCGGTAATAGTGCGCTACGCGGACCTTGCCGCCCGGCCCCGCCGGTGCCCATATGGCCCAAGCCATGAACCGCGTCCGCCTCCTCGTCCTCAACGCCGCGCTCGGCCCGCTCGATTACCGCGTGCCCGAGGGGATGCAGGTCGAGCCGGGATCGGTGGTGATGGCTCCACTCGGACCGCGGCAAGTCGTCGGGGTCGTGTGGGAGGAGGAGCGACTGCCCGCCGAACGGGTGGCGGAAAGCCGCTTGCGCCCGCTGGTCGAAGTGCTCCCCGTCCCCCCGCTCAAAGCCGAACTGCGCCGCCTGATCGAATGGACCGCCGACTATTACTGCGCGCCGCTGGCATCGGTCGCGCGGATGGTTCTGTCGAGCGGCGGGGCGCTCAAGGGCCCGGCAACGATGACCGAATACCGCTTGTCGGGTGGGATGCCCGAGCGAATGACCCCGCAACGCGAACGGGCAATCGGCGCTCTCGAAGGCGAGCAGGCGAACATGCGCGAACTGGCAGGCCTCTCGGGCGTCAGCGAAGGGGTGCTGCGCGGGCTGGTGAATCAGGGTGTGCTCGAGCCGGTCGAAGTCGATTGCGACCGCCCCTACCCGGAGGCGCGCGCCGACTTTGCAGAGCCGGTGCTGAACGCCGCGCAGCAGGAAGTCGCCGACCGGTTCGTGAGCGCGGTGGAAGAGCATCGCTTCGCGCCGTTCCTGCTCGACGGCGTCACCGGCTCGGGAAAGACCGAGACCTATTTCGAAGCCATCGCCGCATCGCTGCGCGCAGGGCGGCAGACGCTGGTGCTGCTGCCCGAGATCGCGCTGACCGAAGCCTTCCTGCGGCGCTTCGAGGACCGCTTCGGCGCGGCTCCGGTGCTGTGGCATTCCTCGCTCAAGGCGACCGAGCGGCGGCGGGCATGGCGGGCAATCGCCAGCGGCGAAGCGCAAGTGGTGGTCGGCGCGCGCTCGGCACTGTTCCTGCCCTACGCGAAGCTCGGGCTGATCGTGGTCGATGAAGCGCACGAGACCAGCTTCAAGCAGGACGACGGGGTGCGCTACAACGCCCGCGACGTGGCGGTGATGCGCGCCCGGTTCGAATCCCTGCCGGTGATCCTCGCCAGTGCGACCCCCGCGCTTGAAAGCCTGCAGATGGCCGCGAGCGGGATCTACGAGAAGCTCGATCTCGAAAGCCGCTATGGCGATGCGCTTCTCCCGGCGATCGATACGGTCAACCTAACCGAGGAGCCACCCGAGCGCGGGCGCTGGCTTGCCCCGCGGCTGGTTGCGGCAATGCAGGAACGGATGGAGCGCGGCGAGCAGTCGCTGCTGTTCCTCAACCGGCGCGGATTCGCCCCGCTGACGCTGTGCCGCAATTGCGGCTTCCGCTTCCAGTGCCCCAATTGTTCGGCATGGCTGGTCGAGCACCGCCTGTCGCGGCGGCTCGCCTGTCACCATTGTGGGCACGAGACCGCCCCGCCTCCCGCTTGCCCCGAGTGCGGCGAGCCCGATTGCCTCGTCGCCTGCGGCCCGGGGGTGGAGCGGATTGCAGACGAAGTCGCCGCAATCCTGCCTGACGCGCGGGTAGCCGTCGCGACCAGCGACACGCTCAACACGCCCGAGAAGGCCGCTGCGTTCGTCGCCGCGGCGGAAGAAGGCGCAATCGACGTGATCGTCGGCACCCAGCTCGTCACCAAGGGGTTTCATTTCCCCGAGCTGACACTGGTGGGGGTGGTCGATGCCGACCTCGGGCTCGAAGGCGGCGACTTGCGCGCGGCCGAGCGGACCTACCAGCAGGTCGCGCAAGTCGCGGGCCGTGCGGGTCGTGGGGCCAAGCCGGGCGAAGTGCTGATCCAGACCCGCCATCCCGAAGCGGCGGTGATCGCCGCGCTCGCCAATGGTGACCGCGACGCATTCTACGACGCCGAAACCGAAGCGCGCCGCCACGCGGGCGCACCGCCGTTCGGGCGGTGGGCGGCGATCATCGTTTCGAGCGAGGACGAAGCCGAAGCGCGCGAGGCCGCCAACCGCATCGGCGGAACCCGGCCCAATGTGCCCGATGTTGCGATCATCGGCCCGGCGCCCGCGCCGCTATCGCTGCTGCGCGGCCGCTATCGCTATCGCTTGCTGATCAACGCGCGCCGCAGTGCGCAAGTGCAGGATGTTATCCGCGACTGGCTGGGCGCGCTCGAATTCCCCGGCGGTGTTCGGGTCAGCGTCGATATCGATCCCTACAGCTTCGTTTGAAGGTCAGTCGTCGAGTTGCGCTTCGTCGAAATCGGCGCGGGCGACTTCGATCGCATAGCTGTTGGCCATCGCCCAGTTGCCCAGTGCGGCAATCGGGCCGGTGAGCGATTCGCCCAGTTCGGTCAACGCGTAGTCGACCCGCGGCGGAACGGTGGGCTTGACCGAGCGGCTGACCAGCCCGTCGCGTTCGAGGCCGCGCAACGTACGGGTGAGCATCCGCTGCGAAATGCTGTCGATCTCGCGCCGCAATTCGTTGAAGCGTTTGGTGCCGCGGGCAAGGCTCATCACGACCCGCACGGACCACTTGTCGCCGATGCGCGAGAGGACATCGTTGACCGCCCGGCAACTGGGCTGGTCCGGCACATGCATGGTCACACGGGTGTTCCCATCGGACAAAAAAGTGCCTTCTTGCGGAGTGTGGGTGAGAGTTTCCATATGGCCTGTAGGTAACGATCAGTAACCTATTTGACAAGAAACAAGGACCCTCTCCCCATGCAAATCCTGCGAATCGACAGCGCGACGACCGGCGAAAATTCCATCAGCCGCAAACTGACCCAGATGCTGACCGATCACTTCACCGCGAAATACCCCGACGCCACGCTGGTCACTCGCGACCTCGCAGCCGATCCGCTGCCACACATCGACCCGATCACCACCAAGGCGATCCGCACTCCGCCCGAAACCCACGACGAGGCGGTCGCGGCGGCCTTTCCCTCGCAGCGCGCTGTGCTCCACGAATTCCTCGCTTCGGACATCGTGATCGTCGGCGCACCGATGTACAATTTCTCGATTCCCTCGCAGCTCAAGGCATGGCTCGACCGGCTCGGCGTTCCCGGTGTCACTTTCCGTTATTCGGAAAAGGGGCCCGAGGGACTTGCCGGCGGACGCAAGGTGATCGTCGCCTCTTCGCGCGGGGGCGCCTATTCGAACGAAGACATGGCCGAAAACCAGGAAAGCCTGCTGGCGACGATGTTCGGCTTTATCGGTGTCGACGATCTGACCTTCGTCCGGGTCGAAAAGGCCGGGTTCGGACCGGAAGCCGTCGAGCAGGGCCTGGCAGCGGCGCGCGAACATATCGCCGCGCTTTAGGCAGATCGCCGCGCTTTAGGCCGCGTGGACAAGATCAATCGACTGGACTTCTCCTCGATTGCCGCCGAATGTCGCGCGCAATCGAGGAGAGAAACCCCATGCTGACCGTCCACCACCTGCGCATCTCGCAATCCGAACGAATCGTCTGGCTGTGCGAGGAGCTGGGGCTGGACTACGAGCTGAAGCTCTACAGTCGCCGCGAAGACAACCGGCTGGCGCCGGACGAATACAAGGCGCTGCACCCGATGGGCATCGCCCCTGTGATCGAGGACGACGGCCTGGTGCTGGGCGAGAGCGGCGCGATCATCGAATACATCGTTGCGAAATACGGCGACGGGCGGCTGGTCCCGTCGATCGACAGCCCCGACTTCGCCGACCACTTGTTCTGGTTCCACTTCGCTAACGGCACCTTCATGACCAATGGCATGATGGCGATCGCCGCGATGCAGGCGGGCGCAAGCGAATTGCCACCGTTCGTCGCCGACCGCACCGCGAAAGCGTGGGCGATGGTCGAACAGCGGCTGGGCGAGGCGCCCTATTTCGGCGGCGCGGAGCTGACCACGGCGGATATCATGATGGGCTTCCAGCTCACCACCAGCCGTGCTTTCAACGACATGACCATCGGCCACCTGCCAAACTTGCAAGCGTACTTGAAGCGGATCGGGGAACGGCCCGCCTACCAGCGGGCAATGGCCAAGGCTGAGCCGGGAATGCCGCCGAAGCTGGACTAGGCTGCGAGAGCCTCCGCTTCGCGCGCGAGGCGACGACGCGTCCACCAAGGGCGGACAAGTTGCCCTTCCCGAACGGCCTTGACCGTCAGCCACGCGCCGGCCCCACCAGCGATCGCGAGAGCAACGGCTGACGCCTCAAGTCCGAACTCTCCGCCCGACAGCCAGACCGAACCGGCGGGGTGCGCAGCAAGGACGCCATCCACTTCGTTGCCGGACACCGGCACGTCGAACACGAATCCCTGCGTGACATTCCAGCCGAAGTGCAGGCCAATCGAAAGCCACAGCGAGCGGGTCAACATGTATGCTCCGCCGAGCAACACGCCCGCTTCCACCGCGATCGCGAGCGAACTGAACCACGTGGCGTTCGGGTTCATGATATGCGCTACGCCGAACAATGCCGATGTCGCCGCGAGTGCGAACCAGCTGCCGCCGAAATCTTCCAGATATCGGAACAAAATTCCGCGGAACATGACTTCTTCGACTACTCCGGCCCGCAACCCGGCAATGAACAGGAGCATCGCCCACGACGTCATCCCTCCCCAGCCGTCGACACGATAGCCACCGAGTGCGAAGACCACCGCGAAGATGACGGTCATCAGCAATGCCGATCCGGCGATGCCGATGAGAAGCATCCGCCCGGCACCGGACCACGCAAGATCATCGCGGCGATTATCCCCGAGGCGAGGGATCAGGAACTTCGCCAGCAGCAAGGCCAGCGCGGGTGCCAAGAGGCCGTTGAGTACGATCTTTCCCGTCTTGGAAAGTGGAATGTCGAACTGCGCGAACAGGTAGGTTACCCCAGCAAATACGGCCACGAATGCCGCTATCGCGACGACGAGCGAGACGAGCGGGAAGTCCCAGATTTCGCGCCAGAGAGGTTTCTTGGTCATCGTGCCGTATTAAAGGCGCAATACACCAATGCAAGTCATTCGACGCCTTCGCGCTTGAGCAGCTCGCGCTTGATGTCGAGCCCGTATGCGTAGCCGCCGAGGTTGCCTCCCGTGCGGATCACCCGGTGGCACGGGATCAGCACCGCCACATTGTTGCGGGCATTGGCGCTGCCCGCCGCGCGCACCGCCTTGGGATTACCAGCAGCCGCGGCAATCTCTGCATATGTCCGCGTTTCGCCCGCGGGAATCGCCCTCAGTGCCTTCCAGCACGCTTCCTGGAACGCGGTGCCTTTCACGTCGAGCGGGATGTGCCCGAAGCCGGGAGGCGCGTCGCCCGGTGCTTCGACCGCTGCAACGACTTCCTCAAGCAATGAGGAGAATGCGTCGCTGCCTTCGACGAGGTCGGCGTTGGGGAACCGGGCGCGCAATTCGTCCTCACCTTCGAAGAACGACAGCCGGCATACGCCCTTGTCGGTCGCTGCGACAAGCATTTCGCCAAGCGAAGTATCGACCACCGCCCAATGGATCGTCGCGCCCTTGCCGCCGTTGACCCATGCACTTGCCGCCATGCCTAACCTACCTTTTGTCTCGTCGTAGAACCGCGAGGGCGCTGAATAGCCCGCCGCGTAGATTGCGCCGGTCACGCTGCCTACCCCGGACAACGCCTCACGGACCCGTTCCTCACGCAATGCGCGGGCATACGCTGCCGGCGACAAACCGGTGTGGCGAGTAAACACCCGCTGGAAATGGCTCGGCGAATAGCCGGTCACTTCGGCCAGTTCGGCGAGCGTGACCGCGCCCTCGGCCTGCTTGATCTCGTCGATCGCTGCGAGCACTGCGGCCTCGTCACGTCCGACATCGTCGGGCAGGCAGCGCTTGCAGGGCCGCAAGCCGTGCGCCCGCGCCTCTGCCCCGGTAGCGAAGAAACGCACGTTGTCGCGCTTGGGATGCCGCGCCGCGCACGACGGACGGCAATAGATCCCGGTCGTCAGGACGCCGGTCACGAAGCGACCGTCAAACGCCTTGTCGCGCCGCAGCACCGCCGCCCAGGCCGCATCGCTGGTAATCTGGTCAGACATCGCAATCCCCATCATAGCGTTCGATCCGTGCGGCGAAACACCCATGCATGGCGTTGTGCGCGTCGATGTAGCCGACTGCTTCGTCGGCCAGGAGGTCGCGAAGCACGGCGTCGACGTTATCATCAAGCGCGAGCGCGGCGCGGTGGAGCGTGCCGTCGAAGGCGTAGCAGCGCAGTGCAATGGGCCGACCGCGCAGCACCGGCGGCAGCGCATCGACACACTCTGCGGCCGCATCGGCATCCTTGCGCACGAAGATCGCGAACGCATTGCGATAGGGCGTGTCGACTGCGTGATTGGTGAAGTGGACCAGCACCAGCTCCTCTCCCGGATCGGCATCGCGCAGGCTGACACGGCACGGGTATCGTCCTTCCGGCCCGGCAATCACCCGGCTCGCCAGTGCGCTTTCGAGTGCGACCTCGTCCATCTCGAACAATGGCGCAAACTGCGCCGGTTCGAGGCCGCGAATTCGATAGGTCATGGATAGCTCCTCTGTCGTTCGAGGCTGTTACATGCCGCTAATCGACAAGGCGTGCATCCCGACGCTTGCGGTCAAACCGCCGGCAGGCGTAGAGGATGCAGCCGGATGGGACGTTTCCTCACATTCCTCGCTGCTTTGCTTGCGCTTTCGCTACCGGCGATTTCGCATGCCGAACCGGCCGATATCACTGCTGCGGCGCGCGGGGTGGTGCGGGTGGTGATCGTCGGCACCGATGGCCAGCAGGTGTTCCCGGTCAGCCACGGTTCCGGGTTTGCCGTTGCGCCCAACCTGATCGTCACCAACGCCCATGTCGTGCGCCAGGCGCAAATGGACGACACATTGCGGATCGCGGTGGTCCCGTCGGATGGCAATGGTTCCGACTATGCCCGGATCGTCGCTGTCTCAGCCTCGAAGGACCTCGCGCTGATCGAGATCACCGACAAGATGCGCCTCCCTCCGCTCACGATCGCGGGGACGCCGGCTGGCGATGGCGAGGAAGTCATCGCGGTGGGTTATCCGATGAATGTCGATCGGGCGCAGGGCCTGTCGCTTGACGACATTTTCAGGCCCCAACCGCCGGTCAAGAGCCGCGGGTTCGTCTCGGGCGAGCGCCCCAGCCGCGATATCGATACCGTGCTGCACACAGCGCCGATTGCGCGCGGAAATTCGGGCGGGCCGCTGCTCGACAACTGCGGGCGAGTGCTCGGCGTCAACAGCTTCGGTGCCGATTCGGACGGCTCGGACGGCGAATTCTATTTCGCGGTGTCCGACCGCGAACTGCTGCCGTTCCTGCGCAGCAACAACGTCTCGCCTTCGGTCAACGCGCTACCGTGCCGCTCGATGGCGCAACTCAATGCATCCGAACGCGAACGGATCGCCAACGAGCAGGCTGCTGCGCGCGCGCGGCTGGCGGCGCGGGTCGAGGCCAACCGGACCGCCCGCGAACGTGCCCAGCTCGAAGCCGAGCTCGCCGTGATGGGCGAACGCGAGAACGCGATGGCGCTGGCGACGATACTTCTGCTTGCGGCCTGCGGGTTTGGACTGGCGGCGAAGGGTGCGCGCGGGCGTGACGATGGCGGGAAGCGGATGCGGATCTATGCCGCAAGCGCAGTCGTCGCCGGAATTGCCTGTATCGGCATCTGGTTCACCCGCCCCGGGATCGACGCGATCGACCGCAAGGTGGCCGATGCGATGGCGGCGCGCGGCGACGGGGCGAACGCAGGCGAGGGCAATGGAAGCGGCGCGGTGAACGGTCAGCAAGAATTGGTCTGCACGATCGAGCCCAACCGCAGCAGGATCGTCAGCGAAGCACCGCAGGACACCGCTTTCTCGTGGAACGACAACGGCTGCGTCAACCACCGCACGCAATACGGGTTTGCCAACGGCCAATGGACCCGGCTGTTCGTGCCGAAGGATGACGATACCGTCTCGATCAGCTCCTACGATCCGGCCACGCATACCTTCCGTACCGATCGCTATCCGCTCTCGCAATCGGAGATGGCACAGGCGCGCGATGCACGCAGCAAATACACCGCTCCGGCGTGCGGTGCGGCCAGCGCGGCCAGCCGTTTGGGCGAAATGCAGTCCGGCGTGGTTTCGCTGCTGCCCGACCAGCCCAACGAACGGTTGGTCTATACCTGCAAGGCCAAGACCGGCCCCAGTCTGCCCTAGGCGGCGAGCGCTTCCCCGCTCAGCGTGATGCGGTGCATCTCGCGTGCATAGCCTTGATAGTCGTTGCAGGCGAAGTGCCAGGTCGTGCGGTTGTCCCAGATCGCCACTGTCCCGTCGCGCCATTGCACGCGGCCCTGCAGGTCCGGATTCATCGCTGCAGCGTAGAGTTTCTGGAGGAGCGGCAGGCTCTCTTCGCGCGTCCGCCCGACGATATTTATCGTGAAAGCCGGGTTCACATAGAGCAGCCGCCTGCCGGTGCGCGGGTGGCGGATCACTACCGGGTGGGTCGCGCCGGTCTTGAGTGCCTGCCCGCGCAGTTCGCTGCCTTGGTCGGTCTGGGCATAGACGCCTTCTGGCGAATAGATGTGATCGGCGGTGTGGAATGCCGCGAGGTCCTCGATCTCCGCCTTTGTCTCGTCGTCGAGCGAATCGTACGCCTCACCCATGTGGATGAACATTGTGTCTCCGCCAGACGGCGGCAGTGTCCGCGCGACGAGGATCGAGCCCATCGCCGGAACCTGGTCATACGAATGATCGGTGTGCCAGCCGCCGCCGATATTGGTTTCCTGGTCCGCCCGCTTCCCGACTATCGCAATCTCGGGATATTCGTCCTGCAGCGGGAAGTAGTTGTTGATGTCGATCCCGCCCCATCGCTCGGCAAGTGCGATATGGTCTTCGGGCGTGAGCGTCTGGTCGCGCAGCACGGCGACGCCGGCACCGAAAACGAGGTCCTTGAGCGCTTCGAGATCCGCACCGGCAATGCTCGCCAGATCGATTCCCGTCACCTCAACGCCCACATGCGGAGCCAGCTTTTCTACCTGCATGACATCTTCTCCAATGGTCCTGTTTGTGGCCACATTACACCCCTTGGCCACCGAGCGATAGACAACTGTGCTTGGCCCGGTTGCATTGCGGCAAACCCGATGATAGGGGCGCGCCAACCAGACCGGGCCGCACTCGTGCGCGCCCGCCAAAAAGGTCGGGTTGCACGATATCTTTTTCCGATCCTTAGAGGACGACGACGCGTGGAGACTTCCGCCGGTATTCAGGCCAGCCTGCCAGGGCGCTATGCGTCTGCCCTGTTCGATCTCGCGAGCGAGGCGGGCACGGTGACGGCGGTCGAATCGGACCTTGAGACGCTGACCGCAGCGCTCGCCGAATCGGCCGACCTGCGCGAGCTCACCACCAACCCCGAAATCAGCCGCGCCGCGAAAGGCACGGCGATCGAGGCCGTGTCCAAGACGCTCGGCCTGTCCGATCTCACCGGCAAGTTCCTCGGCGTGCTCGCCGAAAACCGCCGCCTTTCTTCGCTGGGCGACATGGCCCGCGCGTTTCGCCAGATCGCAGCTGCCCAGCGCGGCGAAGTCACCGCCGAAGTTACCAGCGCACACGCGCTGAGCGACGCGCAGCTCGACGAGCTGAAAGCCAAGCTCACCGCGCGCGAGGGCCGCACCGTTAAGCTTACCGCCACCGTTGACCCCGACCTGCTCGGCGGTCTCGTGGTGACCATCGGATCGCAGCGCATCGACAGCTCGATCCGTACCCGTCTCAACTCACTCGCACACGCCATGAAGGGCTGAAAATGGAAATCCGCGCAGCAGAAATCTCCAAGGTCATCAAGGACCAGATCGCCAACTTCGGCACCGAATCGGAAGTTTCGGAAGTCGGCAGCGTTCTCTCGGTCGGTGACGGTATCGCCCGCATCCACGGGCTCGACCAGGTCCAGGCGGGCGAGATGGTCGCATTCGCCAACGGCGTGCAGGGCATGGCGCTCAACCTCGAGGCCGACAACGTCGGCGTCGTGATCTTCGGCTCGGACGCCGAGATCAAGGAAGGCGACAGCGTCAAGCGCACCGGCACCATCGTCGACGTTCCCGTCGGCAAGGGCCTGCTCGGCCGCGTGGTCGATGCTCTCGGCAACCCGATCGACGGCAAGGGCCCGATCGAAGCCGCCGAACGTCGCCGCGTCGAAGTGAAGGCCCCGGGCATCATCCCGCGCCAGTCGGTCAACGAACCGGTGCAGACCGGCCTCAAGGCGCTCGATGCGCTGGTCCCCGTCGGCCGCGGCCAGCGGGAGCTGATCATCGGCGACCGCCAGACCGGCAAGACCGCCGTCGCGATCGACACCTTCATCAACCAGAAGGAAGCCAACGCCGGCGACGACGAAGGCAAGAAGCTTTACTGCATCTACGTCGCGGTCGGCCAGAAGCGCTCGACCGTCGCGCAGATCGTTCGCCAGCTCGAAGAGAACGGCGCGATGGACTACTCGATCGTGGTCGCTGCGACCGCGTCGGAGCCGGCCCCGCTGCAGTACCTCGCGCCCTACACCGGCTGCGCGATGGGCGAATTCTTCCGCGACAACGGCATGCACGCCGTGATCGTGTACGACGACCTTTCCAAGCAGGCGGTCGCCTATCGCCAGATGTCGCTGCTGCTGCGCCGCCCGCCGGGCCGCGAAGCCTATCCGGGCGACGTGTTCTACCTGCACAGCCGCCTGCTCGAGCGCGCGGCGAAGATGAATGCCGATAACGGTTCGGGCTCGCTCACCGCGCTGCCGATCATCGAAACGCAGGCGGGCGACGTGTCGGCCTACATCCCGACCAACGTGATTTCGATCACCGACGGCCAGATCTTCCTCGAAACCAACCTGTTCTACCAGGGTGTGCGCCCGGCGATTAACGTCGGCCTGTCGGTTAGCCGCGTCGGCGGCGCCGCGCAGACCAAGGCGATGAAGAAGGTTTCCGGCTCGATCAAGCTCGAGCTCGCGCAGTACCGCGAAATGGCCGCCTTCGCGCAGTTCGGTTCGGACCTCGACCCGGCGACGCAGAAGCTGCTGAGCCGCGGTGCCCGCCTGACCGAGCTGCTCAAGCAGCCACAGTTCTCGCCCATGCCGTTCGAAGAGCAGACCGTATCGATTTTCGCCGGCACCAACGGCTACCTTGACGCAATCCCGGTCGACCAGGTGACCGAATACGAAGCCGCGATGCTGACCCACATGCGCGCCGAGCACGCCGATATCCTCAAGGAAATCCGCGACAGCAAGGCGTTCGAGGACGGCACGAAGGAAAAGCTGGTCAAGGCGCTCGACGCTTTCGCCAAGCAGTTCGTCTAAGGGGTAGCCAGTGGCTTCGCTCAAGGAACTCAAGGGTCGGATCAACTCGGTCAAATCGACCCAGAAGATCACCAAGGCCAAGCAGATGGTCGCGGCGGCCAAGCTGCGCAAGGCGCAGATGGCGGCTGAGTCCGCGCGTCCATTTGCCGAGCGCATGGCGGCCGTGATGGCGAGCCTGGCCACCAAGATGGCCGGGCGCGACGATGCGCCCAAGCTGTTCCGCGGCACCGGGAGCGACAACCGGCACCTGCTAGTCCTCGTCAACACCGACAAGGGCCTGTGCGGCGGCCTCAACTCGAACCTCGTCAAGGAAGCCAAGGCCAAGGCCAGGAAACTCACCGCCGAGGGCAAGGACGTCTACTTCTACCTCGTCGGCCGCAAGGGCCGCGCGCCGATCAAGCGCGATTATGCCAATCGCATCGAGCAGATGTTCGACACTTCGGAAGTCCGCACCCCGGGCTATGCCGAGGCTGAAGCGATCACCGCCGAGCTGATCGACCTGTTCGAAGCGGGCAAGTTCGATGTCGCGCATCTGATCTACCCGACCTTCAAGTCGGCGCTGGCGCAGGACCCGACCAGCGTGCAGCTGATCCCGGTTCCGGCAGCCGAAATCGCCGAGACCAGCGCCGCAGCGGTCGAATACGAGCCCGACGAGGAGGAAATCCTTGCCGAGCTGCTCCCGCGTTACCTCAAGACCCAGCTGTTCGGCGCACTGCTCGAACGCGAGGCGTCGGAACAGGGCGCATCGATGACCGCAATGGACAACGCCACGCGCAACGCCGGCGACCTGATCAACAAGCTGACGATCCAGTACAACCGCAGCCGCCAGGCCGCGATCACCACCGAACTCATCGAGATTATTGCGGGCGCGGAAGCGCTCTAAGAGACCCAAGGCAAGGAACGAAAAATGGCCACCGCCCCCGTCCTCAACCAGACCACCAACGGCACTATCAGCCAGGTCATCGGCGCTGTCGTCGACGTGACCTTCGAAGGCGAACTGCCGGCAATTCTCACCGCGCTGGAAACCAAGAACGGCGACAACACGCTGGTTCTCGAGGTTGCCCAGCACCTCGGCGAGAACACCGTGCGCACCATCGCGATGGACGGCACCGACGGCCTCACCCGCGGCCAGCCGGTGGTAAACACCGGCGCGCAGATCTCCGTCCCGGTCGGCCCCAAGACGCTCGGCCGTATCGTCAACGTCGTCGGTGAGCCGATCGACGAGCGCGGCCCGATCGGCGCCGACCAGACTGCCCCGATCCACGCGGAAGCCCCGCCGTTCGTCGACCAGTCGACCGAAGCGGCGATCCTCGTCACCGGCATCAAGGTGATCGACCTGCTCGCGCCCTACGCAAAGGGCGGCAAGATCGGCCTGTTCGGCGGTGCCGGTGTGGGCAAGACCGTGCTGATCCAGGAACTGATCAACAACATCGCCAAGGGCCACGGCGGCGTGTCGGTGTTCGCCGGCGTGGGTGAGCGCACCCGCGAGGGCAACGACCTCTACCACGAGTTCCTCGACGCCGGCGTTATCGCCAAGGATGCCGACGGCAACGCGACCAGCGAAGGTTCGAAGGTGGCGCTGGTGTTCGGCCAGATGAACGAGCCTCCGGGCGCGCGTGCCCGCGTGGCGCTATCGGGCCTGACGATGGCGGAATACTTCCGCGACCAGGAAGGCCAGGACGTGCTGTTCTTCGTCGACAACATCTTCCGCTTCACCCAGGCGGGTTCGGAAGTGTCGGCGCTGCTCGGCCGTATCCCGTCGGCGGTGGGCTACCAGCCGACCCTGTCGACCGACATGGGCAACCTGCAGGAACGCATCACCTCGACCACCAAGGGTTCGATCACCTCGGTGCAGGCGATCTACGTCCCTGCGGACGACCTTACCGACCCGGCTCCGGCAACTTCGTTCGCGCACTTGGACGCGACCACCACGCTCTCCCGCGCGATCTCCGAGCTGGGCATCTACCCGGCGGTGGACCCGCTCGATTCGACCAGCCGCGTGCTCGAGCCGCGCGTCGTCGGGCAGGAGCACTACGAGACCGCCCGCCGCGTCCAGGAAATCCTGCAGAAGTACAAGTCGCTGCAGGACATCATCGCCATTCTCGGCATGGACGAGCTTTCGGAAGAAGATAAGCTGACTGTCGCCCGCGCGCGCAAGATCCAGCGCTTCCTCAGCCAGCCGTTCCACGTCGCAGAAGTGTTCACCAACATCCCCGGCAAGTTCGTGCAGCTCGAAGACACCGTGAAGTCGTTCAAGGCCGTCGTCGACGGCGAGTACGACCACCTGCCGGAGGCCGCGTTCTACATGGTCGGCGGGATCGAGGAAGCGGTCGAAAAGGCCAAGAAGCTGGCCGAGGACGCCTAAGTCGATGGCCCTGCACTTCGAACTGGTCACGCCGGAAAAGCTGGTCCGCTCGGACGACGTCCACATGGTCGTCGTGCCGGGGACCGAAGGCGACTTCGGCGTACTCGAAGGCCACGCCCCGGTGATGAGCACCGTGCGCGACGGCGCGCTGGTGGTCTACGCCAGCGAAGGCGCCAGCCCGGAAGAAATCCAGGTCCGCGGCGGATTTGCCGAAGTGGGCGAAAACGGCCTTACAGTTCTGGCAGAGCGCATCGAGGACTGACCACTCGGTCATCACCGAATTGAAGCGCCCCGGCATCGTCCGGGGCGTTTTCGTATGCGATACCTTCGTTTGGAGGTCGCAGATCAGCTCGTCGTAAAATCACACCATTTCAATTGATTAACCGGATATACACCACATTTCTCAAGTCGGAATAAAGCTTCTCCGCGCAATTCTCCCGGTGACGGGGGCACGAGGAGCAAGACGATGGCCTATCCCTATACCAGCACCGTCGCCGAAGCGATCAAGCGCGCCGGGCTGCCCAAATCTCACCGCATCCACTGGTCGGAGAACCGCAAGGCCGAGGTGGTCCGCGCGGTGCGCGACGAAGTGATCAGCTTCGAGGAAGCACGCGAGCGCTACCTGCTCAGCCGCGCCGAATTCCGCGAATGGGAAGCGCAGCTGGGCGAAGCCGAAGCCGAAGACGCAGCGCCCGTCCGCGAACGCGAGGACGCCTGACTAGCGCTTTGTGCGCAATGTCGGCGCGTGAAAATCGGGCGGCTTGTTCGCTACCCAAGCGACGAACTTCGCCATTGCCGGGTTGGCAAGGATCACGGCCCGATCCTCTCCGATCCTTGCGAGCTCGGCATTGGTGAAGTTGGCGTGGATCGCGCGGTGGCAGATCGGGTGGAGCGGCACCGTCCCGCGGCCCTTCTTGGCCCTTGGTACCGGATGGTGCCATTCGATGCGCGCACCCAAGGCGCGTTCGCATAGCCAGCAGGTTTGCACTTCAGGCATCGCGAGCGATTAGCTTTTTTCGGCGATCAGGGTAAGCTGCGCCCGAGGGAGGACGCAGCCATGACGACCCTACGAGCCTACCACCTGCCCGGCCGCTGGGGGCTAGTGACCACCAGCCCGTTCTGCCTCAAGCTCGACGCGTTCATGCGGATGACCGGGATCGAACACGAATCGATTACTGCCACGACGCCGTTCGCGGGGCCGAAGAAGAAAGCGCCGTGGATCGAGCACAAGGGCATGACGCTGGGCGATTCGGCGTTCATCATCGACTACCTCAAGGCCGAGTTCGGCACGGACCCCGACGCCGAACTCACGCCCGAGCAGCGCGGCAAGGCAACCGCGATCCAGCGACTGGTCGAGGAGAACCTCTACTGGGCGCTGGTCTATGACCGCTGGCGGCGCGACGAGAACTGGCCAATCCTCAAGAACTCGGTCCTGGGCGACATTCCTGCGCCGGTTCGCGCGATCATCGCCCCTTATGCGCGCCGCGCGGTGCGCAAACAGCTCGCGGGACACGGCATGGGCCTCCACTCGCCCGAAGAAATCGCCGAGATCGCCAGCAAGGACATTTCCGCGCTCGCGGGGTTGTTGGGCGAGAACGACTGGTTTTTCGGCAACGCCCCGGGCCTGACCGACGCAACCGTCTATTCGCTGCTCGCGAATATCGCCTTCGTCCCGTTTTCCAGCCCGATGAAGTCGATGATCGCCGAGCACTCAAACCTCACCGCGTTCCTCGATCGGTTCCGCAGCCGGTTCTATCCGGAATGGGAGGCCTAGGCTGACGCGATGGATCGGATAGGCGAAGCGGGCCAGCTTCCCGCTCCCGATAGTACCGACGCCATTCCACGGATCGGGGTGCCGGCCTGGCGCGCCCGCGCGATCGAATTTGCCATCCTGGCAGTGGTCGTGTTCGGTGTACGATCGATCTGGTTCGGCGATCCCATCGTCGACTTCGACGAGCAGCTTTATTCGCTGATCGGCTGGAAGATGACCCACGGGCTATGGCCCTACACCGACTTGTGGGATCGCAAACCGTTCGGCCTGTTTGCCCTCTTTGCCCTCGCCCATTGGATCGGCGGACCCGATGCAATCGCTTATCAGATACTTGCCGCGCTGTTCACTTTCGTCGGTGCGTTACTAGTCGCCGATCTGGCACGGCCAATATCTGGGCGCGGCGGAGCAATCATTGCGGGAGCCCTCTATTGCTTGCTGATGTGCCGCTTTGGCAGCGCAGGTGGACAAGCCGAGGCATTCTTCATGCCAGTCATGCTGGGAATGGTCTGGTTGCTGCGCGATCCGCTCCATCCGCGCTTCCTGAGCCGGGCGGCAGTAGCGATGTTGCTGGGCGGCTTGGCCTTGCAGATCAAGTACACCGCCATCCCCCAGTGCCTGTTGTTGGGCGGGTGGGCGCTTTACTGGCTGTGGCGCCGTGCGATGCCGCTTGGCAGGCTTGCCGGTGTAGCCTGCGGCTTCGCGATACTCGGACTTTCGCCGACAATTGCAGTCGGCCTGCTCTACCTCGCCAATGGACACTTTAGCGATTTCTGGTTCGCGAATTTCGTATCGTTCTTCTTGCGCACGCCCTTCCACAACGATTTCCCCGTCGGTTACCTGATCTGGATTCTCGGTCCGTTGACAATGATGGCATTGCTCGGGCTTTACACCGCACTTAGGCTCAATCCTCCGGTCGAGCGGCTGCGGTATCTCTTGTTCGTGCTATGGGGACTATCCACGATCACAACCGTATACCTGCCACCGACCACCTACCCGTACTACTTCGCAGCATTGGTGCCGGCGGCAGTACTGGTTGCCGCGCCGATGCTCGATACCCGGATCGTGCTTGGTCGGATCGTCGGCCCGATGATGATCCTTGGGACCCTGATGATCCTCGGCCTGCCGCAGCAGCGCGCCTTTGCGAAGCGCGATACAGCCCAGACCTTCGCGCTGGCCAATGCGATCAAGCCACACCTTTCTCCGCATCACTGCCTACTGGTGTTCGACGGACCCACGGCGCTCTATCGCCTGACGAACAGCTGCCTGCCGACCCGGTTCATCTATCCTGACCATCTTAACAACGACCTCGAACACGATTCCCTTGGCACGCCGCAAACCGTGATCATGCGGGAAGTCCTGACAAATAGGCCACCGGTGATCGTGACCAGCGAGGAAATCGTGACGGTGCAAAACAAGGCGGTTCACGAAATGGTCTATCGTGCGATAGATGAGCATTATCGAAAGCTCACCAGCAGCCAAATCGCTGGGCGGACCATAGTAGCCTGGCTCCGCAAACCTTCCTGAATCCCCCCGGCGTTACTTCCCCTTCAGTTCCGCCTTGCGCTTCTTCATCGCGTCGTGGAAGCGGTCGGCCCAGCCGGGTTTGACCAGTTGCTCGCCGCGTACCAGACGCAGTTCGCCATCGGCGACGTCGCGGTTGACGGTGCTGCCCGCAGCGACGATCGCGTCGGCCCCGATGGTCACCGGGGCGACCAGCGCCGAATTGCTGCCGATGAAGGCACGCGGGCCGATAACGGTCTTGTGCTTGAAATACCCGTCGTAATTGCAGGTGATCGTCCCGGCACCGATGTTCGCTCCTGCGCCGATCTCCGCGTCGCCGAGATATGTCAGGTGGCTGGCCTTGGCACCCTCGCCCAGCACCGCCTTCTTCATCTCGACGAAATTGCCGACCTTGCTGCCCTGCTCCATCACCGCGCCGGGTCGCAAGCGAGCGAACGGGCCGACCGAGCAGCCTTCGCCCACGGTTGCGCCCTCCAGGTGGCTGAACGCCCTGATCTGCGCGCCGTCAGCGACCGTCACCCCGGGGCCGAAAACGACGTTTTGCTCCACCGTCACGTCGCGCCCCAACTCGGTATCCCAGCTGAAGAACACCGTCTCGGGCGCGCGCAGCGAGGCGCCATTGGCCATCGCTTCCTCGCGCTTCAATTCCTGCCACTGCGCTTCGGCAGCAGCGAGCTCGGCGCGCGAGTTGATCCCGGTCACTTCGCCCGGATCCTCGGTTGCGATCACGGCGCAATGATCGCCGTCGGCATTGGCGACGTTGACGATATCGACGAGGTAGAATTCGCCCTGCGCGTTGTCGTTGCCGATCCGCCCCAACAGGTCGAACATGTCGCCTGCGCGCGCGGCCATCACGCCCGAGTTGCACAGGCGGCACGCGCGCTCGTCTTCGCTGGCATCCTTGAACTCGACCATCTTGACGATGCGTCCGGTGTCGTCGGCGATCACGCGGCCATAGTGGCCCGGCTCGTCCGGCTCGAAGCCGAGCACGACGACGCGCGGGTTGTCGCTTGCATGCAGCCGGTCGAGCATCGCTTGCATCGTCTCGCCCTTCACGAACGGGACGTCGCCATAAAGAACCAGCACATCGCCCGAAAAGGCCGACAGGGATTCCTCGGCCTGTTGCACTGCATGGCCGGTGCCGAGCTGCGGCTCCTGCAGGCAAGTTTCCGCCCGGTCGCCCAGCGCCGCTTCAAGCTGTTCCTTGCCCGCGCCGACCACGACGACCTTCTTGGCCGGCGAGAGCGCATCGACGGTCGCCAGCAGGTGATCGAGCATCGGACGGCCCGCAATCGGGTGGAGCACCTTGTGCAGGTCGCTCTTCATGCGGGTACCCTTGCCCGCGGCGAGGATGACGGCGGCAAATTCAGTCATGTGCGCGGCCATGCCACCAAATGCTTGCGGATTGAAGAACCATCCTCCACCGCTGAGGCATGACTGCCATTCCCTTCGACGCCGTGGGGTTCGACCTCGACGGCACCTTGCTCGACACGTTCCGCGATCTCGGGGCTGCAGTGAACCACGCGCTCGAGCTAGGCGGTTTCGAGCCCGTCCCGGTCGGCAGCTCGAAGGATCTGATCGGCGGCGGGGCGAAAATCATGCTCGCTCGCGCGGTTGAAGCGCAGGGCGGGCTGCCCGAGGAGGAGTTCCGCCCGCTCTACAAGGCGATGCTGGCATTCTATGCCCAGAACAATGCGGTCCACACGCGCCCGTACCCCGGCGTGCGCGAGACGCTCGACGCGCTCGACGCAATGGGAGTCAAGTCCGCCGTAGTGACCAACAAGTTCGAGGAATTCGCGCGCTCGATCCTCACCCAGATGGGCCTCGCCGAGCGCTTCGTGACGATCATCGGTGGCAATAGCCTGGGCAAGGGTCCGGACGGCAGCTTCCTCGCCAAACCCGCACCCGAACCGCTGTGGGCAGCGCAGGAGCGCTGCGGCGGCGGTCGGATGGCCTTCGTGGGCGACAGTTCCTACGACGTGAAGGCGGCACTCGCTGCGGGCGTTCCGGTGGTCGCGGCGGCCTATGGCTATTGCGACAAGCCTGCTGCCGAGCTCGGCGCGCACGCGGTAATCGATTCGCTCGACCAGCTGGTCCCGGCGCTCGCTGCGCTCTGACGCTACGGCACCGCGACCTGTCGTTAGTGCGGTTGCAAGCGCTTGCGGAAAGTGCCACTGCCGCGCCACGTTTCCCTTTACGTAAACCGAAGATCGGAGAGAGCCATGACCATTTCCTTCAAGGACAAAGTCGCCATCGTGACCGGCGCAGGCGGCGGCCTGGGCCGCGAATACGCGCTCGAGCTGGCGCGCCGCGGCGCGAAGGTCGTGGTCAACGATCTCGGCGGTTCGCGCGACGGCACCGGCCATTCCGACATGGCGCTCAAGGTGGTCGAGGAAATCAAGGCAGCCGGCGGCGAAGCGATGTCCAACGGCCACTCGGTCACCGAATACGACCAGATGGTCGAAATGGTCGCGCAGGCAAAGGAAAAGTGGGGCGGCGTCCACGTCCTGATCAACAATGCGGGCGTGCTGCGCGACAAGACATTCGCCAAGATGGAACCGGCAGACTTCGAATTCGTGCTCAAGGTTCACCTGACCGGCTCGGCGTTCGCCACCAAGGCGTGCTGGGAAACGATGCGCGAACAGTCCTATGGTCGCATCCTGATGACCGCTTCTTCCACCGGCCTGTTCGGCAACTTCGGCCAGGCCAACTACGGCGCGGCCAAGCTAGGCCTCGTCGGCCTTGCCAAGACGCTCCAGCTCGAAGGCGCAAAGTACAACATCCGCGTCAACTCGCTAAGCCCGGTAGCCGGCACGCGCATGACCGCGGACCTGTTCCCCGAAGAAGCCTTCAAGCTGTTCGACCCGGTGAACGTGGTACCGGCGGCGCTGTTCCTCGTCAGCGAGGATGCACCGACCAACGCGATCGTCGGCGCGGGCGCAGGCGGGTTCCACTCGGCATGGGTGGAAATGAACGAAGCCGTGTGGCTGCCCGAAGCAGAGCGTACCGTGGAAGGCTTTGCCGCGCATTGGGACCAGATCAGTTCGGAGACCAACCTCCACGCCCCGCAGTCGGGCTCGGACCAGTCGGCCGCGATCCTCAAGGCGATGCAGAAGGTCACCGGCACCGGCCCGTCGAGCGCACGCGGCTGATCGGCTTACCCACACCACCGTATTGACACACTAATACACTTCGGCGTATCGCTCCCCCATCCAACAGGGGAGGATACGCTGTATGTATTCCGACGACGACCTGCAGTCGGCGGTTGAATCCGGGGCATTGAGTGCCCAGGCCGCCGATGCATTCCGCGCTCATGTTTCCGCCCGGCACGAAATGCCGGCGGGCGACGAAGAGCATTTCCGGCTGATTACCGGCTTCAACGATATTTTCGTGACCATCGCCGCGGTGATGATTCTCGTCGCGATGGCGGGGATAGGCCAGGCGATCACGCCGTCGCTCGACGGTCCGCCGCCGTTCTCCGGCGCGCTGATCGCAATCGCCGCGTGGGGCATGGCCGAATTCTTCACCAAGAAGCGGCGCATGGCGCTGCCGAGCATCGTGCTGCTGCTGGCGTTCGTCGGCGGCGTGTTCGAAATGCTGCTCGGCTTCATGGTGATGGCATTCGGTGACATCGACCATCCCACCCGCGCGGTCACCATGTTGTTCGCCGGAATCCCGCTGCTCACGGCCGGGGCGGCATGGCTGCACTGGCGCAATTTCCAGGTGCCGATCACGGTTGCTGCCGGGGCTGCTGCCCTTGCTGCCACGGCGATCGCGCTGATTGTTGCGGTGGTCGGACCAGGCAATATTTCGCCCGACGGGTTCCTGCTCCCGCTGGTGTTCATTGCCGGGATCGGCGTGTTCGCCCTCGCCATGCGCTGGGACATGAGCGATACCGCACGCCGCACCCGCCGCAGCGACGTCGCCTTCTGGCTGCACCTGCTGGCCGCACCGATGATTGCCCACCCGCTGTTCCATTGGCTGGGCGTGACCGGCGGCACCAACATCGGGCTTGCTTCGGTGATCGGGGTGCTGGTGGTCTACGTAGCGCTCGGCCTTGTCGCGCTGGCAATCGACCGCCGTGCGCTGCTGGTGTCCGCGCTGGCCTACGTACTGTTTGCGCTGACCTGGCTGTTCGACCGGTTCGGCGCGGTCGAACTCAACGTGGCGCTGACCGCGCTGGTGATCGGCTCGGCGCTGCTGACGCTGTCGGCATTCTGGACACCGATCCGCCGCACGGTTGTCGAGCAGCTACCCGCAAACTTGCGCGAGCGCCTGCCCGCATCGGGGTTCGCACTCGCGGCGTGACGGCATCGGAATCAGAATAAAATTGCATAAAAAGGTATCCCCGCGCATCAATTGCGCGGGGATTTCGTTGTTAGGTGGAGTGCGTTACGGAGATGGCCCTAGCAAAAGGTTTGGACTCGCTCGCGCGCAGGACGAAATCCGCGAGCTACGCGACATATGCAGTAATGGTATGCGCGGTCCTAATGGCCGGCCCAGAATTGCTTCAAGTATTTGGAATAGTCCGGCTCGACAGAGAAGGATCAGCCTTCGTCGTTTTGGTTTACAGTTTGGCCTCGTTGGCCTTCGTCTTCAGCCTGCTAATCTCGATCGCGCTTGTGTGTCGTTGGATATATCAGGCGCACGCCAACTTAAGAGCCGCCGGAATAGAGACAGAATTCACGCCCGGTTGGGCGGTCGGTTGGTTTTTTGTTCCCATAGCCAATCTTGTTATGCCCTTCAAAGTAATGCGTGAACTTTGGAATTGCAGTCATATGATTGCAATCCAATATGGCGGCGAGGGCGATGGCGAAATCAAGACATGGTGGGGGTGCTATCTCGCAAGCGGATTCCTCGGGTGGGCGAGCCAACCGAGTGGAAATAGTGGCAGCAGCTTTGACAACCTACTCACCCTTAGTATTACACTGCTTGCATTTACGAGTGCTTGGTATCTACAGAAAATCATGCGTGAAGTCAGCGAAGGCCAGCGGAACCAAATGAACGCGTCAGCTATTTTTTCCTGACCAACTTGAATCGAACTTAGTCCGTGACCGCTTTGACCAGCCGGCGCTCCATCGGGGCGAGGACGCCGCTCAATTCGTGACCGCGCTTCAGCACCTGCCCGTGTTCGCCGAACAGCGTCCACATACCCTGCCTGCCGCGCAATGCGGGGCGCTTTTCGACCCTCGCCTGCGGACGCTCGGCGGTGCGGCGGAAGGCGGCAAAGGTCGCGCAATCCTTGGTAAAGTCCATCGCGTAGTCGCGCCATTCTCCGGCGGCGACCATCCGGCCGTAGAGGTCGAGGATCTTCTGCAGCTCGTCGCGGGCAAACCCGACCTGGCCCGGTGTGCGACCGGGGAAGGAAACGACGGTACCGGGCAACGCTCCCCCGGAAGGCGGATTCATCAGCGATCCGTCCCGCTACGCTTGGTCGGCGGGGTATCGCCGGTGACGGCGCGCAGCTCGGCGATCTCCGCCCGCAAGGCCGCGATATCGTCTTCCAGCTTGGCGACGCAGTCGCGGCTCGGCTCGCAGGGTTCGTCGCACGGGGTGCCGTAGGGAATGAATTCCTTGAGCCAATCTTCCGCGGGGACGAGCGTCGAGCGTGCCTTGAGGCCGATCATCGTTGCGCCTTCGGGCACATCGTCGGTTACCACAGCATTGGCCCCCACCCGCGCGCGGGCACCGACAGTGATCGGGCCGATGATCTGGGCGCCCGAGCCGATGATGACGTTGTCCGCAATTGTCGGGTGCCGTTTGCCCTTCTTGCCGTTGGTCGGGTTGGTCCCGCCCAGCGTCACGCACTGATAGATCGTCACATTGTCACCGATTTCGGCGGTTTCGCCAATCACCGTGAAACCGTGGTCGATGAACAGGTTCCTGCCGATCGTCGCACCGGGATGGATATCGATTGCGGTCAGGAAGCGGCTGAAATGGTTCACCATGCGCGCCAGCAGGTAAAGTTTGGCTTCGTAGAGCCAGTGCGCGATGCGGTGCATGAACAGCGCCCAGACGCCCGGATAGAGCAGGATTTCCCACCGCGAATGCGGTGCGGGATCGCGCGCGCGGATCGAATCCAGGTAACTGGTCAGCCCTTGGAACATGAGGTGAATCCTCCCACCAAACCGCCACAATGGCAAGCCGAGGCTAAAACAGCCGCGGTTGCTCTGCCCCTTGCACCGCCTCCAGCGCATCGCGCCAGATCGACAGCGTCGACGGCACCTTGCGCTCCAGGGTCAGCCGGTCGATTGTTTCGACCAGCGCCTCGATCCCGGCAAAGCTGCGTTCTACGCGGGGCACGAGATAGGTAGGTGCGCCTTCGCCCAACGCAAGACCGCGCGCTTCGGCATGAACCCACAAAAGGTCCTCCACCATCGCGTCGTCGGGCACCCCGATTTCCAGGTGAAGCGCTGCGCCCATGCGGCTCCGCAGGTCCGGCAGGGCGATCTCCCACGGATCGCGGTCGGTAATAAGCAGCAGCGCAGTGCCGCTCTCTTGGGCTCGGTTCCAGCGGTGGAACAGCTCTGTTTCGTCGATAGCGTCGGCACCGTCGATCGTTTCGCCGCCTTGGGCAGCGAACCATCGGCCCAGCAGGCTCTTGCCCGAACGCGCCGGCCCCGCGAGTATTGCGGTACCGAACGGCCAATTGGCGGAGTCTCCAAGCGCTTCAACCGCCGCAGTGTTGGCATTGCCGATTACGATGCGGACCGGGTCGTCGGCCCGCCGCAATTCGAGCGGCAGGGCGATCTGGCCCATTAGCGGCTGATCGCGAGCGCGTTGCCACCCTCGCGGACACTGAAGCCGCGCGAGCGGAGCGCACCGGCGAGCTCCGAGAGGCTGCCCCCATAGCTGACCGACATCACCGAAGTGCCGCCGATCGCGAGGCTGGAGGTAACGGCACCGCGCACGCCCGGGGTCGCCCTCACCGCTGCAATCGTCGCATCGACCGCGCCTGCGTTGGGCGTCGCAAACTGGACGACGTAGCGCGAGACGACAGCCACCGGCGCGGGAGTGGAGGCAGCAGTCGCGTCGCCCGGCAGGACTGCACCAGCGGCAACCGCGGCATCGCTCGCCTGGTCCATCGCCTGGGCAGCACGCCCGAGATTGATTAGCCGCTGGATCGCAGGGTCGATCTGCGGCGCACCGAAATTGAGCGTCGGATCGGGCTTGAGCTTCCCGTCGGTCAACGCCTGCTCATAGATCGTGTTGAAGCGTTCGACCGCCTTGCCGAGCATGTCCTGCAGTTCGGATGGACCCTGTGCGGTCATCTTGAAGCTGCCGAGATAGGTGTTGTCGGGGCCGTAGCGCGCGGTGAAGGTCCCGTCGATCGGCCCGCCCGGCCAGCGATAGCGCAGGTCCGCCAGCGCCATCAGCACGTCGGTCGCGCCGAACTGGTCGAGAACGCCGCGCCACCAGGTGCGGCTCCGCCGCGTGATCTGGCCCGCAGTCAGAAGCAGCGAATCGCCGTTGGCCCCAGACGGCCGGACATAATCGATCCGGCTCCCGCCCGGCTGGTATTCGGCCCAGGCGCGCTGCCACGGGTTGCGCACTTCGTAGACCGTTTCGGTCCCCGCGCTGAACGTCACCGGAATCAACAGCAGCGGGGCGGAACGCGGCCCGATTCCGCCCTTGCCGAGGAATGCCCCTGCGCGGGCATGGTCGAAACTGATCCCGAGCCGCGCGATGTAGCGGTGCGGCCCCAGCTCCTCGCGTTGGATGACTACCGCCGACACCAGCGATTCGACCTGGCTTTCCGGAAGTGCGGGCCCGTTGAGCTTCTTCCACGCCTTCTGGATCGCCAGCTTCCAGCCTTGCTGGCGCGCGTCCTGCGCGGTCTTGGCGGTAACATCGACATCGATCCCGCCGACATCGATATCGCTCGACGAAGCGACTGCTGCGATCCCGCGATCGCCCGAGACCTGCGCGATCAGCGCGCGACCGGCGAAGACGGCCAAAGCCAGCCCGGCCAGCGCGAATATCGCTAAGAGGAACGTATGGCGCCGTGGGCGCGGGAGGGTCATCTGAAGGGCCATAGGGGAAAATTCAGGGCCTTTTGCCCAAACGGGCATGGAAATCCAAGCGCGAATGCGTAAGGCGGATGCCATGTCGACGAATGGTCCGCCTCCCAAGTCCTACACCTACGAATCCGCCGGCGTCTCGATCGACGCGGGCAACGCGCTGGTCAAGGCGATCGGCCCGCTGGTCAAGGCCACCGCCCGCCCCGGTGCCGACAGCGAGATCGGCGGATTCGGCGGGTTCTTCGATCCGAAGGCGGCGGGATACAGAGATCCGCTGCTGGTTGCGGCCAACGACGGGGTGGGCACCAAGCTCAAGCTGGCGATCGATCACGATCGGCACGACAGCGTCGGGATCGACCTCGTCGCAATGTGCGTCAACGACCTGATCGTGCAAGGCGCGGAGCCGCTGTTCTTCCTCGATTACTTCGCCACCGGCAAGCTGGAGACCGGCGTGGCGGAACGGGTGGTGGCGGGCATCGCCAACGGCTGCAAGATCGCCGGCTGCGCGCTGATCGGCGGCGAAACGGCGGAAATGCCCGGCATGTATGCCGCCGGGGACTACGACCTCGCAGGTTTCTGCGTCGGCGCGGTCGAGCGCGGCGACCAGCTGACCGGCGACAAGGTCGCGCCCGGCCATGTGCTGCTCGGGCTTGCTTCGTCGGGCGTGCATTCGAACGGGTATTCGCTCGTCCGGCGGCTGGCCGAAGACATGGGCTGGCGGCTCGACCGCCCGGCCCTGTTCGACAACGAACGGCTGCTGATCGATTGCCTGATCGAGCCTACGCGGATCTACGTCGCGAGCCTGCTGCCGGTGGTCCGCAGCGGACGGATCGACGCGCTGGCGCACATCACCGGCGGCGGGCTGCTCGAAAACATCCCGCGCGTGCTTCCTGCAGGCGCGCACGCGGTTGTCGACGCCGATGCGTGGGATCAGCCGCGACTGATGGCTTTCCTGCAGGCACAGGGCAACATCGAGCCGGGCGAGATGGCGCGCACGTTCAACTGCGGGATCGGCATGGTTGTGGCGGTCACCGCAGAAAATGCGCGCGAAGTCGCTGCCGAGCTCGAGGCGGCAGGCGAAGACGTGACGCGAATCGGCGAAGTCGTCGAAGGGCCGCGCGGTTGCACCGTACGCGGCGCGGCGGGCACTTGGTCGGGTCGTGAGGATTGGGAAGCGCAGCACCTTGCCTGATCGTGCAAAGGTCGCCGTGCTTATCTCTGGCAGCGGGACCAATATGGCCGCGCTGCTCTATGCCAGCCGCCTGCCCGATGCCGCTTACGAGATCGTAGTCGTCGCGAGCAACGATCCCAGGGCCAAGGGGCTGGAACTCGCCACCGCCGAAGGCATCTCCACCTTTGCGCTGTCGCACAAGGGAATGCCGCGCGCCGAACACGATGCGGCGATGGACGCCGCCGTGCGCAAGAGCGGGGCGCAATACATCGCGCTGGCCGGATACATGCGTATCCTGACGCCGACCTTCGTGAACGACTGGGCTGGGCGGATGGTCAACATCCACCCTTCGCTATTGCCCAAGTACCCCGGTCTCGACACCCATGCGCGCGCGATCGCGGCGGGCGACACGGCTGGCGGCGCGTCGGTGCACCTCGTCACCGAAGACCTCGACCTGGGCGAAATCCTTGGCCAGGTCGAGGTCGCCATTCGCCCGGGGGAAACACCCGACAGCCTCGCCGCGCGGGTGCTACTGGCCGAACACCAGCTCTATCCGCGCGTGCTCAACGCCTACGTTGCGCGCCCGTTCGATCCCGAATGGCTGGTGGCGCAAGTGCGCGAGCGGGCGATGGCGATGCCCGAAGCGGAAGAGACGGTCAGTCACGGGATGCCGTGCTTCGGGATTGTGAAAGGCAAGAAGTTCGCGTGGGTCAGCCTCGACCATCACGGCGACGGTAAGACTGCGCTGCTCGCCAAGATCAGCGGCGCGGACGAACAGGCGATGCTGGTCGAGCGCGACGCAGAGCGGTTCTATCGCCCGCCCTACTTCGGCGACGGGTGGATCGGCATCCGGTTGGACCTCGGCGATACCGATTGGGACGATATCGCTGCGTGGATCGAGCGCAGCTGGCGCGCGGTCGCACCGAAGAAACTGACCAAGCTGGTGGACGCTGCCGACGCGTTCTGACGGCAGCGCCTACCGGAGCCTAAGCCGCTAGTTGAACTTACCGATCCCCGGGATCACCTTGCCAACCTGCTTGCGATACTCGACGTACCGCTCACCGAAGTGGACCACGAGATCGCGCTCCTCGTAAGAAATCCCGATCAGGATATAGATCGTGAAGCCGATCGCCAGCAGCAGGTGGCTGTAAGTCATGTCGGGCGTCGCCCACACCGCAAGCAGGATCCCGCTGTAAATCGGGTGGCGCACCCACTTGTAGAACAGCGGCGTCTTGAACGAGATCGGGTTCGCCGGCTTGCCGGTAAAGTGCGTCCACGCCTGTTGCAGGCCGAAAAGCTCGAAGTGATTGATCAGGTGGGTGGCAATGAACAGGATCACCCAACCCGCACCGAACAGGGCCCACATGGTGTTGCGCAGCGCCGGTGATTCGAACTGCCACACTGTGCCGCTGATCGGATGCCAGAAGGCGAACATGATCGCGAGGCAGATCGCGGTGGTCAGGCAATAGACCGAGCGTTCCAGTGGAGCGGGGACGATCTTGGTCCAACCAGCCTTGAAGGCAGGCCGCGCCATCACCGAATGCTGCAGGCCAAACAGGGCGATCAGCGCCAGGTCGACAATCGCTGCGACGCCCGGCGCAGCGGCCATTCCCTTGTTGACCGTAGTCGGCAACAAATCGATCCCGCCGACGAAGCCAATCAGGTAAACGAACGAAACGAAAAACGCGAAATAACAGAGCACCGAAGTAAGAAGCGTAAGCGTGCGAGCCATCGCAAATCTCCCAGATTGCGAGGCGACCCGGAGCGTCCCTGTGGGAGAGCTATCACCGCATTCGGCAATTGCGCAATCGAAACGGAGCGGGCCTTCACAGCCCATACGAAGAAGCCGCCCCTTGCGAGGCGGCTTCGTTCGTCAATGATTTCGGGAATTCAGCCGGTTCGGCCTGATCAGCCGACAATCTCTTCGGGCTTGAAGAAAAACGCAATTTCGATCGCGGCGTTCTCGTCGCTGTCCGAACCGTGGACCGAATTAGCCTCGATGCCTTCGGCATAGGTCTTGCGAATCGTGCCTTCAGCGGCATCGGCGGGGTTGGTTGCGCCCATGATGTCGCGATTGCGCTTCACCGCATCCTCGCCTTCGAGTACCTGCACGACCACCGGACCGCTGGTCATGAATTCGACCAGTTCGCCAAAGAAGGGGCGTTCCTTGTGGACCGCGTAGAAGCCTTCGGCCTGATCCTTGGTCATGTGGATGCGCTTCGAAGCGACGACGCGCAGGCCGGCTTCTTCCAGCATCTTGGTGACCGCACCGGTCAGGTTGCGGCGGGTGGCGTCGGGCTTGATGATCGAAAAGGTGCGGGTGACCGCCATGATGGGTTCCTTGCGAGCGATTGTAGGGTTGTTGTGGGGGTTTCGCGCGCGCCCCTAGCGCCGGGTTGCACGCAGCGCAAGGCTCACGCCTTCTTCACCCACTTGCCATCTTCCTGCGCGAAATAGGCGCGGGTTACATCCTCGCGACCGTCGAACGCCCGCCAGGTCGCGCGCGCCGCCGGGGTTCCCGCTTCCCCGAACAACAGGAATACCCGCTCGAACCCTCCCGCCTCGGCGCGCCAGTCACCGTCCGCCAGCACGCAAAACCGCGCACCGTTGGCCGCTTCGCAGGTATCCGAGAGCAGGATCGGCTGGCGGGCGGCGTGGGGCCCGGACGCTTCACCATTGGCGAGAAACGCCTGCGGATCGCTGTCCCACATCGCCTTGCCGAACCCTGCCCGTCGAGCCGGGTCAGCATCGACCACCAGCAGCCGCTCGCCCGCCTGCCGGGTGCGCGCCGCCACGAGGGCCACGACGCGCTCGAGAGGATCGCGCGAGAGCTGCCAGAAGTCGAGCTGCATCAGCTCTCGACGGTGTCCCTGATGAATCGCTCGAGCAAGCGCACGCCGTAGCCGGTCGCCCCCTTGTCCCATGTCTGCCCGGGCTTTTCGGACCACGCCATCCCGGCGATGTCGAGGTGCGCCCACGGGGTATCGTTCTCGATGAACCGCTGGAGGAACTGTGCCGCGGTGACCGACCCGGCGTAGCGCGGACCGATGTTCTTCATGTCCGCGATCGGGCTGTTGAGCAGCTTGTCGTAAGCCGCCGACAGCGGCATCCGCCAGAGCTTGTCGCCGGTCTGCTTGCCTGCCGTCAGCAGGCTCTCAGCCAGCTCGTCGTTGTTCGAATAGCAACCGCCGTTTTCGTGGCCGAGCGCGATGATGATCGCACCCGTCAGAGTGGCAAGGTCGACGATCTTCGCGGGCTTGAACTCGCGCTGGGTCCAGGTCAGCGCGTCGCTCAGCACCAGCCGCCCTTCGGCGTCGGTGTTGAGCACTTCGACCGTTTGGCCCGACATCGTGGTGACCACGTCACCCGGGCGCTGGGCATTGCCGTCGGGCATATTCTCGACCAGCCCGACAACCCCGACCACATTGACCGGAGCCTTGCGCGTCACCAGCGCGAGCATCGCGCCGACGACCGCGGCCGAACCGCCCATGTCCCACTTCATGTCTTCCATGCCCGGTCCGGGCTTCAACGAGATACCGCCGGTATCGAAGGTGACGCCCTTGCCGACGAACGCGACCGGGGCATCGCCCTTCTTGCCGCCCATCCACTTGATCGCGAGGATCCGCGATTCGCGGATCGAGCCCTGCCCGACCCCGAGCAGCGCGCCCATGCCGAGCTTGGCCATCTCCTTTTCGTCGAGCACCACCAGCTCCGCCCCGGTGCCCTTGAACTGTTTCTGGCACCGCTCGACGTAGCTTTCCGGGTAGATGATGTTGGCCGGTTCGGTCACCAGCTCGCGAGCGAACTCGACCCCGGTGGCGACGGCGGACGCTTCGGCCCACGCAGCTTCCGTGCCGTCAGCCGCGTTGACGATGACGGCCTTTTCAAGCGTCGCCTTCTGGTCGTCCTTCAGCTTGGTGCGATAAACATCGTAGCGCCAGCTGCGAAGGCGCAGTCCGAGCAAGATCGACGTCGCTTCGGCAGCGGTGAACCCCGACAGGTCGACCGCGATCGCAGCTTCGCCCGAACGCAGGTACTTGCCGGCCAGCGCAGCGCCCGCCTTCTCGCAATTGATCGCGCGGTCCGCATCGTCTGCCTTGCCCGCCCCGGCTATGGCTACGCGCACGAGATGTCCCGCCCGTTCGGCAAAGCCTTCGAAGCACTGCCCCGCGCGGCCCTTGAACCGTGCTGCGGCGGCACCATCGGTGATCGCGCGTTCGAGACCGTCAATCGGCGCCCCTTCGTTCACGATACGGGCGACGAGGCGTGCATCTTCCGGCACAGCGGCAGCGAATTCGATTTTCATGGAAGCTCCCGGGAATAGTGGCAAATCGGCAGCAGGGGCGCGAAACCCCGGTGCCGGTGCTGATCGCGATTGCGATTAGGCGTGGTCGGTGCGATAGGCAAGCCATGCCCCCCGCCCCGACAGGAATTGCGCAGGCCCGGTTGCGTCGCTTGCCGAGGAGCATTGCCGGATCGGCTGCGCTGGCGGCAGGGCTGTTTGCCATGTCGGCGGCTGCGCAGGACTTCACCGCTCCCGAAATCCTGCCAAGCAATGCACCCAATCGGTTGCAAGTGGATGCAGCCGATAGCCTCCAGACGGCGGACGCGTCTGAAGCCGCAACCAAGGTCACCTTCGAAGCCGACCAAGTGGCTTACGAAAGCGATTCCGAGATGCTCGTCGCCACCGGCAACGTCGTGCTGCGCAGCGACGATCGTTCGGTTCGTGCGGACAAGGTCACCTACAACAGCAAGACCGGGCAGATCGTCGCCACCGGCAACGTCCGCTTCGTCGACGAAGACGGCAACCAGGTCTTCAGCGACCGCATCGAATTGACCAGCAAGTTCCAGACCGGGACGATGGACGATGTACTGCTGGCGCTTCGCGAAGGCGGGCGGCTCGCCGCGGCGCGGGGCAAGCGCCTTCCCGACGGGACGATCGAACTCGACAAGGCAGCCTATTCAGGCTGCCCGGTGGAGGGTGCAAACGGGTGCCCCAAGAAGCCGTCGTGGCGGATCACTGCCGACAAGGTCTATTTCGACCCGGCCGAAAAGCACTTGCGGTTTCGCGGCGCGTTCCTCGACCTGTTCGGGGCCCGCCTGCTGCCGCTGCCCGGCCTCGCCGTGCACACCGACGGCCGCGCGCAATCGGGCCTTCTGATCCCCCAGGTCCAGGTTTCGCAGACCAACGGGCTTGAGATCAGCGACACCTATTACTGGCGGCTGGCGAACAACATGGACCTGGCGACGACAGCCTATGTGTTCACCCAGGCGCCGCCGATGGGCTCCATCCAGTGGCGCCACCTGACCAGCCTCGGCGCGTACCAGATCACCGGCTACCTCACGACCAGCCGCCGCAGTTCGAGCACGGGCGCGACTGCCACGAGCCAGCAAAGCGCCCGCGGGTATTTTGCCAGCAACGGGCGCTTCCAGTTCGACCCCAACTGGAGCCTCGACTACTCGATCCGCCGGGCGAGCGACCGCACGTTCCTGCGCCGGTATGACATCAGCTACGACGATCGCCT
This sequence comes from Tsuneonella mangrovi, assembly GCF_002269345.1. Taxonomy (NCBI): domain Bacteria; kingdom Pseudomonadati; phylum Pseudomonadota; class Alphaproteobacteria; order Sphingomonadales; family Erythrobacteraceae; genus Tsuneonella; species Tsuneonella mangrovi. The sequence goes on from NZ_CP022889.1 coordinate 936,531, forward strand.
GCGCTCGCTCGTCAAGCTCGAACGGACTGGGGAGACGAGCTACTTCGTGCTCGCCGGGTACGCCACGCAGACGCTGCGGCTGGGGGCCAACCAGGGCCAGGTGCCGGTGGCACTGCCGCTGATCGATTATCGCAAGCGCATGTCGGGGGGGCTGCAGGGCAGCACGCTGCAGTTCGAAGCCAACACGCTCGCGCTGACCCGCAGCAATGGCCAGGATACCCAGCGCGCCTTTGCCAGCGCCGAATGGGACTTGCGGCGCATGACCGGCATGGGTCAGGTGGTCACGCTGACCGCGCTGGTGCGGGGCGATGTCTACCACTCGTCTGCCAACGACCTGACCACGACCGCGATCTATCGCGGCAATCCGGGATGGGAAGCGCGCGGAGTCGCGACCGCTGCAGTCGACATTCAGTGGCCGTTCGTGGGCCGTGCATTCGGCGGCACGCAGGTATTCACCCCGCGGATCCAGTTCGTCGCCAGCCCGCCGATCCGCAACCTCGCGGTGCCGAACGAGGACTCGCGGGCAATCGACCTCGAAGACAGCAACTTGTTCGCACTCAACCGCTTCCCTGGCTACGACCGGGTCGAAGACGGCGCGCGGATGACATACGGTTTCGACTGGCAATTGCAGCGCCCCAACTGGCGGATCAGTACCACGGTCGGGCAGTCGTATCGCTTCACCGGCCAGAGCAGCATCTTCCCCGACGGGACGGGACTGTCGCAGCCGCTCTCAGACTTCGTCGGGCGAACCGACGTGCGCTACAAGAATTTGATCAAGCTCACCCACCGGTTCCGGCTCGACAAGGATAACCTGGCGGTGCGCCGCAACGAGCTCGACGCGACGGTCGGTTCTGCCGCGACCTATGCCGAAATCGGCTACCTGCGGCTCAACCGGAATATCTCCAGCACCATCGAAGACTTGCGCGACCGCGAGGAACTGCGCGCCGCAGCACGCGTGGCGTTCGCGAAATACTGGTCACTTTTCGGATCGGGGGTGTTCAACCTTACCAACCGCGAGGAAGACCCGACGCTGACCTCGAACGGGTTCTCGCCGGTCCGCACGCGGCTGGGGCTGGCTTACCAGGACGACTGCCTCGAGCTGGGTCTCGCCTGGCGGCGCGACTACGTTGACACCGGCGACGCGCGGCGCGGCAATACCTTCCAGGTCTATTTTGCCCTGCGCAACCTCGGCTTTCGCTAACGAAATCCGTCGCTCGGTGATTGGCGTTCGCAAGGCGTTGGCAGCACCGGACAAACACGCTATCCGGCCCCACCGGGTTGAACTGCACTCAGCTTGGGTTAAGCCGCTTGGCGGCAACCGCATACCGCTACCTGCCGCTGGGACCGGCGTATCAATCGGAAAACACGCGTGATCGAAAAGACTGTTTCGAACCTGATTAGCGGCCTTGCCGCGCTGGCACTGGTCTCCGCGCCTATCGCCGCCACCGCGCAAGATGCGCAGGCGGGAGCGAACCCGGTGGATACCGGAGCTTCGGCGTCCGACGATGGCGGGCTGAACTTGCCGGCCAATGTCGCGCTACTTGGCCAGAGCGACCCGAACGATCGCAAGCCAACCGCGAAAGTCAACGGTCAGATCATCACCGGGACCGATATCGACCAGCGCGTCGCGCTCGTGGTTGCGGCGAACAAAGGGCAGATTTCTCCGCAGGAGATGGAGCGCTTGCGCGCGCAGGTACTGCGCAACCTGATCGACGAAACCATCGAGATCCAGGCTGCGAAATCGCAGGACATCTCGCCGAAGCCCGAAGAAATCGAGCAGACCTATGCGCGGGTCGCCGAACAGAATTTCAAGCAGGCGCCCTCCGCGCTCGACGCCTACCTCAACAAGGTCGGGTCGTCGCCCGGCTCGCTCAAACGCCAGATCGAAGGCGAACTGGCGTGGCAGAACCTTTTGCAGCGCAACGTTTCACCGTTCGTCAATGTGTCGAGCGACGAGGTCAACGAGATGCTCGACCGCCTCAAGGCGTCGAAGGGCACCGAAGAATACCGGCTCGGCGAGATCTACATGGCTGCGACCCCGGCCAACCAGGCGCAGGTCCAGGCCAACATGCAGAAGATCATGGAGCAGCTGCGCCAAGGCGGCAGCTTCGTGGCTTACGCCCGTCAGTATTCCGAAGCATCGACAGCAGCGGTTGGTGGAGACCTCGGCTTCGTCCGGCTCGAAACCTTGCCCGCCCCGCTCGCCGCAGCAGCGCGCCAGATGCAGCCCGGCCAATTGGTCGGCCCGATCGCCAATTCCGGCGGCTATTCGATCCTTTACCTGATCGACAAGAAGCAGTTGTTGATGGCCGACCCGCGCGATGCGACGCTCAGCCTCAAGCAGATCTCGCTGAACTTCCCCAAGGGCACGACGCAGGAACAAGCCACCCAGCGTCTCAAGACCTTCACGGAGCAGGTCAAGGCGATCAAGGGATGTGGAGACGCAGATGCGGCGGCAGCCGCGATGGGGGTCGACATCGTCAGCAACGACAACATCAAAGTCCGCGCGCTGCCCGAGCAGCTGCAGCAGATCATGCTCAACCTGAATATTGGCCAGACGACACCACCGTTCGGTTCGGTTGAAGACGGCGTGCGTGTGCTGATGCTGTGCGGTCGCGACGATCCGCCGAGCGCCGGCACCCCGACCTTCGACGAGCTGCGCAACCAGCTCGAGAACGAGCGGGTCGACAAGCGCGCCCAGCGTTACCTGCGCGACCTGCGCAACGACGCGATCATCACCTACAATTGACGCAGGCGGTGGCTCCTCTTGCGGTTTCGCTGGGGGACCCTGCCGGGATCGGGCCGGAGCTGATCGCCGCCAGCTGGGCGGCGCGTGACGAAGCCGGCCTGCAGCCGTTTTTCGCGTGCGGCGGGGCAGGTTTGCTTGCCGCGGCAGGCGCATCGCGGGAGCTGAGCGTTCCGGTAGAACGAATTGCCGATCCGGCCGAAGCAGCGGCAGTGTTCCCGCGTGCCTTGCCGGTGCTCGGCGAAGTCGATGGACCCTGGAACCCCGGTCAGCCGGACTCTGGAGGCGCGCGGTTGGCCCTCGCTTCGCTCAAGCAAGCTGCCGAGCTGGCAGTTGCCGGATCCGCAAGCGGCATCGTCACCGGCCCGATCGCCAAGGCCCTGCTGGCCGAAGTCGGTTTCCGCCATCCCGGACAGACAGAATTCGTCGCGGAGGCGTGCGGCGTGGCGGCAGAGGACGCGGTGATGATGCTCGCCGGGCCGCAACTGCGCACGATCCCGCTGTCGGTTCATGTGCCGCTCTCGCAGGTGCCCGCGCTGCTTTCGACAGACCTCATCTGCCGCCGCGCGCGGATCGCCGCCGAGGCGCTCCAACGCGATTTCGGCATCGCGCGCCCGCGCATTGCGATTGCCGGCCTCAATCCCCACGCGGGCGAGAGCGGGCGGATGGGCGACGAAGAGCAAAGCATCATCTCCCCTGCAATCGAAACGCTCATGGCCGAAGGTATTGCAGCTACCGGACCGCATCCGGCCGATGCGCTGTTCGCGCCGCACGCGCGCGACGACTACGACGTAGCGCTGTGCATGTATCACGACCAGGCGCTGATCCCGATCAAGGCGCTCGATTTCGATGCCGGGGTCAACGTCACGCTCGGCCTGCCGATCATCCGCACCAGCCCCGATCATGGCACCGCGTTCGCTATCGCCGGAACCGGCAAGGCCCACCCGGGCGCAACGATAGCGGCGATCCGCATGGCCGGCGAATGTGCCGCACGCCGCGCAAATGGTTGACCTGCCGCCGATCCGCGAAGTCATCCAGCGGCACGGCCTGAGCGCGAGCAAGGCGCTGGGGCAGAACTTCCTGCTCGACGAGCGGTTACTGAGCCGGATCGCCGCGATCCCGGGCAGTCTCGACGGCAAGGCGGTGCTCGAAATCGGCCCCGGGCCCGGCGGGCTCACCCGCGCGCTGCTGCGTGCCGGGGCCAAAGTGACCGCAATCGAGATGGATCGCCGCTGCCTGCCTGCGCTCGCCGAACTCGACGCCGCGTTCCCCGGCCAGCTGGCAGTGGTCGAAGGCGACGCGATGAAGCTCGATCACGATGCCTTGCTAGGCGAGCCATACGCGGTGCTCGCCAACTTGCCCTACAACGTCGGTACCGCGCTGTTCGTGCGCTGGCTCGGCGGAGAGGCGTGGCCCCCGCAATGGACTTCGCTCACGCTGATGTTCCAGCTCGAAGTTGCCCAGCGGATCGTCGCGCAATCCGGGACTGGCGCTTATGGGCGATTGGCGCTGCTGGCCCAGTGGCGCAGCAATGCGAGGCTGGCGATGAAAGTCCATCGCAGCGCGTTCACCCCGCCGCCCAAGGTGATGAGCGCGGTAGTCCACGTCGAACCGAAGGAACAACCCGAAGGCGTTTCCGCCCGCACGCTCGAGCGCCTGACCGAAGCCGCCTTCGGCCAGCGCCGCAAGATGCTGCGCCAGAGCCTCAAGGGCGTGTCCGGTGCAATCGCTGCCCTGGAGGCGGTCGGCATTGACCCGCAGCGCCGCGCGGAAACGGTTTCGGTGGATGAGTTCGTCGCACTCGCCCGTGCGCTGGATGCAGCCGCCTAGACACCCCCTAGACACCAAAACCTATGTCTCTAGAGCGGTTGCACATGCAACAACTCGCCCAGACCCTTGCCGACCGGATCGACCAGGACGCGATGCTCGCTAACGCGACAGCGTGGAGCGCGGTCAACACCGGCACCGCCAACCTTGCCGGGTTGGCCGTGCAGGCACAGCTGCTGGCCGATGCGTTCGCCGCGCTGCCGGGAACGATCGAACTGGTCGAACCTGCGCCGGTGACAGCGATCGACAGCGCAGGTCACGAAGTCGAGAAAGCGCACGGCCAGCACATGGTCCTACGGGTGCGACCCGCTGCCGAGCGGCGTTTCCTGTTCACCGGGCACATGGACACCGTGTTTCCCGCCGATCACTCGTTCCAGGGCCAGACATGGCTCGATGAGGAGACGCTCAACGGGCCCGGCCTAGCCGACATGAAGGGCGGCCTGGCAGTGATCCTTCATTCGCTGGCCGCGTTCGAGACGCTGCCCGAGGCGCAGCGCGTCGGCTACGACGTGCTGGTCAACGCCGACGAAGAGACCGGCTCGCTGTCGTCCTCCGCTCTCATCGAGCAGCTCGCGCAGGGCAAATATGCAGCGCTGACTTACGAGCCGAGCGCGCTGCCTGACGGCACTCTCGCCCACGCGCGCGGCGGCAGCGGCAACTATTCGCTCACCGTTACCGGCAAGTCGGCCCACGCCGGGCGTAACCCGCTCGACGGGCGCAACGCGATCGTCGCGGCCGCCACGCTGGCGGTGCGGCTCAAGGACTTGCAGCGCGACGATATCAGCGTGAACCCCGCCAAGATCGAAGGCGGCGCGGCCAACAACGTCGTGCCGGACCACGCGATCCTGCGGTTCAACATTCGCCCCAAGGCACCCGACGCTGCTGAGCGGTTTATTAATGAAATGAATGCTCTGCTGGGCGAAGTTAAACAGTCGCAGGAAGTCGATATTGCGGTCCACGGCGGGATCACCCGTCCGCCCAAGCCGGTCGGTGCGCGAGCACAGAAGCTGTTCGACCTTGTGCGGGATTGCGGCGCAGTGCTTGGTCAGGAAATCGGCTGGCAACCTTCCGGCGGAGTATGCGACGGCAACAACATTGCCGCCACTGGCGTGCCCGTGGTCGATACGATGGGCGTGCGTGGCGGCAAGATCCACTCGCCCGACGAATTCATGATCGTCCCTTCGCTGTCCGAACGCGCGGCGCTGTCCGCACTCGTCCTCTCGCAACTCGCATCCGGAGACGCCTTGTGAGCTTCCTCCTGCGCTCGGCGCGCATGTCCGACCTCGAGCCGCTGTACGAAATGGCCAAGCTGACCGGCGGCGGGTTTACCAACCTGCCGGCCGACCGCCCGGCGCTGACAACCAAGCTCGAACGCGCCGCTGACGCATTCGGCCGCGATGAGGACACGCTGGCCGACGAGCAATTCGTGCTGGTGCTCGAAAACGCGCAGACAGGCGCGGTGCGCGGCACTTGCCAACTGATGACGCAGGTCGGCCAGCGCTGGCCGTTCTATTCGTATCGCCTGACCACCCTCACCCAGCATTCCAAGGAGCTCGACCGCACGGTGCGCGCGGAAATGCTCAGCCTCGTCACCGACCTCGAAGGGGCGAGCGAAGTGGGCGGGCTGTTCCTCCATCCGGGCGAGCGCGCGGGCGGGCTCGGCCTGCTGCTGGCGCGCAGCCGCTACATCTTCATCGCGATGCACCGTGCGCGCTTTGCCGACCGCATCCTCGCCGAGCTGCGCGGGATCATCGACGAGCGCGGCGGAAGCCCGTTTTGGGACGGGGTCGCGGGCCGGTTCTTCGGGATGAGCTTCCAGGATGCGGACTATTTCAACGCGATCAACGGCAACCAGTTCATCGCCGACCTGATGCCCAAGCACCCGGTCTATATTGCGATGCTGCAGGAGGCCGCCCGCACCGCGATCGGCGTGCCGCATCCTACCGGGCGTGCGGCGATGCGGATGCTCGAAAACGAAGGCTTCCGCTACACCGGCTACGTCGACATTTTCGACGGCGGCCCCACGATGACCGCGCAGACCGACGATGTTGCCTCGATCGCCAATTCGAAGGCAGCAAAGATTTCCGGTGTCGATCTCGACAAGGGGGAAAAGGCTATCCTCGCCTGCGGCCACTTGCAGGACTTCCGCAGCTGCTACGGCATCCGCGAATTCGCCGATGACGGCTCGATCCGGATCGACGCGCAAGCGGCCGACCTGCTCGACGTGAGCGTAGGCGACACAGTGTGGAGCGTCGCGAGGTAGTCAACTTGGTCCGTTCGTGTCGAGCGAAGTCGAGACACGAGCCGCAAACGGTTCTCGACTTCGCTCGAACCGAACGGAGGTAGCATTGGTCACCGAAATCAATTTCGACGGGATCGTCGGGCCGAGCCACAACTACGCCGGCCTCAGCCTCGGCAACCTTGCCGCGACAAGCCATGCGGGCGACGCCAGCTATCCGCGCGCCGCCGCACTGCAAGGTATCGCCAAGATGCGCCACAACATGGCGCTGGGCCTGCCGCAGGGCTTCTTCGTGCCGCTGCCCCGCCCCAACCCCGATTACCTGCCGCGGCTTGGCGCCACTCCGGAGACCGATCCGGTGCTGACCGCGCAGTCGTGGTCGGCCAGTTCGATGTGGACCGCCAATGCGGCCACCGTCAGCCCTGCGCCTGACAGCGCAGACGGGCGCTGCCACCTGACCCCGGCGAACCTCGTCACCATGCCGCACCGGGCGCAGGAATGGCCCGATACCATGCGCCAGCTCGCGCTTGCGTTTGCAGACCGCACGCATTTCGCGCTGCACGATCCGGTCCCGCCGACTTTCGGTGACGAAGGCGCGGCCAACCATATGCGGCTGTGCGAAGGGCACGGCGCGCCAGGGGTCGAAGTGTTCGTTTATGGCCGCAGCGGCGGCGCATTCCCCGCCCGCCAGCACGAGCAGGCCAGCCGCGCGGTCGCTCGCCTGCACGGCCTCGACCCGGCTCGGACTGTCTTCGTCGAACAGGCCCCCGAAGCGATCGCCGCCGGGGCATTCCACAATGACGTGGTCTCGGTCGCCAACGAGCGGGTGCTGTTCACCCATGCCGAGGCCTTCGCCGACCAGCAAGGCGCCTACGATGCGATCCGCGCGAAATTTCCCGCGCTCGAAGTGGTTGAAGTGCCTTCCGATGCGGTGTCGCTCGGCGAAGCGATCAAGACCTACCTGTTCAATGCGCAGCTGCTCACGCTGCCAAGCGGAGAGATGGGCCTGGTAGTGCCGACCGAATGCACCGACAGCCCGGCGGTGAGTGCGTGGCTCGATTCGATGGTGGCGAGCAACGGCCCGATCCGCCGCGTCCTGCCGGTCGACGTGCGGCAATCGATGGCCAACGGCGGCGGCCCGGCGTGCCTGCGGCTGCGGGTGGTGGCTGATCCGGCGACGGTCGACCCGCGGTTCATCTTGAGCGAAGCCAAGGCCGACCTGCTCGAACGCACGATCACCGCCAACTGGCCCGAACAGATCGACATGGCCGACGTCGGCAATCCGGCGCTGGCGAAGGACATCGTCGCTGCGCGGCAGGCCCTGCTCGAAGCGCTCGATCTATCCGAACTGGGTTAACGCGCTGGACTGTCCGTCGGCAGCGTTTACAATAGCTTCCACGTTAACCACTGCGTTCCGCAGGAATCCGTCACTGGCACGGTAATTGCTGCAGAGGGCGTTAAGGATTTCGGGGAAACCATGCTGCGCAAGATAGGCCGCCTGTTCGTGATCAAGACGCGCTTCGAAGCGTGCCTGATCATCTACGCGCTGGCCCTTGGCGCATGCGAGCGCGGCATCGTCTACATGCACCAGTTCCCCGGCTTCGGCGGCAAGCTGCTGTTTGTCGCCGCTACCGGATCGGTGTTCTTGGCCGGCGCGAAGATCTTCGACTGCCTGAAGTTCGAGAAGGAAAGGCGCGAGGCTGAGGCGGCTACAGCCGAGGCGAGCGCCGGCTGACGGTCTATTTGCACATTACGACACGTGTAAGTGGGGGTTTCTGTTGCTAGGCACCCCCGGGCCCCCGGTTTCCGATTCTGTTACCCGGTTCGGTCCGAACCGTGCTCATAGCTTTGTAAGATCAGGCCGTTAGGCCGTCAGGTTACGCAGCGAGAGCAAGTGCTTCGTTGTCGTTGGCACTTATGAGTTTTGAGCCTTTAACGGGTTACTCAGCCCGGGCGAAAACAGTGCTTTTCAACACACGTCGATCCTGGTTCGGCCCCGTCATCGTGCCCTCTATTGAGAGGAGCGGTGGTGGAGCCGCCGGGTACTGCCCCCGGGTCCGCTGTGCCTATTGCACACCGCAATTTATCGCCATAGCCCGCCGAAACGGGCACACCTTATATAGGCGCTGGGTGCTTAATGTGAAGTGAGCGGAGGTTTTGTCTCATGCAGCCGCATCTGCGGCTGCGCCCTCCCGGCTGCTCCCCTCGCTAAGCTACGGGGCCGGTCCGGGCGCGCATTCGCGCTTGCGGCCGCGGTGCGACCGGGGGACCGTCATCGTCAGCCCCCCGGATGGGCGAGCCTGGCTACTTCTTCAAAGCATCGCGGATTTCGGTCAGCAGGTCGATCTCGCTCGGGCCGGCCGGTGCCGCCTCTTCCTCGACCTTGTTCCGCTCCATCAACTTGGTGGTGTAGCGGACCATCAGGAAGATGATGAACGCCAGGATCAGGAAGTTGATCACCACCGAGATGAAATCGCCCCACGCGAACACGTTGGCGCCCGCTTCGCGCGCTGCGGCGAGCGAGCTGCCGGGTGCAACGGTGCCGCTGAGCACGACGTACTTCGCCGAGAAATCGACATCGCCGAAGATCGCACCGACGATCGGCATGATCAGGTCGGCTGTGAGCGCGCTGACAATCTTGGCGAACGCCGCGCCGATGATCACCGCGACGGCGAGGTCCATCACGTTACCCTTGGCGATAAATGCCTTGAAATCCGCAAGCATAGCGATCCTCCCTGAGTTTTTCGGGTACAGTTGTGTGCCATCATGGCGGCACGGTGCCAAGGGCGAATCCGGGTTGCTCCCCAACCGCTTGCAGCACGAAATTCGGGCGAGGTTTCCTTGAATCGGGCTGAGGGTGTGCTATCTTCACAATACAGACCGCGCGCGGTCCGCGTGCGACCAGAGGAGTGTGTTCTCAAATGGATATTCGTTCTTTCGGCCGCTTTGCGCTGATCGCGCTGGCCTCGCTTGGCCTCGCCTCGTGCGGCATCAATACCGTCCCGACCAAGGAAGAGGCAGCGAAGGCCCAGTGGGGCGTGGTGCAGAGCGCCTACCAGCGCCGCGCAGACCTGATCCCCAACCTCGTGCAGACGGTGAAGGCTGCTGCCACTTCCGAAAACCAGATTCTCACCAATGTGATCGAAGCCCGTGCCAAGGCAACCGCGATCAACGTCACCACGCAGGACCTGTCGAACCCCGAGACGTTCAACAAGTTCCAGGCCGCGCAGAACCAGCTGACGCAGGCGCTTGGACAGCTGCGCACCGTGGTCGAGAAGTACCCCGAGCTGCAAAGCCAGCAGCGCTTTGCCGACCTGATGACCGCGCTCGAAGGTTCGGAAAACCGCATCAATGTGGAGCGCGACCGCTACAACCAAGCGGCGCAGGATTATAACACCACGATCCGCACCTTCCCCTCGATCATGGCGGCGAAGATCGTCTACGGCTCGAAGCCGCTGTCGTACTTCACCGCCGCGCCAAATGCCGACACCGCGCCGAGCGTCGATTTCGGCAACATGGGCGCGAGCCCAGGTGCCGCACCCGGCGGTGCGAACGATAATGCCGCCCCCGGTGCCGCGCCTGCTGCTGCAGGGCAGTGAATTAAGGGCATCATCGAGTGAAGTGGGTGGCGTGCCTCGTGCTTTTGTCAGTCTTAGCTGGCTGCGCATCTGCGCGTGCCTATCCACCACGCCCGGAAGGGCCGGTGCTCGATCAGGCCAATGTATTTCCGGTGAGAGACGAAGCCGCGCTCAGCAAGCGCTTGACCCAATACTGGGCCAAGAGCGGCAATGCGCTGGTCGTGGCCACGATCAGCTCGCTCGAAGGCAAGTCAATCGATGACTACGCTTTGGGCCTGTTCAACGATTGGGGCATTGGGGATGCAAAGACCAATCGTGGGATTCTCGTGCTTCTTGCGCCGAACGAACGAAAGGTACGAATCGAAATTGGCTGTGGCCTCGAAGGAGTGATTTCAGACTCCATCGCCAAGCAGGTGATCGAAAATCAGATGACACCGCTCTATCGCCAAGGCCAATTTGAACGTGGCACGATTGCGGGAGTAGATTCCCTGATCGCTCATCTTCAATCACCTGCTGCGGCGAATGACAATGGTCCGCAAACGCAGCGTTGCCGGGTCGCAGCCAAGGCGAAGGCAGCATGACGAATTTGGGCCGCCTTTCGATGTTCCTCGTCGCAATGTTCGCGTTTATCGCGACGCCCGTGGCGGCGCTCGATTTCCCGCCGCATCCCAGCGGACCGATCTACGACGAGGCGGGGCTACTCACGCCGGCTGACACGGCAAAGCTCGACCAGCAGCTGCGCGATCTCAACCAGCAGACCGGCGATGCCGTGATCGTCGCCACGGTCAACAGCCTGCAGGGCGATTCGATCGACGACTTCGCGGTCAAGCTCTACTCCGCATGGGGCATCGGCGGGAAAGAGCGCGACACCGGCGTGCTGCTGCTGGTTGCACCCAACGAACGCCAGATGCGTATCGAGGTCGGTTATGGCCTGACGCCCTACATCACCGACATTCTCTCGGGCCGGATCATCCGCGACATCATGCGTCCGAAATTCAGGGCGGGCGACATGAGCGGCGGGATCGTCGCCGGGGTCGATGCGATCGTCCACCAGTTGTCGTTGAGCCCGACCGACGCCAAGGCCGTGGCAGAAGCGGCAGCGGCTGCAGAGAAGAATCGCCCGGACGAAAGCGGAATACCCGTTGGCGCGATAATATGGATGATGTTCATCCTGTTCTTCATCATCCTGCCGGCCTTCAGTCGACGGAACGGACTGCGCTATCGCAGCGGGATGGGGACCGTAGGCAATATCCTGCTGTGGAGCGCACTCAACGCAGCCAGCAACAGCGGCCGCGGCGGCAGCTGGGGTGGCGGAGGCGGATTTGGCGGCGGGGGCTTCGGCGGAGGTGGCGGCTTCGGCGGATTCGGTGGCGGCTCGTCCGGCGGCGGCGGTGCTTCGGGAGGTTGGTAGGCGATGCACAAGCTGACCGAAGCAGACCGGCAAGCAGTAGCCCACGCGGTAACCCGGGCGGAGGGTGATACCGCGGGCGAGATCATGACCGTGGTTGCCGAACGGTCGGACGGTTACACCGATGTCGCGCTCGTCTGGGCAGTGGCCGCGGCATTCACCGCGATCGCCGCGCTGTGGTTTTTGCCGGAGTTCTATCTCGGGCTGGTCGACCGCCTGCTCGGCGAGTGGAATGCCCAATGGACCCCACGCGGGATCTTCGGGCTGGCGCTGTTCGTCGGTATCCTGAAGTTCGCCGGCACCTGGCTGATCCAGCTGTGGCCGCCGCTCAAGTATTTCCTCATTCCCGGCCCGATCAAGAGCAAGCGCGCCTATGCCCGCGCGGTGCAGATCTTCCGCGTCGGGGCCGAAAAGCGCACCACCGGGCGCACCGGGATCCTGATCTACCTCTCGCTGCGCGAACACCGTGCGGAAATCATCGCCGATGAAGCGATCACGTCATGCGTCGAGCCCGAAGTTTGGGGCGACGCAATGGCAGCAATGCTCACGCACCTGAAGGATGACCGGATCGCTGACGGCATGGTCGCCGCGGTCGAGAAGGTCGGCGAAGTGCTCGCCGCACACCTGCCGCGCCAGCCGGACGACGTAAACGAGTTGCCCGATCGCCTGATCGAGTTGTAGGCGCTGGCGGGTGACCGATCGCCCGCTCCCGCCCGACGCAACCGCCCCCGAAACCATCCAGTGGACCGGCAGGTACATCACCGCCAAGAAGCGCGGCCGCTGGGAATATGTCGGCCGTCCGAACAACATTCGCGCAGCGGTGATCCTCGCGGTCGAAGACGGGCACGTGCTGCTCGTCGAGCAATACCGCGTGCCGCTCGGCAAGCCGTGCCTCGAAATGCCCGCCGGGCTGATCGGCGACGAGGATGAACACGCCGGAGAGGATCCGCTGGCCGCCGCAGGGCGCGAGCTCGAGGAAGAGACCGGCTGGCGGGCCGCGCACCTCGAATCGCTCGGCGAGTTCTGGTCCTCCCCCGGAATGGTCAGCGAGAGCTTCACCCTGGTGCGCGCGCGCGGGCTGACGCAGGTCGGCCCCGGCGGCGGGGTCGGCGGCGAGAACATCACCCCCTATCGCGTGCCCCTTGCAGCGCTCCCCGCTTTCGTCGAAGAGCGACGGAAAGCGGGCGTCGGCATCGACGTCCGGATAATGGGCCTGCTGCTGGCGGGCGAACTCGATACGGGAGAATAAGATGGCAGGACGGGTAGCGGGCAAGCTCGCGCTGGTAACCGGCGCGGCGCAGGGCCTCGGCGCGGCGCATTCACAAACGCTGGCACGCGAAGGCGCGCGGGTGCTTTGCACCGACATCAACGGTGCCGGGGCGGAAGAAACCGCCGCTGCAATCAACGCCGCGCATGGTGCCGGGACTGCCTTTGCCATGCAGCACGATGTCACCAGCCCCGAGCAGTGGGACGCTGCGATCGAGATGGCGCGCGACGAACTCGGCGGGCTGTCGGTACTGGTCAACAATGCGGGCGTCGGCGTGCGCGGCAATATCGAGACCTGCACACTGGAGGAATGGCGTCGCGGGTTCGCGATCAATGTCGATTCGGTGTTCCTCGGCTGCCAGAAGGCGCTGCCGCTGATGAAGGACAACCAGCCCGGCTCGATCGTCAACATTAGCTCGATCGCCGGCCTGATCGCGAGCGATACGATGCCCGGTTACAACGCCAGCAAGGCGGCGGTGTGGATGCTGTCGAAATCGGTGGCGCTCTATTGCGGTAAGATGGGGTGGAATATCCGCTGCAATTCGGTGCATCCGACGTTCGTCGATACCCCGATCCTCGACGGGATGACCAAGAGCACGGGCCATCCGAAGGAAGTGATCATGGGCAAGCTGGCGCGGCAGATCCCGTTGAAGCGGGTCGGTGTGCCGCAGGAAATCGCCGATGGGGTGCTGTTCCTGGCCAGCGACGAGAGCAGCTTCATGACCGGGGCCGAACTCAAGCTCGACGGCGGCATCAGCGCGATGTGACGAAAGGTGTGAGGGAGCCCTCGGGAGGGCTCCCTCAGTCGGCGATCAGCGCGATCGCGAGATAGACCAGGATCAGCGAGCCGAAGCCGATGATGGTCCCGGCCGCAAAGCCGACGCGGACGATCAGCGGATCGATCCCGAAGTAGTTGGCGATACCGCCGCAGACCCCGAAGACCTTGCCCCGTTGGTGATCGAGCGCGAAACCCTTGCGGCTCGGCTGGACCACCGGTTTGCCGGTGTCGTACTTGCTCATGCGACGAGCACCGAGGTCAGGACGGGGTTGGTGGCGGGAACGATAGCGAATGCGAACATCGCTACCGTCAGGCTCAGCGAAAGGGCCGCAGCGGCCGCCTTGCCGGAAATGTTGTCGAGGAATTGCATTGTCTGTGTCCTTTTTCAGTCTGTCCGGCGGACCATCCGTCGGATGCCAACAGCTTTGCAGGGGGTGTGCCAGTTTCGAAAAATGGCGGAATTCTGCGATTTTTGCTCACCAGTCGCCTGACTGCCTGTTAATCTCTCGCTCATATTAGGGAAAATTCACCAACAATTGGGATTGATGTTTTCCGGGTGGTCGGGACTCCGCTGCCAAGCTATCTGGCACCCAGTCCATGGCGCTCGACCGCATCACTCTCAGCCACTTCCGCAACCACCGCGAAACCACGCTCGATGGCGCGGCGCGGTTCAACCTGCTGGTGGGCGAGAACGGTGCGGGCAAAACCAACGTGCTGGAAGCAATTTCGCTGTTTGCGCCGGGGCGCGGATTGCGCCGCGCGCCGCTGAGCGAGATCGGCGGCAGCGACGGCCCGGGCGGGTTTGCCGTCGGAGCCTCGCTGGTAACCGGCGAGGAAGAACCGGTGCGGTTGGGCACGCTGGCAGAACCGGCTCGCCCCAACCGTCGGCTGGTGCGGGTCAACGGCGCGGAAGCGAGCGCAGTCTCGCTCGGTGAATGGCTTGCGATCTCGTGGCTGACCCCGGCGATGGACCGCCTATTCGCCGAAAGCGCGGGTGCGCGGCGACGCTATATGGACCGGCTGGCTGTGGCGCTCGATGCGGCCCACGCGCGGCACGCGGCGCGTTACGAAAATGCTCTTCGCGAACGCAACCGCCTGTTGTCGGGGGACGATACGCCCGATCCGGCATGGCTGGAGGGAATAGAGGGGCAGATGGCACAAGCCGGCGCGGCACTGGCAGGCGGCAGATCGCGACTGGTGGAATCTCTGTCGCACGAACTGGAGCGGCTCCCGAGCGAACCGTTCGCCCGCCCCGAACTGACCTACGAAGCCGGAGGACCAATCGAAGCAGACGCGCTTGCAGCCAACTGGCGAACGAGCCGCGGGCGCGACCGCGCTGCCGGACGCACGCTTACCGGCCCGCATCGTGACGAGCTTGTCGTTCGCATGGCAGGCAAGGGCCAGCCCGCCGATCGCTGCTCGACCGGCGAGCAGAAGGCAATGCTGATCGCGATCACGCTCGCCCACGCGGGGCTGGCTGCGCAGGGCCGCGCGAGCCTGTTGCTGCTCGACGAGGTCGCCGCGCACCTCGATCCCGTCCGTCGCGAAGCCCTGTTCGCCCGCCTCGCCGACAACGGGGCGCAGGTGTGGTTCACCGGGACCGAGCGCGCGCCATTCGCGGCCCTCGATGGCGAGGCGGCAGTGTGGCGCGTGAGCGGGGGAACGGTGCTGCGCGAGAGCTGATCGAAGGGCGGTCGGATACTCGCCCACCCCTGGCAGCCCGTTTGCGGAGACTAACCTATATCCGCAAGCAAAGCTGCCAGCTGCTCGAGCTGTGCGGGCAACCCGGCTGCGGAGCCTTGCATCGCCTCGTCGAGCGCTTCTTTCGACGGATAGAGCTCGTGGAACGTCAGCAGCGTCTTCCCGCCCTGCTCCTCGAAGGTCACGGTGGTCACCGCACATTCTGCCTCTTCCTCGTTGGTCCACACGATCTTCCGATCCGGCACCACTTCGAGGTACTTGCCGTGGAACGCCATGGTGTCGGTTTCGCCCGCAGCGAACACCAGCCGGTAAGTCCCGCCGGTGCGCACGTCCATCTCGCAGCCGATGAGCGTAATGCCGAAACCTTCCGGCACCCACCACCGGCGGAATATCTCGGGCTCCGACCACGCCTTGAAGACGGTGTGTGGCTTGGCATCGAACGTGCGGGTAACGACCAGCTCCCGTTCGGACTTGCGCTCGACCGAAGTGCCGCCGTGCGCAGCGGGGTGGCTATTCGCTTGCCGATCCATCATGTTCCTCCTGCTCCATCTCGAGGATAATCTTGTCCAGCGCGTCGAACCGCGCCTCGAAAAGCTGTCGCTGGTGTGCGATCCACCCAGCTTCCGCTGCGAGGTCGCGCTGACCGAGCCTGCACGTGCGGACCCGCCCGACCTTTTCGGTGACCACGAGGCCTGCGCGCTCGAGCACCGCGATATGCTTGCGCATCCCCGTCAGCGTCATGTGGAACCTGTCCGCGAGGCTGGTGATCGAAGCATCGGCCCGGCCGAGCTGTTCGAGGATCCCGCGCCGCGTCGCGTCCGCCAGCGCTGCGAAGGAGAGATCGAGGGATGCTGCTCTATACTGAACCATTTGGTTCAGTATTAGCGCGAAGCCCTCCCGATGGCAAGCGGGCACCGCTTGGCTCCCGCCTGCGAAGTCCGTAAGGCCATTCCTATGGCCGATTGTGGATGTGATCCGGGTTCCGTCGATACGAAGGCTCAACAGCGCGTGCTCCGGGTCGCGCTCGTTCTGAACGCCATCATGTTTATCGTCGAAGTCGGCTCCGGAATACATGCGGACTCGACCGGGCTCGTCGCCGATGGGCTCGACATGCTCACCGACGCTTCGGTCTATGCCGTTGCTCTCCTGGCAATCGGACGAAGCGACTTATTCAAGGCGCGAGCCGCAACTCTTAGTGGGGGATTGCTGTTCATCGTTGGCCTTGGCGTTGTCGCTGAGGCCGTGAGACGATTCTTCGTCGGAGCAGAACCTGCAGGCATCTGGATGATCGCAATCGCTCTCGCGGCGCTTGCAGTAAACGCCTTCGTGTTGGGGCTCCTGCAAAAGCAGCGCAGCGATGAAGTTCACATGCGCGCGGCCTGGATTTTCACCCGCGCAGACGTGGTCGCCAACGCCGCAGTGATCCTCTCAGGCCTGGCGGTCATGTTGACTGGAGTGATCTACTTTGACCTTGTGGTCGGGGCGGCCATTGGGCTTTTCGTGATCAAGGAAGCGGCAGAGATACTACGAGAAGCGAGACATGCCGACCGCTAAGGGTGCGTGACGGGCGTTCGATCTAGCTTTGATGCCTTAGAGCTTCTTCCGCCTCACGGCGCGCAGCACGCTCCCATTCGGCCCTCTCACGATCCAGCATCAACTTGCGGGCCTGATTGGCCAATCCGCGCCATGATTTTTCAGCTCGGGAGTGTCGCTCCTTCACGTTCTGAAGCGTCGCTTCCTTGGCTTCCCTGGCCGCTTCGCGTGCCCGGGCATCATAAAATTCAAACGTTTGGCTCATTACTTTGCCTCACAAAACGTTGCACCAATCGGTCTGGGTATCCCTCCCGCATGCCGGGTCGCAAAAACACGCAGGAGGGACTCGGTCAGGCCGTTCAGTCGGCGGCCGATAGGTTCACTGCACTTGCCTTGCCATTGCGGCCGGTTTCAATTTCGTAGTTGAGGCGCTGCTCCTTATCGAGCGTTTGCATGCCAGCGGCTTGTACGGCGCTGATGTGGACAAAACTGTCAGCCGATCCGTCATCGGGCTGGATGAAGCCATAGCCCTTGTCAGCGTTGAAAAATTTTACGGTTCCGGTCTTACTCATGATGGTTCCTTTCAAGAACGCGAGAAGTTGCCGCGCCGCGACGTGCGGAGCGGTCGTGCGTCAAATCGTCCGTTGAAAGGAAGTCGTCGTCTGGTTTGCGCCGGGGCCAACGAAGGCAAGCGGCGGTAGTCAAAAGCCGAAGTCCGTCGCAAATTTCGACGTCAGCAAGGTCTCTTTAGCAGGTTTGGAGCTTGTTCCCTAATTTTCATTTCAATGTGAACCGCCGTCGAAAAATATCTGAGCGTCCGCAATCCGGTCGTTAGCCGAATAGCGGCTTTTCGGTCCAAAGCCCGTAAATAGCCGACTTATAATCGCGCTGTCCTACATGCCGTCGGATCGCCATGCTGCCTGCATGAAACTCGCGGCTGCCCCGACCGGAAAACCCGCTTCCGAGGGCACTTACGCCAAGGCGGTTTTCTTGTTTCAGGACTGTGTTCCATGTGTTCCAGCCGTGGCTGGCGCGCGACGAGCCGTTGTGCGTCTGACGCACCAATCGTTCCGGATTGTCACATGGAAGCGGCGCGTAACGCGCCGCCGTCTAGCCCTTGGCCTTCGCCTCGAGCGCGGCGATGCGTTCGGCGAGCTTCTCGTTCTCCTCGCGCGCCTTCGCGGCCATGTCCTTCACCGCGTCGAACTCCTCGCGGCTGACAAAGTCGAGGCCGCCGAGCGCCTCGCGCATCCGCTCGCGCGCACCGTCGCGCGCTTCGCGGGTCATGCCCGCAAAGGTGCCGGCCGCCGCATTAGCCATTTTCACGAAGTCGGAGATCAGGGGGTTGTCGCTCTGCATGGCTGCTATGTGGCCTTCGCGGGCGCGCGCCGCAAGTCAGATCTGCACGCGCTGCACCGCCGCGTCCGGCCCTTCGATCCCGCCGTTGGGATTGAGCTGGAGGAACTGCCAGTTGAGCAGCGTCGCGAACGCGATCCATGCGAGATACGGCAGCAGCAGCAGCGCGGCGAGCCGCCGCACCCGCCAGAACAATGCGATGGTGACGATCACCAGCACGTCGAGCACGCCGATTACCACCAGCGCGCCCTCGATGTTGTGCATCGCGAAGAACACCGGCGACCACGCGAGGTTGGCGATGAACTGCAGCGCGAACACCGCGATCGCCAGCCCGCGCCCGCGCGCGCCCCAGGCCGCGCAGACGATCGCCAGCGCCAACCCCATCATCACATAGAGGACGGTCCACACGATCCCGAACCACATCGGCGGCGGGAAAGTCGACGGCAGCTGGAGCGACTGGAACCACATCCCGTCCGCCCCGCTGCCTGCCAGCTGGCCCGACAGGAAGCCGAGCAGCACGACCAGCGGCACAGTGAACAACGCCCAGCGCACGAAACTGGCCCGCAATTGTCCGCGCGATGCAATGCCGGTCATGAAGCCTCCCGAAGAGTGATTCGTCGGTGCGATATTGGCGCGCAGCTTGCCGCACCGCAACACGCGCCGACGTGTTTCACCCCCGGTGTGCCGAGATGAGAAACTCCACGTTGCCTTCCGGGCCGGTGATCGGGCTCTCGACGATGCCCTGCACGGTCCATTCCGCGCCTTCGAGCCACGCGCGTACTTCGTCGCACACACGCGCGTGCAGCGCCGGGTCGCGGACCACCCCACCCTTGCCCACTTCCTCGCGCCCGACCTCGAACTGCGGCTTGATCAGCGCGACCAGCCGGCACTGCGGCGCGGCCAGCTCGAGCGGCCGTTCGAGCACTTTGGCAAGCCCGATGAAGCTGGCATCGCACACCACCCAGTTGCACGGTGCGTCGATCTGCCCAGGGGTCAGGACTCGGGCGCTGGTCTGCTCGAGCACGGTGACGCGCGGATCCTGCCGCAACTTCCACGCGAGCTGGTTGGTGCCCGAATCGACCGCGAACACCCGTTCCGCCCCGTTCTGCAGCAGCACGTCGGTGAACCCGCCGGTCGAGCTGCCGATATCCATCGCCGTCGCGCCCGCCGGATCGAGCCCGAAGTGCTCGATCGCGTGCGCCAGCTTGATCCCGCCGCGCGAAACCCACGGGTGGTCGCGGCCGCGCACCTCGAGCGGAACGTCTTCGGCTAACTGGTGGCCGGGCTTTGCCAGCTTGGTCTCGCCGGAGAACACGAGGCCCGCCATGACCAGCGCTTGCGCACGGGTGCGGCTTTCGGCCAACCCGCGTTCGACGAGCAACTGGTCAAGGCGGCGTTTCTTCGTCATTGACACTGCAGCGCCTAGCGCGCGTTGGGCCTGAGTGGAACCAGGAGAGACGATCATTCGCACCCCCCGCCTATCCGCAAAGGCCGCTATTGCGCTTGTGTGTCTCGCCGCGAGCGGTTGCACCGCTCCGGCACCGCCGCCATTACCCCCGGTCGCCAAGCCCGCCCCCAAACAGGTACCAAATCCGACGCCGGAACCGGTCACGCTCGACCCCGCACCAAGCTTCACCAACTGGATGGATGCCCCGGTGACCCCGGGCGATTGGTCCTACACCGCCGAGGCTCGGGGCGGATTGGCACAGTTCGGCGTTGCAGGCGCCGCGCCGCTATTGTGGATGCGCTGCGATCGTGCGCGCGGCACAGTCACGCTGTCGCGCGCGGGGACTGCGCCTGCCGCCGTGCCGGTTCGGATCATCACCGAAACAGAGACCCGATTGCTCAACGGATTGCCGCAGCGAGATGGCACCGCCGCACTCACGGTGACACTGCCTGCGGCCTCGTCGTTCCTCGACGCGATCGCGTTCTCGAAAGGGCGCTTCGCGTTCGAGACCCCTGGCCTTCCGACACTCTACGTGCCCAGCTGGCCCGAGGTTACCCGTGTTATCGAGGATTGCCGCTAGGCTTCTTGCGCCCCTGCGGCGGGCATAAAAATACCCGCCGGAGGTGGCGGGTCACAAACGCTGATACTGACGGGGAAAAAGATAATTGCAAGACTTGTGTTGCGATTCGTTTGGACTCACATTGCCAGTCAGAGGTCGCGGTGGCCGCGGTTCTCGACCCCGCAGTGAAACGCGAAGGGTTTGGCTTTCTAGCGCGAAAGGAGGTGATCCGATGTCTCATGGTTCAGCAGGGAGGTCGGTGACGACCCGCGCGGAGCACTATCGGTAGACTTCACTTCGCCGATAGAGGCTTCGTGAGCGGCTTCACTGGCCGCTGACCATGCGAAGGGCGGTTCCCGACGGGCGGAGCCGCCCTTCTCATCTTTTCGGGGGTGGGCGAAATTTGCAGTCAATCGGCCCGGATCGCACGAATTCGTGATATATCCGCGCGATGGCCAGCTATCTCTCAAACTCCAAGGCGCGCAGGTTCTACGATCTCGTCGGGCGGATCGAGGATACGCAGGCGTTCTACGAGGACCCGGCGCTCGATATCCTTGTCGCTCGCGGTCACTTCGAAAACGCCACGTCGATGTTCGAATTTGGCTGCGGCACGGGTCGTCTGGCCGAGCGTTTGCTGTCGGGCCCGTTACCGCCCGACGCGGGCTATACCGCGTGCGACATCAGCCCGAAGATGGTCAGCCTTGCACGAGCCCGGATCGCGAAATTCGGCAACCGCGCAAGCGCCTTCGAGGCGAGTGGCGATGCGGAGCGGGATTTCGGGGAAGGTCATGTCGATCGGGTGGTCACAGCCTACGTGCTCGACCTCCTTTCGCCTGCAGACATCTCGGCTTTCCTGTCGGCCGCTGCGAAACATATGCTCCCGGGCGGTCTCCTCTGCGCCGCAAGCATCGCACCGGGCGAAACGCTTCCCTCGAGCGTGATCATGGGTGTGTGGGCGAGGTTGCACGGCCTCGCCCCGATCCTCACCGGCGGATGTCGGCCGATCGCACTCAGAGACCTGATCGGTGCGGCCGGATGGAATATCATCGACGCACAGAAGGTCGCGGCATGGGGCGTGACGTCGCAGGTCGTGATCGCTTCTCCCCCCTTGCCCTGAAACCGCGCGCGCACTACGCGGCGAAGCATGGATTTCACGCATCTCCCCCACCCCTCGCCTACCCCTGCAGACGCGCGGGAAAAGGCGATTGCCGACCCCGGTTTCGGCACGGTGTTCACCGACCACATGGTCCTGATCGAATACGAGGAAGGCCGTGGGTGGCACAGCGCCAGCGTGGGCCCGCGCGAGCCGATCACACTCGATCCGGCCGCCAGTGTCCTCCACTACGCGCAGGAAATCTTCGAAGGGATGAAGGCCTACAAGCACCCAGACGGGAGCCTGGCGCTGTTCCGCCCCGAAGCCAACGCGCGGCGCTTCAATGCCTCGGCCGACCGTATGGCGATGCCGCACCTGCCAGAGGACGTATTCGTCCAGTCGGTGCAGGAACTGGTGCGCAAGGATGCCGACTGGTTCCCCGCGGTCGAAGGCGGCTCGCTCTACCTACGGCCATTCATGTTTGCCTCGGAAGCGTTTCTCGGCGTGCGTCCGGCGAAGAAGTACAAGTACCTCGTGATCGCCAGCCCGGTGGGCAACTACTTCAAATCTGGCGTCCCGGCAGTGAGCATCTGGGTCAGCCGCGATTATGTCCGCGCGGCACCGGGCGGCACCGGTGCTGCCAAGACCGGCGGCAACTACGCCGCCAGCCTCGTTCCGCAGGCCGAAGCGATCGCCAAGGGGCACGACCAGGTCGTGTTTCTCGACGCGGTCGAGCGCAAGTGGATCGAGGAGCTGGGCGGCATGAACCTGTTCTTCGTGATGGACGACGGCAGCGTGATCACTCCTCCGCTCGGCGGCACGATCCTTCCGGGCATAACCCGCGACAGCCTGATCCAGTTGCTGACCGAGCAAGGCCTGAAAGTCCGCGAAGAACGCTACTCGATCGACCAGTGGCGGGCCGACGCCGAAAGCGGCAAGCTTGTGGAAACGATGGCCTGCGGCACCGCCGCGGTGGTGACCCCGGTAGGCCGGGTCGAAGGACCCGAAGGCGCATTCACGATCGGCTCCGGCGGTCCTGGCCAGCTGACGCAGGCGGTGCGCGAAAAGCTCGTCGGCATCCAGCGCGGAACAATGGCGGATACCCACGGCTGGGTCACCGCCGTTTGATTCCGAAGCGAAATTAGAGTCTGCTGCGCACGAGGTAGCGCCTGGTCATCTTGACGCTCGGCCGCAGCACGATGATCGCAACACCAGCGATCGCGATGCCACCGCCGATCAGCAAGCGCGCGCCAATCGGATCGCCGGTGAGCCAAGCGCCCAGCGCGATAGTTAGCAGCGGCGTCATCAATGTAAGCGGAACCACCTCGTTGGTCTCGTGCAGCTGGAGCATCCTGTAATATGCCGAGTGCGCGCCGACCGAAACGATCAGCGAGGCGAACAGCAAGCAACCTGCAAGCTCGAGCGGTTGCGATGCCATGACGTGCATCTGCCCGGTCTCCGTAACGAGCGAGAGCGGCGCAAGCAGGATCGACGAGGCGACACCCGCCCACGCCTGCAAACGGACCGAACTGATCTTCAGCTGCTTGACGAACACCGAGCCCAGCGCGCCGACAACCGCCGCGAGGAAGACCAGCCACAGTCCGCTCGCGCTCTGCATCCCGGCGGGTGATGTAACAGCGACAATAACTCCGGAAAACGTCAGCGCGATCCCCAGGCCGCGCTTCCAACGCACCCGTTCGCCAAGGAACAGAATCGCAAAAAGGACCGTGAGCGGCGCACCGGACAAGCTGACGATCCCGGCAGCCGACGGGCTCGCCGACTTGAGGCCGAGGAACAGGAGCGCGAAGGAACCGCCGCTGATGGCGATCCCGACCAGCATCACCTTGCCGAGTTGCTTCGGGATCGGCCGCAACAGCGGAAACAGAAACAGCGCGACCAGCAACGATCGACCGAAAGCATAGGCAAGTGGCGGCATCCCGAGATCGTCAACTGCGATCTTGCTGACGATGACATTGAGTGCCCAGACCACATTGCACAGCATCAGGATGGCGATGCTGCCTGCACTCAGGCTTCGCTGTTCATGCATCGGGCACGTTTTCGCGCAATTCGGCAAGCCACAGGTCCGCCACGGCATCGCTCGGCGCGCGCCAGTCGCCCCGCGGGCTCAGCGCACCGCCGGCGCTGACTTTCGGCCCGTTGGGAATCGCGCTGCGCTTGAACTGGCTGAACCCGAAGAACCGCTGGAGGAACTTCTCCAGCCAGCTGCGGATCGTCGCGAGATCGTATTCGTTTTTCGCGTCCTCGGGAAATTCGTGCGGCCACAGGCCGCGACCTGCATCGCGCCACGCGTGCCATGCGAGGAACGCAACCTTGCTCGGCTTCTGCCCCCAGCGGATCGTGTGGTGGAGGAAGAAGTCGTTGAGCTCGTAGGGTCCGATGATGCTCTCGGTGCTCTGGATCGCCCCATCCGCCCCGGGCGGGACCAGTTCGGGGCTGATCTCGGTCGAGAGGATTTCGCCAAGCACCGCGTGCGTCTTGGAATCGAATTGCCCGCTGCGGATCGCCCAGCGGATGAGGTACTGGATCAGCGTCTTGGGTACGCCCGAATTGACAGCGTAATGGCTCATCTGGTCGCCTACGCCGTAAGTGCACCAGCCGAGCGCGAGTTCGCTGAGGTCGCCGGTGCCGACCACCCATCCGCCGTGCTGACCCGCGAGGCGAAACAGGTAGTCGGTGCGCAGGCCCGCCTGCACGTTTTCGAAAGTGGTGTCGTAAACAGGGTGCCCACCCGAGAACGGATGCCCGATGTCCTCCAACATCCGCGTTGCGGCAGGGCGAATATCGATCTCTTCGGCGTTCATCCCGAGCGAGCGCATCAGGTGCCAGGCATTGCCCTTGGTTTCGTCCGACGTCGCAAAACCGGGCATCGTGTATCCGCGGATCGTCTTGCGCGGCAGCCCCAGCCTATCGCAGGCCTTGGCGGTGACGATCGCCGCGTGCGTCGAATCAAGCCCGCCCGAGATGCCGATGACCAGCGACTTCGGCTTGGTCGCCTCGATCCGGCGCATGATCCCGTCGACCTGGATGTTAAAAGCCTCGAAGCAGTCGGCGTCGAGCTTTTCGGAGCGATTGGGGACAAACGGGAAGCGCCTGACCGGGCGCTTGAGGCCGATATCGTGCGTCCCGGCACCGAGCGCAAATTCGACTGTGCGGAACCGGTCTTCGGGCCGCCCATGCGCCTCCGCCGCGTCGTTGAAGGTCTGCATCCGCGAGCGTTCGGACAACACGCGATGGCAGTCGACGTCGGCGATACACAGCTCGGCATCGAGGCTGAAGCGTTCGCTTTCAGCCATAAGCTCGCCCAGCTCGTAGATCATGCCCTGCCCGTCCCAAGCGAGGTCGGTGGTGCTCTCTCCATGCCCCGACGCGGAATAGATATAGGCTGCGACTGCACGGCTCGATTGCGCGCTGGCAAGCATATGCCGTTCGTCGGATTTGCCGATGGTGATGTTCGAGGCGGAAAGGTTCGCCAAAATTGTTGCCCCAGCCATCGCCGCGAATGTCGACGGCGGGATCGGAGACCAGAAATCCTCGCAAATCTCCAATCCCAGCTTGAAGACGGGCAAGTCGCTGGCGGCAAAGATCAGGTCGGTCCCGAATGGCACACTCTGCCCGTTCACCACGATCTCGAGCCCGCTGATCGAGCGGCCGTTGGCGAACCAGCGCTTTTCGTAATATTCACGGTAGTTCGGCAGGTAGCTCTTAGGAACCACGCCCAGCAACCGCCCGCGATGGATCGCGAGGGCGCAATTGTAGAGCCGCCCGTTGTGGCGCAGCGGCGCGCCGATCACCAGCAGCGATCGAAAATCGCGGCTCGCAAGAACAATCTCGCCAACTGCCATCTCGACCGCGTCGTGCAACGCTGCCTGCAGGTGCAGGTCGTCGATCGCGTAGGACGAGACGCACAGCTCGGGATACACCACCAGGTCGACATGGGCGGCATGGGCACGGCGCGCTTCCTCCAGGATTGCGTCGCGATTGAAGGCGACATCGGCGGTGCGCACCTTGGGCGTCGAAGCGGCGACGCGCACCAGGCCGTGTGCGTGGATCGAGTAGAACGGGTGCGCTTCGCCCTTGGTTGCAGGTCCGCCTTTGTGAATACTCCTCTGATTTCTCGCCGGCACCAGCCAATCGGCCGGATCGGCGATGCCCAGCTCTGCAAGCCGACGTTGGATTGCCGCGCGCGGGATCTTGCCCTTGGTTTCCCAGCCATATACGGTGCGGCTGGGCCACGGCTTCGGCAAGCCGAACAAGCGCCCGAATTCCCCCGCAGTGAGCGGAGGATCGCGATTCTCGCGCCATTCGCGCAATTTCCGTCCGGCTTCGTGCATTACGTTTTAGTATCCTTTTTGGATACTCATGGCAAGGCGATTGCCGATGAAAATCGCACAAGACAAGTTGCGCTTCTAGGTAACGAAGCAGGAAGCGTGGCTCGAATGGTTGCGTTTGCGAACCCTTCGCCCCACCTCCCCTGCAACCAGTGATCAAGGAGAAGTGCGTTGGCCGAAGCCACTTATACCCCGCCCAAGGTCTGGACCCCGGAGGGCGCGAACAGCGGCCGCTTCGAAGGGGTAAATCGCCCGACCGCAGGACCCCGGTTCGAACGGGAGCTCCCGGTCGGCGAGCATCCGTTCCAGCTCTATTCGGTCGGCACCCCAAACGGGCAGAAGGTCACCATCATGTTCGAGGAGCTGCTCGAGGCGGGACATCCGGGCGCGGAATACGATGCGTGGATGATAAAGATCATGGAGCAGGACCAGTTCGGGTCCGGCTTCACGGCGCTCAACCCGAACAGCAAGATCCCCGCGCTGGAGGATCGTAGTGGGGCGACGCCGTTCCGGGTGTTCGAGAGCGGAGCGATCCTGCTGCACCTGGCGGAAAAGTTCGACTTCCTGCTTCCGCGCGAGAATCCGGCCCGTGCGGAAGTTCTCAGCTGGCTGATGTGGCAGATGGGAACGGCCCCGTTCATTGGCGGCGGGTTCGGGCACTTCTATGCCTACGCGCCCGAGAAGTACGAATACGCGATCAACCGCTACACGATGGAGACCAAGCGCATCCTCGCGGTTGCTGACCTGCGGCTTGCCGAGACCCGCTTCCTTGCAGGAGACAAATACACGATCGCGGACGTCGCCAGCTACCCGTGGCTCGGCATCCTCTCGCGCGGCGAGGCCTACAACGATTCGGGCACCTTCCTGTCGGTTCACGAATACAAGAACCTTGCTCGCTGGGTCGACGAGATCGATGCACGCCCGGCGGTGCGGCGCGGCAGGCTCGTCAACCGCGCGGTTATGCCCGAACGCCACTCTGCCGCCGACTTCGATGCACTCGACCCGGAAGTTCTGGCAGTCAAACCCCGAAAGAGCTGATCGCGGGCGCCTGCCGCCTCAGTCGAGGCTTCCCGGCCCGAATGCGTGCGGCAGCAGCGCGCTCAGCCGAACAGTGCGCACCTCATCCGGCGCGACGCACAGCACTTCCGGATCGGTCCCACCGAGCTGGGCGAGCTCGTTGAGCACCTGGCGGCAACGCCCACATGGCGTGATCGGCGCACCCCCTCCACGTTCGTGAGGCCCGACGACCACAACCTTGACCAGGCCGCCGCGCACCCCGCCGTCCATTGCCTTGGCAACCGCGACGGTTTCCGCACACAGCGCAAGGCCATAGCTGGCGTTCTCGATGTTGGTCCCGGTCACCACCGAGCCGTCGGCAAACAGCAGCGCCGACCCCACCGCGTATTGCGAATACGGTGAATACGAACTTTCGGCAGCGGCACGCGCGGCGTTGATCAGGTCTGCGTCGGTCATCGCTCCTCCCTACCCCAATTGCTCACGGCTGCACCACTACCCAGCGAATCGGTTCGCCCGCAGCGGGGGTTTCGAGGCGCCCGTTTGCCGTCCACAGCAGCCAGGGACGCCCGGCGTATGTCGGCTGGAACCGCGTGCCGACGACCCACAGGCTGCGATCGAGCCTTCCGGCGAGGTGATAGCGATCCTCGAATCTGCGCGAGACTTTGAGGATCGCGCGCTTGCCGGCGTGCGCTTCGATCTGGTTGATGAGCGTCATCAGTTCGCTCTCGACTGCCGCATCGCGCACCTTCTTAGGGCACTTGTCGGCCGTGCGGTCGAGCGCAATCACCGGCGGCAGCAGCCGCGGTTCGCGCGGAACGATCGTGACGAAGTTGGCCGATTGCGGATCGGCAGTCAGGCACGGGTCGAAATCGTGCACCGCCCCGACCTTGAGTCCGGCAGCCTGTGCAGCATCGATGTTGGAAGCAAACCTGGCGTCGGTCCGGTTCGCGCCGCTGCTGGCGTCGAGATAAACGAATTCGGCTCCCAGCGCCCGCAAGGTGCGGAACTTTACCGCGCCGTCCGACGCACCGATCTCTGCGCCCTGCTCCGGATAGTCGGCGGTCGACGGAGTCCAGTGGAGCAACTGCCACCACAACCAGCCAGCCCCGATCAGCCCGGCAAGCAGCACTGCCCCGGCAAGGCGTCCACGCCAGCCAAAGCCTTTCTTCCTGCGTGCCACGATTCGCGATCCCTGTTCTTGCTCAGCCCTTGATATGGAGCACGCAGATCAGCGTGAACAGCCTCCGCGCGGTCGCATGGTCGGTCTCGACCTTGCCCTCCAGCCGTTCGATCAACAGCTCTGCGGCATCGTTGTGGATCGCCCGGCGCGCCATGTCGATGGTCTCGATTTCCTGCGCGGTCGCCTTGCGGATTGCCTGGTAATAACTGTCGCAGATCGCGAAATACTCGCGGATCGGGCGGCGAAACCGTGCAAGGCCGAGCACCAGCGTCTCGAGCGGCTCGCCAGCTTCCGTTGCGATCGCCATCGCCAGCCTCCCGTCGGGCACCGACAGTGCCAGGTTGTATGGCCCGTCGTGCCCCGCCTCCACCGAACGGATGGGCTTGAACGCGTTTTCCTCGATCAGGTCGTAGATCGCGACCCGCCGTTCCTGCTCGACATCGGCGTTGCGCCACAGGATCGTGTCCTCGTCGAGCGAGATGTGGGCGATACGCCAGGAGGGCTTGAATTCGGACATTGTCGCAGCCCAGCCTTTCGCAGACCTGCACAGGCTGCGGCAAGGCCTAACCGCGTTCATCCCCGCTATCCACAGACGTGAACACCCGGCTCGGACGGCACCACACTTGCCAAGACTCAACGGGCGTGCGCAATAGACCGACATGCCCGACCAGAACCTGCTCACGCGCCCAGACCACACCGCCGCCACCAGCCCGGCGATTCGCGCGTTGCCTGCCAATATCGAGGCCGAGGCGGCCTTTCTCGGGGCAATCCTGATCGACAACCGCGTGCTGGAAGAGCTGGCGACCCCGCTCCACGCATCCCATTTCTTCGAACCCGTCCACCAGCGCGTGTTCGAACGTATCGTCGCGCTGCTCGATCGCAATGCAGTGGTCACGCCGGTGACGCTCAAGCCCTATTTCGAGGCCGACGAAGCGCTCAAGGAACTCGGCGGGATCACCTATCTCGCGCGCCTGACCGCCGACGGGCAGGGGCTGCTCGCCCCGCGCGAACTGGCCGAACAGATCTACGACCTCGCGTTGCTGCGCGAACTGGTGACGGTCGGTCGCAACCTCGTGGAAGGCGCGCTCGATACCAGCGAATCGGTCGCTCCGCTCGAGCAGATCGAGAACGCGGAGGCCGCGCTGTTCCAGGTGGCCGAAGGCGCATCGAGCCAGAACGAGGCATCAAGCTTTGGCCAGGCGACCACCAAGGCGCTGGGGCAGATCGAAAAGGCGATCAGCTCGGGCGGCCACATCGCCGGCAAGACCACCGGCTTTACCTCGATCAACGACAAGATCGGCGGCCTGCACGATTCCGACCTGGTGATCCTCGCCGGGCGCCCGGGCATGGGCAAGACCTCGCTGGCAACCAACATCGCGTTCAACTGCGCCAGCCGCCTGCTGCGCGACCGGTCGGACGGGATAGACGAGAAGGCCTCGGTCGGCGCGGGCGTCGCCTTTTTCAGCCTCGAAATGAGCGCAGACCAGCTCGCTACCCGCATCCTTGCAGAAGTCGCGGAGATTTCCAGCGAAGCGCTGCGCATGGGCAAGCTGAGCCGCGACGAGTTCCAGCAACTCAGCTTCGCCAGCCAGAAGCTCGCCGACCTGCCGCTCTACATCGACGACACCCCGGCGCTGTCGATCGCCGCGCTGCGCACCCGCGCCCGCCGCTTGAAGCGACGCCACGACATCGGTCTGATCGTGGTCGACTACCTGCAATTGCTGCAAGGATCGGGTCGCGCAAACGACAACCGGGTGAACGAGATTTCGGAAATCAGCCGCGGCCTCAAGACGCTGGCGAAAGAGCTCGAGGTACCTGTGGTAGCGCTGTCGCAGCTCAGCCGCGCGGTCGAACAGCGCGACGACAAGCGCCCGATGCTGTCCGACCTGCGCGAATCCGGCTCGATCGAGCAGGACGCTGACATGGTATGGTTCGTCTTCCGCGAGGACTATTACATCGCCGCGAAAGAACCCAAGGTCCCGCAGGCCGAAGACGATGCCAGCGTCCACGATGCCCACGCATCATGGGCAAGCGAAATGGAACGGGTGCACGGGATTGCCGAACTGATCGTCGCCAAGCAACGTCACGGCGCGACCGGCAAGGTCCGCCTGAAGTTCGAGGCGAAGTATACCAAGTTCTCCGACCTTGCGCAGGACGATCGGCGCTACGGCTACGACTGATCGGTATTTGCCCTGCTATTCCCCCAGGTCGAGCCGCCGGGTAACCGTGTAATCGACTACGGTCACGAGGAACCACGCCAGCCACCAGCGCACGCGGCTGAACACATTGGCCCGGCGTTTATGGAGCGATGGCGTGATTTCTTCCGAACCGGAGCGGTGGAATGCGATATGCTCGCGCATCCGCTCGGCCAGGGCGGGATCCTCGATCCGCAGCATGATCTCGAGATTGAGATAGAGACTGCGCATGTCGAAATTGGCACTCCCGACATAGGTCACATCGCCGACCACGATCAGCTTTTCGTGCAGCTTGCACGCTGTGAATTCCCAGATCCGCGCGCGCCGCTTGAGCAGGTAGTTGTAGAGCGATCTGGCTGCACCGATGGTCGCGCCGTTGTCGCTCTTGCCGGCCAGCACCAGTCGCACTTCGCCGCGACGGGCGACGTGCCCGATCCGCCGCATCAGCCAGTAAGGCGGCGAGAAATAGGCCATCACCATGTCGAGACGATCCGCTTCAACCATGTCGCGCGCGACATGGCGGGCCCAGGTGGACAGCATGCGCGTGGGTCCACCGATCACCACGCTGACCGCGCCGGACCCGGGCTGCCACTCACGCACCATGCGACGGATGGCGAGCCAGTTTCCGCTCGGGCTGGCGACCCATTTTTTCAGCTCGCCGAACCAGCGCGAAAGGTCGGCGACGACCGGGCCGCGCACAGTCACTCCAAGGTCGTTCCACCCGTCATCGGCGGCCGACGCGAAATAGTCGTCTTCGATATTGAACCCGCCGAGCATGGCTTCCCGCCCGTCGGCGATTGCGATCTTCTGGTGGTTGCGGATAAGGTAGCGCTGGCCCCATCGCGGCGAAAACTCGAAGAACCGCCCACCTGCCTCCACCAGTGGTGCGAAGAAGCGCGGGCCGGCGTCCGCGCCGAATCCGTCGACGATCAGCTGCACGTCGACCCCGCGCCGCGCCGCTGCGACCAATGCGTCGCGTACCGCCTGCCCCGAAGCATCCTTCGCAAAGATGTAGAAGCACAGCCGCAAGCGCTCTTCAGCCGAATCGATCAGCGATATCAATGCCTCGCGCCGCTCGGGTCCGCCGGGGTGAAAGACCAGGTCCTGCCCCTTCGCGGAGACCGCAAACGATCGCTCCGCGTGATAGGAAGCGGACGCGGCGCGCACGCCAATCGGGTTGCTGGTTCCCTCCATCGTGACACCAGATTACGCGAGCGGGCGAACGGCGCAATTCCTTGACTTGGCGGCGATCGGCACCTAGATGCTGCGCTCTTCCTGAAACCTGACTATCCGGAGTGCCCGATGGCGCGCGTTACCGTCGAAGATTGCGTCGACAAGATCCCCAACCGTTTCGACCTCGTGTTGCTGGCTGCCCAGCGTGCGCGCGAGATTTCGGGCGGAGCGGAGCTGACCATCGAGCGCGACCGCGACAAGAACCCGGTTGTCGCCCTGCGCGAGATCGCCGAAGAATCGATCAAGCCCAAGGAACTGCACGAATCGGTCGTTCTCGGCCTGCAGAAGATCCTGCCCGACGACGAAGACGAAGCGGACGAGGTCGGCTCGCTCAGCCAGTCGGCCGAAGCGCTGCGGATCACCGCTGCCGCTCCGACCCGCACGACCAACGTCGCCTCGGACTACGACGGCTGACCCCAAGCAAGCCGTTGAAAGCCAATGCGGGCCGCTCCAACACGGGGCGGCCCGCTTGCTTTGGTGCATGACCGGAACCTGACCGTATGCGGGACAGCATTGCCAACGGTCATTGAATTGTCACATCCCCTCCGCCAGCTTCGGAGGCACGATGGCGGTAATTGCAGTCTACAGCGTGAAAGGCGGGGTCGGTAAGACAACCCTCGCGGCGAACCTTGCGTGGTGTTCGGCGGCGATTTCGTGCCGCAAGACCTTGTTGTGGGATCTCGACGCGGCGGGCGGCGCGGGCTTCCTGCTCGGCCTCGATCCCAAGCCCAAGAGACGCGCCGACGCGGTCATCTCCGCCGAAAAGGACCCGGCCAAGCTGATCCGCAAGACCGCTGTCGGCAACCTCGACCTGCTGCCCGCCGACGAATCGATCCGCGCGCTTGAAGTACAGCTGCTCTCGCTGGGCAAGCGCAAGCGGATCGCCAAGCTCGCCGCTGGTCTTGGCAAGACATACGACCGGATTGTGATCGACTGCCCACCGATCCTCGGCGAGACGAGCGCGCAGGTCATGCGTGCGGCGGACTTGGTGATCGTGCCGCTACCTCCCTCGCCGCTTTCCGCGCGTGCGTTTGGCCTGGTGGCAGAGGAAGTCGCTGCCCACGCCAGGCCGCACCCGCCGATCCTGCCGGTGTTGTCGATGCTCGACATGCGCAAGACGCTGCACAAGGATGCCCGGGAAGAGCATCGCGGATGGCCCGCGATCCCTTATGCCAGCGCAGCCGAACAATGCGCGGTACGGCGCCAACCGGTGGGGGCGTTTGCACCCAACGCGCCGGTCGCGCGCGCCTATTCCAAGTTGTGGACCGCAATCGAGCGCAAGCTGGCGAGCAAATAGGTTCGTTTCGCGGAGCGCGTTCCAAATTCGTCTGCGCACGGTATAGTGCACCCCATGACGGGGGATTTCGGTGAAGTGGCCGAGGGTATCGGCAGCGCAGTGACCGGGGCCGCTGCGGCGCGTGCAGTCGAACCGGCAGCGGGCGAAGGCAAGCCGGGCGCGGGACGACACACGTGCCACAATTGCGGCACCGAACTGGTCGGTCCGCATTGCCACAATTGTGGCCAGAGCGCGCACCTTCACCAGTCGCTCGCCGCGATCGGACACGACCTCGTCCACGGGGTGCTGCACCTCGACGGAAAGTTCTGGCGGACCTTGCCGATGCTGGCATTCCGGCCGGGCCAGCTCTCGCGCCGCTACATCGACGGCCAGCGCGCGCGTTTCGTCTCGCCTATGGCGATATTCCTGTTCAGCGTCTTCCTGATGTTCGCAGTGTTCCAGCTGGTCGGGATCACCGCTCCGACCGAGATCAATAACTCCAACGACATCGCCAAGCCGCTCTCGACGCTGCAACAGCAGGTGGTAACCGAGCGCGACGCTGCGCGGGCGAAGCTCGACGCGATGAAGCCGTCCGATCCCGGCTATACCAAGGCGAAGGAAGATCTCGGCCAGCTCGACCAGGCAGTGTCGACGTTCGGCAAGGTGAAAGTCCCCGTGGCAGGCAAATCGGCGACCTTCTCGATCGACAATCCCGGCTTCGCCTGGCTGGAGAAGGTGGTCGACAAGTGGCGCTCGAACCCGAGCCTGATGCTCTACAAGCTGCAATCGAACGGATACAAGTTCAGCTGGCTGCTAATCGTGCTGTCGACCCCCTTCGTGTGGCTGCTGTTCGCGTGGAAACGCCGCTTCCATGCCTACGACCACGCCGTATTCGTAACCTATTCGCTGGCGTTCATGTCGCTGCTTTTCATCGCGCTTTCACTGCTGTCGGCGGCGGGGCTGGGAAGCGGCTGGGTGTTCCTCGCACTCGCGGTTATCCCGCCGATCCATATCTACAAGCAGCTGCGCGGCACTTACGAACTGACGCGTTTCTCGGCGGCGTGGCGCCTGGTAGTGCTCAGCGCGTTCATCGTGGTCGTGCTGCTGCTGTTCCTGCAGGTGCTGATCCTGATCGGAGCATTCTGACACGCCACAACGCAGAAGGGCGCCGGATCGCTCCAACGCCCTTTTAGCACTTCGGAAAGGTGGATCAGGCCCCTTGCGGGGCCGCCCCCCCTTCGCCGCCGAACCGCTTGCCGGCCTTGGGAATGGCCGAACCGTGGACGGGGCGGGTCGTAGGCGTCGAGGGCGCGTCGGGCCGATCGATCTTGCCGTTGTCGAGCAACTCCTTGATCTCGTCGCCGGTCAACGTCTCGTATTCAAGCATCGCTTGTGCGAGCAGGTGCAGCTGGTCCTCGTGCTTCTTGAGGATGTCGGTGGCACGCTTGTGCGCCCCGTCGACCAGCGTCCTGATTTCGGCGTCGATCTGCTTGTTGGTCTCGTTCGAGCCCATCGTGCGCGCGCTGCCGCCCATGCCGAGGTAGCCTTCCTGCTGCTCCTCGTATTGCAGCGGCCCGAGCTTGTCGCTCATGCCCCACTTGGTGACCATGTTGCGCGCAAGGCTGGTGGCATACTGGATGTCCGACGAGGCTCCGCTGGAAACCTTGTCGTGTCCGAAGATGATTTCTTCCGCCACGCGGCCGCCCATGCTGACCGCGAGGTCGGCGTGCATCTTGTCGCGGTGGTACGAATAGTTGTCGCGTTCCGGCAGGCGCATAACCATCCCCAACGCCCGGCCGCGCGGGATGATCGTCGCCTTGTGGATCGGGTCCGACGCCGGTTCGTTGAGGCTCACCAGAGCATGGCCCGCTTCGTGATAGGCGGTCATCTTCTTCTCGTCGTCAGTCATTACCATCGAGCGGCGCTCGCTGCCCATCATGACCTTGTCCTTGGCGTCCTCGAACTCCTGCATCGCAACAAGCCGCTTGTTGCGCCGCGCGGCGAGCAGCGCCGCCTCGTTGACGAGATTGGCAAGGTCCGCGCCGGAGAATCCCGGAGTGCCGCGAGCGATCGTGCGCGCATTGACGTCGGGCGCCAGCGGCACCTTCTTCATGTGCACGCCGAGGATCTTCTCGCGCCCTTCGATATCGGGCACCGGCACCACCACCTGGCGGTCGAAGCGGCCCGGGCGCAGCAGCGCCGGATCGAGCACGTCGGGGCGGTTGGTCGCGGCGATGATGATGATGCCTTCGTTCGCCTCGAACCCGTCCATTT
The DNA here is from genome assembly GCF_002269345.1 of Tsuneonella mangrovi. Classification (NCBI taxonomy): domain Bacteria; kingdom Pseudomonadati; phylum Pseudomonadota; class Alphaproteobacteria; order Sphingomonadales; family Erythrobacteraceae; genus Tsuneonella; species Tsuneonella mangrovi. Next base: position 971,586 of record NZ_CP022889.1, read on the forward strand.
CGACCAGCAGCTGGTTCAGCGTCTGCTCGCGTTCGTCGTTCGAATTGCCGAGTCCGTGGCCGCGATGGCGACCGACCGCGTCGATCTCGTCGATGAAGACGATGCACGGGGCGTTCTTCTTGGCCTGTTCGAACATGTCGCGCACGCGGCTGGCGCCGACGCCGACGAACATCTCGACGAAGTCGGAGCCGGAAATGGTGAAGAACGGCACGCCCGCTTCGCCCGCGATCGCGCGGGCCAGCAGGGTCTTGCCGGTGCCGGGGCTACCGACCAGCAGCGCGCCCTTGGGGATTTGTCCGCCGAGCTTGGAGAACCGGCTCGGGTCCTTGAGGAACTCGACGATCTCCTCCAGCTCCTCGCGCGCTTCGTCGATACCGGCAACGTCTTCAAACGTCACTTTGCCCTGGCGCTCGGTGAGCATCTTGGCCTTGGACTTGCCGAAGCCCATCGCGCCGCCGCCGCCGCCCTTCTGCACCTGCCGCAGCGCGAAGAACGCGATCCCGAGGATCAGGATGAACGGCAAGGCATTGATCAGCAGGTAGAGCAGGACGTTGGGCTGCTCGGCCGGCTTGCCGGAGTATTCCACTCCGGATTTCTGCAACAGCTCGGGCAACTGGGTGTCGTTCTGGATCGGAACGGTGGTGAACGCTTCACCGGTCTTGAGCGTACCGACAATCTTGTCGGGCGAAATCGTGACCTGCTTCACCGAGCCTTCCGCCACTGCCTGCCGGAAATCGGAATACTGCATTGCGTTGCCGGTCGGCTGGCTGGCTTCGCCGAACAGCGAAACGGCAAGGATCAATGCGACAAAGATCCCGCCCCACATCAGCAGGGTCTTGAGCATCGGGTTGGGGCCACCCGAATCGGGTTCGCGCGGGTCCTTGTCCTGGTTCATCGGCAATTGGGTCCTTTCACCGCCTGAATGTAGGCACACCCGGGTGAATGGCAAGATAACAGCACCCGTCCGGGTCGACGGACGAGAACGCCCCGTCGCCGGCTAGGTGGGCTGCGTCAGCAGGGCGCGACCACCCTCCGCGAAACGAATCTCGCTAATTCCGCTCGCCAGGGCGCATTCTCCGGGCTCGATCGTGGTTCCAGCGACCGTGAGCGGCGCGTCGAGCGGGATCGCCAACAAGGCCGCTTGCGAATAACGCGCAGCAGTGGCCCCGTCGGGGCTTCCCACCAGCCGGTCGAGCCGGAAATGCGGCCCATCGACCAATGACACGCAGCCGTGCTCCGGCACCTTGCGGCGAAGCGCCGGTTCGTGCGGCCCGCCGTCCGCCACCGCAATTGCTTTGTCGAGATGCAGTTCGCGCGGGCGACCATAATCGTAAAGGCGATATGTCGTGTCGGAATTCTGCTGGATCTCGATCAGCGACAGGCCTCCGCCGATCGCATGAACCGTTCCGGCGGGCAGATAGATGAAATCTCCCGGGGCAACATCGTGCCAAGCGAGCAGGTGTTCGATCGAACCATCGAGCGCGGCAGCGCGCATTGCTTCACTATCGACCGCCTCCCTGAAGCCCACCGCCAGCTGCGCGCCCGGATCGGCAGCAAGCACCAGCCAGCATTCTTCCTTGCCGTGCTCGCCTTCCGCAGCCTGCGCGTCGGACGGATGGACCTGGACCGAGAGCTTCTCGCTAGTGAACAGGTATTTGACCAGCAGGTCGGGCAGTTCGGGTGGCGGTTCGAACCAGATCTCGCCTATCCGCTTGCTTTCCGGTGCAGCAAATGGCGGAGGCAGGCTATCCCGCCCCCAGACTTTCTCGACCATGCGGGTCGGCAAGGCACGACTGACGGTCACTGGTTGGCTGCACCCGACAACTTGCCGACGAGCTGTGCGCCATCCGCCGAAGTGACCAGCACTTCGTCGCCGTCGACGACGACAATCACATCATCGAGACCGATCACGGAGACGCGCGGTCCGTCACTATCGACCAGCACATTGTGGCAATCGACCAGCTCGGTCGGGCCCGAAACGCGGTTTCCATCCTCATCGCCGTTCCGCGCATCGCGCAGCGCCTGCCAGTTGCCGATATCGGACCAGCCCATATCGGCCGGGACGACCGCGGCATGGTCGGCATTCTCCATCACGGCATAATCGACGGATTCGGCTTCAATCGCGGCGAACGGTCCGGCGGCGGGTCTTACGAGCTGACCCTCCTTCAGAGCGTCGGTCACCGCTTGGCGTACAGCATCCGCCATGGCCGGGCGATGCTTTGCCAGCTCGTCGAGGAATGCCCCGGCGCGAAATGCGAAGATGCCGCCGTTCCAGCTATAGCCGCCTTCAGCGAGGAACCCTTCGGCGGTCGCGCGATCGGGCTTTTCGACAAACCGCGCAATGCGCCGCCCGCCATCGATCGGATCACCCGCAAGGATGTAGCCGTACCCGGTCTCTGGTCGATCGGCGGCGATCCCGAATGCGACCATCCAGTCGTCGGCCGCGAGGCTTGCAGCAGCCTGCGCGGCTGCGACAAAGGCATCGGTTCGTGCGATATGATGATCGCTCGGGCACACGAGCATGATCGCATCGGGCGGCAAGAACGCCGCAGCCAGCGCAATCGCCGGAGCGGTGTTCTTCGCAGCGGGCTCGACCACCACTGTCACGCCTTCGCCAGCTTGCGCAGCAATATCTGCCACGTGCGCTTTGCCTGCCACGACCATCGAAGCGGCAAAGACGGCCGGATCGGCGCAGCGATCGAGCGTCGCCTGAAACAGCGTGCGGTCCCCCACCAGCGGCAGGAACGGCTTGGGCCGCGACTTGCGGCTGCGCGGCCACAGGCGGGTGCCGCTGCCGCCACACAGGATTACAGGCTGGATCAAACGGTCTGGCACACGTTCTCCCTCCGGCCCCGAAACGCAGGCCTCTCAACCCCATGCCATAGCACGCAATCCCTTGCCACTTCGCAAAGTTCCTTTGGCAGGTGCAATCAGAACCAGCGTTGACGCCAGTAGAATGGCGCCGGGACCGGGTTGCCTGCGTAGTCGGTCGCAGGCTTGAAGCGCAGTCGCTCGAACACCAGACGACAGACGATTGCGTCGGCCTCGGGATCGGGGCTGGGCTTGTAGATCGAACAATCGTGCGCGCGCCCATCGACGCCCACGATCACCCGCACGATCACTTCGGTCCCGATCCGCACTTGGCGGCCGCCGGGCGGTGTCGGGAAATCGCGCGCGTTGTCGATCGCGCCTGCAATCCATACCGGCTTGGTCGCGATTGCGCCCTGGCTCATTCCTCCATTGCCGCTTCCGGTGCCCGGTCCAGTGCCACCCGCGCCGGTTCCAGCACCCGATTGCGTTGCGCCTGAAGCATCGGCCGCGCCGGTCGATGTGGCCTTCGGTGCGGGCGCAGTCGGGCGGATCGGGATCTTGGCGGGTGGAGCCGCAGTCGGCTTGGGAACGGCCTTCTTGCCCTTGTCTCCCGCTGCACCGGCATCGGTTTCGGCCTTGGGCGGTTCCTGCTTGGTCTCGACGGTGACGGTGAATGTCGTCAGCACCTGCTGCTCGACCGAAGCGGTGAAGTCGGGCGCAAAGGCGCGGGCGAGCAGGTAGATCGCGAGCACGTGAAACAGCACGATCGCCGCCAGCATCGCCGGGTGGGGACGGCGCTTTGCATTGGAGAAGTTGCTATCGGCGTCCATCCAATCTCCGCAGCAGGAGGCACGCCGATGCTAGCCCGTTTCCACCCGCACGCAAGGATCGCCCCGCTCAAACGAACGGCGGCGCCCCATCGCTGGAGCGCCGCCGCAGGTTGTTCTCGCTTCGGATCGACAGATCAGAAGTCGTAGCTGACGCCCAGCTTGATGCGCCACACCGAACCGATCGAGTCTACATACCGGTAATCATTGGCAGCCGTGTTCGCCTTCGAGATGATGTAGCGGCCAGCGCTGTCGACACCGCTGATGTCACCGATCGAAACCGATCCGTAGGACGTGTTCCGGCTCAGTTTGTTCCAGTTGTTGTCGAGCATGTTCAGGAAGTTGTCGACCATGGCGTAAACCTTGATCTTGTCATCCTTCCCAAAGAAGTGGCCCGGACCCGGCAGTTCCTGCGAGATCTTCAGGTCCATATCCCAGTACCACGGGTTGGTGCAGGTGTTCTTGACGATCGACTTTCCGACATAGTTCCTCAGGCACTTTGTGGCGTTGGCATAGTCGGCCAGTTCCTGCACCGCAGTCATGTTCGAACTCGGCGAGATATTCGGATCGCTCGTGCCGGTCGGCAGGTAGATCAGCGAATTGTCGTAACCGTAGGCGATCGCGAACAGGTTACGGCTGCTGAAGGTCGAGCTGTAGGGATTACCCGACGTACCGTTGAAGGTGATGCCAAGCTGGGTCTTGTTGTCGCCGAAGAACTTTTCGGTGAACTTGAGGTTCATCGAGATGTTGTTCTTTTGCGAAAACTGACTGCGACCTTCTGCCGGGTCCTGGATATTGAACGTCGGCGGGTACTTAAAGTTCGAAGTCGCCTGCGAACTCGTGAATGCACGGCGATCGTGCGCGTCGGTGTAGGCATAACCGATGGTGAAATCGACCGAACCGCCTTCGGTTAACACGCCGCGATCGAAGTGCTTGGCGAGGAAGATCGACGCGACCTGGCTGTGGTAGCCAGCCGAGTTGGTCAGGTCGATCGCGCCATTGCGACCGGTAGCAAAGCATGCTGCCGTCACGTTCGTGTAGGTCGGTGTCGGACTCGAACTCTGCAGTTGTGCGTCACAGCCCGCGAGCAGTGGATCGATCGAGCGATAAATCGGACGACCGTCAATCGTGTAACCGTTGAGGCCGAGCGCCGGGTTTACGACCTGGGTCAGGTCGGCAACTGCAAACGGATTGATGTACTTGCTATAGATGTAATCGAGCTTGAGCTTCCAGTTGCTGAAGAACCCGCTCGACGCGAGGTCGAGGTTGCTCTCTAGCCCGAAGTTTGCACGGAGCACGGTCGGCATCTTGATGTTCGGGTCGATCGACTGGACTGGCGAGCTGCCGACGGCAGCTTTCGCGGCTGCTGCGGAAACGACACAGCTGGGGAAGCCGGTGAACGACCCGCCGCTGAGCACGTTGGTCGGCACGGAGGCGCACTCGTTCGATGCAGCCGAACCCGAACCAAATCCATCGTTTCCGAAGGCATTCGAGAACCACACCAGCGGGTCACCGCCAGTGAACATGCCAACACCGAGGCGCAGCTTGTTGTTCGACAGCGGACCGAAATCGCCAGCATCCAACGTGAACGCTACGCGCGGCAGGACCTGGATCGGGATATTGCCGAAACCGATTGCGTTCGAGCGGCCATAGCGCGCCATGAAGTTCGGATTGAATTTCGGCGAATCGCCAGCGTACCAGTTGGCTCGAACACCGGCGACCATGTTCAGGTTTCCGGTAATCTGCCAATCATCCTGCGCGAAAGCAGAATAGATTGTCCGCTTGAACTGGGCTGCCGCATCGTCCGGGTTGCCTGTCGAAGAGAAGCTGCCGAAGGCGCCGACATAGTTCCCGGCGACTACGTCACTCGTGTTGAGGCGCGATCCACCACCAGAAGTCCCGCTAGACAAGACACCGTTCGCAAAATCGGTCGCGTTCGCGAAAACCAGCGTCCCAGTACCGTTCGGGATGAACAGGTTGTAGATCTCGGCCTGGTTCATCTGCACGCCAAACTTGAACTTGTGATCGCCCGCAGTGAGCTTGGCGATCGCCGATGCCTGCTGGATCTTCGTGTTCAGCTGGTTTGCCGAGCGATAGTAACCAGGGCCGAGCAGGACCGAAGCGGTGGAACCACCACCATTGTCGATGCCGATGACCATGCGCGGGATAACCGTCGGATCGGTCGCTTCGCCGCCACCGACCGGGCCCTGGATATCGTCGACCTTCGAATACGAATACCGTAGTTCGGTCGAGAAGTTATCGGTCCAGTTCGAAAGCAGGCGACCCGAATAGTAGTCGGAGTCAGTTCCGTACTGAGAGAAGCTGTTCAGGCCGGTAATGGCCTCCTGACCCGAGCGAATGTAGAGGTCATCCGCGCTGATCGAGACTTCCTTAAGGTGTTGGTAGGTCGCCTCGAGGCGGTGCTTGTCGTTGATCTGCCAATCGAGACGGGCGAAATACCGGTCGTTCTTGTATGGCAGGTTCGACACCAGCGGGCCGGGATCGATACCGTAAACGTTCTTCGCGATGGTCGCGATGTCGTTAAACTGGGTTGCAGTGATGTCGGCTGCCTCGTTCGGATAGCCTGCACCCGACGGACCGTCGTCCTGCGCCTTTGCGGTGGAGATGTGAGAATACGCGCCAAAGAAAAACAGGTGGTCGGGGATGATCGGCCCACCGAGCGAAACACCCCAGCGCTTCTCCGGATCGATCTTGGCAACCGGCACACCGGCAACCTTGGTGCCGCGCAGGCCGTTGTCGGCATATTCATAGAAGCCGCTGCCGTGGAACTTGTTGCTGCCCGACTTGGTAACCGCGTTGACTTGGCAGCCGGTGAAACCGTCATACTCTACGTCGTAAGGCGCGAATTGCACTTGGATCTGGCTGATCGCATCGTAAGGCAGCGGAGCGCTCGTACGCGATGCGTAGGCGGTTCCATTGAGGCCGAACACGTCACCCTGCTGGATACCGTCGACCGTGAAGCTGTTCGACCGGTTGCTGCCGCCAAGGCACGAATAGTACACTTGGCCGCCGCTGTTAAACAGTGTGATGCGTGGATCGTAGCGGATCACGTCCTGAATATCGCGACCGTAGGTCGGCGCACTCTCGATCGCTTGAGTTCCGAACGACGTCCCCGGGCCGACGGCGAGCTGCGTAACCGCCACGCGCGCGCCGGTCACGACGATCACGCCCGAACCGCTGGTAAGCGAAAACCCGAGGTTCGTTGCACCCTGCAGGCTGGTGTAGATGTCGTTGATCGTCTGGCCTTCGAGGCCGCTCGCGCTTGCGGACACCGAGTAGGGTCCGCCCGAAGTCAGGTTGGTCGCGTTGAAGTTGCCGTCGGTGCCAGTCGTCAGGGTGCGTGCGGCACCGGTACGCGTATCAGTCACAACGACAGTCGCGCCGGCGACCGGCTTGCCTGCGTCGTCGGTAACCGTACCCTGGATGGACGAGGTGATCTGCTGTGCGGCGACCGGCGCCGGGAGGATAGCAGTGGCGGACAGGCTGACGACGCTCGCAGCCAGAAGATACTTGAGCTTCATGGATTACTGATCCCCAATAGAGTGCGACGTTTCATCGCCAAGAAATGGTCTGAAGCAAGGACCGGAAAGGTGCCCCCCCGCTCGGACCGATTGCTTCCACACAGGTATCTTTTGTTACCGCCCCATGACAAGCGGTGCGGATTTTATCCACACCCACACCTTGCAGATTAACCTGCTGTTTTTCAGATGCTTAAAGTGTTGCTGCGATGCAACAACCCGTCAAAAATTGTGAATCGATGGCAACTTAGGCGAGATTGATCTCGCGCAGGCGCTGCAACAGGAAGTCGTGGCTCGAAATCGATTCGGGATGCGCTTCGGGCGATTCCAGATCGATACAGCTGGGCAATGTCTCGATCGTGAAGTCGGGGCGGAAGTGCAGGAAGAACGGCATCGAGAAGCGACTGCGGTAGGCCGCTTCGCCGCGCGGGTTGACCACCCGGTGGGTGGTCGAGCGCAGCTTGCCGTTGGTCAGCCGATCGAGCATGTCGCCGATGTTCACCACCAGCGCGCCATCGGGCACTTCGATAGCCTTCCACTGGCCGCTCGCGGTCAGCAGTTCCAGCCCCGCCTCCTCCGCGCCGAGCAACAGGGTGATCGTGTTGATATCGCCGTGCGCCGCTGCACGGATCGCGCCTTCGGCATCGGCGCCGGTCAACGGCGGATAATGCAGCAAGCGCATCACCGAGTTGCCATCCTCCACCGTCTTGGCGAACCATTCCTGCGGTAGGCCCAAGTGCAGCGCGATCGCCTCGAGCACCCGCGCGCCGGCCTTCTCGAATGCGGCATAAAGCGCCTCGAAGGTCTCGCGGAAATCGGCAATTTCACTTGGCCAGACGTTTGGCGCCATAAACTCGGCCAGAGGGTGCCCTTCGGGCAAGCTGCGCCCGACGTGCCAGAATTCCTTGAGGTCGTGGACCGCGGCGTCCTTGGCCCGCTCGGTCCCGAACGGCGTATAGCCGCGGGCACCGCCGCCGCCTTCGATGTGATAGGTCTGCTTGGTTTCCTCGGGCAACGCGAAGAACGCTTTCGAGAGCCCTTCCGCCTTGGCGATCAGCTCGGCCGGGATGCCGTGGTCGCGGATGACCGCAAAGCCGAATTCCTCGAAGCTCTTGCCGATCTGTGCGGACACTTCGGCCAGCGGGCGGGCGATAGATACGGAAGCGATTTCGGGCATTGCGGGTTACTCAGTAAGGCAGGAACAGGCCGGCGAGCGCGGCGCTCATCAGGTTGGCAAGCGAACCGGCGGCAAGCGCGCGCAGGCCCAGTTTGGCGATCGCGTGGCGCTGGTTGGGGGCAAGCCCACCGGTCACCGCCATCTGGATCGCGATCGAAGAGAAATTGGCAAAACCGCACAGCGCAAAGGTTACGATCGCGCGGCTGCGTTCGCTCAGCACCGCCGGGCCCATCTGGCCCAAGTCGATGAACGCGACGAATTCGTTGAGCACCACCTTGGTGCCGAACAGCCCCCCGGCCGCTGGCGCCTGGTCCCACGGAATGCCGATCAAGAACATCACCGGCGCAAAGATCGCTCCGATCGCGGCCTGGAAACTCCAGCCTTCGAACCCGAACAAGTGCCCGATCCAGCCAAGGATACCGTTGGCAAGCGCGACGAGGGCTACGAACGCCAGCACCATCGCGCCCACAGCGACGGCCAGCTTGACACCGGTCTGTGCACCTTGCGCGGCCGCTTCGATTACATTGGCGGGACGCTGCCCTTCCTCGAACGTCTCCGCGACAGAAATCTCGACATCGCCTTCTGCGGCTGCCGACGGATCGTGATCATCGGGCATGATGATCTTGGCCATCAGGATCCCGCCCGGGGCGGACATGAACGCGGCGGCAAGCAGGAACGGCAGGTATTTCGCACCCAGCAACCCGGCGTAGGCGGCTAGGATCGTCCCCGCGACTCCCGCCATGCCCACCGCCATCAGCGTGAACAGGCGGCTCGGCGCGAGCCCGGCAAGATAAGGCCGCACCACCAGCGGGCTTTCCGATTGGCCGACGAAGATGTTGGCCGCGGCGCCCAGCGCCTCGACCCGGCTGACCCCGGTCACCCAGCCGATCGCTCCACCGACCCAGCGCACGATCCGCTGCATGATGCCGAGGTGATAGAGGATCGAGACCAGCGACGCGAAAAATACGATTACCGGCAGCGCGCCGAGTGCGAACGTGTTCTTCAGCGGGTTGTCCTGCCCGAACAAGAACGCGGTGCCTTCGTTGGCATAGCCGAGCAGCGCCGCGACACCGTCCGCCATACCCTGGATCGCCGCCACGCCCCACGGTGTGCGCAGGACGAGGAACGCCATGAACGCTTGCAGCGCGAACGCGGCGCCGACGATCCGCAATCGGATGCGGCGCTTGCCGGTCGAGAGCAGGAAGGCGATCGCCAGAATCGCAACGATCCCGAGCAGGCTGGCAAGGATTGGTGGCATGGACCCCCGATACGGTTGCAAGTGAAACCGAACTGAATGCGCGGCGCGCTTTGGCCTTTTGCGTCTCCACAGTCAAACGCGCAAGTCCGGTACCGTCCGGCTTCCCTTTTGCGCACAGCAATGCCAGATCACGCGACCATGACCCAGCGCGCTTCTCTTGCCGTGCCCGCGATCCCACGCGGCCTGTTCCTGTTATCGGTGCTCTACGGCGGCATGGTCCCGCTCGGCGGGTTCCTCGGTGCCAAGCAGGTTGCGCTCGGACCGCTGGCGGTGGAGGCGGGGATATTCCCGTTCCTCACACTCGTCGCGCTGTCGAGCGCGTTTGCCGAACTTTACGGAAAACCCGCCGCCGATCGGCTCGTTCGCCTCGGCTTCGTCCCGTTGGTGGTGGCGATCGCACTCGCACTGTTCGTTCTGCAATTGCCCACCGATGCGGGCATGTATCCCCCTGCTAAGGAGGCGTTCCCGATCATCGTAGGCCAGTCGTGGCGGATGATGGCGGCCGGAATTGCAGCGTACGGCGTGTCGGTAACGCTCAATATCTGGCTGTTCGACCGGATGCGCGGGGCAGCAGGATCGTCAGGCCTTGGCGCGGGGGTGCGCGGGTTCATCGCTGCAGCATTGTCGCAAATCGTCGACACGCTGATCTTCATCACGGTTTCATTTTACGGGGTACGACCGATCGGCGATCTCATGCTTGGCCAGATGCTCGCCAAGGTCGTGCTGTCGCTGGTCCTGGTGCCGGTGCTCATCGCGATCTTCACGCGGCTGGCACGGACCCTCGACGCGAAGGACGTGCCCGGCACCTGACCCTTGGCAAATCGATAGGGTGACAAGCGCACTCCCGCAGTGCAATCGTTGCAAAACGAAACCGGGAGAGTCGAAAGATGGACTTCGCCATTCCGCGCGAACTTGAGGATTACTTCGCCGAGCTCGAGGCGTTCATCGCTGCCGAGATCGAGCCGTTGACCGCGCAGGACGACAACATCCGCTTCTTCGACCACCGGCGAGAAGACTCACGAACCGACTGGGATCGAAAGGGCCTGCCCAACGAGGAATGGGAAGCACTTCTGCGCGAAGCCACTCGCCGGGCCGACGAAGCGGGGCACTGGCGCTTCTCCGCGCCGAAGAAGTACGGCGGCAAAGACGGATCGAACTTGTGGATGGCAGTGATCCGCGACCGGTTCGCGGCGCGTGGGCTCGGGCTGCACAACGATCTGCAGAACGAACACTCGATCGTCGGCAACTTCCCATTCGTGGCAATGTTCGAGGAATTCGGCACCGAGGAGCAAAAGCAGGAATTCATCCTCGGTGGGTTCGCGCGTGAACGCCGGGTCGCGTTTGGATTGACCGAGCCCGAGCATGGCTCCGACGCGACATGGATGGATACCCACGCGGTTCCCGAGACGCGCGACGGGGTACCCGGCTGGCGGATCGACGGAGCCAAGATGTGGATCACTGGAATGCACGCCGCAACGCACTGCGCGGTGTTCGCCCGCACCCACGGCAACGATGGAGACGCGCAAGGGATCACCTGCCTGCTGGTGCCGGTCCCCAGCGAAGGGTTGGAGATCGACGAATACGTGTGGACCTTCAATATGCCGACCGACCACGCGCGGTTCTATCTCAAGGGCGTTTGGGTCGCGGAAACGGCTGTGCTGGGTGATGTCGGACGCGGCCTCAGCCTCGCGCAGAGCTTCGTCCACCAGAACCGCATCCGGCAGGCCGCATCGAGCCTCGGCGCGGCTAGTTTTTGCGTCGAGGAAAGTGTCAAATATGCCCGCCAGCGCAAGCCGTTCGGGCAAGAGTTGGCGCGCAACCAGGCGATCCAGTTCCCGCTGGTCGAGCTGGCCACACAGTGCGAAATGCTGCGCACACTGATCTACAAGACGGCATGGGAGATGGACCAGATCCCGCACAAGCAGATCGAGCGCCAGCTGTCGGACAAGATCTCGATGTGCAACTACTACGCCAACCGGCTGGTGTGCCAGGCCGCCGACCGCGCGATGCAGGTCCACGGAGGGATCGGCTACAGCCGCGAGAAGCCGTTCGAGCATATCTATCGCCACCACCGCCGTTACCGCATCACCGAAGGCGCGGAAGAGATCCAGATGCGCAAGGTCGCCGCCTACTTGTTCGGCTATCTCGGACCGCGCAAGGCGATGTTCGAGGATGCCTAAACCTGCGCGCTGCCCGGCAATCCTGCTACAACAACCCGGAAATACCCTGGAGGGGAACTGACCAATGGCATTGAAGACCCGTTTCACCGAAACTTTCGGCATCGAGCACCCCATCGTCCAGGGAGGGATGCAGTGGGTCGGCTACGCCGAGATGGTCGCGCCGGTCGCCAATGCCGGCGGACTGGGCTTCCTCACCGCGCTGACCCAGCCGACGCCCGACGACCTGGCCAAAGAAATCGCCCGCACCCGCGAAATGACCGACAAACCGTTCGGCGTGAACCTGACGATCCTGCCGGCGATAACCCCGCCGCCCTATGCCGAATATCGCCAGGCGATCATCGAAGGCGGCATCAAGATCGTCGAGACCGCCGGCTACAAGCCGCAGGAACACGTCGATCATTTCAAGCAGCACGGCATCAAGGTGATCCACAAATGCACCGCCGTGCGCCATGCCCTTTCGGCCGAGCGGATGGGGGTCGATGCGATCTCGATCGACGGGTTCGAATGTGCCGGCCATCCGGGCGAGGATGACATCCCGGGCCTGATCCTGATCCCGGCGGCAGCCGACAAGATCAAGATACCGATGCTCGCGTCGGGCGGGTTCGGCGATGGCCGCGGGCTGGCCGCCGCGCTCGCGCTGGGCGCGGACGGGATCAATATGGGCACACGCTTTTGCGTGACACAGGAAGCCCCGATCCACGAGAACTTCAAGCGCCAGATGGTCGAGAACGACGAGCGCGACACCAAGCTGATCTTCCGCACGCTCCATAACACCGCGCGAGTGATGAAGAACGCGGTGAGCAGCGAAGTCGTCGAGATCGAGGCGCGCGGCGGGGCCGAGTTCAAGGACATCCAGCATCTCGTCGCCGGGGTGCGCGGGCGCAAGGCGATGGAAGAGGGCAATCCCGATGGCGGCATCTGGTCGGCCGGGATGATCCAGGGGCTGATCCACGATATCCCGACGGTCAAGGAACTGATCGACCGGATTGTCGCCGATGCCGAAGCGATCATCCAGAAGCGGCTCGAAGGAATGATCGCCTAGCAAAGGATATCTGCAAATGTCCGGCTTCGCTCACGGAACGGTCCATACCGCCCAGGCCGATATGCAGGTTGCAATTCGTTCCGACCCGGCGGTGTTCGCGCTTTGGCAGGACCTGACACCGCTGGGCCGCAACGAATTCATCTGCTGGGTCGAAGATGCCAAGCGCCCCGCCACCCGCGAACGGCGCATCCGGCGCACCTGCGAGGAACTGCTCGAGGGCAAGCGCCGCCCGTGCTGCTGGCCCGGCTGCATCCACCGCGACGACAAGCCGCCGAGCCGCTGGCAGCAGGATGTGCTGATCGACAAGAAAGCGAAGTAGCCCATTCCAAGCAGTCCTAGGCCAGCGCGAGCACCCCGGTGAGGATATGGCGCACGAGGTCCGCTTGCCCGCGCGCGCCGGTCTTTGCATAGATTTTCTTCGAATAGTTGCGCGCGGTTTCAACGGTCAGATGATGTTCGGCAGCGGCTTCCTTGATCGACAGGCCTTGCGCCATCGACCACGCCAATCGCGCTTCACTAGGGGTCAGGTTGAACAGGCTCACGAGTTGCTCGTGCCGGTCAGACAGCGAAGAACGGTCGCCGCGCAGGTAGACCGCCGCCACCGGTGCCGATCCGCCTGCCAATGGCCGCACGCGCAGCGGCGCGACAAGGATATCGACCCACGGATCGTGGCTGAGGTTTATCGCCTGGGGGCGCGCATCGGGATCGGCGGCGAATGCGCGCACGAGCGCCATCAACGGGCGATCTGCCTGCGGAGCGGCGGGTACGAGTCGGTCGTAGGCACCGCGTCGCAGGAGGCCCGAGCTGCGCAGCACCTCTTCCGCCTGGGCGTCGCAATCAACGATCCGACCCTTGGCGTCGAGCGAGATCGAACCGAAATTCATCCGTCGCATCGCTTCGGCGCTGAGGATAGTGCGCGCCCGCTCACGCTCGATGGCGGCAAACGCCCGCAGCGCCACGCGCAAGTGCGGCGCAAGTGCAGAAAGAAGCGCCGACGCCGGCGCGCCGGGATCTCGAGTACCGCCAACCGCAAGCCACGCCTCCAGCCCCCCTGGCTCGCTTACCCGGATCGCGCGAAGGCCTGCGATAGTGCCCAGTCCCGCAAGTTCGAGATCACCCAGCGCATAGGTCCGCCCTTCGCGCATCAGCCTTGCCGTTTCACTCGACAAGAACGCGCCGAGCGCGCCCTCGCCGAAAACCAAAACTCCGCCTTCGCCCTCTCCCCGGATGACCAGCGCCGCGCAGTCTGCCCCGGCTTCCTTGCCAAGGCGATCGAGGAAGGTGCGCCACATCGGCTGTTCGAACAGCCCTTCGTGTAGCGGCACGAGCAGTTCGGTATCTCCGGGCGAGGGAATTCGCATATTGCCGTCATAATACCTCCCATTTGGGAGGTCCAGTATCGATCCAACCCTGTCACACGCCCCGGCTCAGAGAGGACAGACCAGGCATGAGCGAACCCCTCACCCATCTCCAGCGCCTCGAGGCCGAGGCGATCCACATCATCCGTGAAGTCGCCGCCGAAGCGAGCAAGCCGGTGATGCTCTATTCGGTGGGCAAGGACAGCGCGGTGATGCTGCACCTAGCGCGCAAGGCGTTCTTCCCCTCCCCGCCACCCTTTCCGCTGCTCCACGTCGATACGACGTGGAAATTCCAGGCGATGTACGAGCTGCGCGACCGGATGGCTCAGGAAGCCGGGATGGACCTGCTGGTCTACCAGAACCCCGAGGCCAAGGAACGCGGGATCAATCCGTTCGACCACGGCCCGCTACACACCGACATGTGGAAGACCGAGGGGCTGAAACAGGCGCTCGACAAGTACGGCTTCGACGCCGCGTTTGGCGGCGCCCGGCGCGACGAGGAGAAGAGCCGCGCAAAGGAGCGCGTGTTCAGCTTCCGCACCGCCAGCCACGGGTGGGATCCGAAGAACCAGCGGCCCGAACTGTGGAACCTCTACAACGCGCGCAAGAACAAGGGTGAGAGCATCCGGGTCTTCCCGATCTCGAACTGGACCGAGCTCGACGTGTGGCAATACATCCAGCTCGAAAAGATCGATATCGTCCCACTCTATTTCGCTGAACTGCGCCCGACCTTCGAGCATGAGGGCCAGCTGCTGATGGCCGACGATATCGAGCGGTTGGAGAAGGTGATGGGATATCGCCCCGAGATTACCGAACGCTCGATCCGCTTCCGCACGCTGGGCTGTTTCCCGCTCACCGGTGCGGTGGAAAGCGAAGCATCTACTTTGTCCGAAGTGATCCAGGAGACGCTGCTCACCACTACCAGCGAGCGGCAAGGCCGGGTGATCGACAAGGATGCCGACGGCGCGGGCATGGAAGTCAAGAAGCAGCAGGGGTATTTCTGATGAGCGACCAGATCTACCAGACCGACGCGCTGATCGCCGAGGATATCGACACCTACCTCGCGACCCACCAGCACAAGACGATGCTGCGGTTCATCACTTGCGGCAGCGTCGATGACGGCAAGTCCACCCTGATCGGACGGCTGCTCTACGACAGCAAGATGATCTTCGAAGACCAGCTCGACGCGCTGTCGAACGATTCGAAAAAGCAAGGCACGCAGGGGCAGGAACTCGACTTCGCGCTGCTGGTCGATGGGCTCGCTGCCGAGCGCGAGCAGGGCATTACGATCGACGTCGCATATCGCTTCTTCAACACCGAGAAACGCAAGTTCATCGTCGCCGACTGCCCCGGGCACGAGCAGTACACCCGCAACATGGTTACCGGCGCATCGACCGCCGACCTCGCGGTGATTCTGGTCGACGCGCGCAAAGGGGTGCTGGTGCAGACCCGCCGCCATTCGTATCTCTGCCACCTGCTGGGCATTCGCAACATCGTGCTGGCAGTGAACAAGATGGACCTGGTGGACTACGACCAGTCCACTTTCGAACACATCGTCGCCGATTATCGCAAGTTCGCGCGAGACATCGGCATCGAAGCGTTTACGGCGATCCCGATTTCGGGCTTCAAGGGCGACAACATCACGTCGGCTCCAAGCGAAAACACCCCTTGGTACAAGGGGCCCAGCCTCGTCGAACACCTCGAGAGCGTGGAGGTTCGCTCGGCGGTCGACGCCGACAAGCAATTCCGCATGCCGGTGCAGTGGGTCAACCGCCCCAATCTCGATTTCCGCGGGTTCTCCGGGCTGATCGCGACCGGCGTGGTGCGACCGGGCGATGCGGTGAGGGTGCTGCCCTCGGGCAAGACTAGCAACGTCAAGTCGATCGTCACGATGGATGGCGAACTCGACCATGCGCAAGCGGGCCAGTCGGTGACGCTTACGTTCGCGGACGAGATCGACTGCTCACGCGGAGACGTGATCGCCACCGCCGACGCGCCCCCCGAGTCCGCCGACCAGTTCGAAGCGACATTGGTTTGGATGGCCGACGAAGCGCTGCAGGTCGGCCGGGCCTATTGGCTCAAGCTCGGCACGCAGACAGTCTCGGCGACGGTCCAGCAACCCAAGTACGAGATCAACGTCAACACGATGGACCAGCTCGCGGCCAAGACGCTCGAGCTCAATGCCATCGGGGTTGCGGAAGTGACCACCGACAAGCCGATCGTGTTCGAACCATTTGCAGACAGCCGCGCGCTGGGCGGGTTCATCCTGATCGACAAGATCACCAACGCCACTGTTGCAGCCGGGATGCTCCATTTCAGCCTCCGGCGCGCGCAGAACGTGCACTGGCAAGCGACCGACATCGGCCGCGAGCATCATGCGAGCCTCAAGAACCAGGCACCGCGGGTGCTGTGGTTCACCGGGCTCTCCGGCTCGGGCAAGTCGACCATCGCCAACGAAGTTGAAAAGAAGCTGGCGATGATGAACCGCCACACCTTCCTGCTCGACGGCGACAACGTGCGCCACGGGCTCAACAAGGATCTCGGGTTCACCGAGGCCGACCGGATCGAGAACATTCGCCGGATCGGCGAGGTTGCCAAGCTCATGGCCGACGCCGGCCTGATCGTGCTCACCGCGTTCATAAGCCCGTTCCGCGCCGAGCGGCAGATGGTCCGCGAGATGCTACCCGAAGGCGAATTCGTCGAGATCTTCGTCGATACCCCGCTCGAAGTTGCCGAAGCGCGCGACGTCAAGGGGCTCTACAAGAAGGCCCGCAGCGGTAAGCTCAAGAACTTCACCGGGATCGATAGCCCCTACGAGGCACCCGAAAACCCCGATATCGTGGTCAACACGGTCGAGATGAGCGCCGAAGAAGCAGCCGACCATATCGTCCGCCAGTTGCTGCCGCTCAAGTAGCGCACAGCGGTCGGGGGAACACGGACGATGTTGCTGTTCAATGGGCCTGAGCGGCACTCGCGCTCGCTCGTCAAGGCGATCAGCTGGCGCGCGCTCGGCAGCATCGATACGTTCGTGCTGAGCCTGCTGTTCACCCACAACGCCAAGGCGGCAGGGGCGATCGCCGGCACCGAAGTGGTGACCAAGATGGTGCTCTACTACTTCCACGAGCGCGCGTGGCTTCGCATCGGGTGGGGCAGGTTCGCCGAAACGGGTCTGGACACGGCGGATACAGGCGGGCAACCGGTTGCCACGCAACCGCGCGAAGAGGATTACGCATGACCGCCGCGATGACCGACGCCGAACTGGCCGCCGACCTGGCCGAAGTCGCCGGACGCATCCTGCTCGAAGTGCGTGGCTCGGGGATGTTCGCGGGCAAGGCGCTGGGCAAGGCAGGCGACCAGACCGCCAACCAGTTTCTCGTCCATGCCCTGCGCGAGCAGCGGCCCGATGACGGGTTGCTTTCGGAAGAGAGCAAGGACACGCAAGAGCGGCTCGGCAAATCGCGCGTGTGGATCGTCGACCCGGTCGACGGCACCCGCGAATACGGCGAAGAGCGAGCCGACTGGGCCGTCCATGTCGGGCTGGCTATCGACGGCGTGGCGACGATCGGCGCTGTGGCGCTGCCCGGCGCTGACGCTGTGCTGCGCACCGACGAGCTGGTATCGGTGCCGCCTGCGCCGGATACCTTGCGGATGGTCGTCAGCCGTACCCGTCCGGCCAAGGAGGCGGTAGCGGTCGCCGAAAAGCTCGGCGCGGTATTGCTGCCGATGGGCAGCGCGGGAGCCAAGGCGATGGCTATCGTGCGCGGCGAGGCGGACATCTACCTGCACTCGGGCGGACAATACGAATGGGACAGCTGCGCCCCGGTCGCGGTAGCGCTGGCGCACGGGCTGCATTGCTCGCGGATCGATGGCAGCCCGCTGGTCTACAACCAGGCCGATACCTATATGCCGGACCTGCTGATCTGCAGGCCCGAACACGCGCAGTTCGTTCTGCGCGAAGTGGCGGAAATCGAAAGCTAGCGCGCGATCAGCGAACAGCCGCCAGGTGCGGCGCGCGGCCATCGCCGCTTTCGCGACGCACGCGATCGAAACCTGCCGACAGTTCCGCCACTGTGCCGTCAGCCCGCTTTCCGACGTCGGCGGCAGCGACAAACCGCAAATCCTTGCCGGTCAGCAAACGCCCGTCGTGCGCAACGATCGCGATCGGGCTGATCGGCAGCCGATCCTGCTCGTCAACCAGCACCGGATCCTCGACCACGTCTGCGCCGTAGCGCTGGCCCCATTGGCGCAAGGCGATCATCGCGGGCAACAGGTCCATCCCCTTGGCGGTCAGGCGATATTCGATCCGACGGCGATCGTCCGCGCATGGCTGGCGATCGAGGATGCCGTGACCCACCAGCCGGGCGAGCCGGTTGGAGAGGATATTGCGCGCGATCCCCAGCTCGGTGAGGAACTCCTCGAAGTGGTGCAGCCCGTTGAAACTGGCGCGCAGAATCATGAACGACCAGCGTTCTCCCATGACTTCAAGAGCTTCCGGAAGCCCGCAAGCGGTCAGTTCGTTCAGAGGTTCGCGAATGTCGCCCATTTCTTTCTCGCTTTCAGGTCCTCTCTACCCCCTTTCCGCACTGTCACAAAAGCGAAACTAAGTTTCCTATTGCAACTGAAGTGCGAATCAGTTAGGTAGCAATTCGCAACCAGTATCGAATCACAACTGGTATTGGCAAGTCGAAAGGACAGTACCATGACCCTCTCCCTCCCCGCCGCCACCCGGCCACTCGCAATGATTGCTGCTCTCGGCTGGACCGTGCTCAGCTTCGGCGCAGCGCTTTCCCCCGCGCATGCCGCGCAGGGCCCTTACTACCAGGCCCAGCTCGCCGCACCGGCAGCCAAGGCAAGCTACATCTCGAGCAACCTCGCGTGGTCGTGTGCCGATACGAGCTGCGTCGCCGGCCGCGGCACCAGCCGCCCGGAAATCATCTGCGGCCACCTCGCGCGCGAAGTCGGTGACATCACCGCCTTCGTCGCCAACGGCAAGGCACTCGATGCCGATCAACTGGCCAAGTGCAACGGCTAGCAAGTTCCCGAACCGTCCCTCCTCTCCGGTAACAGGACGGTATTACTGGGCCCTCGGCGCGACCCGCCGGGGGCCCATTTTTTTTACAGCAGGCCGAACCGGGAAAGGTCCTCGACCAACGCATCGTGTCCATCGAAGTGATGGACCTGCCAGCCTAGCGCCGCCGCAGCATCGGTATTGGCCTTGTTGTCGTCCACGAACAGCATTGCGCCGGGATCACGGCCGAACCGGTCAGCGGCAAGCGCGAAGATCGCCGGATCGGGCTTCACCAGCTTCTCCCGGCCCGACACGACTACGTCGCGCATATGCCGCAACGGCGCAAAGGCCGGAGCGAACTGCTCCCAAAACTCGGCTCCGAAATTGGTGATCGCATACAGCGGCACGCCGCGCACCGCGAGCGCATCGACCAGTTGCGGCATTCCCGGAACCGGACCGGGGATCGTCTCGACGAACCGCGTCGCATAAGCATCGATCAGGTGTGCATGGTCGGGAAATTCGGCCTTGCGGGCAGGCACCATTTCGCTGAGGGATACCCCCGCATCGTGCTGGAAGTGCCATTGTTCGGTGACGACATTGGCGAGAAACCAGTCGAGTTCCGCCGGATCGTCGATCAGCTTGGCGAACAGCGCGCGCATGTCCCACTGGACAAGCACTCGGCCGATATCGAACACCACCGCTTCGACCGGCCGATCACCTGCGTCAGACATGCAAAAAGCCCCCGCTTTCGCAGGGGCTCCCGGTTGTATCATCGCCGCGACCGAATCGCGGCGCGAGCGTCATCAGCCCTGGCGCGCCTTGAAGCGGCGGTTGGTCTTGTTGATGACATAGGTCCGCCCACGGCGACGAATCACGCGGCAATCGCGGTGACGGCCCTTGAGCGACTTGAGGCTGTTGCGGATCTTCATGGTTCAGGCTTTCAAAAAGTTCGGCACCGGAGGCGGGCCCCGATGCCGCAAAATCAAGCCGCGCCACTAAGGGCGACGCGCCGCCAAGTCAACCGTTGCCGCGGATTTCGCCGAGCTTTCGCTCCCACGCGAGCGCATGCGCCACGATCGTATCGAGATCGGCGTATTTCGGCTCCCACGGCAGGGTGCGGCGAATCAACGAAGGATCGCTGACCAGCATCCCCGGATCGCCCGCCCGGCGCGGCTCCATTCGCCGATCGATCGTCATGTTGGTCACCCGGTCCACCGCGTCAAGCACCTCGAGAACCGAAAATCCGCGGCCATAGCCACAGTTCATCGTCAGCGAACGCTCGGGTTCCGCCACCAGCGCTTCGAGCGCCAGGACGTGCGCGGCAGCGAGGTCGGATACGTGGATATAGTCGCGTACCCCGGTGCCGTCGGGCGTGTCGTAGTCGGTGCCGAACACCGCGACATGATCGCGCTTGCCCAACGCCGCTTCCACAGCGACCTTGATCAGGTGCGTCGCCCCGGCGGTCGACTGGCCGCTGCGCGCCTGCGGATCGGCGCCGGCGACGTTGAAATAGCGTAGCGCGCAGTAGTTGAGCGGATGGGCGAAAGCAGTGTCGGCCAGCATCCGCTCGGTCATCAGTTTCGACCAGCCGTAGGGATTGATCGGCACGGTCGGCGTTTGCTCGGTGACCGTTTCGGTCGCGGGCATCCCGTAAGTCGCCGCGGTCGAACTGAAGATCATGTGCGGCACGCCCGCGCCCACCAGCGATGCGATCAGCGCACGGCTGCGCGCGGTATTGTTGTCGTAGTACTTGAGCGGGTTCTCGACCGATTCGGGCACGATGATCGAACCCGCGAAATGCATCACCGCGCGGATGTCCTGCTCGGCCACGATGCGGGCGACCAGATCGCCGTCGGCAATGTCGCCTTCGTAGAACGGCACGCTGTCCGGCACAGCGAAGCGAAAACCGGTCACCAGATTGTCGATCACTGCAACCGGATAACCCGCATCGCGCAGCGCGAGCACGGCATGGCTGCCAATATACCCGGCACCGCCGGTCACGAGTACGGGAAACTTGCTCATATCTGCGGCCTCTAGCAGTCGTTCGCACAAGGGTGGTTAACGCGCATCATTCAGCGCGTCGACAGAAGCGCTCGCCTATTCCATAGTGGCATCCAAGGGGAAAGGTATTCGCCATGCGAGGAAAGTTCGCTGCAGTCGCCGCCGCCGCGCTGGCGCTATCGCCGATTGCCGCGTCGCCAGCCCATGCGGGCAACGTTGAAGTCTCTCGCTTCCACACGCCCGAATCGATGGCGAACGCCCAGCCCGGCCCGATCGCTCTGGTTATGGGGCCGAGTTTCAAAGGTAGCGAACTGGAAGGACAGGCGTGGCTCGATGCGGTCGGTGCCGCAATGACCAAGCAGGGCTTCACCGTCGACCCGACCGCTTCGCGGGTCGCCGAAGTCTCGCTCGAGCAGCAGGTCGTTGCCGACAATGCTCCGCGCACGCGCAGCGGGGTCAGCGTCGGGGTCGGTACGGGCAGCGGCTACTACGGAGGCAGCGGGGTGAGTGTCGGCGTTGGGCTCGGCTTCCTGTTCGGCAAGAAGAAGCCGCGCGGAAGACTGGCCACGACGCTCGAGGTCACGCTCAAGGACGAGCACGGCAACCACCTGTGGGAAGGCCGCGCCCAGGCCGACCTGAAATTGAGCTCGAAAGATGCCCAACCCGCACGGCTTGCGCCTGAAATGGCCGATGCGCTCTTCAAAGACTTCCCAGGCGAGTCTGGAGCGACTATCGGGGCGCGATGATTGCACCTGATACTACCTCACCCGCCATCCGCATCGATAGCCAGTTCGACAGCGGCAACATAGAAATCCTCGAGATCGACGGCGCGACTGCCCGCCTGGCCGTGCCTCACGACCACATGAGCGAGTTTCGCCAGTGGTTCCATTTCCGCGTCTCGGGCGCGGCCGGGCGCGAATTGGTGCTCAAGATCGTCGATCTGGAATCTTCGGCCTACCCCCAGGGCTGGCCCGGATACCGTGCCTGCGTGAGCGAAGACCGCGATTTCTGGGGCCGCGCCGACACCAGCTACGACAAGGCAACCGAAGGCGGGACGCTGACGATCCGCTACACTCCCGCGAGCGATATCGTGTGGTTCGCTTATTTCGCGCCTTATTCGATGGAGCGGCACCACGACCTTGTCTCCGAGGCCGCCGCAAGCGAAGGCGTATCGTGCCGCACGCTCGGCACTACGCTCGACGGTCAGCCGCTCGACTGTCTCGAATTCGGCGATGGCGAGACGCAGGTCTGGCTCTACGCCCGCCAGCACCCCGGCGAATCGATGGCCGAATGGTGGATGGAAGGCGCACTCGAGTGCCTGACCGATCCGACCGATCCGGTCGCCCGCGCATTGCGCCAGCGGTGCGCGTTCCACGTCGTGCCCAACTGCAACCCCGACGGCAGCCGCCGCGGGCACCTGAGGACCAACGCGGTCGGCTCCAACCTCAACCGCGAATGGGACACGCCGACCTCCGAAAAGTCGCCTGAAGTGCTCGCGATTCGGGGCGCGATGGACGCGACCGGCGTCGACTTCGCGATGGACGTCCACGGCGACGAAGCGATCCCGGCGGTGTTCCTCGCCGGGTTCGAAGGCATCCCTAGCTGGACCGACGCGCAAGGCGAGAAGTTCTACCGCTATCGCTCGATCCTCGAGCGGCGCACACCCGACTTCCAGACCGCCAAGGGCTACCCGGTGTCGAAACCCGGCACCGCGAACCTCTCGATGAGCACCAACCAGGTCGCGGAGCGTTTCGGTGCCTGCGCGATGACGCTGGAAATGCCGTTCAAGGACAACGACGACCTGCCCGATCCCGAGCAGGGCTGGAGCCCGGAACGCTGCAAGATGCTCGCCCGTGACTGCATGGCGAGCCTGCTCGAGTGGCTGGACGCTTCGTCCTAGCTTGTACGATCTGCGGACCGCTCGGATTCGGGAGTGGTTTTAACAGTCGAGACGAGAAGGCCCCGCTGGCCAATCGGCCGGCAGGTCTTGGACGCAAGACCCATAGTGGGACCTAGCATCGGACATGAACATTTTCACGCGATCCGCGTCCGGCTTGCCAATCGCCTTGAGGTACCCAAAATTGATCTGGGCCGACTGGAACATCAATGCATCTTCGCTTCGAAGTGCTTCGATCGCACCGAGCAATCGATCGGCCTCTGCGTCTGAAATCGGCCCGCCGATGCGTCGGAACGCCCGAAGTCGCGCGCCATCCACTGCTTCCTCGAAGTTGTTCTTTTGCATGATCGGCATCGAAAGATAGGCGGCGCGAAAGCGGTCGAACCTTCCCGGCGACATATGTGAAGAAACGTCCGACGCATTGGCCGAGTCGAGCGCAAGTTGGTCATAGGTCCTGATCGGAACCCAATATCGATCGATCAGGCGAGCGATGTCTTCGCGGCTTTTTCGAGCTTCGACAGCGGTGCGTATCGAATCGAGAGCGCCAACGACGCAAGGGTGGATAACCGCTCTCTGGTAGATCTGCGGCTCATCGTCCCACAGCAACTCATGTTCCATCGAAGCTTCTGCGACTTCGACTTCGTGCCGCCAATGCCAGCTCTCGACCGCCTGCTCGAGAGCGAGCGCGGTGAGAACACCAAGCACAATGATGCCATATTCCTTGAGGAACTCGCGCCAATTGTGAAACGGCTTGGGCTTGTGGATTTCCATGTAACCTGATCCTCAAATCCGCGTCGAGCGTATCAGATGATCCAACATTCGCAATTGGATCGTTAGCTGACATGCGGCTCGGCGATTGCGAGAACTTGTTCTGCGATGCTAGGATGTTCGCAGGTCGTGGCTTTGCTTGAGGAAGGCAATGGTTACTTTGACCGAAGAGCGGCTCTCGGCTTCCCCGCGTGCACCACGCAACCAGTTCTTTGCCCGTGCGGCATTAGTGATGCTTGGGTGCGTACTTATTAGTTTCCCGATGACGTATTACGCGCCGGTCATTGCCGGATCGAGGCATTGGCCGCTTATCGTGCATATCCACGGCTTGTTCTTTTTCAGCTGGATGTTTCTTTATGCCTGGCAGACCCGGTTGGCAGCAACAGGCCGAGTAAGCGCTCATCGCGAATTGGGGCTGGCGGGCGTTGCCCTGTCGGCGATCATGATCCCCCTGGCAGTGTCAGTGGTAGTCGTTCAGGTTCACAGGATGACTGCCAATGGGACAAGCGCCCCTTTATGGCTCCCGATACTCAACCTCATGGCGATTGCGACCTTCGCCGGCTTGATGATCGCATCGATTGCCAGCGTGACCCGGCACAAGGAATGGCACCGGCGATTCACATATGCCGCCGCTTTGGTGCTGGTCCAGTTTGCGGGATCGCGATTGTTCTCGATGATTGTGCCACCCGGACCGGACAGGGCCTATTTTATCCTTCTGGTACCCGACCTCGTTTTCCTGGGCGCCCTGTTTCTTCACGACCGCCGCACACTTGGCCATGTCCATCCGGCGACAAAATGGATCGCGGCGACAGTGGTCCCGCTGAATTTGCTGGGACCGACGATCGCCCAGAGCATAGCATCTACCGGCATGGTGCCCGCCATCCTTCATTTGTCCGGCTGAAGCAGCGAACCAAGAGCATATTGTCCGCTGACCGGTTGGAGCAAGGTTCGGCGGAGAAGCGCAATCAAGCGGCTGCTCCCTGCGGACCTGGCCGGTTGATGGCGCGCCCGGCAGGACTCGAACCTGCAACTCCAAGCTTAGAAGGCTCGTGCTCTATCCAGTTGAACTACGGGCGCGCGCTGGGTGAGGCGCATAGCGTGCTTTTCGCGAGGCGCAAATCGCGATAACCGGTGCGAATGGACGAGAACCTCACCCGCGTCGAAGGCGCCGCAGTCGCGCCGCGACACTTTCGCTACTACGACTTCATCATGGCGGCGTTCGTCGCCATCCTGCTGCTGTCGAACATAATCGGGGCATCGAAGCCGAGCTACGTGACGCTGTCCGGCGGCACCGAATGGTCGTTCGGCGCAGGCGTGCTGTTCTTCCCGATCAGCTACATCATCGGCGACGTGCTGACCGAAGTATACGGCTATGCCCGGGCCCGGCGGGTGATCTGGACCGGGTTTGCCGCGCTGGTGTTCATGGCGTTCATGGCGTGGGTCGTGGTCAGCCTGCCGCCCGCCAAGGGATGGCCCGGCCAGGATGCCTACGAGTTCGTGTTCGGCAATTCATGGCGGATCGTGCTTGCGTCGATGACCGCTTTCTGGGCGGGCGAGTTCGCCAACAGTTTCGTGCTCGCAAAAATGAAGGTCTGGACAGGCGGCAAGATGCTGTGGACCCGCACGATCGGTTCGACGATCGTAGGCCAAGGGCTCGATAGCGTGATCTTTTATCCGCTGGCGTTCTATGGCCTGGCGGGATGGCCGCCCGAACAGCTGATGGAAGTCGTGCTGTCGCAGTGGTTCATCAAAACATCGTGGGAAGCGCTGCTGACGCCCGTGACCTACGTTGTAGTGAACTTCCTCAAGCGGCGAGAAGGGGTCGATGTGTTCGATACC
Source organism: Tsuneonella mangrovi (assembly GCF_002269345.1). Taxonomy (NCBI): domain Bacteria; kingdom Pseudomonadati; phylum Pseudomonadota; class Alphaproteobacteria; order Sphingomonadales; family Erythrobacteraceae; genus Tsuneonella; species Tsuneonella mangrovi. Next base: position 997,291 of record NZ_CP022889.1, read on the forward strand.
GAAACCGACTTTTCCCCGTTCGGTCATAGCAAGGGTTAATCGGCGAGCTTGCCCAAAACGGAAAGGGCCGGACCTTGCGGTCCGGCCCTCTCGCCCTCCTCAAACTCGCGCTGGCTTCAGAACTTGAAGCCTGCCGCTACGCCGTAGCGACGCGGATCGAGCGTGAAGATGTTGGTGAAGTTACCCGACGACTGGTCGGTCACATAGAGACCCGTGATAGCGTTCACGTTGCCCAGGTTCTGGACGTAGGCCTTGATGTACCAACGCTTGTCCGGCCCGTCGAGTTGCACCTGTGCATTGACCTGCGTGTAGCTGGGAATGCGGTTGATGTAGCCGTTGAAAATGCTGCCGTAGGAAGTCCCAGTCATCATGACATCGACACGTGGGGTGAAGGTCAGGTCACCTACCGGGAATTCGTACTGTGCACCTGCGGCAACCTTGAAGTTAGGTGCGCCGGGCAATTGGTTGCCCCTGATATTCACCGGGATACCCGAAGTATAGACAGTAATCCCGTTTGGATCGAACAGGTTGCCAGCCACCGCAGCCACGTTCTGAAGGACGCTGCAGACGCTGAAAGCACCAGTCGAGGCGATGCCGCCACCGGACGGGAACGAGGTCGTCCCCTGCAACCCGGTACCCGGATTGATCAGGTAGGAACCCGGGTTTGCAGGATCGGGAATACCCGGATTGATAACATTGGCGTTAACGTAGTTCACGAACGCGTTGGAGCCGGCGGCATTGCCCGCGGAATTCGGGGCGACGGCACAGTTCGCGGCGTTGGTGATATCCTTGATGATGACCGCATCCGAGCGACCACCGCCGAAGTCACGTGGATTGGACAGGTATTTGTCCTGCGAAACCTCAGTGTGTAGGTAGCTCATCGTCAGGTTGACGGTCATCTGACGGACGGGCTTGGCAATCGCCTCGGCCTCGATACCGTAAATGTTCGCGCTGACGTTGTCGTTCACCGAGGTACGCGCGACAATACGAGACAGCTGCAGATCCTTGTACTTGTAGTAAAAGGCCGTGAGGTTCAGCGTCAGCGGGCCGAACTGGTTCTTCGAACCAATTTCGAAGGCGTTGACGTATTCCGGAGTGAATGTCTCAGGCACCGCGAAAATCGGCGACAGCGGCGGGTTGATACCGCCCGACTTGTAGCCACGCGAATACGATGCGTAGAGCAGGTTGTCCGGGGTGATCTGCCAATCGAGCACCGCCCGACCCGTGACCGCGCTAAATGTCGCGTTGCGGATATCGTATTCCTGAGCCCCTGCCATACCGACATCGTAATCGAGCGCCGAATATCCATAGGCATCGGTGATCGAGCTCGATCCGATTGGCACCAGCACGCTTGCGCCTTGCGAATCCACCCACAGGCTCGTGCGCGCCTTCACATACTTCTTGTCATGGTTGTAGCGGGCGCCGAGCGTGAGCTTGAGGTTGTCGGCAAGCTGGAAATAGCCCTCACCGAAAATCCCGTAACTATTCAGAGTGAAGGCAGAGGTGTTGTTGCGATAGAATGGCGTCGCGAGGAACGAAGGCGCGAGACCCGCACCTGCCGCACCAAGCGTACCTGCTACGCCTGAGAAATAGTCGAGTCCGAACGTGTCGACATAATAGTCGCCATCCCTGACTTTGACCTTCGCATAGATGCCACCAAGCAGGAAGTTGAACATCCCGTCCCAATCGGAATCGACGATCCCTTCAGCGCTCCAGCTGCTGTTGAACTGGACCGAGCGGTCGAACGTCAGCGGCACATCGGAGCAAACCGATTTGCCGCCGTAGACGCCAACCCCGTTCGGATCGGGTGCAGAGGTGCAAAGCGGGCCGGTCGGTCCGCTTGGCATCAGGGCATTGGCCACCGGTGCAAGATAGGCAGCATAGCCGGGCCCGAACGCGCCGTTCGCGCCGGCATACAAGTAGTTGAGGCCCGATTGCATCGTGGCGCGATCCTGGATCGCATTCCAATAGTCCTGTTCGGAATCGACCCGAACCCGCTCGTAGTTGCCCGACAGCTGCAGGTTAAGACCGTTGCCCAGTTCCTGCTTGAGCTGGCCGGTCACGATCCATTCGTCGGTGAAATACTGTGGCGTGAACGCCGTGTAGACCTGACGAGGATCGGTCGGGTTGATCGAGTTGTGATAGACGTCGTTGGTCCCGTAAATGCTGCCGAGTGCCAGCACGTCGGGAATGCCATTGAGCCTGAAAAACTCTTGGGACGCAAAGATCGAACCCAACGTATTGTTGCCGTTGGTCGTATCGTGGGCACGGCTGCCCGAAAGGCATCCCAAGACACCGGTAGGATCACGCTGACACAGCTGCTTCTGAATACGCATACGCGTGTCGCGCTCGTGGAAATACTGCGCCATCAAGTCGACGGTAGTGCTCGAAGTCGGCTCCCACCGCAGCGACCCGCGGAACGCATACATGTCGCGACCGTCGATCCGCGTGTTGTTGTACAGGTTCTCGGTCAGACCATCGCGGCGGTTGTAATATCCGGCGAAGCGCACCCCTAGGGTATCGCTGAGCGGGATGTTCAGCATCCCCTTGCCCTTGAACATGTTGTAGTTGCCGTATTCGACCTCGCCGGATGCAGCGAGCCCGGTCAAGTCGGGCTTGGCGGCGATAATATCGACCACGCCGGAAGTCGCGTTACGACCGAACAGAGTGCCCTGCGGACCGCGCAGAACCTGGATCTGGCCGACGTCGAAAAACTCGCTCTCGAACAGGCGGGTGCCGAACAGCGGAGTATCGTTGAACGCGATGGCGGTGGCCGCATCGCACGTGATGCCAACGCAAAGATCACCGATGCCGCGGATGGTAAAGCTCGATCCGCTGAAGTTCGTCTTCGTGAAAGTGACGTTCGGAAGCGAGAGTTGCAGGTCGCTGGTGGTCTTGATCTGCTTTTCCGCGAGGGCTTCGCTGCTGAATGCGCTCACCGCGATCGGAACCGTCTGGAGGGCCTGCGCACGGCGCTGGGCGGTCACGATGATCACCGGCTCGCCATTCGCGGCAGCCGACTGCGCGCTGGTGCTGGCCTGGGAGGTGTCCGTGGTATCCTGAGCAAAAGCCGGGAAGGCAGTAGCTGTAGCGCAGATTCCCGCAAGCAGGGCGAATTTGGCCCTCATAGTTCCTCTCCTTGTTACGCGAGCCGTCTCGACGCGGCTTCATCCGTTTGCAGAAACTAAGGCAACAGCACGATCTAGGGCAAGAGCCTGATTGGTTACGAAAGAAAATTACCGCGCCTGCCGATCCAGCAAACCGATGGTTACGTTACGGAATGCAGCGGTTTGCTTGCTGTTGTATGATTGCAACAAACTTCCAATAATCCGCCAGAACACGATCATGGCAGAGCCGCAGGACCAAATTTCGCGGCAGGAGTTCGCCCGACTGGCTTGGCAGCCTAGACGAATCCGGCCGATTGGCCCGAGCTTGTGATGATCACTGGAAATCTGCGATCATCAATCGTAGCGATTGATGGTCCAGTGGAGCCCAGCGGTCAAACGGCACACCATTGGGCAGCAGGGTCCGATCCAGCCAAGAGGTGACCTCGACTATGGAAGCAGAAGCGCAACACTCCGGCCCGCCGTTTATCCAGCCCGGGATCCAGCAGTTGATCAAATGGCGCGACGGCGATGTCGTCGTCTCGGTTCCGCCCAAGAGCGGGACGACCTGGACGATGAATATCGTCCACCAGCTGCTGACCGGAGGCACAGCGGACTTTCGCGACATCTACGAAGAAGTTCCGTGGATCGAGCTACTCAACTACCCCGGCGAAACGTTCGAGCAAGTCGCTTCGAGGGTCGACGCGATGCCGCACGGTGTGAGGCGGGGTTTCAAATCCCACTCAGCGCCGCCTGCACTGCCCTACCTCGCTGCCGGAAGCGATCCGAAGGTCAAATACGTCGTCGTATTCCGCAATCCGGAAGAAGCGATGGTCTCGTTCTGGCCGTTCATGGCCAAGCATTCCGACGAGTGGTTCAACCTTTGGGGGATTCCGCCCGGCGCAATGACGCGACCCGATTTTCCCAGCTTCTTTGCCGACTTCATCGAGCCGCAGCTAGCGCAGGATACCCGCTTCTTCGGGTTTCTCGAGGCCTGGTGGCCACTTCGCAACAACGACAATGTGATGTTCATCCACTTTGCCGACATGAAGCGCGACCACGAAGGATCGATCCGCAAGATCGCCAAGTTCCTCGAAGTCGAGCCGAGCGAAGAGCAGTGGCCGAAAATTCTCGAATACACTTCGTTCGCGTGGATGAAGGCGCACGAGGACAAATTCGAAGCGATCCATGCGGCCAGAGTGCCGGTTCTCTCGCGCGGGGCGATGATCCGGCAGGGAAAGGCGGGCAAGGCAAAATCCGACGGAATGACAGACGAGATTGCGCAAAAGGTGCGCGCCGCTGGCACGGCAATCTGCTCCGATCCAGCTGCATTGGAGTGGTTCTACAACGGCGGCGAATGTCCTTGATCGCGGTGCGAAAGGCCGCGCGCTACGGCGCGTCGAACGCATAACCTATCGAGCGAACCGTGCGCAGCGGATTGCCTGCCCCGGCACCCTTGAGCGCGCGGCGCAAACGGCCGACCCATACGTCCACCGTGCGCTCATCGATCACCGGTTCCTGCTTGCCTAATCCTGCGATGATTTCCTCGCGGGCCATCACCCGGTCGGGATTTTCGGCGAAAAACCGAAGCAAGCGAAACTCATTGGGCCGCAGGTCGATCAGATTGCCGTCCCAGCGCGCCTGCAATGCTGCAAGATCGATTGTCAACGCGCCGAGCTGGAGCGTGCTCGCCACGGTCGGATGACGGTGATGCGCCTGCACCGCCAGCACTCGGTCGAGAATCATGGTCCGGTCGACCGGCCCGACAATGTAGTCATCCGCACCGGCTCGCAGCGCGCGGCGCCTGTCCTCAGGATCGTCTTCTTCGAGCACCATCGTCACATGGGCATCGGACAACCGCGCATCGGCACGAAGGCGGCGACACATCTCGAGCCCCGCAAGGTCTTCCAGAACCCAGTCGACAAAGATGCGCGCCGGCCCTTCGACCAGCCGTTTCGGTCCGTCCGCGCCGAGCCGGGCAAAGGTGAAGCGGACCCCGTCATGCTCGAAGTCCGACATTGCCTCGGCTGCCGTGCTGGTCGTGAAGATATTGACGACATCCATGCGGTGCAAACCTCCCAGGTTCGCCCCTCGATTGCCGCGCCAATGTGACTTGTTCGTGACGAATGTTACGCCGCGCCCGACGCGGGTTTGCGCCTAGCCGTGCGCACCGAACTGGTTGGCGATTGCCGCGCTGATCCGCAGGTTCAAAGCGTGCGCGGCTTCGATCGGATCGATGTAGTCGCGGTGGATCGCGCTGTAGCCTTCATTCTCTCCGTCGGGGTAATCGCTCGCCTCGTCCACATTGTAGTCGGACAGGGTGGCAACCTGCGCCGGATAGGCGCGCCGGAGCTGCGCCAGCGCGTCCTCCACCCGCAGCGAGAATACCATCTCCAGCACGTCGTCGCGGCTGATGTCGTTCGCCCGCGCGAACGCCGGGATGCTTACCGCCTTGAGGAACATGTGTTGCAGCAGCGCCAGTCGCAGCGCCTGCAGCACGCCGATCTCGCGGCGAACGTGCTCGCGCCCTTCCATCGGCGCATCGTCCGGCACCTGGCTCAGCAAGCGGTGGAGCTTCAGCGCATCGACCCTGAGGCGCGAAGCCAGGCGGCGGAACACGCCGTTGCGATCGTCCTTGGTGAGATAGCTCGCCAGTGCCTCGCACGCCGGGGCGAGCGCGGTTTCGGTCCCGCGATAGGTCCGGCTGGCCCAATAGGCCGAATTGAAAAGTTCGCCGTAGGCGGCCACCGTCTTGATCGAAGCGAGTGCGTTGGCCGCGCGCACCAGCCGCACCATCTGACGTCCGCGCGGGCTGGCAGCGAGCAATGCGCCGAGGTCTTCGTAATTGCCCTCCGCCGCACTGCCGAAACCGGAGATCACGTTTACCGGATAGCCGAGTTGCTGGAGGATCGCGTTGTGCGGGATCGCGCGGATCTGCCGCAGGCTCATGTCGCGATCGGCGGAGAGGTCCGACTGGCGGCGACTTTTGCGGCTGCCGGTCTCGTTGAGCATACCCAGCCCGAACGCAGTGATCGCCCGGCTGTAGGTCTTGCTCTCAAGATGTTCGCGCTGGTTGTCCTTGATCGCGCGGTAGAAATCGAGGCTGAGGTCGGTCCGGCGATAGAACGGATCGGCCGCGACATCGGCGTCGGTTTCCGCCGGGCGCAGTGCAGCGATCCGCGTCAGCGTCGCCAACGCCAGTTCCGACGTCATGAAGAACATGTAGCCGTCGCCGCCCTGGAAGCTGACCTCAGGCTCCAACCGGATTCCTGCGCGCACGAACCGACGCCGAGCCCACGGGCTAAGCGGCCATTCAAGCCTGTCGGCCATGCTCGACGGGTGTGCGCCGCGGCCCATGCTTTCGCCGTGGGTGTCGAAGATCAACGCGGCAACGTCGGCCAGACCGTTAGCCTCCATCGCGTTTGCCAGCCGCCCTTGGAGACGCTCTATGGCAAGGCTTGCGGGAATCTGGCCGACGAACCGGCCAGCATCGGAAAAGCCGGTCTGGATACACACCCGCCCGCGCGAGCGCGCATAGTCGGCATACGCCTCCTCGCGCAGCAGAGCGTCCAAGAACCGACCGCCGTGCTCGAGCGCGCTCTCGGTTTCGAACAGCGGCGATACGTCGACCTTGTCGGCGATCCCGAACAACCTGGCGAAATAGAGTGCGGCGAGCACAGTCGCGGGCTGTTCGCACTCGGCGATCAGCATCCGGATCGGTGCATCGGCATCGACGTGGTGGAGTATCTGCGCCATCGCGAGGAACTGGCGGATCGCGGTCGAGCTTTCGATCGCCAGCGCCGCGAAGTTCGACCGCAGCGGTTCGACCTCGGCCAGCATCTGCCTGAGAGTCGCGAGCGCGCCGCGGCTGGCGACTTCGATTTCGTGTCCTTCGGGCAAGCGGCGGCGGATCGCGTTGTGCAATTGGCTCGAATTCACCCGGAAGTGGATCCACCCCATGCCCAGCCCGTCGGCACGCATGGCGGCGGCCAATGTGCGGAGCGAGACCGCGCGGGTTCCTTCCGTATCACGCGCTTCGGCTTCGAGCGCATCGATGATCGGCGCGAGCGAGAGCAGCTTGTCCGGATCGCTAGCGGTCAAACGGTTTGCAGCAGCAGACAGCGCAGCTGGATCGGACAGCTCCCGCGCGAAATCGCCCGCCCGGGCGGCGGTGTAGGCCTGCGCCTTGCAAAGCGTATCGAGCAGCAGATGGGCGGGATCGATTTCCGCGAGCGAAGCTGCGTAGCGTTCGAGCCGTTCGGCCTTTTCCTGCAGCCGGAACCCTACCGATGTGTGCCACTTGATGTCGGTCCGCCCGTCCATATCGTAGCCGACCCACGTCGCCAGCCGGAACGGTAGCGCATCGAGTTCGTGCCAGCGATCAGGCCACATCGCCTGCGCATGGCCGAGCAACTGCCTCACGATCGTATCGCGCGCGCCTTGCGCATTGGCCATCGCCCGCATCGCCCGCCCATGCTCGTAGGGCAGCGTGATCTCGGGCCGTTCGGAAGCAGGAGGACATGCGCTCTCGTCGATCGCGTCAGTTCGGCTTGCCGCGCGAGCGACTGCATCCGACTGCGCCGGGGTCATCAGGAACGTCGGGTGTGCGGTGAACACCGCGTGGAGTTGCGGATGCTGCCAGCGCGCGGCGAACGCATCGAAGTCCGCATCCTCGGCGATCATGTCCGCCAGCGCCGCGGGTGCGCTTGCCGGATCGACCAGCCGCCGCAGCCGTGCAGCGCGACTCTGCAAGGCGTCGCATTCGAGTTCGCTGACCAGTCCGGCTACGTCGTCGAGCGAGATTTCACCTGCTTCGAGCCGCCGCGACAGATCGAGCGAAAGCTGGAATACCGGGTTGTAGAGCGGGGTCTGCGCGGTGAGCTGGTGGAATTCCTGGAGGCGGGCGACAAGATCGGCGACCTTGGTCATCCGGCCAACCCCGCCGCTTGGCGTGCCAACACTTCGATTTTCGCCTTGTCAGGAGCGCCCTTGGGCGAGACCCAGCTACCGCCGACGCACAGCACCGGATCGAACCCAAGCCATTCGGCGGCATTGTTCAGCCCGATCCCGCCGGTGGGGCAGAAGCGGCACTGGCCGAAGGGGGCCGCCAGCGCCTTCAGCGCAGGCAAGCCGCCCGCTGCCATCGCCGGGAAGAACTTGAAGTGCGTGAGGCCCATATCGAGCCCGCGCATGATGTCGCCCGCGTTGGCGATCCCCGGAAGGAACGGCACGCCGGACGCGACCGCCGCCTTGCCCAGCGGTTCTGTCAGGCCAGGCGAGACGATGAATTCGCTACCCGCTGACAGCGCTGCATTGAGTTGCTGGGCGTTGGTCACAGTTCCCGCACCGACGATTGCGCCGTCGACCGCCTTCATCGCTTTGATCGCCTCGAGCGCAACCGGGGTCCGCATGGTCACTTCGAGCACTCGCAGCCCGCCTGCGACGAGAGCCTCGGCCAGCGGCACGGCATGGTCGATCTCGTCGACGACGATCACCGGGATCACCGGCGCGGTGCGCATGATCTGTTCGATGGCGGCGGTCATGCGTGCTCCGATGCGAAGGCGGCAGCAGCGCCGAACAGGCCCGGCTGCGGGTGGATGATCAGCTTGACGGGGATCGAGGCCATCAGTTCCTGGAACCGCCCCTTGTCCTTGAAGCGTTCGGCAAATCCCGACTTGAGCAGCGTCTCGCGGATTCGGTATCCGAGACCGCCCGCGATCACGACGCCGCCAAACCCGCCCTGCGCGAGCGCGATGTCGCCTGCGACACTGCCGAGCGACATGCAGAAACGATCGACCGCAGCGGCGGCAAGGCTGTCGCTGCCGTCCTGCCCGCGGGTCCAGATGGCGATGTCGTCTTCTTCCGCGACCGGCTTGCCCTCCATGGCGGCGAGCGTCTGGTAAATATCGGAAATCGCCGGGCCGGCGACCACGCGTTCGACCGAGACCCGCCGATGCCGCTTGCGCAACCGAGCAAGGATCGCATCGTCGATCTGGTCGAGCGGGGCGAAATCGATGTGCCCGCCCTCTGTCGCCGAGACGCGGTAGGCTCCGTCGGGCTCGCGATAGAGGTGCGCAACACCGAGTCCGGTTCCGGGCCCAAGCACGCTGAGGCGTCCGGTGGGAGCAAGCGGCTTGTCGGGGCCGGTCAGGTGGATGAACTGGTCCTCCCCCGCCCGCGCCACGGCGTGTGCAACGGCCTCGAAATCGTTGACCACTGTGTAGCGATCGCAACCGAGTTTTTCCGGGATCATTTTGGGCCGGATCACCCACGGGTTGTTGGTGAAGCGGATCACGTCGCCGCCGACCGGGCCGGCGATCGCCATCGCGACGTTGGTCGGCAGAGTGCCGCCCATGATCTTGCGATAGTCCTCCCACGCGGTCTGGAAGCTGGCGTGGTCGGCGGTGTGCAAGGTCTCGATCTCGCCAAGCTCGATCGTGCCATCGGCGCCGATCGTGGCGATCGTGAAGCGGGCGTGTGTGCCTCCGATATCGACGCTGACGACTTCGGTCATAGCCCAGCCAGTGCCAGCATCGAGCTGGCGCCTTTCTCCGCAGAATCGGCGTTGGCACGAAACATCGCGAACAGCTCGCGGCCCATCCCGTGCTCGTCTTCGGTTCCTTCAACCGGTTCACGCGACGCGAGGTCGGCGGTCGTCGAGAGCGTTCCGTCGCGCGCACACAGGCGCACCACGTCGCCATCGCGCAGGCGCGCCAGCGGGCCGCCACCAAGCGCTTCGGGCGTGCAGTGGATCGCCGCCGGGACCTTGCCGCTCGCCCCGCTCATGCGCCCGTCGGTGACGAGCGCGACGCGGTAGCCGCGGTCCTGCAATACGCCGAGAGGCGGGGTCAGCTTGTGCAGTTCGGGCATCCCGTTGGCACACGGCCCCTGGAACCGGACCACCACGACGACATCGCGATCGAGTTCGCCCTTGCTGAACGCTTCGGCCACGGCAACCTGCGTCTCGAACACCCGGCACGGCGCTTCGATGGTCCAGCGTTCGGGATCGACCGCGCTGGTCTTGAAGCACGCTCTGCCGAGGTTGCCTTCGACCAGCCGCATCCCGCCGTCGGCCTGGAACGGATCGCTCGCCGGGCGGAGCATTTCGGGGTCGCCGCTCTCGCTGACGTCACGCCATTCGAGCGTTGCGCCATCGAGCCACGGTTCACGGGCATAATCGGCAAGATCCTCGCCGCCGACTGTCACGATGTCGCGGTGGGCCAACCCTTCATCGAGCAATGTCCCGACAACGTAGCCCATCCCGCCAGCATCCTGGAAATGGTTCACGTCGCCCGAGCCATTGGGATAGACCCGCGTGACCAGCGGCACGACCGAGGACAGCTCGGCAATGTCGTTCCAGTCGATCGCGATCCCGGCAGCGCGTGCCATTGCCGGGATATGGATCGCGTGGTTGGTCGATCCCCCTGTCGCAAGCAGGCCTACGGCAGCGTTGACGATCGCCTTTTCGTCGATGCAGCGAGCGAACGAATAGTCCGGGTTGTCGGCGATTTCGGCCAGCCGGTGGACTGCCGCGCGGGTCAGTGCCTGGCGCAGCGGAGTGCCCGGCTGGACGAACGCAGCGCCGGGCATGTGCAGCCCCATCATCTCCATCATCATCTGGTTGGAGTTGGCGGTACCATAGAACGTGCAAGTGCCGGGCGAGTGGTAGCTCGCGCTTTCGCTGTCGAGCAGTTCGGCGCGGGTCGCCTTGCCCTCGGCATAGAGTTGGCGGATCTTCTGCTTCTGCTTGTTGGCGATCCCGCTCGGCATCGGGCCGCTGGGAATGAATATCGCCGGCAAGTGACCGAACCGCGCCGCGCCCATGAACAGGCCCGGCACGATCTTGTCGCAGATGCCGAGCAGGAACATCCCGTCGTACATCGCATGGCTCATCGCGACGGTGGTGCTGAGTGCGATCACGTCGCGGCTGAACAGCGACAGTTCCATCCCGTCCTGCCCCTGCGTCACACCGTCGCACATCGCCGGGGTGCCGCCGGCGACCTGCGCGGTCGCGCCCACTTCGCGCGCCCAAACTTTCATCTGCGGCGGGTAGGCGCCATACGGCTGGTGGGCCGAAAGCATATCGTTGTAGGCAGTAACGATCGCGAGGTTGGGCCCGCGATTGGTCTTGATTGCTTGCTGGTCTTCAAGCGCAGCGGCGAACCCATGCGCGAGGTTGGAGCACGACAGCGAATTGCGATCAGGTTGCCGCTCGCGCTCGCGGTCCATAAGGTCGAGGTAGCGGCGGCGGGTATCGCGGCTGTTGGCCACGATCCGCTCGGTCACGCGATGGACGGTGTCATTAAGCGTCGTCATCTCAGGTTACTCATCGTGCCAGGTCACGCCGTCGCGCTCGGCCAGCGCGATTGCCGCGCTCGGCCCCCAGCTTCCGGCGGAATAGGTCTTTGGCGTCAGCGATTCATCGGCCCATTCGGCGCGGATGCCGTCGATCCATTCCCATTGCGCCTCGACCTCGTCGCGGCGAACGAACAGAGTCTGGTGGCCCACGATCAGGTCGAGCAGCAAGCGCTCGTAGGCGATCCGCCGTACTGCCCCGGCAAAGGCATCGGGCATCGAAATGTCGAGCGGCACTGGGCGCAAGCGAATCCCATCGCGATCGAGCCCAGGCACTTTCGCCATCAGCGAGAGGTTGACGTTCTCTTCGGGCTGGATGCCGATCACCAGCCGGTTGGGCTGGGTCTTCGCGCCCTTGCCCTCGAAGATCGAGAACGGGATGCAGCGAAACTGGATCACGATTTCGGTTACCCGCTTAGGCAGGCGTTTGCCCGTACGCAGGTAAAACGGCACCCCGTTCCAGCGCCAGTTGTCGACGTGCGCCTTGATCGCAACGAAGGTCTCAGTGTCCGAATCCTTCCCGAGTTCGTCGTCGTAACCTGGCACAGCCTGTCCATCGATCGCCCCGGCGCGATACTGGCCGGTCACGGTCTCGCCCGCCGTCACAGGGCGCAGCGCGCGAAGGATCTTCACCTTTTCGTCGCGCACCGCAGTCGAATCGAAGCTCGTCGGCGGCTCCATCGCGACCAGCGCGAGCAGCTGGAGCATGTGGTTCTGGACCATGTCGCGCAGCGCACCGGAATCGTCGTAATAGGCCACCCGCGATTCCAGCCCGACAGTCTCGGCCACGGTGATCTGGACATGATCGATGTAGTTCGAGTTCCAGATCGGCTCGAACATGATGTTGGCAAAGCGCAGCGCCAGCAGGTTCTGCACCGTCTCCTTGCCGAGATAGTGATCGATACGGAAAATCCGGTCTTCGCTGAACGCGGACGCGACCGCGTCGTTGATCTCCTCGCTGGTTTCGAGCGAGGTGCCGAGCGGCTTTTCGAGGCCGATGCGCACATTGTCGCCCGCGAGACCGGCCGATTGCAGACCCGCGATGGTCGGCTCGAACAGGCTCGGCGCGGTCGACAGGAAAATCGCCAACCCCTTTTGCGGAGTGCCGACCTTCTTGGCGAGGGCATCATAGCCTTCGATAGTGGTGGCATCGAGCGCCTGGTAGGACAGCCGATTGAGGAAGTCCGCCATACCGCCGCGGCGACCCGCCGGCAGGAACCTTTCCAGCGCTGCACGCGCGAAGTTGCGGAACTCCGCATCGCTCATCTCCGAGCGCGCGGTACCCACGATCTTCAACTCGGGGTCGAGCAGGCCGTCATGATCGAGCGCACACAGCGATGGCAGCAACATCCGTTGCGCAAGGTCGCCGGTGGCACCGAACAGCAGCAGGCGGTCCGCAGTGAAGCTCATAGATCAAGGCCTTCGGTCATGACGCTCCGGCAAACAGCGATCGCACGGCAATCGTGTTGCGCCGCAGCATCGAGGTAGCAATCAAACGCACCGCGGCAAAGGGGTGCGGATAGGTATTCGTTGCGCATTCAGGCGCAAACCGATGCCGGACCGCACCCGGCTCGCGCTCATCCAAGCTCTGCGAGTTCGAGCAAGCGGCGCGCGGCCTTGAGGTGCGGGATATCGAACATCTTGCCGTCGATCCCGACTGTTCCGGCCTCGGGGTTGGCTTCGAACGCTTCGACCACTCGCCGCGCGAAAGCGACCTCCTCCTCGCTCGGCGTGAAGCACTCGTTGATCGTCGCGACCTGCCCAGGATGGATCGCAAGGCGCCCGGTGAACCCTTCGGCGCGGGCCGCACGGCTGCTCGTGCGCAAACCGTCCTCGTCGCGGAAGTTTGCGTGGAGCGTTTCGATCGCGGGGACCCCGGCGGCATGGGCGGCCATCAGCGTCAAGGATCGGGCGAGTTTGAAGGTGAACAGCCATTCGCCGTCTTCGTCACGGTTGCCGGTTGCACCCAGTGCCGCAGCGAGATCCTCCGCGCCCCAGGTCAGCCCAGCCAGCCGCGCGAGGCCCGCCGTGGCGTACTCGCCCAGTCGGAACGGAGCGATCGCGGTTTCGGTCGCGACAGGCACGATCTTGATCGAGCCCGGGGTCACGTTGTGCGCCAGTTCCATGTGGTCGAGCAGGCTGGAAAGCCGTGCGACGCAATCCGCGCCGTTGGTCTTGGGCTGGACGATCCCGTGCGGCGCGGCGGGCACAATCGCGGCAAGGTCAATCTCGGTCAGTTCGGTGTCGAACGGATTGATCCGCACCCACAATTGAGGCGCACCCTTCGCCTCGCGGTCGAAATCGCGCAAGAACGAAGCGACCAGTTCGCGCGCGGCAGGCTTCGCAGCGGGCGCAACCGCATCCTCGAGGTCGAGGATCACCGCGTCCGCACCGCAGCCGGCAACCTTGGCGAGCTTCTTCTCGCTGTCGCCGGGTATGAACAGGAACGATCGCAGGGGCTTCATCGCTTCATCCTTTTCGCATTCGTCAGGTAACCGCCGCGCGGACCTTGTAGTCGGCGCAGTCCCATGCACCCGATTGCATCACTTCGCCAAGGATCGCCACCGCGCGCGCAATATCGGCGTGGCTGAGATAGAGCGGCGTTATCCCGAAACGCATCACGTCGGGATCGCGAAAGTCGCCGACCACGCCGCGCACCTTGAGCGCCTGGACGATCGCGTAAGCCTCCGGGTGGCGATACGACACGTGGCTGCCGCGCTTCGTCGGATCATCAGGCCCAATCCGCTCGAAACCATAAGCCTTGGCCAACTGTGCCATCCGCTCCTCGAACAGGGCCGCAAGCGACAGCGACTTGGCGCGGATCGCGACGATGTCCGCTTCGCGCATCAGGTCGATCCCGCATTCCAGCCCCGCAAGTCCGACGATCGAGGGGGTTCCGGCAAGGAACCGCTCGATCCCCGGCGCGGCCTCGTAATCGTCGCGGAAAGCGAACGGAGCGGCATGGCCGAACCAGCCGGAGAGCGCGGGCAGTGCAGCCGCTTGGTGCCGCTTCGCTACGAAAATGAAGGCCGGAGCGCCGGGGCCGCCGTTGAGAAACTTGTAGCCGCAACCGACTGCGAAATCGGCATTTGCGCCGTTGAGATCGAGCGGCACTGCCCCGGTCGAATGGCTGAGGTCCCAGATCGTCAGCGCACCCTTCTCCTGGATCGCGTTCGTGGTCGCCGCCATGTCGCGCATCGCACCGGACTTGTAGTGGACATGGGTCAGCAGAACAGCGGCGGTGTCGCTGTCGATTGCGTCGAGCACATCTTCGGGTGAAACCGCGCGCGCCTTGGTGGCCCCGCCACTTAACCGCTCGAGCCCGTGCATCATGTAGAGGTCCGTCGGGAAGTTGCCTGTCTCGCTGAGCAGAGTCGCGCGGCCCGACCTGAGCGACAGCGCCGCGGCGAGCGCCTTGAAGATATTCACTGAAGTCGAATCGCAAGCGACCACTTCGCCTTCGTCGGCGCCGATCAGGCCTGCGATCTTGTCGCCGATGCGCTGCGGTGCCCTCACCCAATCCGCATCGTTCCACGATCCGATCAACCCTTCGCCCCACTCGCGCTCAACCACTGCGGCGATTGCTGTCGGCGTAGCTTTGGGCAATGCGCCGAGCGAGTTTCCGTCGAGGTAGATCGTGCCTTCGGGCAAGGCGAACCGCTCTCGAAAATGCGCCAGCGGATCGGCAGCGTCGAGCGCGGCGGGGTGGATCATTCGGCCAATCGCCAGTGCAGCGTTTCGCCCGCATGGAACGGCACCAGCTCGGTTCCGCCCGCCTCGAACGTGTCGGGAACCCGGTGATCGACCTGTTCCAGCGTGATCGTGCCTTCGTTGACCGGAAGGCCGTAGAATGCGGGGCCGTGGAGCGATGCGAACCCTTCGAACTGCTCCAGCGCATCTTCCTCCGCGAACACCTGCAGGTAGCTTTCGAGCGCAAACGGCGCGTTGAAGATGCCCGCGCAGCCGCACGCGCTCTCCTTGGCTTCGCGAGCGTGCGGCGCGCTGTCGGTGCCAAGGAAGAACTTTGCCGAACCCGAAGTGGCCGCCTTGCGCAGCGCCAGCCTGTGTTGCTCCCGCTTGGCAACCGGCAGGCAATAGGCGTGCGGGCGAATTCCGCCGACCAGCATCGCATTGCGGTTGATATGCAAGTGTTGCGGGGTGATCGTCGCCCCGACATTCTCCCCCGCACTTTCCACGAACTGCACCGCATCCTCGGTCGTGACATGTTCGAACACCACCTTGAGCTCGGGGAAATCCTTGACGATCCGGCTCAGGTGCCGGTCGATGAACACCGCCTCGCGGTCGAAGATGTCGATCTCGGCATCGGTGACTTCGCCGTGGACGCACAGCACCATGCCGATGTCCTGCATCCGCTCGAGCACCGGGGCGAGCTTCGCGACATCTGTCACGCCATGCGCGGAATTGGTGGTGGCGTTCGCCGGATAGAGCTTGGCGGCCGTCAGCGCCCCGCTGGCATGGCCCGCTGCAAGGTCGTCGGGGTCGGTGCTATCGGTGAGATAGGCGGTCATCAGCGGCGTGAAATGCGTGCCGAAATCAAGCGCGGACAGGATCCGTTCGCGGTATTCCTCCGCCATCGCCGCCGTCGTGACCGGAGGCGTCAGGTTGGGCATCACGATCGCGCGGGCGAACTGGCGCGCGGTGATTTGCGCCACTGCCTGCAGCATCGCGCCGTCGCGCAAGTGGACGTGCCAGTCGTCGGGGCGGCGGATAGTGATGGAATCAGGCGCGTCGCTCATGGGGCTTCCCTTAGTCCGGCAAGCGCCTATCTGTCACCCATGCCTGCAACCCGCCTTGCCGATCGCGCGATCGTCCGCGTTTCACCCACCGCCGAAGGGGAGGATGCCGCCGCGTTCCTCCAGGGCCTGCTGACCAACGACGTTACCGGCGATCTGCCGGTTTATGCCGCACTTCTGAGCGCGCAGGGCAAGACGATGTTCGACATGATCGTGTCGCGTGACGGGGAGGACATCCTGCTCGATTGCGAGGGCGAGGTCGCGGAAGATCTGGCCAAGCGCCTTTCGCTCTATCGCCTGCGCCGCAAGCTCGACATCGCGGTCGACGATGCGCTGGCCGTGCACTGGTCGCCCGATGGCGAACAGGGCACGCCCGATCCACGGCTCGCCGCGCTCGGCAATCGCTGGATTGCCGCCATCGACGATGGCGCCTCTACTGACAGCGAATGGCTCGCGCATCGCCTTGCACTCGGCGTTCCCGAAGGACGCGAAGAGCTGGGCGATATCCTGTGGCTGGAGACCAATGCCGTCGAGCTCAATGGCGTGAGCTTCACCAAGGGCTGCTACATCGGCCAGGAAAACACCGCGCGGATGAACTGGCGGCAGAAGGTCAACCGACGCTTGGTGGTTGTCCCGCTCGACCGTTCGGACGAAAAGCGCCGCAAGGCCGCCTACCCGGATCTTGGGCTTGCGGTCGATCACTTGCGGATTGACAACATCGCGCCTGAATGGGTCCCCGACTGGTTGACGCTCGAAGCAAGCGAGGGTTGAGCCCGCTTCTTACGGCTCCGACGGGCCGCTGAATGGCTGGCGATCGGTCCAGGCGCACCCGTTGCGCTGTGTACCTTCGACCGACAGCGTAGCGACGTAAGGATAGGTCCGGTCGCTCATCCCATCCGAACACTTGCCCGGCGTAACCGCCAGCACGAATGGCTGGCCGCGGTAAATCCCGTGCCACGAAAGTCCTCCGCGCCCGGCGAACCGTTCGACCGCAATGGTCGAACCCGCGGCATTGTCGGGCGTCGAGTAGACCAGCGTATCGCCCACGACGTTGCCGCCCCAGAACGGTTCGGTGCCGGTGAAATGCGCCGTCTCGCTTTCCGCGATGCCCGAATAGGGGCGTTGGTCGCCCGGATCGCCGGGGACCGGCCCGGCCGAATGCCCCCCGCCCGAGCAGCCCGCGAGTGCCAGCAAGCCGAGCGGTACGATCAGGCGACGCTTCAACGAGACGCGCTCAGGCAAACAGGTTCTCCCGAACCCAGTCGATCGATCGCTCCGCCGAGCCAAGCCGCGCGGTTCCCAGCAGGCGATTCCAGTAGGTTTCGGAACCACACGCAAAGCGCCATTCGTGCAGCCGTCGGGTGTAGAGTTGCAGATCGAATTCCTCGCTGATCCCGATTGCGCCATGGATCGCATGCGCGGTCGCAGCCACCCGCGGGGCCGAACTGCTGGCAATCGACTTGGCGGTGGCCGCAGCCAGCAAGTCTACCGGGAAGCCACCTGCGCAAGCCAGCTGCACAGCAAGCCGCATCGCGATGACATCTTCCGCCATCACTGCGATCTGCTGCTGGAGCGCCTGTTGCCGCCCGATCGGCTTGCCGAACTGGACGCGTTCGTTGGCGTACGACGTGGTCATTTCGAGCAAGTGCTCCGCCGCACCCGCCATCGATACCGCGCGCAGCAGCGCTCCGACCGGACGCAGGCCCTCGGCCGGACGCTCGCAGCGCACAGCGCCAGCTGCAACGCCAAGATCGCAGACGGCATCGACACTGCCACGCACCCCGGTCGGGGTGGGGTGCACGTCGCCAGCGCCGACCAGCTCGATGCAGTCGCCGCGATCGACCAGCAGGTGCTCGCACACCATTCCGAACGGAAGCGGAACTCCCGCGCCATTGTCCGCCACGGCAAGTGCGATTGCACCCGATGGCGGTTCGTGACCGGCGGCGGCGAGCAGCGCGCGCGCCACCATCGTCTCGCCCACCGGCAGCGGCACGGCATGGCGGCCGAGCGCCTTCAGCAGCGGCTCGATTTCGGCCAGCGGGAGGCCGAAGCCGCCCGCCTCCTCGCTCACCAGCGCATCGAGGAAACCGGATTCGGCGATCGTCCCCCACATCGCGGCGAAGCTTTCGCCCTGTTCCACCGCGCGGATTGCATCGGGCGGACAAGCCGCCTGCAGCATCCGGTCGAACGGTTCGAGTAGCTCGTTTGTATCCATGGCGCGCTCCTCAGCGAAGGCCCAACCCGCGGGCGATGATACCGCGCAGGATTTCACGCGTGCCGCCGCGCAGCGAAAAGCTCGGCGCGACTTGTGTGACATAGGCCAATGCACGGTAGAGTTCAGGGTCGATCGCTTCGCCGGGATGGCTGGCAAGGTCGTCGCCGATCGCGACCGGCAGTTCCTGTTCGAAGCTGGTCCCGAGATCCTTGATGATCGAGGCTTCCACCACAGGGCTTTCCCCGGCTGCAAGCCGCGCGGTGCAGGCGATCGACATCGCGCGCAGGGTGGCAAGCCGCGCGGTAAAATCGCCGACCAGCGCAGCGGCCGCCTCGTCCATCCGGCCGTGGCCGCGCAAGTGCGCAATCCAGCCGTCGAGCACGATCACGCTCGAATAGATCCGCTCCGGCCCGCTGCGTTCGAACGCCAATTCGGCAGTAACCTGCCTCCAGCCGTCCCCTTCGGCGCCGATCAGTGCATCGGCCGGCAAGTCGACGTCCTCGAAGAATATCTCCGAAAAATGCGCGTCGCCCGCGAGGTCGGTGATCGGACGGATCGAAACCCCCGGTGCCTTCAGGTCGATGATCAGCTGCGAAAGCCCCCTGTGGCGATCATCCGGCCCACCCGATGTCCGCAGCAATGCAATCATATAGTCCGAATGGAGCGAATTGCTGGTCCAGATCTTCTGCCCGTTGACCCGCCAGCCGCTGTCGGTGCGCTCGGCACGGGTGCGCACGCTGGCAAGGTCGGATCCGGAGCCAGGCTCGCTCATCCCGATGCAGAACAGCGCCTCGCCCTTGCAGATGCGCGGGAGATAGAATTGCCGCTGCTCTTCGGTCCCGAAGTTGAGGATCAGCGGCGCGCTCTGGCGGTCGGCGATCCAGTGTGCTGCCGGCGGTGCACCGGCATCGAGCAATTCCTCGACCACCACGAAACGCGCGAACGGCCCACGCCCGCCGCCGCCGTATTGCTTGGGCAAAGTAAGGCCGAGCAACCCCGATTGGCCCAGCTTGCGGCTGAATTGGGCATCGAAGCCGCTCCACGAACGCGCTCGCACGTCGAGCGGCAAGCTCGCCACGGCCTCCTGCGCGAGCTGCCGCACAAGCGGGCGAAGCGCCTCGTCTTCCTCGGGCAATCGGGCAAGGGTCAGGTTGTCGAACACGCCGGTCATCCTGTCTGGATAGTTTGGTCTATCCCTGAAGTATCCGGTCGGCAGATCAAAATTGAATTTGCATATTTTGATAGGCGACCAATTTCGCGCGCGGGAACAATCGCCATTCTTCCACCGCGCTATGCAATTCGAGCATCCCGGCGAACACACAGAAATGGCGCAGGCAGCGAAAATTCATGTTAGCCACGACCTGGCGATCCTAGTCGATTTAACATTAGCAACGCGGCGGCAAAGCGCATAGCCCGCCAACGTGGGCCAGCGAAAGGCCCCTGTCCGCGGTAGAGAGGAGCGAGCATCCATGGACCCATTCCTGATAGTGGAGCGCCACGGCGCCATCGTCGTGGCAAAACTCAATCGCCCCGAGCAGCGCAACGCAATTTCCGGAACCGCCCACAGCGAAGAAATCCGCGACTTCTGCGGAGAGATGACGCGCGATACGAGCGTGCGCGCAGTGGTGCTGACCGGTGAAGGAAAGGCGTTCTGCGCCGGCGGCAACGTCAAGGATATGGGCAGCAGGGCCGGCATGTTTGCCGGAACTCCATATAGCCTGCGCAATGCATATCGCACCGGTATCCAGCTGATTCCGACAGCGCTCTACGAACTGGAAGTGCCGGTCGTCGCTGCGGTCAACGGGCCGGCCATCGGTGCGGGACTGGACCTTGCCTGCATGTGCGACATCCGCATCGCATCGGACAAGGCGCTGTTCGCCGAAAGCTTCGTTAAGCTGGGTATCGTACCTGGCGATGGCGGTGCGTGGCTGCTGCCGCGCGTGATTGGCATGGCCCGTGCCAGCCAGATGACGCTGACCGGCGAGACGATCGACGCCGCCAAGGCGCTCGAGTTCGGACTGGTCAGCGAAGTAATGGCACCCGAGAAGCTGATGGAGCGTGCGATGGAACTGGCGGGCGCAATCGCCGCCAATCCCGGCCATGCAACCCGCATGGCCAAGCGCTTGCTACGCGAAGGGCAGGACATGAAGCTCGCCCCGCTGCTCGAACTCTCGGCTGCCTACCAGTCGCTGGCGCACCACACCGAGGACCACAAGGAGGCGGTGCATGCATTCCTTGAAAAGCGTGCGCCGGAGTTCCGCGACCGATGAGCGAAGCGCAGGCCAATAGGGGCCCACTCGCGGGATTGACCGTGCTCGACTTGTCGCGTGTGCTCGCCGGACCGTGGGCCACACAGATGCTCGGCGACCTCGGAGCGGACGTAATCAAGGTCGAACAGCCGGGCATGGGCGACGACACGCGCCGCTGGGGGCCGCCTTTCCTGCCCGACGGGTCGAACGATTCCGCCTACTACCTGTGCACCAACCGCAACAAGCGTTCGATCGCAGTGAACATGGCCGATCCCGAGGGTGCCGAAGTGATCCGCCGGTTGGCGGAAGGTGCCGACATCGTGGTCGAGAACTTTCGCGTCGGCGGCCTCGCCAAGTATGGCCTCGATTATGAATCGCTGCGCGCGATCAAGCCCGACCTGATCTACTGCTCGGTCACGGGTTTCGGCCAGACCGGACCGCTCAAGGACAATGGCGGCTACGACTTCCTTATCCAGGGTATGAGTGGGCTGATGAGCGTAACGGGCGCGGCCGATGGTGGGCCGACCAAGGTCGGCATCCCGATCAGCGACCTCGTGACCGGGATGTACGCCACCATCTCGATCCTCGCTGCGCTCAACCATCGCAACGCGACCGGCGAAGGGCAGCACATCGATGTGGCGCTGCTCGATTCGCAAGTGGCGCTGCTTGCCAACCAGGCTTCCAACTTCCTCAATGGCGGCATGGTGCCCAAGCGAATGGGCAACCAGCACCCGAGCATCGTCCCCTACCAGGATTTCGCCTGCAGCGATGGCGACGTGCTGGTCGCGCTGGGCAACGACAAGCAATTCCGCTCGTTCTGCACCATGCTCGGGCGCAGCGACCTGGCCGCAGACGAAGCCTATGCCAGCACAGCGCTGCGCAGCCGCAACCGAACCCCGTTGCTCAGCGAACTGGCAGGCGAGCTTGCAAAGTGGAAATCGGGCGACCTCATTGCAGAGATGCGCAAATTGGGTCTGCCCGGCGGGCGGATCAACGAAATCCCCGAAGTGCTCTCCCACCCGCAGATCGAAGAGCGAGGAATGGTGCACGAGATCGCCCGCAGCGACGGGACGGCAGTTAAGTTTCTCGGCTTCCCCGGCAAGTTCTCTGCAGCTCCTGCCACCTATCGTTTTGCGCCGCCCCGATCGGGCGAAGACACCGCTGACGTCTTGCGTGCCGAGCTGGGATTGAGCGAGCAAGAGATCGCGCGCCTGCGCGAAGCGGGCGTGATTGCAGAGGAATTGTAGAGCATGGCTTGAACGCGCCGGTCGGCGTGTCGGCGGAGAGATTTTCGGTGCGGCGCGAAATTGCGTCGGATCGCATCCGCCCCGGGGTTCGCGCGGTGAATTGACGCTGGCTCCTGCGCCCAGGTTTATCGTAGTGTCCGCCGCGTGGACCGGATCGCCCGCCCTGCTCGATCGACTGCCGATGGTATGCTCCACCTCGAAGGCGGGACCTTCACGATGGGGTCGGAACGCTTCTATCCCGAGGAACGTCCGCTGCGCCGGGTGAGGGTCGGCGGATTCCGTATCGACCCGGCTCCCGTCACCAATCGCCAGTTTGCCGAATTCGTCGCGGCCACCGGTCACATCACCGAAGCGG
This sequence comes from Tsuneonella mangrovi, assembly GCF_002269345.1. NCBI lineage: Bacteria > Pseudomonadati > Pseudomonadota > Alphaproteobacteria > Sphingomonadales > Erythrobacteraceae > Tsuneonella > Tsuneonella mangrovi. The sequence goes on from NZ_CP022889.1 coordinate 1,019,570, forward strand.
AGATCGCGCCCGACCCGAAAGACTATCCCGGCATGGACCCGGCCCTGGTAGCGCCCGGTTCGCTGGTCTTCCGCAAGACATCGCAGCCGGTGGCAGTCGATGATGCCTCGCAATGGTGGGAGTTCTGCCTCGGCGCGGATTGGCGCCATCCTACCGGGCCTGGCAGCTCGATCGAAGGGCTCGAAGACCACCCCGTAGTGCACGTCGCCTACGGGGATGCGCTGGCTTACGCCCACTGGGCCGGCAAGGCATTGCCGACCGAAGCCGAGTGGGAATATGCCGCGCGCGGCGGGCACGAAGGGCGCGAATACCAGTGGGGAGACGAGCTGGCCCCGGGCGGCAGGATGCTGGCCAATTACTGGCAGGGGCTGTTTCCCTTCGCCAACACGCTCGAGGATGGGTGGGAGCGGACCAGCCCGGTCGGATCCTTTCCGGCCAACGATTTCGGCCTGTTCGACATGATCGGCAACGTCTGGGAATGGACTTGCGACTGGTACGCCCAGCCCAAGGGTGCCCACAAGCGAAAGCCCGGCGCCTGCTGCACGATCGACAACCCGCGCGGCGGCCGCAAGGCGGAAAGCTTCGATCCGGCCAACCCCGGTTCGAAGATCGGTCGCCGGGTGCTCAAGGGCGGCAGTCACCTGTGCGCCGTCAGCTATTGCCAGCGATACCGCCCAGCCGCCCGGCAGGGTGAGGCCGTAGACACCTCGACCAGCCACATCGGGTTTCGCTGCATCGTGCGCGACTAGAGCTGGCGAGAATTGTGGGGGATCGACGCCGACGAGTCTGCGCTACGCGCTTCCTAGCACTCTATCCCGGTGAGGAGATCGCGACGTACACCTGTCGCTTCGCTTGAAGATTGTGGGCGCGCAAGCACAGCTGGATCGGCTCGCAGCGATCGCGGGCTGTAATTCACCGAACTAAGTTTGATGCGCCCATCTCGGTCGTAGATGTCGGGCAGTACCGCGACATCGCCCTGACCGTCGCCGACTGCAGTGAAATACGTCACGTAGATCGGGATCGGACGAGCGAGCGCGACCTCGGTCGTCGCCCCGGATGACACGATCGCGTCGACTTCTTCGCGCGTCTTCACCCCTTCGAGCAAGGTCGCTGCAAAGCCGATCGCATCCCCGGTCCGGATGCAACCGTGGCTGAATGCGCGCACGTCGCGCTCGAACAGCTGTTTGGAAGGCGTGTCGTGCATATAGACCGAGAAGCGGTTCGGCATCACCAGCTTCATCTGGCCGAGCGCATTGTTCGGCCCCGGTCGCTGCCGGTATCGGCCATCTGCCCAGACATATCCCCTTGATCGCGCCAACGCGGGGTTGCGCCTTATCAACGCTCCCACACTCTCGCGAACGATGCTGGCCGGAATTTCCCACCAGGGATTGAGGATCACCCCTTCGATCGTGGTGTCGAAGACTGGCGTCGGCGTGCTCTTCTTGCCAACGATGACCCGCCAAGTTCCGACTTCCTTGCCGTCTCGCCAGAGGTAGGCTTCGAAATCGGCGGCATTCACCAACACATAATCGTCGCCCAGACTGCGCGGCATCCAACGCCATCGCTCCATGTTGCGGGCGATTGTCCTGCGGCGGCCGCGGTCGGTTTCGACGTCGTAGGCTGCCTTGAGAGCAGCATATTGGGGGCTCGCCGGACGCATCCAGGCGAAAAAGCTGTCGAGCGTTTCGGTCGTAATCGCCGTATCGAGCAGCGACTCGACCGGAAGGTTGCGGTCGGTATCGACGATGTTCCACCCTGCCTTTTCGGCCGAACTGGCATCACCCAACAGGTGCATCCGCGCTAGCCGAAGCGCGAGCTTGGTAGCCTCACGGTCGATGACCATCGGATCCCCACCACGGACCGCCGCATCGAACGCCTTGGTGGACGGACGTGGCAGGGCGTCGGCAGGCGCAGCATCGACCCAGCGATCGAGCACTGCAAGGTCGGTCTCCGTCCAATGTGCGCCACTGCTCGCGAGTGCAGGTGAAGTCAGTAGGGGTAGAAGAAATGCGACGATCAGACTTCGCAACCGGGCCACCTGACACCTCCTGACCTTGATTTTCGCCATCACTGGCCCACATTTGAACCGAAAACAAATCGGGTCCAAAATGAAATTAAACAGACGAAGCTTTATCGGCTCGTCGGTGGTTGCCGCAGGGACACTATTCGTGCCCCGCACCTTTGTCGACCAATCGGCGGCCCAGGCAATGGCTCCGCTATCGGCGGAGTCCGGCGGCACGAATTCGCCAGCCGTAATCGATTGGGCGTTGGCGGCGCTCGATCGGCACAGCGCGCGCATCACCAACCGCGACAGGATCGGGATCGCCGATTTTTCGGCTCCGTCAGGAGATTTCCGTTTCCACATAGTTGATGTGGCGAGCGGAACGATCACGCATTCCCTGCTTGTCGCCCACGGGAAGGGTTCCGACCCGACCAACAGCGGAATGGCCAAGCGATTCTCCAATCTCCCCGGTTCCAACGCTTCTTCGCTAGGCAGCTTCATGACTGGCGACGAATATTTCGGGAAACATGGACGCTCCCGGCGGTTGCATGGCCTCGATGATCAGAACAGCCTCGCCTACGAACGCGCGATCGTTATTCACGGTGCGCGTTATGTCGATAGCGCCATGGCGAAGAGGCAAGGGCGGGTCGGTCGCAGCTTTGGTTGCTTCGCCTTCGAGCAGGACAAGATCGACCAAGTCCTCGATCTGCTCGGGCCGGGCCAACTCCTGTTCGCCTCGAGCTGAACTACGGGTCCGCCGACGCTGCAAATCATACGTGCGTGAGCAAATGAAAAGCATCGTGCGAATGGTAACGGAGGAAGGACTTGAACCCCCGACATGCATTGGCGACCAACAATGCCGATCGGGACGCATTGCCGTTCGTCATCATGAAACCGGCAGAGCCAGTGTAGTTCGACAGAATTTCCCTTTTTCGCAAGCCAAGGGCGAGATCTTGGCCTATGGGCGCGACATATACGCAACCGCGATTGCGTCAGCGCTCAAATATCAGACCACGATTGCGCCGTTGGCAGAGAACTGGCGTGCACCTCCATCTATTAGGCCGTCGCCATGAGATTTCCTTCCCTTCCGTCCAGCCTTGAGGCTGCCCTTGTCGAGCGTGGCTACGAGACAGCTACGCCGGTGCAGGCCGAAGTCATGCAGGCCGAAGCAGCCGGACGAGACCTGATCGTTTCTGCCCAGACCGGTTCGGGTAAAACAATCGCCTTCGGCCTCGCCATGGCCCAGCAACTCCTGGAAAATCGCGACACCATTCCATTCTCGGAAAGACCGCTTGCCCTGATCATCGCGCCGACGCGAGAACTGGCTCTGCAGGTCAGTCGCGAACTGGCTTGGCTCTACGGCAAGGCAGGTGGGCGTATCGCAACCTGCGTCGGCGGGATGAACCCACAGCAGGAACGCAAGACCCTGCGCTCAGGCGCAAGCATTGTTGTTGGAACACCTGGCAGGCTTCGCGACCATCTCGAGCGAGGTGCGCTCGATTTGTCCGGGTTGAAGGCAGTGGTTCTCGATGAAGCGGACGAAATGCTCGACATGGGCTTTCGTGAAGAACTGGAAGAAATCCTCGAGGCGACACCGGAAACGCGAAGGACCTTGCTGTTTTCCGCCACTATGCCACGTCCGATCGAAGCGCTTGCCCGTCGATACCAACGTGATGCGTTGCGGATTGCCACGATCAGCGAGGGGCGCGGTCATGGCGATATTGCCTACCAAGCCGTCACGGTTTCCCCGCCCGAGATCGAAAATGCCGCAGTCAATCTCCTGCGCTATCACGAGGCGGAAACCGCCATCCTGTTTTGCGCGACCCGCGAAAAGGTCCGCCACCTGCACGCTACGCTGCAGGAGCGCGGATTTGCCGTGGTTGCACTTTCGGGGGAACATTCGCAGTCGGAACGCAACCAGGCGCTTCAGGCGTTACGCGACCGCCGCGCACGGGTGTGTGTCGCCACCGATGTCGCCGCGCGCGGGATCGACTTGCCGACGCTGAGCCTCGTCATCCACGTCGAAATTCCGCGTGATGCCGAAACGCTGCAACATCGTTCGGGACGGACGGGCCGGGCGGGGAAGAAGGGCACTGCCGTGCTTATCGTGCCGTTCTCACGCCGCAAGCGCGTGGAATCCATGCTTCGCCATGCGAAGATTGCAGCGGATTGGACCGACGCGCCCGACCGCGATGCCATCAAGACAAAGGATCGCGAACGACTGCTGGCAAAGTTGCTCGAGCCGGTCGAAGTGGACGAAGCCGATCGCGATCTAGCCGAACGTCTTTTGGCCGAACGCACTCCGGTGCAAATCGCCACGATGCTGGTGCGGGCTCATCGGGAGAGGATGCCGGAACCTGAAGATTTGATCGCCAACACTCGCGATGCCCGGCGCGAAGCACAAAAGGAACGGCACCGTCCGGGATTTGAGGATATCGTCTGGTTCCGCATGGCGTTGGGCCGTCGCCAGAACGCCGATCCGCGCTGGATACTTCCGTTGCTTTGCCGTCGCGGTCACATCACGCGCAACGAGATTGGCGCGATACGAATTGGTCCCGACGAGACATATTTCCAAGTTCCGCGCCAGATCGCCGAAAAATTTGCCGATTCCGTATTGCGAACAGCCAGGGGCGACGGCGATGAGGAGCCCGCAGTGATCGAAATGTCGGCTAGAGGCCCGCGCGATGCCGCGAAGGGCAATCGCAAGCGTCACCATGTTCAAAGCAATGAAGATGCGCCGCGGGGTAAGGCAAAGACTTCATTCAAGAAGTTCGATAGGACCAAGGTTAGGAAAGCCGGCGGGCCTGGCAAGCCTCCAAAGGCGGCAAAGGATATGCGCAAAAGCAAGAAGCCCTAGCCGATTTCAGAAGATCGAAATGGTAGCGGAGGAGGGACTTGAACCCCCGACACGCGGATTATGATTCCGCTGCTCTAACCAGCTGAGCTACTCCGCCCCATCGGGCGCGCGGCGCGCGAAGGGCACCGGGCAGGCGGCGCATTTAGGGCGGGGTGGCGGCGCGGTCAACCGCGGAATGACCACCGCTTCGCGAACTCCCACGGCCCGCCGCGATAGCGGTGCAGCGCGAGCCCCGCGAAGGCGAAATCGCGCGGCTCGATCTGCCCGGAAAGCTCCGCCTGCAGCGCCTTGGCCGCAAAGGGGCTGACCTTGTTCTGGATCGTCACGTGGAGCCGCGGTGCGTGCATGTCCTGCGGGGTCAGCAACCCGTGGAAGCGATCCGCCAGCCGTTCGCGCAAGGCAAGCATGGCCGGGCTAGACAGCCGGAGCGCAGTGCCTCGCCCGAGGTTCATCAGCCCTTCCAGCCGCGCCGGGGCCGGAGCCGCGCGAGCCTCTTCAGCCAACGCGTCGCAGACTTCATCCTCCACGCTTGGCGGCAGGGCATGGAGCAGTGTGACGTGCGCGGAAAGGAAGTTGCGCTCGGGAGGGAAGTGCGCCTTGCGCAATTGGTCGGCACGCGACTGGAGCGCCTGCGGCAATTCGGCGGTGACGATCAGCGGCGCCGGGCCGGAAGCCGGTTGCCCCTCGCCGCTCAGTTCATTTCCCCGCGCGCGCGGCGGATCGCGAACCATTTCTGCACGTTGGCGTTGTGCTGCTCCAGCGTGTCGGCAAACCAGTGCCCGCCCTTGCCGTTGGCGACCATGTAGAGCGCCTTGGTCTTCGCAGGGTGCAACACCGCCTCGATGCTTTCGCGTCCTGGATTGGTGATCGGTCCCGTGGGAAGCCCGGTCATGGTGTAGGTATTGTAGTCGTTGACGGCGGCGATCTCGCTCTGGCGGATCCGGCGGCCGAGCGGCTCGCCCTTGGTGATCGGGTAGATGATCGTCGGGTCGGCCTGCAGCGGCATTCCCTGCTTCAAGCGATTGGAATAGAGCCCGGCGACCAGCTTGCGTTCGCTCTCGATCCCGGTTTCCTTCTCGACGATCGACGCGAGGATCACCGCCTGTCCAGGGGTCTTGACGGCGATATCCTTGCCCCTCTCGGCCCATGCGGCAGCGAGGAACTTGGTCATGGCCGCCTGCATCCGGGCAAGCACCTTGATGCGCGATTCGCCGCGTTCGTAATTGTACGTATCGGGCAGGACAGAGCCTTCGTCCGGCACCGGGATCGGCCCGGTCAGCATCGGATCGGCCATCAGCCGGTCGTAGACCATGATCGAGGGCATCCCTTCAGGGATCGTCACGAACCGGCGAATCACGTCGCCGCTCTGGAACTGGTCGAGGATCGACGACGCGCTGGCCCCCTTGGGGATCAGGAATTCGCCGGCCTGCACCGGCTCGCGTCCACCGAACACCTTGGCGCGCAGCAGGAAGCTGTCGGCCGACTTGATAAGGCCCTTGTCCTGCAACTGGTGAGCGACCTTGGTCAGCGTGGACCCGTCGGCGACGATGAAAGTGGTATCCTTCCCGACCTCGGCCGGACCATACCAGCCGTAAGCGAACCACCCGAGCGCCAGCGCGGCGACAAGCGCCAGCGCTGGCAGCAGTTTCTTCACGTCAGTCGACCTTCTTCATGATCAGCGAGGCGTTTGTCCCGCCGAACCCGAAGCTGTTGTTGAGCACGGCCCGCACTTCGCGTTGCTTGGCCTTGTGCGGCACGAGGTCGACGCCTTCGGTGCCTTCGTCGGGATCGTCGAGGTTGAGCGTCGGCGGCACGACCTGGTCGCGCATCGCGAGGATGCAGAAGATCGCTTCGACCGCGCCCGCGCCGCCGAGCAGGTGCCCGATCGCGGACTTGGTGCTGCTCATCGATGCACCGCTGAGGTCGTCGCCGAGCACGCGCTTAACCGCGGCGAGCTCGATCGTATCGGCCATCGTGCTGGTACCGTGGGCGTTGACGTAGTCGATGTCGCCCGGCTCCATCCCCGCCTTGCGCATCGCCATGCGCATCGACAGCTCGGCACCCTTGCCTTCGGGGTGCGGCGCGGTGACGTGGTAGGCATCGCCCGACAGGCCATAGCCGACGACTTCGGCATAGATCTTCGCGCCGCGCGCCTTGGCGTGCTCGTATTCCTCGAGCACGACCACGCCCGCACCTTCGCCCATTACGAACCCGTCGCGGTTCTTGTCGTAGGGGCGGCTGGCTTCGGTCGGCCGGTCGTTCATGCTCATGTTGAGCGCGCGCGCTTGGGCGAACCCGGCGACACCGAGCGGGTTGATGGTGCTTTCCGCCCCACCTGCCAGCATCACGTCGGCATCGCCGTCCTTGATCATCCGCGCGGCATCGCCGATCGAATGCGCGCCGGTCGAGCACGCGGTCACCACCGCATGGTTCGGACCCATCAGGCCGTACTTGATCGAGACCTGCCCGCTGATCAGGTTGATCAGCCGCCCGTGGACGAAGTGCGGACTCACCCGACCGGGGCCGCGTTCGTGCAAGTTGACCGATTCGATCTCGATCCCCGGCAGGCCGCCGATGCCCGAACCGATCGAGCAACCGGTGCGCAGCTTGAGGTCGTCGTCCATATCGACGAGCCCGGCGTCTTCCAGCGCCTGCCCCGCGGCATCGATGCCGTAGACGATGAACGGATCGACCTGGCGCTGGACCTTGAAATCCACCCGCTTGTCCGGATCGAAGCCGTATTCGTGATCCTTGGGCTTCACCTCGCAAGCGATGGTGCATTTCTGCCCTTCGGTATCGAACCGGGTGATAGTGCCCGCACCGCTCTTGCCGGCAATGAGGTTCTTCCACGAAGTTTCGACGTCACCGCCCAGCGGGGTGACGAGACCCAGTCCGGTTACGACCACACGGCGCATATTACTCTCCATATGTGCAACAGGCCCGGCCCCGCGCGGGGACGAGCCTGTCAGTGCCCCGCCGACTGGCCGTCTGGCGAGCGCGGCGGGATGGGCGGGTTAGCCCTTGTGCTCTTCGATGTACTTGGTCGCGTCACCGACAGTGGTGATCTTTTCGGCGGCGTCGTCCGGGATTTCGACCCCGAACTCTTCCTCGAACGCCATCACCAGCTCGACGATGTCGAGGCTGTCCGCACCGAGATCGTCGATGAAGCTGGCTTCCTGGGTGACCTTGTCGCTCTCGACGCCGAGGTGTTCGACGACAATCTTCTGCACGCGGTCGGCGGTATCGCTCATAATGGTCCCTCTTCGAACTGTGTTTTGGGCAATTGCCTTTCGCCCTAATGAACGGGCGGCGGGCTGGCAAGTGCCCGCACGGCCCCGTTCGGGCCGATTTCTCGGGTTGTCCGCAGGCCTAGCCCGCCGCGGGATCGACCAGCTTGTCCGGGTTCGCTGCCGATTCCTGCTGCGGAACATCGATCGTGCGGATGTGTACATCGCGCAGCTGGCGAGCCGAAACCGCGCTCGGCGCACCCATCATCAGGTCCTGAGCGCGCTGGTTCAATGGAAATGCGATGACCTCCCTGATGTTGGGCTCGTCGGCCAGCAGCATTACGATACGGTCGATACCTGGCGCGGATCCGCCGTGCGGCGGGGCACCAAGCTTGAACGCCTCGATCATGCCCGAGAAGTTCGCATCGACATCGGCCTGCGAATAGCCGGCGATCTCGAACGCTTTGTACATGATGTCGGGCCGATGGTTCCGGATCGCACCCGAAGACAGCTCGTAGCCGTTGCAGACGATGTCGTACTGCCAGGCCTTGATCTCGAGCGGATCCTGCGTCTCCAGCGCTTCCATCTCGCCCTGCGGCATCGAGAACGGGTTGTGGCTGAAGTCGATCTTCTTCGCGTCTTCGTCGTATTCGAACATCGGGAAGTCGACGATCCAGCAGAACGCGAACCGGTCATCGGGGATCAGGCCAAGCTCCTCGCCGACGCGGGTCCGCGCTGCACCGGCAAGCTTGGTTGCATCCTTTTCCTTGCCGGCGGCGAAGAACAGGCCGTCATTCTCGCCCAGCCCGAGTTCGGCGTAGAGCTTCTCCATGCCCTCAGTGCCATGGTTCTTGGCGATCGGCCCACCGAACTCGCCCTGCTTGCGGGTGACGTAGCCTAGCCCTGCGAAGCCTTCGCGCCGCGCCCAGTCGTTCATGTCGTCGAAGAACTTGCGGCTCTTCTCGTTGGTGCCCGGCGCTGGAATCGTGCGCACGACACCGCCACCGCCAACGATCTTCTCGAACAGGCCGAAGCCCGAAGTCAGGAAGTGCTGCGAAACGTCCGAAATCTCGATCGGGTTGCGCAAATCCGGCTTGTCGGTGCCGTATTTCAGCATCGCTTCGGCATAGGGGATGCGCGGGAAAGTGCCCGCCGGGGTCACGCTCTTGCCGTTCGCGAACTCCTCGAACACGCCCGCGAGCACCGGCTCGATCGCCTGGAACACGTCTTCCTGCGTGACGAAGCTCATCTCGAAGTCGAGCTGGTAGAATTCGGGGCTGCGGTCGGCGCGCAGGTCCTCGTCGCGGAAACACGGCGCGATCTGGAAATAGCGGTCGAACCCGGCGACCATCAGCAGCTGCTTGAACATCTGCGGCGCTTGCGGGAGCGCGTAGAACCGGCCCGGGTGCAGGCGGCTGGGCACAAGGTAGTCGCGTGCGCCTTCGGGGCTCGATGCGCCGAGGATCGGGGTCTGGAACTCGGTGAAACCCTGGTCGGTCATGCGGCGGCGGATCGAAGTGATCACCCGGCTGCGCAGCATGATGTTGTTGTGCACTCGCTCGCGCCGCAGGTCGACGAAGCGGTACTTGAGGCGGGTTTCCTCCGGATAGTCTTCCGCCGAATTGACGATCAGCGGCAGGTCGTCGGCCTTGCTCTGGACCGTCACTTCGCGCGCGAAGACTTCGATCTCGCCGGTCGGCAGGTTCGGGTTTACCGCCTCCGCATCGCGGGCCTTCACGTCGCCATCGATGGTGACGACCGATTCGAGCCGCAGCGCGTCGAGCAGCGGCAACGCCGGGCTGTCTTCGTCGGCAACGATCTGGGTCAGGCCGTAGTGGTCGCGCAGGTCCACGAACAGCACGCCGCCGTGGTCGCGCTTTCGGTGGACCCAGCCCGACAGGCGGACAGGCTGCCCCACGTCGGCCTTGGTCAGCTGGCCGCAGGTGTGAGTGCGATAAGTGTGAACAGTCATTGTCTCGGGCCGCTTCTATTTCGAACGTGGCGGGAAAGCGCGGCCCCTAGCGCCTGTCGCGCGGCGCGTCACCCCCCGACAGCAGCGAGTTGTTCGTCGTTTGCCGGCGCGCCGCGGATCACGCGCGCATGAAACCCTTCGAGCGCAAGGATCGAGCGGAAGGCCAATTGGCGGATCGGTCCGTTTAGCGCGACGCAGACATCGACCAACTGCGTCCGCTCGGGCCACAGCCTCGAGATCGGTTGCTGGTTGGGTGCCGAGCAGCTGTCGACCAGCCCTACCCCGCGCTCGACCAGCGACTGCGTGTAACGCGTCATCAGCACCAGCCCGGGGCCGAACTGTGCGTATTGCCCATCGAACGCCATCTTGAAGCCGAAGCAGCCGTGCCTTCCGGTCAGCAACGTCGTCTGGGCGATCGGACGGTCCCCGGCATGAAGCTGGGCCAGTTCGAACCGGCCAAGCGCGCTTCCCTCCTCGACGACGGCGCGAAAAAAAGCCTCGGTTTCCGGATCGCACGAAAGCGCGGAACCATTTTTGCCCTTCCAGCCAGAGCGCTCGAGCGCAAGGAACCCGTCGACCTCGGCCGCGATTTTGTCCGGATCGCGGGTGACAGTGAAACGCAAAGGGCCCAGCTCGCGCTCGATCTTGCGTTCGAGCGAACGGATCCTCGCTGCTTGCTTGGTGCCGATCGGAGGAACTTGCCCGCCGGGATCGGCCCTCAGGATCGCACGTTCGTAGCTCTGGTCGATCGCGACCGTCCGCCCTTGTTCGCGGCAAACCGCAAGCAACGCTTGTGCCCCCGGGTAGTCCGTCGCAAGGCATTGCAGGCCGATCGCGATTCGTCCGGGAAAATGCTCTTCGAGCCCGTCGAGCATGGCCTCCCAGAAGGATATGGCCATGCCCTCTCGCACCAGCGCGGCGACCTGGAACTGGTTGGGGTGGAACCAGGCGCGCACATGAGGCATCGGGGCGCGGCCATGGCGCCCTGCCCGGGCCAGCGGCAGCATTCCGATCCATTCGCCGTCGCCGTCTTCGACTACGGCCAGGCTGACCGCCTCGTCAGCGCGGCAATGGGCGAGCGACTGGCGCATGAACCACGGCTCGGTAAACGCCGGATGGCGGCCTGCAGACGCGCCCAATCGATCCCAAGCGGCGTGATCCGCCGGCGTCAGTGTCGCGGGATCAATGAGGCGCAGCCTCGTCATCCGTTCACACCCAGCCGTTTGAGCGCATGCCAGGCCAACGCGCGAAGCCGAGGCGAAGCAGGTTGCGCAGGCGGAGTGGGCGGCGACAGCCCGAATCCGCGCAGCCAGCGGTTGAGCCGGAAGGCGTCGTCCTGCGCGTAGCTCGAGGCCGAACGCCAGGTGATCGAGATCGAGATCGACGCTTCGTCCCCGACGGTGACCCAGTGCGGCGAACGATACGGCACGAACAGTGCATCGCCCGGCAGCAACCGCTCGTGCTGCCCTTGCTCGGCGAATTCCTCGCGCCATTCGAGCATGTTGTCGCCGGTCGCATGGTATTTCTCGCTCGCTTGCGGCGAAAGCCACGGCGCCCGCGGTTCGTAGGCGGCGAACACCTTTTCGCCCGCAACCTGGAACAGCACATTGAATTCGGGATCGAAGTGGAAGGGGGTCAGCGTGCCCGGTCCGGACACGAAGATGAAAACGTGCGGCGTCAGGACCTCCCCCAGCACAGGGCGCGTCACCGGGTCGAGCGCATCGAGCACCTCGCGCATCAGCGCTGCATACTCGGGCAATTGCTCGGCGAAACGCAGCATGACCCAGCGCCCTGCGGTCTCGATTTCGCGGATCACCGCTGCTGCGCCACCGTCGAGCCGGTCGGCGAAGGCGAATTCCTCGCCATTGCGGTTATCCGCCCGGCGGCACTCGACCAACGTCGGGTCCATTCGCATCGCGGCCTCGGCCAACGCCGCGCGGGTCAGCAGCGGATGGTCAACCAGCGCATGGCGCAACCGGTGCGGGCGGAGCGGAAAGCTCTCCGCCAACCCGGTCAATTCGACCAGTCCCGCCGGTCCAACCTGTGGGCGGGTAAGTGTTGCGACTTGCGCGGTCATGCGCGCGGGCATAACGCGATAACGTTAAGACAACCCTTTTCGGCCGGGCATCGTCGCTTGCCGCGACTTCGCGCCATTCCGGGGGGCCGGGAAGTTCGACGGGTACCAAAGACATAACCGACTGCCAGCAGATGAAAATCCACCCCCTGATCAGCACCACCGAAGAACTGGCCGAATTGTGCGAACGGCTGGCGAAGAGCGACTTTGTCACTGTCGACACCGAATTCATGCGCGAAAACACCTATTGGCCCGAACTGTGCCTGGTGCAGATCGCCAATACCGAGGAAGCGGCGGCGATCGACCCGCTGGCCGACGGGATCGACCTTGCCCCGCTGCTCGACCTGATGTGCGCCAACGAGGACGTGCTCAAGGTGTTCCACGCTGGCGGGCAGGACGTGGAGATCATCTACAACCTCACCCAGCGCACACCCCATCCGATCTTCGACACGCAGATCGCGATGATGGCGATCAGCCAATCCGAACAGATCGGCTATGCGAACCTGGTCGAGGCCTGGCTCGGCCTTACGATCGACAAGGGCGCGCGGTTCACCGACTGGAGCCGCCGCCCGCTGACCGAACGGCAGATCGAATACGCGATCGGCGACGTCACTCACCTATCGAAGATCTTCCCCAAGATCCTCAAGAAGCTGATCAAGACGGGGCGCGGCGCGTGGCTCGATGCCGAAATGGACAAGCTCGCCGATCCGGCGAACTACGCCAACGATCCCGGCAATGCCTGGCATCGCATCCGCGCACCCAGCCGCAATGCCACCGTGCTCGGGCGGCTGAAAAGCCTTGCCGCGTGGCGCGAAGGCGAAGCGCAGCACAAGAACATCCCGCGCGGCCGGATCATGCGCGACGAGACGCTGGCCGACCTTGCCAGCCACCCGCCGAAGAAGCAGGCCGACCTTGCCAAAGTCCGCGGCCTGTCCAACGCGTGGAAGGACAATGACATCGGCAAGCGGCTGATGAAGGTGCTCGACGAGGCCGAGCCGCTCGACAAGAGCGAGATGCCCGACAAGCCCAAGCGCGGCGCACCGCTGGGCAAGGAAGGCGCGCTGGTGGCCGACCTGCTCAAGCTGCTGCTCAAGATCCGCTCACGCGAGATCGACGTCGCCGCCCGCCTGCTGACCCGCAGCGACGAGATGGAAGCGCTCGCTGCCGGGGTGCGCGACCTCGCGGTGCTCGACGGCTGGCGCTACGAGGTGTTCGGCAAGGACGCACTCGACCTGGTCGAAGGCAAGCTGGCCTTCGCGGTCGAGAACGGACGTCTGAAAATGACCCATATCGACGATGTCGACACCGATGACGTGACCCAGGGCGCACTGGCTGCGGAGTGAGCACTTACCTGCCCACTATCAAGCAACTGCAATACCTCGTTGCACTCCACGAACACGGGCATTTCGGCAATGCGGCGGAAGCGAGCTTCGTGTCGCAATCTACCCTGTCGGCGGGCATCCGCGAGCTCGAATCGCTGCTCGGCGTAACCTTGGTCGAACGTAGCCGCCGGGTCGTGCGGTTCACTCCGCTGGGCGAACAGGTGGTGGCCAAGGCGCACCGCCTGTTGCGCGAGGCCGAGGAGCTCTCCGACCTGGTACAGGCCAGCGGCAAGCCGCTGGCGGGCGAATTGCGCATGAGCGTCATCCCGACGATCGCTCCGTTCCTGCTTCCGCGCATCCTGCCGCGGCTGCGCAAGGAACGTCCGGCCCTAAAGCTGTTCCTGCGCGAAGAAACCAGCGACCATGCGATCGAGAGCCTGCATCACGGCCGCGCCGATTGCGTGCTGCTGGCGCTACCCTTCGCGACTGGCGAAGTCGAATACGAGCACATCGGAGACGATCGGCTGTTCGTCGCTTTCCCGAAAAACGATCCGCGCGATCCGCCCGAGAGCATCCCGCCCTCGATGATCGACGAAGGTCGGCTGCTGCTGCTCGAGGACGGACACTGCCTCAAGGATCACGCGCTGGCAGCGTGCAACCGGCCCGAACTGCGCGCGAGCGCAACGATGATTGGAACCAGCCTGCACACGCTGGTGCAGATGGTCGACAACGGATTGGGCCTGACGATGCTACCCGAAATGGCGCTCGAGGCGGGGATCCTGCACGATACCGACGTCGTCGCGCGTCCACTCAAGGGCAAGGCGCCGAGCCGCGAAATCGCGCTGGTGTGGCGCAAGAACTCCCCGCGCGGCGACGAGTTCAGGCTGCTGGCGGAAGAATTGCGGGCCGGCTGAACCGTCCGGTCAGTTACCGAGCGCCGACACCCCGAGGAAGCCGGGCTGCGGGCCGTTCCATTCGCCCGCCGGCACCGATTCCTCATCGGCATCGCGGCGCCGCGATGCGCGCGCGGGCTTGGTCGCTTCGCTGCGAGCCTTGGGCTCCCGCTTCGGGCTCTCGGCCTTGTCCGGAGCGGCCTCGACCGACTCTTCGGAATTCTTCCGGCCGCGACCGCGCTTGGGCCGCTCGTCGGCCTCGTTCTTGTCCTCGACTTCGCGGTCGGGCTGCTTTTCGGGAGCGGCGGCCAATTCGACGCGCACGTCCTTCTTGCCGAACACCGGGATCGCACTGCCGGTCAGCTTCTCGACGTTGGCGATCGCTTCGGCATCATCCTCGGCCACGAACGTGAATGCGCGCCCCTTGGCCCCGGCGCGGCCCGTGCGGCCGATGCGGTGGACGTAGTCGTCGGGGTGCCACGGCGTGTCGTAGTTGAATACGTGGCTGACGCCCTTGATATCGAGCCCACGCGCGGCAACGTCGCTGGCGACGAGGATGTTGACCTCGCCCGCCTTGAACCGGTTCAGTTCGGCGATGCGGCTTGACTGGTCCATGTCGCCGTGGATTTCGCTGCTGGCGAAACCTTCGCGCTGCAGCGCCTTGTTGAGTTCGCGCACCGTCGTCTTGCGGTTGGAAAACACGATCGCGGTTTCGACCAGGTCGTGGCGCAACAGCCAAGTCAGCGTCTCGCGCTTCTGGCGGCTCTTCACCGGGATCTTGAACGCGGTGATATCCTTGTTGGTGGTCGCCGCGCGGCTGACCTCGATCCGCTTGGGATTGTTGAGGAACTTCTTCGCCAGCTTCTCGATCGGCGGCGGCATCGTCGCGCTGAACAGCATCGTCTGGCGGGTTTCGGGCAGCTTGGAGCAGATGAACTCGATATCGGGGATGAACCCCATGTCGAGCATCCGGTCAGCCTCGTCGATCACCAGCAGTTCGCAGCCGTTGAGCAGGATCTTGCCGCGTTCGAACAGGTCCATCAGCCGGCCCGGGGTCGCGATCAGCACATCGACACCCTCGTCGAGCGCCTTGAGCTGGTCGCCCATCTGCACCCCGCCGATCAGCAGCGCGAGCGTGAGATCGTGGTTCTTGCCGTACTTCTCGAAGTTTTCCGCCACCTGCGCGGCGAGTTCGCGGGTCGGCGCGAGGATCAGCGAGCGCGGCATCAGTGCGCGGCGCCGACCGTGATTGAGGATGTCGATCATCGGCAGCACGAAGCTGGCAGTCTTGCCGGTGCCCGTCTGGGCGATGCCGATCAGGTCCTTCATCATCAAGACCGGCGGGATCGCCTGCGCCTGGATCGGGGTCGGCTCGGTATAACCGGCGTCCTCAACCGCCTTGAGCAATTCGGGAGAGAGGCCGAGATCGGCGAACGTCATAAAGCCAGTGTGTTTCCGGGTTGTGCGGGCACGATCGCCCTTCGATGGATTGCGGTATTCCGCCATCCGTAATTTCGCGCGAGCCTTGCGCACGCACGGCGGCGAAAGTCAAGGAATTGCGGCGTGAAAGTGGCGGATCAGTTGCCGTCGTCTTCCACCAGTCGACGCATCCGGCTGATCGTACAGTTGCTTCCGGCCCGCGAATGGATTCGATCGCGGCCCACGCACATCTGCCCGTCCCCGGTCCGCTCGAGATAGAACCCGGCGTAAAAATCGCGCGCGTCACAGCTCTTGTCGAGGTGCGCCGCAACCAGCCGGTTGTCGCGCATGAACAGCAACAACTCATCGGGGCCGCGCGGCTGAGCGGCGGCGATTCCCGCAACCGAGACGCATTTGCCCATCGGCCGTTCGACCAGCTGCGGCGGTGGCGGTGGCGGAGGAGGCATAGGGACATCCATGTCGGCAAAACTGCTCGGCCGCACGGCGCTTCCACGTGGTGAAATACGAATGATCACGCGCTGTTCGATCCGCACTTGGCGAGCGACCGGAGTTGCTTCGACAGGCTTCATCGGGAGCCAGGATTCCGCACTCGCCTGGATCGCCTGTTCTGTCGCGGCAAGCTGTGCCGACGGCACCTGAGCGCCATCGCCGACCATCGTCGGGACGAGCAACGCCAGCGGCGCGGCAAAGGCGAACAAGGCATTCATGGCAACCGTCGGGCGCATGCCCGACTTCGATTCCCCGTGTTTCTTCCCTTGCGTCCCATAGTTCGCGCGGTTGAACATCGCCTTAATCCATCCGGGCTGGCGCGGCGGGGCATCGATGTGCGATAGGCTCGCCCACGATGGTGGATACTGCTCGATTCCTCTCCGAAGCGGAGGCACTGCTCGGACCGCGCGGCCTGACCCGCGACCCGGACCTCGTCGATCCGTGGCTGACCGACTGGCGCGGGCGGTTCACGGGGAATGCGCTGGCGCTTGCCTCTCCCGCTTCGACCAAGGAAGTGTCAGAACTGGTCAAGCTCTGCGCCCGACACGGCGTCCCGATCGTACCGCAAGGCGGCAACAGCGGGATGTGCGGCGGCGCAACGCCTGACCGGACTGGCAAATCGGTAATCCTTTCGCTGCGCCGGATGGACGCGATCCGCAAGATCGATTGCGAAGCCGGGGAAGCGGTGTGCGAGGCCGGTGTGATCCTGCAATCGCTACACGAAGCCGCCGAAGCGCAAGGCGTGCGGTTCCCGCTTACGCTCGGCGGCAAGGGATCGGCCACCGTTGGCGGGCTGGTCTCGACCAACGCCGGCGGCACCCAGGTGTTGCGCCACGGGTCGATGCGGGCACAAGTACTCGGTCTCGAAGCGGTGCTGGCCGACGGTGAAGTGTTCGATGCGCTGACCGTGCTCAAGAAGGACAACCGCGGGTTCGACCTCAAGCAGTTGCTGATCGGGTCAGAAGGGACGTTGGGGATCGTAACCGCTGCAACCCTGAGGCTGCTGCCCGCAATTGCCGAGCGGCGCGTCTTGTGGGCCGGGGTCACCTCGCTCGAAGGCGCCCGCGAGCTGCTGCTGCACTGCCAGAAGGTTGCCGGGGCGGCACTGGAAGGATTCGAAGTGATCCCGCAAGGCACGCTGGCCGACGTGGTGCGTCACTTGCCGGGATCGCGCGCGCCGCTCGCTGGCGACCATGCGTGGCACGCGCTGATCGAACTGGTCGCCGAGCGTGGCAATGACGCGGAGACGCTCGGAACGCTGGCAGAAACCTTGCTCGAAAGCGCGTTCGAGGCCGGTTTGCTGGAAGACGCAGTGATCGCCGCCAACGAATCGCAAGCCGAAGCCTTCTGGCTGCTGCGCGATTCGATCGCACCTGCCGAGCGCGAGAAAGGTCCCGCAGTACAGCACGACATTTCAGTGCCGGTCGACCGGATGCCGGCCTTCGTTGCCGCGGCAGTCCCGCAGATCGAAGCGGCGTGGCCCGGAACCGAAGCGATCGCATTCGGGCATCTGGGGGACGGCAACGTCCATTTCCATGTCATCGCTCCGCCCGGGGTCGACCCGATCGGGTGGCAGGAAGGCGACGGCAAGAAAATCAGCCACCAGGTCTATGCGCTGGTGACCCAATGGCACGGCTCGATCAGCGCAGAGCACGGAATCGGCCAGCTCAAGCGCGAGGAATTCGCCGAATTCGGCGACCCGGTGGCCATCGCGATGATGCGCCACGTCAAACAGGCGCTCGACCCGCAAGGGCTGCTCAACCCGGGCAAGCTTGTCCCGCCAGGGCACCTTGCCGAACGCCAGCTTGCACAAGGGAGCGACGCTGCCTAAAGCGGCGCGCATCTTGCGCGGCGGTGCCTGGCGCATCGCAGCGTTTTCGACTTTCGCATTTTTGACACTGGAGACATTCAATGGCCAGCGCGCCGCAACCCGAACTGCCCCTGTTCTACAAGGACCTCATGCCGCTCAACAGCCGCGATCACGTCAAATGGAGCAGTAAGCCCTTCGATTCACTCAACTGGGCGGACAACCAGCACGCGATCCCGCTGACGGTCGATGAGTTCGTGCAGGCACAACGCGATTTCCCGATCGTGTTCAGCTCGGGCGACAACCCGGTTCCGCTCGCGCTGATGGGCCTCAATGAGAACGTCAACGTTTTCATCGATGAAAACGGCAAGATCAACGAGCCGGTGTACATCCCGGCATACATCCGCCGCTATCCCTTCATGCTCGCCCGGTTGCAGGCCGATTCCAACGAGCTGTCGCTGTGCTTCGATCCGACCGCCGGCGTGGTCGGCGAATTCGACGAAGGCGAGCGCCTGTTCGACGACGAAGGCAAGGTTTCGCCTGCCGGCCAGGCAGCGCTCGATTTCTGCGAGCAGTTCGAGCAGGCCGGTGCCCGCACACAGGCTTTCGTCGACGAAATCAAGAAGCATGATCTGTTGATGGAAGGCGAGATCGCCATCACCGATCCTGCCAAGCCCGACCAGCCGTTCGTCTATCGTGGATTCCAGATGATCAACGACGAAAAGGTTCGCGAGCTTGACGAAAAGACTGTGACCGAATGGACCAAGAATGGGCTGCTCGCCCTTGTCTACGCCCACATCTTCTCGCTCGACCTCATGCGCGCGGTCTTTGCCCGGCAAATGGGCCAGGGCAAGGTCCCGCAGCCGAGTGCGCTCCAGGCTGCTCCGGTCGCCGGCGCCTGACGATCCGCAGGGCATCCGGCCGCAATCCCGGAAGGATGCCCTGAGTTCGACCCGCGGGCGGCACTTGAATTGAGCCGCCTCCCGTCCTATTTCTGCTTTGTCCGGTGTGTGCTTCCCTCATGGCCGCCCCGGGCGGATGCACTTCGGTGCATCACCTCCCTGAACCTTGGCCACCTCGTGCGTTGCACGAGGTGGTTTTTTCTATCGGTCGTTCGCTTCGCGCCTATTCCGCAGCCAGCGCAAAGGCCGAGCCGCGTCCCAGCGCGGCCACCTGATCGGCCAGCTCGCGCACCATCCCTGCCAGCACCCCGGCAACATGCGGCAAATTCGCCGAGGGCTCGCGCAAGTGCCTGTCGAGATAGGTGGAGCGGCACACTTCGACCTGCATTGCGTGGATTCCGCGTGCAGCGGCGCCGTGACGATCGAGCACAAATCCGCCCGCATAAGGGCGATTGTGGGCGATCGGTCGGCCTTGCCGCTCAAGATAGGCCAATGCCACCGACGAGAGCGCCGGATCGCAGCTGGCACCGAACCTGTCGCCGATCACGAATTCTGCCGGTCGGTGCCCTGGATGGCGTGGCTGGAGCGGCGGCATGGAATGCAGGTCAACCAGCAACGCCGCCCCCCAGCGATCGCGGAGCGATTCGAGGGTTTCGGCCAGTGCGCGATGATACGGCCGGTGAATCCCGTCGACCCGCGCCTCGAGATCGGCTTGTTCGATCCGGCCGGTCCACAGATCGCCAATCCCGGCGAGTCTGCTCGGCACAAGGCCAAGACCGCCGCGCGCGCGGCGATTGGTCAACGAATGGCGCACAGAACGCGGAGCGCTGCCATCGACCACCGACCAGTCGATGTCATCGACCGAGCGATTGAGGTCGAGCATCGCCCGCGGTGCACGGGCGACCAGCAACGCAGCTCCGGTCTGCTCGGCGACGATCTCCGCCAGCCGGTCGACAAGCCGATCCTCGAGACGCAGCTTGGCGTCTTCGGCGTGGCGCATCCGCTGCACCAGGTCCGGGGGATACGAACGGCCGCCGTGCGGCGCGGCGATCAGCACCGGGATTGGCGCATCGGAATGCACCGAAAGTGCAAAGGCAGCCTCCTTGCTGCCGGGAATCGACCCTCCGGACCGGACTGTGCGTGGACTGGCGGCGGACATCGCTGCCAGCGTTAACCAACCGCGGCGCGCTGTCAAAGCCTGTCTCAAAGCAGGCCAGTGGGCGCGTCGGGAAAGATTTCTTAAGCAGCAGCGGCTATAAATCACGCAATGGACGGACCGGGTAAATATCGAATCCTCCTCGCCGAGGACGACGACGCCATGCGCACGTATCTGTCGCGTGCGCTGGAGAACGCCAACTACGAGGTTGTTGCGGTAGACCGCGGCACCGCGGCCGTTCCGCTGCTCGAAAGCGAAGAATTCGACCTGCTGCTGTCCGACATCGTGATGCCGGAAATGGACGGGATCGAACTGGCGCAGCGGTGCAACGAAGTTTCGCCGACGACCAAAGTGATGTTCATCACCGGCTTCGCTGCAGTGACACTCAAGGCCAGCCGCGAACAGCCGCGGGCCAAAGTCCTCTCCAAACCGTTCCACCTGCGCGACCTCGTGCTGGAGGTCGACCGGGTGTTCGAAGGCGATGCGCAAGCGAGCCTTTGAGGCTCTTGCGCGCTGCCCAAGCACTCGCTACATGGCCGCCTCGCCGCGCAAGCGGCTGCTCGATGGTGTGGGCGTATAGCTCAGTGGTAGAGCACTATGTTGACATCGTAGGGGTCGGAAGTTCAATCCTTCCTACGCCCACCATCGAAGGCTAATGCAAGGGCGTCGCGCAAGCGGCGCCTTTTGCAAATGGGGGCAAACTTGCGCGCACGCGCCCACCTGCTAAAGCGCGCCCGATTATCCATACGAACAGGACGGACATGGCCAAGATCAAGGTGAAGAACCCGGTCGTCGAAATCGACGGCGACGAGATGACCCGCATCATCTGGCAGTGGATCCGCGAACGGCTGATCCAGCCCTATCTCGATATCGACCTGCTCTACTACGACCTGTCGATCGAAATGCGCGACCAGACCGACGACCAGATCACGGTCGATGCGGCCAATGCGATCAAGCAGCACGGCGTGGGCGTGAAGTGCGCCACGATCACCCCGGACGAAGCGCGGGTGGAGGAATTCCACCTCAAGAAGATGTGGAAGAGCCCCAACGGCACGATCCGCAACATCCTGGGCGGCGTGGTGTTCCGCGAACCGATCGTGATCGACAATGTGCCGCGGCTGGTGCCGGGCTGGACCGATCCGATCGTGGTCGGCCGCCACGCGTTCGGCGACCAGTACCGCGCCACCGACACGCTGATCCCGGGCAAGGGCAAGCTACGGCTGGTGTTCGATGGCGAGGACGGGAAGACCATCGATCTCGAGGTGTTCGATTTCCCGTCGAGCGGCGTCGCGATGGCGATGTACAACCTCGACGATTCGATCCGCGACTTCGCCCGCGCGAGCTTCAACTACGGGCTCAACCTCGGCTGGCCGGTCTACCTGTCCACCAAGAACACGATCATGAAAGCCTACGACGGGCGCTTCAAGGACCTGTTCCAGGAAGTCTACGACACCGAGGGCTTCGCCGAAAAGTTCAAGGAAGCGGGCATCCACTACGAACACCGCCTGATCGACGACATGGTCGCTTCGGCGCTCAAGTGGAACGGCAAGTTCGTGTGGGCTTGCAAGAACTATGACGGTGACGTGCAGTCCGACGTGGTGGCGCAGGGCTTCGGTTCGCTCGGCCTGATGACCTCGGTGCTGATGGCACCCGACGGCAAGACCGTGGAGGCCGAGGCCGCCCACGGCACCGTCACCCGTCACTATCGCCAACACCAACAGGGCAAGGCGACCAGCACCAATCCGATCGCCAGCATCTTCGCGTGGACCCGCGGGCTGATGTATCGCGGCAAGTTCGACGATACGCCCGATGTGGTGAAGTTCGCCGAAACGCTCGAGAGGGTCTGCATCAAGACCGTCGAGAGCGGCAAGATGACCAAAGACCTCGCGCTGCTGATCGGCCCCAACCAGAGCTGGTTGACGACCGAGCAGTTCTTCGAAGCGATCGTGAACAACCTGGAGACGGAAATGGCCAACTGGGCCTGATCCGCACTTTAGCGAGACGACAATGAAGCCCCCGCATCGCCGGGGGCTTTTTTTGTACCCGTCAGGCGGCGATTGGCGCGGTTAGCTTCTCACGCCGGAACCCGAAACCGATCAGCCGTGCCGGCAATTGGCGGAGCATCGGGAAGCGGTCGGCAATCCGCAGCGGCAGCGGTGCCTTGCGCCCGGTGCTGTCCGATTCGAGAACCGGCTCGATCATCGCTTCGTGCGCGAGTTTCTGCACGCCCTGCACGATCCGCACCGGCAGTGCCCGGCGATCCTGCACCTTGTGCAGCAGTGCATCGACATTCTCGCCTGCGGCCAGCGGCGCGGCGAGAAAATTGGCGGCGCAAACCGCATCCTGGATCGCAAGGTTGATCCCGACCCCGCCGACCGGGCTCATCGCGTGCGCGGCATCGCCGATCGCCAGCAGGCCCGGCCTGTGCCAGCACTCGAGCCGGTCGAGCGAGACCGACAGCAGCTTGACCTTGTCCCAGTCGGAAAGAGCCTCTGCAAGATCGGGCAAATCGGGCGCGGCCTCGAGCACCCTGGCGCGGAAATCGGCAATCGGCTGCTGCCGGAGCGCGTCCGCGCCGCCCTTGGCGATAATGAAGGCCGCTTGCCAGTAGCTCGCGCGGTCAAACAGCACGAGCATCTGCCCGCCCTTGATTTGCCCGCGTAGCCTTGAACCGGGCGCGGGCTTGGGCACCTTGAACCACAACACGTCGATCGGCACGCCCAGATCGTGGAGGGGCAGGATGTGCTGGCAGCGCACGAGCGAGCCACGCCCGTCGCACATCAGCACCAGCTTGCGCGCGACGTGGCGCGTCCCGTCGGCCATCGTTACGCCGGTGAAGCGCCCGTCCGTCTGGTCGAGACCCGTGACTTCACCCGGCATCGCGAGGTGGAATCCGGGAAAGCCGCGCGCCTTTTCGCGCAGGAAATCGAGGAAGTCCCACTGCGGCATCATCGCAATGAACGGCGCCGGAGTGTCGAGATGGGTGAAGTCGGCGAACTGGTAGGTCCGATCTTCCCAAGTAAACTCTGCACCGTCCATCCGGTTGTGCGGAAGCTGCAGGAATTCCTCAAGCCAACCAAGTTCCGACAGGATCTCCATCGTCGCCGGGTGAACCGTGTCGCCGCGAAAATCGCGAAAGAAGTCGGGGTGCTTTTCCAGCACCATCACGTCGACCCCGCTGCGCGCCAGCAACAGTCCTGCCATCATGCCCGCCGGACCGCCGCCGACGACGATTACGTCGTGCTCTGCCATTTGGTGACAATGCGCCGTTCGCCCGATACTTTCAACGCATGGCCGCCGAACTCGATGCCCCGATGCTGTCCGACGCGCTGGTGATCCTAGGGGCCGCCGGGATCGTGATCCCCGTGTTCCACCGTTTCCGCATCACCCCGGTCATCGGGTTCATCCTGATCGGTATCGCTGTCGGCCCATTCGGCCTCGGCACTCTGGTGCCCAGCTATCCGTGGCTCGCGCACTTCACGATCACCGATTCGACGGGGCTCACCCCGTTCGCCGAGTTCGGGATTATCCTGCTGCTGTTCACCATCGGGCTGGAGCTGTCGTTCGGCCGCCTGTGGACGATGCGGCGGCTGGTGTTCGGCCTCGGCGCGATGGAATTGCTGATAACCGGCACGTTAGTGGCCGCATTCCTCATGGCGCTTGGCCAGCACTGGACCGGGTCAATCGGGCTCGGGCTCGCGCTTGCGCTGAGTTCCACCGCGATCGTGTTGCCGATCAGTGGGACGACCAGCCCGGTCGGTCGCGCGGCGCTGTCGATGCTGCTGTTCGAAGATATCGCGATCGTGCCGATCATCTTCATGCTCGGCGCGATGGCTCCGTATGCGGGTGAAGCGGGTTGGTCGGGCTTGCTTGCCACGCTGTGGCAAGGCGGGCTGGTGGTGCTGGTCCTGTTGGTGCTCGGTCGCCTCGCCCTACCCCGCCTGTTTGCACAAGCGGCAAGGACGAAGAGCCCTGAACTGTTCCTCGCCGCCAGCCTGCTGGTGGTGATCGGAGCCAGCCTTGCGACTGCCGCCGCCGGCCTTTCACCGATTGTCGGAGCGTTGATCGCCGGATTGCTGATCGCAGAGACAGAATACAGCGGCGAAGTCGAGGGAATCACCGAACCCTTCAAGGGGCTGGCGCTCGGCATTTTCCTCATCACCGTGGGGATGAGCATCGACCTCGCGACGATCTGGGACAACCTCGGCACGCTGGCGATTGCGGTCACCGGGGTGCTGATCCTGAAGGCCTGCGTCACTGGCGTTCTGTTGCGGCTGATGGGTGCCCGGCGCGGAACCGCAGCAGAGACCGGGGTGCTGATGGCCAGCCCCAGCGAAACGACACTGATCGTGCTGACCGCAGCCAGCGCAGCCCAGCTGATCGAGCCGCAAACCGCGCAGTTCTGGCAGATTGTCACAGCGATCGGCTTGACGGTGACCCCTCTGCTGGCGCGGCTTGGCCGGGTGATCGGACGGCAGGTCGATCCGATCCCCGAGTTGCCCGAGGAAGATCGTGGGGTTCCACGCGTCATCATCGTCGGCGCTGGACGGGTCGGGCGGCTGGTAGCCGACATGCTTACGGTGCACGGCAAACCCTACATCGCGATCGATTCCGATGCGGACCTGATCGAACGGGCCCGGCGGATGGGCTACCAGGCGACTTTCGGCGATGCCGCGCGCGGCCATGCGCTCGACCGGCTCGGGATCGACCACGCGCTGGCCGCTATCCTGACGATGGACGAGCCGGTGCTGGCGCAGCGCCTGACCGCCAAGCTGCGCGCGGCACACCCCGACCTGCCGATTATCGCCCGCGCGCGCGACACGGCTCACGCTGGCGAACTCTACCGCGCCGGGGCGACCCACGCAGTGCCAGAAACGCTGGAGAGCTCGCTTCAACTGTCGGAGGCTGTGCTAGTCGATCTTGGCGTGGCGATGGGGCCGGTGATTGCCTCGATCCACGAAAAGCGCGACGAATTCCGCGCGCAGATCCAGCAGGACGCGCAACTCGAGCACAAGCCCAAACTGCGCACCTCGACCGTCGAAAGCGACTGAGCGGGTTTACGCCGCAGCGGTTTCCCCGGCGAGGATGCGCCGCACTGCGGTGATCGCCTCCTCGGCCTTGCTACCGTCGGGTCCGCCGCCCTGCGCCATATCGGGCCGCCCGCCGCCGCCCTTGCCGCCGAGCGCCGCCACGCCAGCGCGCACGAGATCGACCGCACTGAACCGGCCCGTCAGGTCGTCGGTTACGCCCACCGCGAACGCCGCCTTGCCGTCGTTGACCGCGCAGATCGCGGCGACGCCAGAGCCCATCCGCTGCTTGGCTTCGTCGAGCAGACCGCGCAACTCCTTCGCTTCGAGCCCGTCGATCACCTGTCCGCTGAAGGTCACGCCACCAACATCCTCGTCCGCCGGGCCGCTCGCGGTACCGCCACCGCCCAGCGCCAGTGCCTTCTTCGCTTCGGCCAGTTCGCGCTCGAGCCGCTTGCGCTCATCCATCAGCGCAGCAATCCGCCCAGGAACCTCTTCCGGCGTCGCGCGAATGACCGCGGCAGCATCCTTGAGCGCGTCTTCGCGGTGGACCAGCCAGCGGCGCGCAGCTTCGCCGGTCAACGCCTCGATACGGCGCACGCCTGAACTGACCGCGCTTTCCGAAACGATCCGGAAGATCCCGATATCGCCGGTCGCGCGCACATGGGTGCCGCCGCACAGTTCGATCGAATAGCTCTTTCCGTCGCTGCCTGCATGGCCCATCGACAGCACGCGCACTTCGTCGCCATATTTTTCGCCGAACAGCGCCATCGCGCCCGCCGCGATTGCATCGTCGGGGCTCATCAGCCGGGTCAAGACTGTATCGTTGTGGCGGATCTCGGCGTTCACTTCGGCTTCGACCGCCGCGATATCCTCGTCGCTCAGCGCCTTGGGATGCGAGAAGTCGAACCGCAGGCGGTCTTCCGCCACCAGTGAGCCCTTCTGCGTCACGTGATCGCCCAGCCGGTTGCGCAGCGCGGCATGGACGAGGTGCGTTGCCGAATGGTTCGCACGGATCCGGTCGCGCCGGTCGGCATCGACCCACAGGTGGACAGTGTCGCCCGCCTTGATCGCACCCGCCTCGATTTTGCCGTGGTGCGCGTGCAAGCGACCGAGCGGCTTCGACGTATCGTCGACCGCGATCTGGAGTCCGTCCGGCGTCGTGATCGTTCCCGCGTCGCCCGCCTGCCCGCCGCTTTCGCCGTAGAACGGGGTCTGGTTGACGAGGACGATGACCTCGTCGCCAACTGCCGCGCTGTCGACTTCCTTGCCATCCTTGACCAGCGCGACGACCCGGCCTTCGCCTTCGGTCGAGGAATAGCCGGTAAACTCGGTCCCGCCTTCGCGCTCGGCAATGTCGAACCACAGCTCGCCGTCGGCGGCCTGCCCGCTGCCCTTCCACGCAGCGCGCGCGGCGGCCTTCTGGCGGTCCATCGCTGCGTCGAACCCGGCGCGATCGACCGCGATGCCGCGGCTGCGCAGCGCGTCTTCGGTCAGGTCGTAAGGAAAGCCGTAGGTGTCGTAGAGCTTGAACGCTGTTTCACCATTGAGGCTCGCGCCCTCGCCCATCCCGGCGGTCGCTTCCTCGAGCAGGCCGAGACCCTTTTCGAGCGTGCGGCGGAACTGGGTTTCCTCGCGTTCGAGGGTTTCCTCGATCAGCGGCTGTGCGCGGCCAAGCTCGGGATAGGCCTGGCCCATTTCGGTCACCAGCGCAGGCACCAGACGGTGCATCAGCGGCTGCTTCGCGCCCAGCAGGTGCGCGTGGCGCATCGCGCGGCGCATGATCCGCCGCAGCACGTATCCGCGCCCTTCGTTCGATGGCAGCACGCCGTCGGCGAGCAGGAAGCTGGTCGAACGCAAATGGTCGGCAATCACGCGGTGGCTGGCCTGTTGCTCGCCTTCGGCCTTCACTCCGGTCAGGCTCTCGCTTGCAGCGATCAGTTCCTTGAAGGTATCGGTGTCGTAGTTGTCGTGCACGCCCTGCAGCACCGCCGCGATGCGCTCGAGCCCCATGCCGGTGTCGATGCTCTTCTTGGGCAGGTCGCCGACGATCTCGCCAGCCACCTGCTCGTTCTGCATGAACACGAGGTTCCATACTTCGACGAAGCGATCGCCATCCTCATCCGGGCTGCCGGGAGGGCCGCCGAAGATGTGATCGCCATGATCGTAGAATATCTCCGAACACGGGCCGCACGGGCCATCGTCGCCCATCGCCCAGAAGTTGTCCTTCGTCGGTATGCGGATGATCCGCTCTTCGGGCAGGCCGCTGATCTTGCGCCACAGGTCGAATGCTTCGTCGTCGGTGTGGTAGACGGTCGCGGTCAGCCGGTCGGCCGAAATGCCCCATTCCTTCGTGAGCAGGGTCCAGGCGTGGATGATCGCCTGTTCCTTGAAGTAGTCGCCGAAGCTGAAGTTGCCGAGCATTTCGAAGAACGTGTGGTGCCGAGCGGTGTAGCCTACGTTGTCGAGATCGTTGTGCTTGCCGCCTGCTCGCACGCATTTCTGGCTGCTGGTAGCGGTCGGGCTGGGCGGGGTTTCCAGCCCGGTGAACACGTTCTTGAACGGCACCATCCCCGCGTTGACGAACATCAGCGTGGGATCGTTGTAAGGCACCAGCGGTGCGCTCGGCACTTCGCGGTGTCCGGCACCCGCGAAATAGTCGAGGAAACTGCGGCGGATTTCGTTGGTCGACGTCATAACCACCCGCAGTTAGTTGCTGCGCGCCGAGGCGACAAGCGCAATTGGTGCGCCAGAGCGATCGCCGTGTGCGATCAGCCGTTTCGGGCTGATACGATCCACGCGGCGGCGGGGAACAGCACCATGTTGCCGTCACGGTGCCTTTCGAGAAATGGCTGCAAGCGCGCGCGGAAGGCCTCGCGTTCCTGTCCTTCGAGTGAAGCGGCTATGCGCGCTGCCGGCCCGATCAGGAAGAAGAACTCCTCTGCATCGGCCACTGGATCTTCTCCCGATCCGGCAACGAACGCGTAGTCGACCGGCTCGAATGCGATGTCGCTCCAGCCGGAACGCGCGAGGATCGATTCAACCCGCGTGGTATCGGCGAACGCGAACGGACCTGGGGCATCTGGCTGAGGCGGCGCCCCTCCGCTACCGGGCAGGAGCGCGGCCAAGCCGCTTGCCCACTCGTTGTCTTCCGGGGTGCGGAAGCACGAGAACACCAACCGGGCACCATCAGCCGCTATGCTACGCAAGTGGCTGAATGCTGCGACCGGGTCGGGAAAGAACATCACGCCGTGGCGCGACACCAGCAGGTCGGGCCGGGCACCCTCCGGCTTCCATTCGGCAGCGTCGCATTCCACGAACTTCACACGGTCCTGTTGCGCTCCGCGTTCGCGCGCCGCAGCCAGCAAGTTGCTGCTGATGTCGATGCCGGTGACGCGCGCTTGTGGGTGGCCGCGGGCCAGCGCGAGCGAGACCTCGCCCGCTCCGCAACCGATATCGAGCACGCTTGAGAAATTGCCTGCGTTCGCCCGACCCAGGAGCCTGTCGGTGAGGCCGCTGAAGCTGCGGTCGGTCCGCCGCCATTCGTCGGCCCACTTGCTGCCCACCTTGCCGCGCCAATCGGCTCCATCGGTCATACGCTGGTCTCCTTGCGCTGCATGCCGATCGGTTCGGCGCGCATATGTTTTCGCTGTAACCCGAGGCGCGGAGCTAGCATGGCATGTTGCAGCAAAAAAGAGAGCGGCGCATCGAGGGCAAAGAAAAGCCGGTGCGGACTCCTCGGGCAGAGGGAGTACTCGCACCGGCTTCCCGGGTTCATCGGGTGCGCCGGGGAGGTTCGGGGTTGGCGCACCCAGGGGGTGAGGATCAGTCGTCGGATTCCGCGTCCGGGCCCGTCATCATTTCCTCGGCGACAGCATCGGTCCGGCCGCGGATCGCGGCTTCCAGCTGGTCGCAAACTTCGGGATTTTCCTTGAGGTATTGCTTGGCGTTCTCGCGGCCCTGCCCGATGCGGATACTGTCGTAGC
Organism: Tsuneonella mangrovi; assembly: GCF_002269345.1. Taxonomy (NCBI): domain Bacteria; kingdom Pseudomonadati; phylum Pseudomonadota; class Alphaproteobacteria; order Sphingomonadales; family Erythrobacteraceae; genus Tsuneonella; species Tsuneonella mangrovi. Next base: position 1,048,724 of record NZ_CP022889.1, read on the forward strand.
TGAACCAGCTGCCCGACTTCTCCACCAAGCCGGCCTTGACGCCGAGGTCGAGGATCTCGCCGATCTTCGAGATGCCTTCCCCGTACATGATGTCGAATTCGACCTGCTTGAACGGCGGAGCGACCTTGTTCTTGACGACCTTCACGCGGGTCGAGTTGCCGATGATTTCGTCGCGATCCTTGATCTGCCCGGTGCGACGGATGTCGAGGCGGACCGAAGCGTAGAACTTGAGCGCGTTGCCGCCGGTGGTCGTTTCCGGGTTGCCGTACATCACGCCGATTTTCATGCGCAGCTGGTTGATGAAGATCACCATGCACTTGCTGCGGTTGATCGAGCCGGTCAGCTTGCGCAGGCTCTGGCTCATCAGGCGGGCCTGGAGGCCGACGTGGCTATCGCCCATCTCGCCTTCGATTTCCGCCCGCGGCACCAGCGCAGCGACCGAATCCACCACCAGTACGTCGATCGCGTTCGAGCGGACCAGCGTGTCGGTGATTTCCAGCGCCTGTTCGCCGGTATCGGGCTGCGAGACGATCAGTTCGTCGATATCGACGCCGAGCTTCTTGGCATAGACCGGGTCGAGCGCGTGTTCGGCATCGACGAACGCGGCGGTACCGCCAGCCTTCTGCGCTTCGGCGATCACGTGCAACGCGAGCGTGGTCTTGCCGGAGCTTTCCGGCCCGTAGACCTCGATCACGCGGCCTTTGGGCAAACCGCCGACGCCGAGCGCGATATCGAGGCCGAGCGACCCGGTCGAAATCGATTCGACGTTCATCGCTTCCTTCTGGCCCAGCTTCATCGCCGAGCCCTTGCCGAATGCGCGATCGATCTGCGCGAGTGCGGCATCAAGTGCCTTCTGACGGTCCGTATCCACGTTCTTGCCTTCTACCAGCTTCAGGTTCGCTGCCGCCATGACATATGCCTCCGTCGTTTGCCTAGGCCCCCTGCCCGGTCATCAACTGTGGCATTATGTATCTGGTTTGTTCCACAAGAACAAGTATGGAACAAAATTTTTTCAATTCGCCAGCAAATCACTGTAATTATTGCGATACGTCACCCGCAAGGTTAGTCAAAACCAAGCCAGCAGACACGTTCACCGGCGGCTCGTTCTCCAATCGGCGAATCCGGCAAGACCCGATCGATTCCCTGCCGAACCAGCCTGCTAACAGCCGATGCAGCCCTATTTCGCGGCGTGTTCGCCAAGGATCGCGGCCACGGTGTCGGATATCTGCTGGACGCTGAACGGCTTGGGCATGAAGTGCATCGCTTCGATGTCGATCTCGTTGCGTAGTTGCTCTTCGGCATAGCCCGACATGAACAGGATCGGCAGGCGCGGCTTCACCTTGCGGATCTGCCTGGCCATTGCCGGTCCGTCCATGACCGGCATCACGACATCGCTCACGACGAGGTCGAAATCGCCGCCATTGGCAACCGCCGCCAGCCCTTCCTCGCCATCACTGCAGGCGGTGATCGTGTAGCCGGCGCGGCTGAGCGCACGCTCGGCGACGGCGCGGACCATGTCCTCGTCTTCGACCAGCAGCAGCTTGCCGCCGCCCGACCACGCCTTGGCGGGTTCGGCCGGCTTGTCCTTGCGCGCGGGGGACGCTTCGGCGTGGTGAACCGGGAAATAGATGCTGAAGCGCGCGCCTTCGGGCGGGCCGACCGCGGGGATGTTGTCGGCAAAGATGAACCCGCCCGATTGCTTGACGATGCCGTAGACGGTCGACAGCCCAAGGCCGGTTCCCTTGCCCAGCTCCTTGGTGGTGAAGAACGGCTCGAAGATCTTGCCCAGCAGGTCAGGCGGGATCCCGCCGCCGGTATCCTGCACCACCAGCACGGTATAGTCCGCCTCGGGGATTATCTCGCTCGCCATCTTGCGCACGTCCTTGGCGGTGACGCGGCGGGTCGCGAGCGACACCTTGCCGCCGTTACCCTTTGCCAGCATGGCGTCACGCGCGTTGACCACGAGGTTGACGATCACCTGTTCGAGCTGTTGGGGATCGGCACGGACCGCGCCGAGGTCGCGGTCATGGCGCACCACCAGTTCGATCTTCTCGCCCAGCAGCCGCTTGAGCAGCATCGCCACTTCGCTGATCACGTCGGGCAACTGGAGGACTTCGGGCCGCAGGGTCTGCTGGCGGCTGAACGCGAGCAGTTGGCGGGTCAGCGCGGCAGCGCGGTTCGAATTGGCCTTGATCTGCTGGATGTCGTCGTAGTCGCTGTCACCCGGGGTATGGCGCAGCAACATCAGGTCGCACGTGCCGATCACCGCGGTCAGCACGTTGTTGAAGTCGTGCGCTACCCCGCCCGCCAGCTGGCCCACCGCCTGCATCTTGGTCGCTTGTGCCACCTGCCGTTTGAGCCGGGTTTCCTCGGTCGAATCGACCAGGCTCAGCAGCACCGCGACTTCGCCCAACCCGCGCACCCCGGCGATGCCCAGCGAAACCGGATCGTCGGGCGTACCGCGCAGGCGGATCGCCATGTCGCCGCTGGTCGCGGGCCCCTTGCCGAACCGTCGCACCGCGTCGGACACCGCGCCCTTGTCTTCGCGCGCGACGAGGTCGGAGGGAAATTGCGGCAATTCGCCATCCTCGATCCCCGCCGCCCGCCGGAACGCCGCGTTAGCGAACAAGAAGCGTCCGTCGCGATTTGTCACTGCAAGCCCAAGGGGCAACGCGCCGAGTAGCGATTCGAGCTGCGGAGTGGATTGCCCGCTGCCCTCGCTCGCGCCAAGCCCGACCGCGCTATCGACCAGCAGCATCAATGACGGGCCTTCGTCCGGCCCCGGCACCCGGGTGGCTTGCGGATCGCCCAGCGGGACATGGACGAGCGTCTGCGGGCTGCCGCTTCGTCCCTCGCGGGCGAAGTAGATCTGGTCGCGCTCGTCGGTGCGCAGCAGCGCGGCGAAGTCCTGCCCGGCAAGAGTCGCCTTGGCATCGCCGGTCGCCCGTTCGGCGAAACCGGGGCCGCTGGCCGTGACCGTGCCGTCGGGAGCGACGATCGCCGCTTCGATCCCCGCGCGCGAAAGAAGTTGCCCGAGCTGGCCGGAAATCCGGCTGGACATTTCGGTCAGCGCATCTTCCTGCGCCACCGGGCGAAACCGCCAGACAAGGTAGTCCTCGCCGCGCCCTGCGCGTTCGGCGGTCACTGTCCAAGTGGTTTCGCCGTCGGCTGATACAACGTCGTCCGCCGCGCCCGTGCCGTCACGCCAGGCTTCGCGGGCGGCACGCGTGAGTGCCTCGAGCCCGGCCCGGTCGAGCGCAAGACCCGGCGGGGCAGCACCGATCCCGAACCATTCGGCGTAGGCGGCATTGGCACATACCAACCGATTGGCCCGATCGGCAATCGCCACCGCTACGCCTGACTGGTCGAGCGCAGCGACCGTCACCGACCAGTCGGGCGGCGCCAGCTCCTGCCGGTCGCTCGCCGGGCGCATCCGCGAAAACGCGAACCCCGCCGCCAGCAGGACCGCTAGGCCTCCCGCGAACGCCAGCGTAACTATCGTCTCGCCGCTGGCCAGCCACAGGAGCAGCACACTGGCAGCCAGCGCGGCAGCCACCCCGCCGAGCAGCAGCGGAGCGCGCAACGTTTCCGCCTCGCCCCCCTTCACGCTCACTTGCCTGCACCCAGCCGCTGGTCGAGCCGCGCTTCCATCTTCTTCAGCCGCGCCCTGCGCCTGCTGGCGACGATGAACCGCCAGGCGACGTTGGTCGCGAAATAGCCGAGCACCGAAAACACGATCGCCATGACCAGGAAACCGACCGCGGCTGCTCCGGCAAGCTGGAAGAATTCGGTGAACCACGTCCACGGGCCCGAAGCGATCGACGAATGCGAGGCATCGACCGTGGCGGCGTCCAGCTTGAGCATGAAACGCCCGATCTTGGTCGCCAGCACCGCCCAGAACGGGAATGTGAACGGGTTGGTGATGAATGTCACAAGCGCCGCGAGCGGCACGTTGGCCCGCGTCGGTAGTGCAAGGAAGGCTGCGAGGAAAATCTGCCCGACCGGCACGATGAACCCGGCGAACAGTCCCAGAGCAACCCCGCGCGGGACCGAGCGGCGAGTGAAGCGCCACAGCTCGGGGCTCAGGAAACGATGCGCGATAGGGGCGAGAAAGCGGTTCTTCGCCATGCCTTCGCGCGTCGGCATGTTCCTGTTGGCCCAACGGGAGAAGGGATTGGACATTTGCCGTCCAGATACACCTTTTGCTTGGCCTTTAAAGGGGCAGCCCGACGAAGCCGCGCGATTGTTCGGCCAACTGCCGAAAGCAACCGACTCAGCCGCGCTCCCGCATCAGCCGGGCCTTGTCGCGCTTCCAGTCGCGCTCCTTGATCGTCTGGCGCTTGTCCTGCGCCTGCTTGCCCTTGGCGAGTGCAAGCTCGACCTTCGCCCGCCCTTTCGCGTTGAAGTAGATGCTGAGCGGGACCAGCGTCATCCCCTTGCGTTCGACCGCCCCTGTCAGCTTGTCTATCTCGCGCGCATGGAGCAGCAGCTTGCGCGGGCGGCGCGGCTCGTGGTTGAAGCGGTTGCCGTGGCTGAATTCGGGCACGTTGGCGTTGACCAGCCAAACCTCTCCGCCGCGCACTTCGGCATAGCTTTCCGCGATCGACGCTTCGCCCGCGCGCAGGCTCTTCACTTCGGTCCCGGTGAGCATCAGGCCCGCCTCGAACGTGTCCTCGATAAAATAGTCGAACCGCGCGCGCCGGTTTTCGGCGACGGTCTTTTGCTTGTCGAACGTGGCGGGTTTCGGGCGGGCCATGGTGGCGGGGATGTAGGCGGTGAGCGCCACAAGGGAAAGGGCAACCCGTAAGGCTTGCCCAACATCGCGAAATCGTTAGGAATAAATCCCGATCGCGCAATTGACTCGGCTTTGGGGGGCCGGTGACCATGCTACGCGCCGCATGTCTTGTACTGACTAGTCTGGCCTTCCTTGCTTCGCCGGTTCAAGCGGCCGATAGCAAGCCTTCGGTCGCGGCCGACATTCCACTTGATGCATACGGCGAGTTGCCCGAGATCACAGACGTCACGATCTCACCGTCCGGCGGCCACACCGCGATGATCGCAACGGTGGATGGCACCCGCGAACTTTTGGTCCTTGACCAGAACAACGTCGTGCAGCGCCGGACGAGCGCAAACGGGATCAAGGTCCGCGGACTGCGGTTCATCAGCGATTCCGCGATCCTGTTCCAGACCAGCGCGACGGTCGATGCACGCGGATTTTCTGCCGACAAGTATGAGCTTTCGCAGGCCATTGTCATTCCGATCACAGGTGACGGGATAGCACGTTCGGTGCTCGGAAAGTCGCGCCGTTTCGTCAATGCAGTCTTCGGCAACTACGGAATCCGCCATACCGACAAGGGTTGGCAGGGTTATTTCGGAGCAGTCGAGTATCGCCATACCCTTGGCGGCGGTTATGTCATGGAGAGTGGCAGGCCGGCGTTGTATCAAGTGGACCTGTCAACCTTCGATCGCACCCGGGAAGCAACCCCGGCCGAAAATGGTTTCTATCGCGACTGGCTGGTCGACGCGTCCGGCAATGTCGCCGCCACATTCGACCTCGCCGACAACAACGGTGGTTGGACCATTCGCAATGCCGACGGAACTGTCCTCGCGCGGGGCTCGAATCCGGATGGCGGGGCAGGAATGCTGGGCTTCGGCGCGCTAGGGAAGTCGTTGATCTATGAGATGGACGATCCCAAATCCGGAGAAGTCGACTGGTACCAAATTCCCTTGGCCGGAGGCGAGGCCAAGCCATTCCTCCCGGATGTAGAAGTCGAGCGAACTTATTGGGATCCGACCACCGGCGATTTCCTCGGCTACCTGAAAGGCGGGGCGAAGGGAGTGCCAGTCTTCGTCAGCCCAGACCACCAGCGAGTTGCCGATATTGTCCGCTCGGCATTCGATGAATCCCAAGTGCAGCTGGTGGCATGGTCGGATGACTTTTCGCGCGTGATCGTGCGGACCGACGGCAACGGCGACAGCGGCAGTTGGATGTTGGTCGACCTGAAGAAACAGAGCGCCGAACTTCTTGGCTTTGAAAGACCGGCAATCGCCCGGCAGATGGTCGGCCCCATTTCGGTGTTTGATTACAAAGCGCAAGACGGGCTGGCACTGGACGGCATCTTGACCCTGCCGCCGGGTGGCGCGAAAAAGAACCTGCCCGTGATCCTGTTGCCGCACGGTGGCCCCCACAGCCAAGATACCGAGCGGTTCGATTGGTGGGCGCAAGCATTCGCGTCGCGCGGCTACGCCGTGTTCCAACCCAACTTTCGCGGCTCGACCAATCGCGATGCCGCATTCGAGCGCGCTGGCTACGGCGAATGGGGCAAGAAGATGCAGACCGACATCTCCGACGGTCTGGCCGCGCTGGCTGCCGAGGGCATCGTCGATCCGAAGCGCGCCTGTATCGTTGGAGCAAGCTATGGCGGCTACGCAGCTCTTGCTGGCGTAACACTTCAACACGGCCTGTATCGTTGTGCAGTCTCGGTCGGGGGAGTTAGCGACATCGGGCTGCTGTACCAGTCAGAAAGTATCAGTTCTGGCGATTCGCGCCTTATTAAGCGATCGCGTCTCTCCGAGCTCGGCCCGAAAAGCGATTGGGACGCGATTTCTCCTCGTGAACAGGCAGCCCATGCCGATGCGCCGATCCTCTTGATCCACGGCAAGGACGATACCGTGGTGCCGTTCGTGCAGAGCGAGAAGATGGCCGACGCACTGAAGGACAACCACAAGCCCTACGAAATGGTCGTCCTCGACGGCGAGGACCACTGGCTGTCCTCTTCGGATACCCGCAAGCAGATGCTGAAGGCGGCGGTCGCCTTCGTGGAAAAATACAACCCATCGAACTGAGCAATACGATGCAAGCAACCGTCATGGCTCGCGCCAGCATACCGATCGAAAGGTTTGCAGACTGGTTTTCACGGGAATTCAAATGGAGGGGCGCAAGAATGAAGAGACTACTCAAGGCATCGCTCGTGGCTTTGGCGTTGGGCTCGATACCCGCACATTCGGCGGACAAGTCCGGGAGCCCCGATCCGGTGCCACTTTCTGTCTATGGCGCGCTACCCACCGTGGAGGACGCGGCAATCTCGGATAGCGGGGACTACTTCGCGCTGGTCCAGGCGCTCAACGGCAAACAAACGGTTTGGCTAATCGACAAGGACATGAAGCCGGTCCGCAAGCTCGATGCCGGAGAGGTCAAGTATCGCGACCTGAGCTTTGCCGGGGATGACGGGCTTTTGTTCTTCACCAGCTCGACAGCGGACGCATACGGATTTCTCGCCCAAAAATACGAACTGACCCAGGCGTTTTACATCCCGATCGATCCGACCGGGGAAATTGCTCCTGTTTTCAGTAAGAACCGCAAGCTCAATTCTTCGATCTTTGGGCGCTTCGGCATCCGTCATGTTGGATCGCAGTGGCTCGGATATTTCGGTGCTATGGAATTCGCTCTCGACCGGACGGGGCACTACGTCTTTGATCGCGGCAACCCTGCGCTCTACTCAGTCGATTTCAGTTCTCTCAAGACGAAGCGCGTTGCTTCATCGGCTGGAAGCGATACGGACCGCTCCTGGCGAGTCGGGGCTGACGGATCAGTGGCAGCGATCTTCAATCTCAATCGAGACACAGGGGACTGGGAAGTTCGCAACGGTCGCGACGACATCATCCAGAACGGGAATAGCCCCGATGGATCCGTGGGCCTGATTGGTCTGGGCAAGACCGGAAAGACTGTAATTTATGGCATCGAGGATCCGAATGACGATAAGACTCACTGGTTCGAAATTCCCTTGGCTGGCGGCGAACCTAAGCCGTTCCTCGAAGACGTTGAAGTCAATCGGCTCTACTGGGACCACGACACCGGTTCGTTGCTCGGCTACCTAGAAGACGGAGTGCAGAAGAAGCCGGTTTTCTTCGACCCGGGCAAGCAGAAGGTCGCCGAAATGGTGCGCCAGGCATTTGCCGGCCGCAATCCCAGACTGATGGGGTGGTCGCGGGACTTTTCGCGCGTCATCGTGCGCACCGACGGAGGTCGCGACAGCGGCACCTGGTTCGTCGTCGACATGGCAACCCTGCATGCCAAGGCAGTGGGATTCGAGCGTCCGCAGCTTCCCCCTGAAAAAGTCGGCCCTACTTCGGATTTCGACTATTCCGCGCAGGACGGTTTGGAGCTGGACGGCATCCTGACACTGCCGCCCAGCGGGGCGAGCAAGAACCTTCCGGTCGTTGTCCTGCCTCATGGCGGCCCGCACTCCTACGACGGACTCGGATTCGACTGGTGGGCGCAGGCATTCGCCTCGCGCGGTTACGCCGTGTTCCAGCCCAACTTTCGCGGCTCGACAAACCGCGACGACGCGTTTGAACGGGCCAGCTACGGCGAGTGGGGTCGCAAGATGCAGACCGATATCTCGGATGGGGTCGCAGCCCTCGCAACCAAGGGGATAGTCGATCCCAAACGGGCGTGCATCGTCGGCGCGAGTTACGGCGGATATGCCGCTCTGGCCGGAGTGACGATCCAGCACGGGCTCTATCGCTGTGCGGTCGCTGTCGCGGGCGTGAGCGACATCGCGGCGCTTTACAACACGGAGGTGAATCACGCCGACGGTGCCCAGCTTATCTCTCGAAACAGGCTGGAGGAGTTTGGCCCGAAGAGTGGTTGGGATGCGATCTCGCCACGCAAACAGGCAGCAAATGCCGATGCGCCGATACTGCTGATCCACGGCAAGGACGATACCGTGGTCATGTTCAAGCAAAGCACTCTTATGGCCGATGCGCTCAAGGCTGCCGGCAAGCCCTATGAATTCGTCACGCTCGACGGAGAAGATCACTGGTTGTCGCGTTCAGAGACCCGTGACAAGATGCTCGAAGCGGCCATGAAGTTCGTGGAGAAATACAACCCATCGAACTGAAGCCTGCGGGCGCGTCGAGCGGGATTATACCAGGCCGGCGTGCTCCAGCGCGGCATCTACGGCCTTCTTCGCGGCATCGTTGCATTCGACCATCGGCAGGCGGATATCGGGCAGGATCCAGTTGTGGACCCGGCTGAGCGCGTATTTCACCGGTCCCGGGCTGGCATCCTCGAACATTGCATAATGCAGCGGATAGAGCCGGTCGTTGAGCTCGCGTGCCTTGACCAGGTCGTTGTCGGCACAGGCTTGCTGGAATTCGGCGCACAGTGCAGGGGCGACGTTCGCGGTCACCGAGATGCACCCGACCGATCCCGCTGCATTGGCGGGCAGCGCGAGCTCGTCGTCGCCCGAAAGCTGGCAGAAGTCCTTGCCGATCCCCATCCGGTGATCGGTTACCCGCGACAGGTCGCCGCTGGCATCCTTGATCGCCACGATTCGGTCCGGGTAGCGCTTGGCCAGCTCGCACACCGTCTCCGGCTCGATATCGGTCACTGTACGCCCCGGCACGTTGTATAGTACGATCGGCAGGTCGCTGTTTTCCGCTAGGAAGCTGAAGTGTGCGATGATCCCGGCCTGGCTCGGCCGGTTGTAGTACGGCGCAACGCACAGTCCGGCTGCTGCCCCCGCCTTTTTTGAGAAGACCATGTGGAGCAGCGCGTTCTGCGTATCGTTGCTTCCGCACCCGGCGATCACCGGCACGCGTCCCGCGGCCTGTTCGACGCACACTTCGATCACCCGGTGGTGCTCGGCATTCGACAGGGTCGAGGCTTCGCCGGTGGTTCCGCACGGCACCAGCGCACTGCTGCCCGAATCGATTTGCCAGTCGACGAGCTTGCGAAATGCGGCCTCATCGAACGAACCGTCGCGAAAAGGAGTCACCAGAGCGGGAATCGAGCCGGAAAACATTGCGATTGGGCCTTTTCATGCGTCATAAGGGAGCAGCGCAAGAACCCGAACAGGGTCGGCGTGTTCCCGAGGGGGGAAATCATTCAGCGCCTGATAAGGAGCCGTGGGCCAGAATGTCCAGTATGGTTGCCGTCCGTATCTTTGCTCTGGGCATCCTTGCGCCTGGCGCTCTCAATGCGTCGTCGCCGCTGGCTGCGCAAGCGGAACAGGTGCAAGACGGCCGTGCGCAACTGGTGGCCAGCCAGCCAGCTCAGGCTGCTCAGGCGGTGTTTCGCTGGCAGCAACTCATCGCCAACGACCGGATGGCGTTCGAGGACTACGCCGGGTTCCTGCTCGCCTATCCCGATTATCCGCGCGCCGACCTGATCCAGAAGCACGCCGAGGATGCGCTCGACAGCTCGACCGCATCGCCGGGCGAGCTGGTGGCGTTCTTCGAGCGCTTCCCGCCGATCGGCAATCCCGCGCGGGCGCGCTACGCACTCGCGCTCGCCGCGGTCGGCCGGCCCGAAGCGGCAGAAGCGGCGCGGCTGGCGTGGCGCGGCGGCACGATGAGCAGCCCGTCCGAAGCCTACCTCTCTTCGATGTTCGGCAACCAGTTCACGCCCGACGACCAGGACGCGCGGATGAACGCGCTGCTGTGGCAGGGCGATGTCGAGGCGGCGACCCGGCAGATCAACCATGTCAGTTCCGACAAGAGCCTGGTGTTCATGGCCCGGCTGATGCTGCTGCAAGGGATCGACCCGGCAACCGACGGCCTGGTTGTCCCGGCGACCGCCACCAGCGACCCGGGCTACGTCTACAACCTCGTGCGCTATTACCGGAAAACCGGACAGCGCGATGCGGCGCAGCAACTGCTCGCCAACCGCCTGCCCTTCACGCATCCCGCGTTCGATGCCGAAGACATGGTCGGCGAAATGCTGCTACTCGCCCGCTCGGCCGATCCGCGCACCGCAATGCAGATCGCGAGCAAGGTCGACGACCTGTTTGCCCCTGGAACCGATATTTCCGCGGCTAGCTATCGCTTGCGCGACGACTACACCTCGCTGATGTGGCTCGGCGGAACGAAGGCACTGTGGTCGCTCGGCGATGGGCACGATGCCGCGCCGCTGTTCTACCGCTATGGCAGCGCCGCGCGCACGCCGCAGACGCGCTCGAAGGGCTTTTTCTGGGCCGGGCGCGCATTGGCTCGGGCGGGCGAGGCAGGGATCACCAAGTATCTCACCATGGCTGCGGCCTACCCGGAATACTTCTATGGCCAGCTTGCGCTCAAGGCGCTCGGTCAACCTCTTCCGAAATTCGCTAATGATCCTGCCGATCCGGTGACACCCGCGCAGCGCGCAGCATTCGCGCAAAAGCCGCTCGTGCAGGCGGTGGTCGCAACCGCGCGCAACGGGACCGACTGGCGAACCGAGCGCTATTTCTTCACCGCGTTGGCCGAACAGGCGCAAAACGCCGGACAGATGGACCTGGTCGCCGACCTCGCCCAGCAGCTGAACCTGCCCGAGCTCGCGGTGGTGGTCGGCCGGATCGCTCCCGAAAAGGGCATGGATCAGTTCACCAACATCGGCTTCCCGGTTGTCGCGAACCCGCCCGGGACCGACTTCACGATGGTCCATGCGATCGCCCGGCAAGAGAGCGAATTCGACGAAACCCGCACCAGCCACGCCGGCGCGCGCGGGTTGATGCAGCTGATGCCGGGGACAGCGCGCGAGCAGGCAGACAAGCTCGGCATGACCTACATGAGCGCCAACCTGACCGGCGATCCGCAATACAACCTGCAACTGGGCGATGCCTATTTCGCGCGAATGATGGACTACTTCGGGGGCAGCTATCCGCTGGCCGTCGCTGCCTACAATGCGGGGCCCGGCAATGTGAACAAGTGGCTGCGGATCAACGGCGATCCGCGCAATGGCGATGTCGACTGGCTCAAGTGGATCGAGGAAATCCCGATCTTCGAGACCAAGAACTACGTCCAGCGGGTGCTCGAGAATGCGGTGGTCTACGAATCGCTGCACCCGGGCCGGGTCCAATACGGCAGCCCCAAGTCGATCGACCAGTTCATCGGGATGCGCTGATCCAGCAACCATCGTGACGGATGGGCCTGTCATTCCCAAGAGTCGTTTGATACTCCTTACCCTTCAACTGCGGAGGAGGCGAAGGATGTTTGGACGACTGATGACAGTGTCGGTAGCGGCGATTGCGTTTGCAGGAACCGCCCATGGCCAAGATGCCGATTATGCGATGAAAGCCGTTGCGATGGCATTGCCTGAAACGCTGGTTTCCCAAGCGACGGTGGAACTGACGCAAGCAGACGGAACGACGACGACCGTCCAGCAAGGTTCGGGCGAACTGACCTGCACTGTTTCGAGCAGCGATCGCAGGGGCATAAAGAACCGGCTTCTGGTGATTTGTCCGCCAGAGAGCGTCAATGAACTCAGGCCGCAACTGAAGGCCATAAAGGACAAGTCGGCAGATGAGGATGCCTACCGCGCAGCCGTTGCAGCTGCGGTGAAGGATGGGACCATCAAACTGCCGAAGCCGGGGACCACCGGATACGGATTCATGGGCGGGGCCGACAGTTGGGGAAAGGATCCCGCACAGCTCAAAGACGCGGTAAGTTGGCAGTACGTCCTCGAACCGATGATGACAGGCGCCGACCTTGGCCTCCCGGAAAAGCGTGACGGTACCATGCCATGGCTCATGGCAAGCGGTAGGCCGTTCGCGCACATCATGTTGTCCGGAAAGCCGGAATAACTGCCAAGATCGGAAAGGGGTTGGCCTACCCTGCGAAGGCATTCAAGATAGCATGGAATGTCATCCGCCAACCCCATAACCGCCGAGGGCTTTGCCGCTTTGAGGGCACGTTACGACCACCTGCTCGGTACCGAGCGGCCCGAAGTCGTGGCGATTGTCAGCTGGGCTGCAGGCAACGGCGATCGTTCGGAGAACGGCGACTATATCTACGGCCGCAAGCGGATGCGCGAGATCGACCGCGAACTGGCGCACCTTGCTCGCCGGATGAAGGCCGCGCGGGTGATCGACCCGGCTGAACAGCCCGACAAGGGGCGGGTGTTCTTCGGTGCGAAGGTCGAGATTGCCGACGAGGACGATGCGCGCAAGACAGTCACCATCGTGGGCGACGATGAACAGGACGCCAGCAATGGGCTGATCGGCTGGTCAAGCCCCCTGGCGCGCGCGCTGCGCGGGGCGTCGGTAGGTGACCTGCGGACGGTACGCCTCCCCGGTGGCGAGAAAGAGTGGGAAATCACGGCAATCGATTATGCGTAGTTTGCTCGCCAGTGCCATCTTGCTTGCTTTGCTTGCCGCTCCCGTTTCGGCGAAAGACAGCCTCGGCGTGTTCAGCAATTGGGGCGCGTTCCGCGATCCCGCCACGCCGCGCTGCTATGCGATTGCGATGGCGGAAAAGTCCCGCCGCTCGCGCGACCAGCAACCATTCGCGACAGTCGCCACCTGGCCCACCCGCGGAGTGCGCGGCCAGGTCCACTGGCAGCTTTCGCGCAAGCTGGGGAAAGGCAGCAGGGTCAATCTGCAAATCGGCACGCACCGCTTCGACCTGACCGGCAGCGGCGCGAATGCCTGGGCCAAGGACAAGGCGATGGACGCCGCCATCGTCGCGGCGATGCGCTCGGCATCGAGCATGACAATCTATGGCCGCGATTCACGCGGGGTGCTGTTCTCCGACAGCTACAATCTCGACGGGGTAGCAACCGCGATGGACGCGGCGACCGTAGGCTGCGCACGGCAGGGCTGACACCGAGCGACTCACTCCGGAACTCGGCCTTTGCCTTGGCGCACCCCGCACCCTATATGCGCCCGCGCAATGCCCGATACACCGCTCATGCCCATTCCCGGACAGATCGATCCGGTGCCCGTCGCGCGCGACATCACGCCGCGCGCCGATGGCCGCGTGGACCTGATCGGCCTGCCCAAGAAGCGCATCACCGAACTTTTCGCCGAGGCCGGGCTCGACGCGAAACAGGCCAAGCTGCGCGCCAAGCAGGTGTTTCACTGGCTCTACCATCGCGGCGTGACCGATTTCGAGGCGATGACCGACATCGCCAAGACGATGCGCCCCTGGCTGACCGAACGCTTCGTCATCGGGCGGCCCGAAGTCGTCGAGGCGCAGCATTCGACCGACGGCACCCGCAAGTGGCTGCTCAGGACCGCCGACGGGCACGAATTCGAGATGGTGTTCATCCCCGATGCCGATCGCGGGACGCTGTGCGTCTCCTCGCAAGTGGGCTGCACATTGAACTGCCGGTTCTGCCACACCGGCACGATGAAACTGGTGCGCAACCTGACCCCAGGAGAGATCGTCGGACAGGTGATGCTCGCGCGTGACGCGCTGGGCGAGTGGCCCAAGGGCAGCATGGCCGGCCTCGATACCGACGAGGACAGCGCGCAATACACCTCCGACGGGCGCCTGCTGACCAACATCGTGATGATGGGCATGGGCGAGCCGCTGTACAACTTCGACAACGTCAAGGGCGCGCTCCAGCTGGTGATGGACGGCGAAGGGCTCGCGCTCAGCAAACGCCGCATCACCCTCTCGACCAGCGGCGTCGTGCCGATGATGGCGCGCTGCGGCGAGGAGATCGGCACCAACCTTGCCGTCTCGCTCCATGCGGTGACCAAGGAGATCCGCGACGAGATCGTGCCACTCAACAAGAAATACGGTATCGAGGAACTGCTCGCCGCCTGCGCCGCCTATCCCGGTGCCAGCAATGCACGGCGGATCACGTTCGAATACGTGATGCTGAAGGGCAAGAACGACAGCGACGACGATGCCCGCGAACTCGTGCGGCTGATCAAGCAGTTCAAGCTGCCCGCCAAGGTCAACCTGATCCCGTTCAACCCCTGGCCCGGCGCGCCGTATGAATGCTCGACGCCCGAGCGGGTCAAGGCGTTTTCCAACATCGTGTTCGAAGCGGGGATCAGCGCCCCGGTGCGCACGCCGCGCGGGCGCGACATCGATGCCGCGTGCGGCCAGCTCAAGACTTCGGCCCAGAAGAAAAGCCGCGCCGAACGCGACCGCGAGGCGGCTGGGACCTGACTTGGGCCAAACAGCCGATCGCTCGGCAACCACGCTTCATCGCGCGATACGGATATGAAGAGCCCGTTAATCGCAGGTTGTGGAGCTTTTGGTCATCTTGTGCGTCAACAAGGGTACCAAGCTAATCAGGGAAAGGACGCTCCCATGAAGAAGACCATTCTCGCGGTTGCCGCCGCTGCGCTTACGCTGCCGATGGCAACGCCTGCCTCTGCCGATCCGCCACGCCATGCACCGGCCCACGGCTGGCGTGAAAAGCAGGCAGAACGCCACTACTACACTTCGCGCAACGGCATCCGCTATTGGCGCGACGATGATGGCAGGTACCGCTGCCGCCGTTCGGACGGCACCACCGGGCTGATCGTCGGTGCCGCCGCCGGTGCCCTCATCGGTCGGTCGATCGATACCGAAGGCGAACGCACGACCGGCACTATCCTCGGCGCCGCAGCGGGAGCCTTGCTCGGCAAGAAGCTCGATAGCGGCGAGGTCCGCTGCCGCTGAGTGAGAGACCGGCCAAGGATTGAACGGGCGTCGGGTGTATCTCCGGCGCCCGTTTTCTTTGGCACATCCATTTGGGTTTCCTACCTTCGCGCGGATATGCTCTAATTCGCCGCGATGATGCGTCAGCCAGACTCTCTCCAGCCGCCGCTAGCAAATAGCGAAATCGGACTACGTTGGGCCTCGATGGAATTTGGTTCAGGACAGTGTTCCATGTGTTCCATCGGCTCGGTTCGAGAGGCAGTCGGATGAGCCGGCCTGCGATCCTCGTCACCGGCGGAGCCAAGCGACTCGGGGCCGCAATCGTCCGCGCGTTCGCGGAGGCAGGCTGGCATGTGATTATCCACTACGGCCAGTCGCAAGACGAAGCCGAAGCACTCGCCGCGACGCTGCCTTCAGCCGAGACCGTTTCCTGCGACCTGGCCGATGGCGATGCTTCGGTGGCGTTGGTCGAGCATTTAGCCCGGCGGCTCAGCGACTGGCGAGTGTTGGTCAACAGCGCGGCGGTGTTTGATGCCGATAGTGTAACCGCACTCGATCCGGCGACGAACCGGGTCGCGATGCAGGTCAATGCGACAACCCCGGCGCGCATGGCGCAAGCTTTCCTTGCACGCGCGCGCGCAAACGGCGGGCGGCGGGTAATCCAGTTCACCGACCAGAAGTTGGCCAACATGAACCCGGATTTCTTCAGCTACACGATGAGCAAGGCGGCCACTGCGGCAACGGTGCAGATGTTGGCGATGGGTGCAGCAGGGCCGGAAGACAGGATCTACGCGCTCGCCCCCGGCGCGATCCTTGCGAGCCATGACCAGACCGAGGAAGAAACCGAGGTTTCGCACCGCCTCAACCTGCTCAAGCGCAAAACCTGCGCGGAAGAGATCGCCGAGGCCTGCCTGTGGCTTGCGGAAGGCCACCTGGCGAGCGGCGAGACGCTGTTCGTCGACAGCGGGCAGCACTTGCTCAGCCAGTCGCGCGACGTGATTTACCTCGCCCGCGAAGGCGTGCGACCGTGAGCAAGCCCG
Organism: Tsuneonella mangrovi; assembly: GCF_002269345.1. Taxonomy (NCBI): domain Bacteria; kingdom Pseudomonadati; phylum Pseudomonadota; class Alphaproteobacteria; order Sphingomonadales; family Erythrobacteraceae; genus Tsuneonella; species Tsuneonella mangrovi. Next base: position 1,065,124 of record NZ_CP022889.1, read on the forward strand.
CCCGGCGCCATGCCCTCTCCACCCGGCTGTGGCACTGGCTCAACCTGCTGTGCGTGGCGATCCTGTTCATGAGCGGACTGAACATCTCGAACGCCCACCCGCACCTCTATTGGGGCCAGTGGGGTTTCGATCCGCGCACCGCGTGGCTGAACGTCGCCCGCTTCCCCGGCTGGGCGACGATCCCGGGGTATTACAGCCTCGCCGGCGCGCGCGACTGGCACTTGCTGATGGCATGGCCGTTTGCGCTCGGGCTGCTGTTCATGTGGGCCGCGATGCTGGCCAACCGCCATTTCAGGCGCGACGTGATGACCACCCGCAAGGAATGGCGCTTGGGCGCGATCCGTGAAGACATCGCCGCGCACCTGCGCTTCGATTTCGATCACGGCGGCGGCAAATACAATTTTCTGCAGAAGCTGGCCTACGGGATCGTGCTCGGCGTGCTGCTGCCGGGAATGATCGTGACCGGCCTCGCAATCAGTCCGGGGATCGAGCCGAGCCTGGGCTGGCTGGTCCAGTTGCTCGGCGGGCGGCAGACCGCGCGTTCGCTGCATTTCCTGTTCGCATGGGGGCTGTTCGGCTTTTTCATGCTCCACGTCGCACTGGTGCTGGCGTCCGGCCCGATCAGGCAGCTGCGCGACATGATCACCGGAGGGCCGAAACGATGAAGCGCCGCAACGTCATCGCAGGGCTCGGCGCATTATTCGCTACCGCTTGTTCCAAGGTCGGCGACAGCAAGGCGGGCAAGGCGCTGTTCAAGGCCGCCGACGAATGGCACCTCAAGGCGCAGCGCGCGCTGACGGGTCGCCAGGCGATGGCACCCGAATTCGACCGCTCGCAGATCTCGCCGTTCTTTCGCGGCAACGGCTCGCAGACGGTCCGCACCCCGCAATATGCCGCTGCGCTCGCCAACGGGTTCGCCGACTGGCAGCTGCAAGTCACCGGGCTGGTCGAGCACCCGTTGAGCCTGACGCTCGACAATATCCGCAAGCTGCCGCAGCGCACCCAAGTAACCCGGCACGACTGCGTCGAAGGGTGGAGCGCAATCGGCGAATGGACCGGGCCGCAGTTGTCGGTGCTGCTCGATGCCGCCAAGCTCAAGCCCGAGGCGCGCTTCATCGTGTTCCACTGTGCCGACCGGCTCTATGGTGCGCCGTACTACGAAAGCATCGATCTCGACGATGCGTTCCACCCGCAGACAATCGTCGCGCACAGCCTCAACGGAAAGCCGCTGCCTGAACGCAACGGTGCGCCGCTCAGGATGCGGATCGAGCGCCAACTGGGCTACAAGCACGCCAAGTACCTCACCATGATCGAAGCGGTTGCCACGCTGGGCGGAATCGGCCGCGGACAGGGCGGCTTCTGGGAGGATAGCAACGGATACCAGTGGTACGCCGGGATCTGACTGGCCCCGCGCGCTTTGATTGACAGGTCACGGACAACATAGGCATTCGTTCGCACATGACGATCAGCGAGAAGATTTTCGACCGGGTGATCGGCAGGGCCGTTCGCAAGGGCGTGTTCGAAGTGGTCCACTCGGATGGATCGATCGCGCGGTTCGGCGAGCCTGCAGAAGGCTTCCCAGACGTGCGGGTGCGGTTCGCTGACGACAAAGTCGCGCGCGACATCATCCGTGATCCTGCGCTCGGTGCCGGCGAAACTTTCATGGATGGCCGCTTGCTGATCGAGCAGGGCGACGTGATGAACATGGTCGCGCTGCTGAGCGCGAATTCGCCGTGGGACCACGGGCAGGCAATCGCACCGCCGGGATTGCGCCAGCGCGCGCTCAATGCGCTGGGCGCGACCTATGAAGCGGTCAACCGGCAGGCCAGCTCACGCCGCAACGTCAGCCACCACTACGACATCGGCAACGATCTCTACCGGATGATGCTCGATGCGGAATACATGCAGTATTCGTGTGGCTATTGGCCGCGTGACGACATAACGCTGGAGGAAGCGCAAGTCGCCAAGCTGGCGCACATCGCCGCCAAGCTGAAGGTCGGGGCCGGCGACCACGTGCTCGATATCGGGTGCGGCTGGGGCGGAATGGCGATCTTTCTCGCCCGCCATGCAGACGTGACCGTCACCGGGATCACGCTCAGCAGCGAACAACTCGCGCTGGCCCGCGAAAATGCCGAGCGCGCGGGCGTTGCCGACAAGGTCAACTTCGAACTGGTCGACTACCGCGACATGGCCTCGCGCGGCGACACGTTCGACCGGATCGTGTCGGTCGGCATGTTCGAACACGTAGGCGTGCCGCAGTTCGAGACTTTCTTCCGCGCCTGCGCCCGGATGCTCAAGCGAGACGGGGCGATGCTGCTGCACACGATCGGTCGGATGGGATCGCCCGGCAAGACCGACGCATTCACGCGCAAGTACATCTTCCCCGGCGGCTATATCCCCGCGCTCAGCGAAACGCTCGAGCGTAGCGAGAAGGTACGGCTGATCGCCAGCGACATCGAGACGTTGCGACTGCACTACGCCAAGACGCTGCGCGCCTGGTATGCCCGCTGCATGGCCAATCGCGAGGTGATCGAGGCCACGTACGGCGCGCGATTCTTCCGCATGTGGACCTTCTACCTTTCGGGAGCGACGTCCGCGTTCGAAGCTGGCGGCCTGTGCAACTACCAGATCCAGTTCATCCGCGACCGCCGCGCGCTTCCGCTGACCCGCGATTACCTTGCAGCGGAGGAAGCCCGCTTTTCCGCGCCGTGAGCGCTTCGACCGGGACACTCACCCGCAAGTCGATCTTCTCCCAGGCATGGCCGATCATTGTCGGGCAGGCTTCGGTCCCGCTCGTCGGGATCGTCGATACTTTCGTGATTGGGCGCACCGGAGACGCGGTGGCACTGGCCGGGGTCGCATTGGGCTCAGTGGTCGTCACCTTCATCTTCTGGGCATTCGGCTTCCTGCGAATGGGGATAACCGGGCTGACCGCGCAGGCAGTCGGCGCCGAGGACCAGGGCGAGACCAATGCTCTGCTAGTTCGCGGCGTCGCAACGGGCCTTTGTGTCGGGCTGATCCTCACGGTGCTGCAATGGCCGCTGGCAGCAGGTGCCTTCGCCCTGCTCGCAGGAAGCGAGCAGTTGACCGACGCGGCGCACGGCTATGTTACCATGCGGTTCTTCGGTGCGCCCGCCGCGCTGGCCGGGTTTGCGGTGCTCGGGTGGCTGTTCGGGATTGGTCGCACGCGCGCTGCGCTTACCATGCAGCTGGTGATGAACATTGCGAACATCGGGCTCGATATCGCGTTCGTGTGGGGCCTTGGTTGGGGCGCGAAGGGGGTCGCGGCGGGCACGGCCATCGCCGAATGGATCGCGCTTGGCACCGGGATTGCGATCGCGTTGCGGATCGGCGGGCTTGGTGCGTTCACCGCGCTGCGCGGCGATCCGCAACTGTTTGCCCGCGCTGCGTTGCGCCGCCTGTTCGCGGTCAATTTCGACATCATGGTGCGCACACTCGCGCTGCTGTTCCTGTTCGCCTGGTTCGCCAACGGCGGCGCCAGGCTCGGCACGATCCAGCTTGCTGCGAACGCCGTGCTCAACCAGTTCATCGCGGTTGCCGCCTATGTTCTCGACGGGTTCGCCTTCACCGCAGAGGCGCGCGTGGGAGCGGCACTGGCTCGCGGATCGATGCGCGAGGTGTTGCACGCTATCCGCCTGACGGGAGAGTTCTCCCTCGCCGCCGGCCTCGCCTTTGCTGTCGTGATCTTCGCGGTTGGGAGCGGCCTGGTCGCTCTCATGACGACCAACCGGGATGTTCAGGAAGTCGCGCTGACATACCTGCCATTCGCTGCCTTGGTTCCACTTCTCGGCGTGCCGGCGTGGTTGCTCGACGGGGTGTTTATCGGAGCAACGTGGTCGCGCGCGTTTCGCAACGCAGCGATAGCTGCCACCGCGCTCTACGTGGTTACAGACCTTGCCCTGCGCCCGCTGGGCGCAGCGGGGCTATGGACGGCGATGCTCGTCAGCTATCTCTACCGCGCCGGAGCGCTCGGGATCGTCCTCCCGGCGCGCCTGCGCAGTATCGAGCCCGACCCTTAGTCAAGACTTGGGTTCTGCCGGTTTCGCAGCTTCGGCTGGCTTGGGCGCTTCGGAAGGCTTTGCTTCGGGCGGCGGTAGCTTGGTCCAGATTTCGGAATCGCAGAAGGCCTTGCCCATTGCGCAACCTTTGATCTTCATCGAGGTGTCGTTGCTGGTAACGGTCCCGTTGAAGGTCATGAAGCCGGGCATGCCTGGGTGCTTCATGTGCTTGCCGAACCAGTCTTCGCCCTGCGGCCCCATCCCATGGCACATTTCGAACCCAACCTTCTTGCCCTTCTCGATCTTGCAGTAGAGCTTGTTTTCGTTGACCCAGACCTTCACGATATCGCCGTTGGGCCGCTTGTAGGTTCCGCTGGGGTCGCGAGCCAAAGCGGGGGTCGCTGCAATACCTGCCAGCACCAGACCCATCGCGATGCGATGCATTGCCTTCATTGTCCTCTCCTCCTGTCTTATTAGTATCTGCGCATATTAGCAGGTGCTGATGCGGAGTCGAGTACCGACATCGGACATCTGAATCGATTGCCCCGCCGCCGCTGGCCTGATACCGGCGCGCGCAACTGCCAGCGGAGCTTCCCCAATGTCCGATATCAAACGCGTGGTCCTTGCCTATTCGGGCGGCCTCGACACCAGCGTGATCGCCAAGTGGCTCGAAACCGAGCGCGGCTGCGAAGTGGTGACCTTCACGGCCGACCTGGGCCAGGGCGAAGAGCTCGAGCCCGCCCGGCAAAAGGCGCGCGCAATGGGCATTCCCGACAACCACATCTTCATCGAGGACCTGCGCGAAGAATTCGTGCGCGACTACGTGTTCCCGATGATGCGCGCGAACGCCCGCTACGAAGGCGACTACCTGCTCGGCACCAGCATCGCCCGTCCGCTGATCTCCAAACGACTGGTGGAGATTGCTCACGAAACCGGGGCCGATGCCATCGCCCATGGCGCGACTGGCAAGGGCAACGACCAGGTGCGGTTCGAACTCTCCGCCTACGCGCTCGACCCCGACATCAAGGTCATCGCTCCTTGGCGCGAATGGGACCTGACCAGCCGCACCGCGCTGATCGCCTGGGCCGAAGCGCACCAGATCATGGTGCCCAAGGACAAGCGCGGCGAAAGCCCGTTCTCGACCGACGCGAACCTGCTGCACACATCTTCGGAAGGCAAAGTGCTGGAAGATCCTTGGCAGGAAACGCCCGGCTACGTCTATTCACGCACGGTCGATCCGGAGGATGCGCCCGACACGCCCGAATATATCGAGATCGACTTCGAGCGGGGCGACGGCATCGCACTGAATGGCGAAGCGATGTCGCCCGCCACGCTGCTCACCGCGCTCAACGAGCTCGGCCGCAAGCACGGCATCGGCCGGCTCGACCTGGTCGAAAACCGCTTCGTCGGCATGAAGAGCCGCGGGATGTACGAGACCCCGGGCGGCACGATCTATGCGGTCGCGCATCGCGGGATCGAACAGATCACGCTCGATCGCGGCGCGGCGCACCTCAAGGACGAGCTGATGCCCAAGTACGCCGAGCTGGTGTACAACGGGTTCTGGTTCAGCCCCGAGCGCGAGATGCTGCAGGCGGCGATCGACCACAGCCAGGCGCGGGTGAACGGCACCGTCCGGCTCAAACTCTACAAGGGCAGCGCGCAGGTGGTCGGCCGCAAGAGCGCCGACACGCTCTACTCCGAAGCGCACGTCACCTTCGAGGACGACGCCGGGGCATACGACCAGCACGACGCGGAAGGCTTCATCAAGCTGAATGCGCTGCGGTTGAAGCTGCTGGCGAAGCGCGACCAGCGGTAATTTTCCGCCCCAGCGCAGCGTTCCCGCGCAGCAATGCGACGAACCGTTGAGTTATCCACTCGCGTCCACAGCGGAATCGGGGACAAGTGGATAACTCGCCCTTGCAAAGCTTGAACCGAATCGCCTCGCGGCGCAGTCTCAACCTTGTCGAAAGGACGGGGAGACTTTCGGAATTGACGGCCTAACAGCCTGAAAAACCGAAGACATTCCAGACCAATCGATATGGCGGCTTCTGTCCGCGCGGTCTCTGAGACCGGCCATGAACAAAGCTTCGGCGGAGTGCAAGGCAGGTTGTTCGAGGGGAACGCGAAGCAAAGCAACCATGGCCGCTCTTAACGGCGGGAAGTCGAGGAATCGCGAAGAGGTTTCGGCCAGGACGCGAAGCCGATCGAGACGGACCGAACGGGGAATGGCCTCGGGACCAAGAGGGAAACGCGAAGCAAGCCTTCGGGCAAGTGGAACGAAGAACTGGAGGAACCGGATGCCGGTGCGAGCACCGGTGAAAGCGCCGCAACCGGCCCCCGGCCGCTGCGGTGAAATCACGGGGTGCCAAGCGTCTCTTCGGAGAACCACGCGCCGGTGAGAGTGGGGTCGACCTTCGGGTCGGCCCCATTTCTTTTGCGCCGCCGACCCCTGCCGCACGTCTGCCGCCCCCCGCTTCGCCCGCCTCTGCGCCACCATCACCCGCTCCCTTCCCGCACCATCGAATCCTCCTTCAGCGCCACCGAATCCGCGCCCGAATGTGGCGGAATCGGGGCAAAACGCCTCCGAAGGGGTGCCACGGGGGCTCCAACAGGCGTAAGGCGGCCCCGCTATGGACGGAACCGGTATCAAGCGGCGGCGCGCCACGTTGCGCACCCTCGCCCTGGCGGCGGCGCTGGCGATCCCGGCGTCGGTTTCCAGCCCGGTGCTCGCCGACGACGCAGCGGATGCCTTCGCCGCCAGCTTCGACACCGTCCCCGCCCCCAGGCTCACCGTGATCCCTTCGGCCAAGGCGGTCGACCTCTCGACCTTCCAGCCCCCGATCGAAGGGCAGGCCGACGACAGCGCCACCGGGGAGGATCTCGGCACCGGCGTCGCCTCCTATTACGGCCGCAAGTTCAACGGCCGCTCGACCGCCAGCGGCGAACGGTTCGACATGAATGCGATGACCGCCGCCCACAAGACACTGCCGTTCGGCAGCCGCGTGCGCGTCACCAACCTCAGCAACGGCAAGTCGGTGGTGGTGCGGATCAACGACCGCGGGCCGTACGTGAAGGGCCGCACGATCGACCTCAGTCGCGCCGCCGCGACCGAGATCGGCCTGGTCGGCCACGGCCACACCCAAGTCGAGCTCGCGTTGCTCGACGACTGAGCGAATCCAACCTTCCCCAATTCGCCATCCCCAGCCCGTTCGTGTCGAGCGCAGTCGAGACACGCCGCAGCACCTTCCCCAGCCCGTTCGTGTCGAGCGCAGTCGAAACACGCCGCGTCGCACCTCTCGACTTCGCTCGAGGCGAACGGGAGGCGCAGGACGAAGCCCCCAGCCCCCGCGCTTCACTCGCCATCGGGTGCGGCAAACACCCATTCGTCGTCCGGGTCGCCCGGGCCGGGCGGGACGACGCGCCACCATTCCTCCACCCCCGCCTCGAACGCGGCCATCTGCTCGGCCTCCACGTCGTCGAGGTTCCAGCCGGTGAACTCGTGCGGCGCCTTCGCCCGGCGCGGGCGCGCGGCCTCCATCGCGTTGAGGATGCGCGAGACCGGCGGGATATAGCGCCCCGCGTCCCAGTGTTCGGGATCGTCCATGTCGGGGATCCACTCGCAATAGCCGTCGGGCGGGATGCGGCGGTACCACGATCCGTCGGGAAAGCGATCGTCGGGCAGCCCGTCGCTGGTCGCCCACGCGGGGTCGGCACCCGGCGGCACCGGGCGTGGTGGAACACATGGAACACTGTCCTGCGAATAATTTCCCGCCCCCGTACGAGCGCCTGTGTGAGCGCCGGTGTGAGCGCCCGCGCCAGCGCCCTCCGGCACCGCGACTTCGGGCAGCGGGGTGCCGTCGCGCAAGGCGTCGATCGCATCGTCGAGCTGGGATAGCGCAGCGGCCACGTCCGCCCGCTCGGCCAGCTTGTCGAGCCGCGCCAAGTGCGCGAGCAGCAGCCGCGCATCGTAGCGCCGCCGCGTGGCGACCTCCTCGCCGTGGTAATAGACCGCCTCCTCCACCCCGTTGATCGCGCGGTCGGCGAGCACCTCCTCGGCCACGTGGCGGGCAGAGACCAGCGCCGCATCCCACGCCTCCGCAAAGGCGGGCTCGCGCCGCCGCTGGCGATAGGCGGTCTGCGGGGAAACCCCCGCCGCGCGCACCGCGAGGCGGACATTGCCGAACTCGGCCAGCGACTGGAGGAACGCGGCCTGGCGGGCGGGCGTGAGGAGCAGCGGGCGCTCGACTTCGACGAAGTCGGCGTGTTCAACGATGGCGTTCATGGTTCGCTCCTGAGCGAGAGGGAGAGAACCGGGTTAGTTATATTGGAATTGGGGTGTAGGACAGCTTTGGCTGACGCGGCAATTCAGAAGGTTGCTGAATTGCGATCCCCGCAGTACTCTGTACTTCGGTGGGCGGAACAGCTTAGGCTGTTAGCTTCTTTGAGGCTGTCCTTACAGTTGAGTTTTCTGAGCTTTGCTGTCTTCGAAAGAGGAACTAGTGTTACATTGTATGCGCCCACCAACTTATGACTGACGTCAGACCATCTAATCGAATTTACCTCACATATAAGGCTCGCATCAAAGCGGAGTCTCGCTATCGATTGTATTCGATGTTGGCGAACAGCCTCATCATTTGGTACTCATTCTTAATGATCGTCGCTACCATCGCCGTCTCTTCAGACAAAGTTGGGATTGCGCATTTCGAGACTATCCTAGCAGCGCTATCCATAGCAATTTTTGCTTCCTCGGTGTTTCTTGCGACCGGCGTTTTGCAGAAGCGCGCAGACGAATATCGCGCATGCTACCTTGAACTCCAAGAAATTTGGGAGTCCAATGTAAAAGAGCAATTAAAATTAAAGCGATATAGCGAAGCACGAAAACGGTATCCGAACCACTCGTCCCGTGATGACAGCGATGTCATACTCTCTACGTGGCTACGAAAGGGAGAACTCATTGACACTCAAGGCAAGGTGCCCGCCTCTTTTTGGACGCTCACTACCGCCATCCTGCGGAAAGTGCTTTTTTGGCTAGCCATTGCCATCATTTTCGTAGGGCCGATTTGGTATGCTCCGCTGTACGTAAAGATGCAGTAATTTGGCGACCATTCTTACTCTTGAAGACCTGTTAGCATTTCCAACTGAGCGCAGTCCGGAGCAGCATTTCGAAATAGACCATCTGAGACGCCTATTCGTTGAAAAAATAGCTCGCTCACGTGCGACAGGAAAAGACGGTATTCGGGTGGGCGCTTTTGAAGAGAATCTAACAGAAAATGCCCAGACCATCCGGCGTAAGGTTCTCAACGGGACCTATGCCTTTACTGCCTACAAAGAGAGGCTTCTGCTGAAAGGAGCCGGAAAAGCTCCCCGCCAAATTTGCATTCCCACCGTGCGCGACAGATTGGTGCTACGCGCGGTCTGCCAAATCCTTCATTCGGCAATACCGCAGTCGACAGGTTTTTCGCCACACGCCGTCGTAGATCGAGTTGCAACTCAACTTCGAATGAGTCCCCGAGATAGCTCATTCATCCGAATTGATGTCAAAGAGTTTTTCCCGAGCATTCGCCATGACATTTTGCGAGCGGAATTGACGCGTTTCGGCCTGGATGAAATGACTTGCGGACTGTGCATGAGCGCGGTGACAAACCGCATTGGAAGTGCCGAAGATCCTCAAGTTCGAGGTGTCGCGCAGGGTCTGAGCATTTCTGGAGCGCTGGCGTGTATCTATCTCCTTCGGTTCGATGATCGCCAGACAAGACGTTTTCGGCAATACTTTCGTTATGTAGATGATATTCTCCTTATCTCTCCAACTGCGGAAGCATCAGCGCGCCTAAACAGTATGAGAAGAGCCTTAGGTCGCTTGGGTTTGACCATCCATGCAGTTGGCACATCTGGAAAGACTGAGATCCATGATGTCTCCGACGGGGTCGATTATCTGGGATATCATATCCAGCGCGAAATGATTTCTGTGCGAGAGAGTTCATTTCGTCGAATGTTTAATAACCTTCTAAAGGTCATCACAGATTACAGATATCGTGGTAACGTTGAGAGACTTATCTTTCGGCTAAACCTTAAGATTACTGGATGTATTTCCGACGCAAAGAGGCGCGGATGGATGATGTTTTTCTCAAGAACAGAGAATATGAGGCAACTCTCGCACTTAGATAGTTTTGTGCAAAAACAATTAGATAGAGTCGGACTTCCTGAGGAAAACCGATCAAGGATCAAGCGTTTTATTAAGAGCTATCATGAAATTTGCTTCAACCTTGATCAAACCATATACATTCCTAACTTCGATGCATATGATTTAGATTCTAAAGCTGAAGTTGTCGCTATCTTATTGGATCGATCTCTTGAGGAGGTGTTGACGTTCGACGCAGAATCTATCGAGCGGAATTTCAGCCGTTTACTCGGACAAGAAGTGCACGACCTTGAAAATGATGTAGGTAATCCTTCGTAAACCTACTCCGCCGCTTCCCTCGACCCATCGTCACGTCTCAGGGCAGGCTTCCCCAACATCGCCGCTAGGTACTGCCCGGTATAGGAGCGCGGGTTCTCCGCCACCGCCTCCGGCCCTTCGACTACACCGCTGCTACGCATCGGTTTCGCTCAGGACAGCCTTGTCCCGGGTCGCTCTGTCCAGCAAGGGTTTCAGGTATTGGCCGGTGTAGCTTCGCTCGTTGCAAGCGATGTCTTCCGGGACACCTTCCGCCACAACCTCGCCGCCCCGCACGCCGCCATCCGGCCCGAGGTCGAGGATATGGTCCGCAGTCTTGATCACGTCGAGGTTGTGTTCGATCACCACCACCGAGTTGCCCTGGTCGACCAGCCGGTGGAGCACCTCGAGCAGCTTGCGCACGTCCTCGAAGTGCAGGCCGGTGGTCGGCTCGTCCAGGATATAGAGCGTCTGCCCGGTGGAGCGGCGGCTGAGTTCCTTGGCGAGCTTCACCCGCTGCGCCTCCCCGCCCGATAGCGTGGTCGCCTGCTGGCCGACCTTGACGTAGCCCAGCCCCACCTCGTTGAGCATATGCATCTTGTCGCGGATCGGGGGGACGGCCTTGAAGAACTCCTCCGCATCCTCGATCGTCATGTCGAGCACGTCGGCGATCGAGTGGCCCTTGAACTTCACCTCCAGCGTCTCGCGGTTGTAGCGCTTGCCGCCGCATTCCTCGCAGGTCACGTAGACGTCGGGCAGGAAGTGCATCTCGATCTTGATGAGGCCATCGCCCTGGCACGCCTCGCACCGGCCGCCCTTGACGTTGAAGCTGAACCGCCCGGGCTTGTAGCCGCGCGCCTGCGCCTCGGGCAGGCCGGCGAACCAGTCGCGGATATTGGTGAACGCGCCAGTGTAGGTCGCCGGGTTGGAGCGCGGGGTGCGGCCAATCGGGCTCTGGTCGATCTCGATCACCTTGTCGCAATATTCGAGGCCGGTGACACGCTCGTGCGGGCCGGCGACCACACGCGCGCCATTGAGCTGGCGGGCGGCGGCGGCATAGAGCGTGTCGATCGTGAAGCTCGACTTGCCGCTGCCCGATACGCCGGTGACGCAGGTGAAGGTGCCGAGCGGGATGCTGGCGGTGACGTCCTGCAAATTGTTCGCCCGCGCGCCGTGGACGGTGAGCCGGTGGCCGTTGCCCTTGCGGCGCTTGGCCGGCACCGCGATCTCCCGCCGCCCGGTGAGGTAATCGGCGGTGAGCGAGTTCTTCGCCCGCAGGATCTCCTCGAGCGTGCCCTGCGCGACCACTTCGCCGCCGTGGACCCCCGCGCCGGGGCCGAGGTCGACAATATGGTCGGCGCTGCGGATCGCGTCCTCGTCATGCTCGACCACGATCACGGTGTTGCCGAGATCGCGCAGCCGCTTGAGCGTCTCGAGCAGCCGGTCGTTGTCGCGCTGGTGGAGGCCGATGCTCGGCTCGTCGAGCACGTAGAGCACGCCGCTGAGGCCCGAGCCGATCTGGCTGGCCAAGCGGATGCGCTGGCTCTCCCCGCCGCTCAGTGTTCCGGAGGTGCGATCAAGGTTGAGGTAGTCGAGCCCGACGTTGTCGAGGAAGCCCAGCCGCTCGTTGATCTCTTTCAGGATCGCGCGGGCGATCTGGTTCTGCTGGTCGGTGAGCTTCTCCGGCAGCGCGAGGAACCAGTCCTTCGCGGCGGTGACGCTCATCTTCGTGGGCTCGGCGATGTCAGTGCCCGCGATCTTCACCGCCAGCGCCTTGTCATTGAGCCGCTTGCCGCCGCACGCCTCGCACGGCTGCGCGGTCTGGTACTTGCCCAGTTCCTCGCGCATCCACGCGCTCTCGGTCTGCATCATGCGCCGGTTGAGGTTGCCGATCACCCCTTCGAACGGCTTGGTGACGGTGTATTCCTTGCGCCCGTCCTTGAAGGTGAGCGCGACCGGCATCCCGCCGGTGCCGTGGAGGATGATGTCGCGCTGATCGGGTGCAAGCTCGTTCCACGGGGTCGTCAGGTCGAAGTCATACGCCTTCGCGAGGCTGGTGAGCACCTGCATGTAATAGGGCGACGGCGGGTTGGACTTGGCCCACGGCACCACCGCGCCCTGTTTCAGCGTCAGCGCCTCATTCGGGACCACCAGCTGCGGATCAAACAGCAGCTTCTCGCCGAGGCCGTCGCACGTCGCGCAGGCACCCTGCGGCGCGTTGAAGCTGAACAGCCGCGGCTCGACCTCCTCGATAGTGAAGCCGGAGACCGGGCAGGCGAACTTTTCGGAGAACACGATGCGGTTGGGCGGGAGCCCCGCGCCCTTCAATTGCCCGCCGGTGACGTTGGCCCCGCCCTGTTCCTCGCCCTCGCGCCCCGGCACAACTCCATCCGCCAGATCCACATAGGCCAGCCCGTCGGCGAGCTTGAGCGCGGTCTCGAAGCTGTCGGCCAGCCGCGTCTCGATCCCTTCACGGACCGCAAGACGATCGACCACCACTTCGATGTCGTGCTTGTACTTCTTGTCGAGCGCGGGCGCTTGCTCGATCTCGTGCATCTCGCCGTCGATCCGCACTCGGGTGAAGCCCGCCTTCTGCCACTCGGCCAGTTCCTTGCGGTATTCGCCCTTGCGCCCGCGCACCACCGGGGCGAGCAGGTAGAGCCGCGTCCCTTCGGGCAGCGCCATCACCCGGTCGACCATGTTGGAGACGGTCTGCGCCTCGATCGGCAGGCCCGTGGCGGGCGAATACGGCACGCCCACCCGCGCCCACAGCAGCCGCATGTAGTCGTAAATCTCGGTCACCGTGGCGACGGTCGAGCGCGGGTTGCGGCTGGTGGTCTTCTGCTCGATCGAAATCGCAGGGGAAAGCCCGTCGATATGCTCGACATCGGGCTTCTGCATCATCTCGAGGAATTGGCGCGCATAGGCCGAAAGGCTCTCGACATAGCGCCGCTGCCCCTCGGCATAGATCGTATCGAACGCGAGCGACGACTTGCCGCTACCCGAGAGCCCCGTGACCACGATCAGCGCATCGCGCGGCAGCTCGATATCGAAGCCCTTGAGGTTGTGCTCGCGCGCGCCTTTGACGGTAATAGTGGTGAGGGCCATGAAGCGCTGTGTTCCGGTAATGTTCGCATGAGTCAAGAGGGCAGGCATCCCCCTCCCCCGCCACACCGGGCGGCTGCGGACAAGGTGGGGCGAGAGGCGCAAATTGCAATCGATCGATCCGGCAGCAATCGCTTCGTTGCTCGCTCATTGACTAGTAGCGACAAAAACCATTCGCATTTTGCGACAGGATTTGGTTAGTCGCTGCCATCAGATCCGCATCATCCAGCAAGGGGGGAGGTTGCGGACGCGCAATGCAAGGAGCACTTCGTGGCTGCCATCCCCCCGTCGTCGCCTGACGAAACCGCCGTCGCATCCACCCAGCCAGACCCCGCCGCCCGGAAGCGCGAGATGATCTTCGCGTTCCTCGTGGTGTTCATGGGGATCACCGCGGTCACGCTCAGCCAGCTGCAGGCGATCGGGCTGATCCCGCTCAAGAACCTGCTCAAGAACGAATTGCACGAGAGCAAGGAAGCGACCGCGGCGTTCTTCTTCTGGATCGGGCTGGCGTGGTACTTCAAGCCGTTCTTCGGCATCTTCACCGACGCCTTCCCGCTCTACGGCACCCGGCGGCGCAGCTATATCCTGCTCGGCGCGGTGCTCGCAGTGCTCGGGTTCGTCGCGCTGATCTTTACCCCGCACCACTACGGCGCGCTGCTGACGGTGTGCATCCTGATCAACGTGGCGATGGTGATCACCAGCACTGCGACCGGCGGCTACATGACGCAGAAAGCGCAGGAGTTGAAGGCATCGGGCAAGTTCGCATCGGTGTTCCAGATCGCCTACCAGATGGCGGGCGTGGTCGGCGGCCCAGTGGGCGGGCTGCTGGCGGCGATGGCGTTCGGCTATACCGGCGCAGCCGGTGCGGTGATCATGCTGTTGCCGATCCCCGCAGCGATCTTCTTCCTCAAGGAAAAGCGCATCGAGGTCGATTCCGCGCGGTTGCTGAGCGATGCCGGAGCGCAATTGAAAAAGATCGCGGCTGCCAAGACAATGTGGGCGGCGGCCGGTTTCAGTTTCCTGTTCTATTTCGCGCCGGGCATCCAGACCGCTCTGTTCTATCGCCAGCAGAACGTGATCCACATGACCACCGAACAGCAGGGGCTGATGCTGCTGCTCAACGGGGCGTTCGCTATGCTGACCGCGACGTTCTACGGCACATATGCCGCCAAACGCTGGAACCTGCGCAAGCTGCTGTTCTGGTTCATCCTCGCCGGCGGGCTCGCGCAGATGAGCTATGCGTTCTACAATTCGATGCACCAGGCGATCGTGATCGAAAGCCTGTGGGGCCTCGGCTGGGCGGCGGCCGACATGGCGCTGAGCGACCTCTACATGCGCTCCGCCCCCGCGGGCAGCGAAGCGCTCGGCTTCGCGCTGATGGTCAGCGTACGCAACCTTTCGCTGTTCGGGGCAGACTGGCTGGGTTCAGCGGCGATGGACAAGTTCCACCTCCAGTTCAGCACGATGGCGATCACTAACGGCCTTATCTCGATGGTGGCACTGCCGTTCGTGTTCCTGCTGTCGGGCAAGATCGTCGACCGGACCGATTCGGCCGCCGAAGCGGAAGCCATCCCGCCCGTCCCCAGCGGCAAGGCGGTGATCGACGAGGGGTAACCTTGGCGCCGTTGGCGGGGGTTTGACCGTTCGCGCTAGCGACCTGAAAGAAAAGCCCAATCGATCGATTTCAGGATTGTCTTTCGGTTTAGCGAGATTAAGTTGCGGACTCTGGAAGGCAGTGGGGAGCTGCCTTTGGGAGTATCCGAATGACCGAACTTCTGGCCGCCGGTGACGGCAGCGAAAACTACGCCGTGCGCGCAAGCACCGGCATCGTCTACGTCGCGGGCAACGACGGCGTCCTGCGCGGATACGACGGGACCACCGGGCAACTCGTATCGAGCTGGCACATCGGCAACGATCTCGACGCCATCGCCATTTCGCCCAACGGGCAATACGCGCTGGTTACCGAAGCGACCCCGGTCAGCTTCGTCGAAGGAGCCGATGGAAACTGGCCCGCAAACGAGACGGTGGCCGCAGTTTACAAGGTCAACCTGGCGACCGGCGAAACGACGACGCTGACCTACACCAACCACGGCAGCGACTACACTTTTGCCGATGTCGCGTTCACCGACAACGGCCACGCGATCATCAGTCAGAACATCCTGCCTGGATGGAGCGGCTGGGCACCGCTGGTGACGCTCGACCTGCAGAACAATACCTTCGCCACAACCGGATCGTACTACGCCGGGCTCGGCTATGCCGCGTCGCTCACCCAGGCCAAGACCACCGGTGATATCCTGCTCGGCCAACTCGGCCTGTCCTCGGCCGAATATTACCTGATCGACAGCGCAGGCCAGCAGGACGGGAACAACGGGATCTACGAAAACGGTGTGTATGGTTATGCTGCCGGGGTCGAAGCGTTCTACGGCACCAGTGCCAGCGGGTTTATCGCCATCGTAACCGGCGGCGGGTTCCATCTCTACGACGGCAACTTCAACTACATCGCAAACCTGGCGGACACTTACGCGTTTCTCGCCAACAGCCCCGGCCTCACATTCAGCAACGATGGGACCAAGCTCTACGCGATCGATCCCGATAGCGACCGGATCGTGACCATCAACACCGGCGACCTGTCGCTGACCAACACCTTCGCCATCGGGAATTATGACTACAACGTCCTGCAATGGGGCGAGGAGCTGACGCTTTCACCCGACCAGACGGTGTTCTTCGTCAACACTACTCACGGCATCGTGACGGTCGACAATCTCATCGAGACACTCGGCACCGCCGGTAACGACCTGATGGAAGGAACCGCCGGGAAGGACTGGCTCAACGGGCTCGCCGGGGACGACATCCTCTACGGCTTCGATGGGAACGACCTTCTCGTCGGCGATGCCGGCAACGACTTGCTGGTTGGCGGCGCAGGGGCAGACAAGCTGGTGGGCGGAAATGGTGACGACACCTACCGGGTCGACGATGCGTTCGACACGATCGTCGAAGGCATCGACGCGGGCAACGACACGGTCGATTCCTACACCGAACAGGTCGTGCTGTCGGCCAATGTCGAAAACCTCAATTTGATGACCGGCGCGGTCACCGGGATCGGCAACGACGAAAACAACGTAATCGCCGGCAACGCGATTGCCAATTCGATCTACGGACGCGGCGGAGACGACATCCTTCTCGGCAACGGCGGTGCCGACGAACTGCGCGGTCAAGCCGGGGCGGATTCACTCTATGGCGGCGGCGGCAACGATGCGCTCTTTGGCGGCGCCGGAAACGACGCGCTCTTTGGCGACCAGGGTAGTGACCGGCTCTACGGAAACGGGGGCGACGACGCGCTCTACGGCGGCGGGCTCAACGACACCCTGATCGGAGGTGCAGGAAACGACAACCTCAATGGCAGCGTTGGCGCGGACCTGCTCAACGGCCAGACCGGCGATGACCTGATTGTCGGCGGGCCGGGTATCGACACGCTTGTCGGTGGCCTGGGCGCTGACAGGTTCCTGTTCGGTGAAGGACACCTGGGCGCGGGCCTCTCAGTAACCGACAGGATCACAGATTTCAGCCAGTCTGACGGCGACGTGATCGATTTCCACAATATGGACGCGGATACGACCACCGCAGGCAACCAGGCGTTCAGCTGGATCGGCGCCGATGCGTTCAGTTCGACGGCAGGCGAACTGCGCGCCGAGATCGTCGGCAACACGACCTACATCTATGGCGACACGAATGGCGACGGCACCGCAAACTTCGTGCTGTGGCTCACCGGCCAGATCGACCTGCAGGCAACCGATTTCGTGCTCTGACCGTCGGCCAAGCACGCGGCGTCGAGACCTTGTCAGCTCTCTTCCGTCCAGCCGTGCTCATCCGAGCGCGGTTGGCGGAGCGCGCTCCTCGGCGCATGATTGATGCTGGACTCGCCGAACTTTCCCGATAAAACAATAAGCAACGATCGCGCAGGCTGCAGCGGAGATACTGTTCCGCCAGCCGTAGGGGGCTTTGAGCGATGGCGACAATCACCGGAACTACCGGCAACGACACCCTTCAGGGGACGACCGGCAACGACACGATCGATGCGCTTGATGGCGACGACGTCATCGTCGGCAGCCCGGGCAGCGATACGGTCGATGGCGGCGGCGGATTCGATGTCCTGCTCTTCCCGCTTTACTACCAGCCGTGGTTCCCGGAGCCATCAGGCGGACTGACCATCTCGGTTTCGGGAACGCATGTCTACGACAGCCTCGGGATATTCAACACCACGTACTCGAACATCGAGGAACTCGCCATCTGGGCGCGGGACCCTAGCTACACCTACTCGGTCGACATCACCGTAAACGCCTCGCAGTTCGTGTCCACGCTGGCCGGTTACGGCAACGTGTGGATCAAGACCGGCAGCGGCAACGATCACCTCATCGGCTCGCAATATCCCGACACTTTCGACGTCTACCTGGGTAACGACGTGGTCACCGGAGGAGATGGCCAGGATACTGTCGTCAAAGCGCTCAATCCGGACGGAACCACCGCCTTTGTTACCGGCGGCACGTTACCGAACGGCGATTCCTCGGTCCAGGTGAAGCAAGGTTCCGCGACAACGCTTTCCGCTACCTCGATCGAATACCTGAACCTGGGCCAATACGATGCGCAGTTCGACCAGACGGTCGATGCGTCCGGGTCCCCGATCCACGTCGGCCTGCTCGACGGTGCCGGCAACGACACCTTCATCGGTTCGGTTTTCAATGACCTGTTTTCGAGCAGCAGCGGATCGGGCGGGACCGACACCTACACCGGCGGCGGCGGCCCCGATACGTTTAGCTGGGACGGCACAGCCGACGCGATCGACGGGACGACCATCACCGACTTCGATCGCGGCGATACGATCTCTCTCGAAAACAACACGACCGGTTCGTACCTTGTCACCACGTTCATAGGCAGAGCGACATTCAGCGACACAGCGGGCGAATACCGCTATGTGAAATCGGGCGATCAGACGATCCTGCAGTTCGATTTCAACGGCGACAGTTTATCCGATGCATCACTCTTGCTCGCGTCCCGCTGGCTCGAGCTTTCCAACCCATACAACCAGCACATTGTAGTCGCCCCGGCGACCCAGATAAACGGGACAACCGCTTCCGAGACGATCAACGGGACGTCGTGGGACGACATCATCCACGGCAACGGCGGCGACGACATCATCTATGGCCTGGGCGGGTACGACACGATCGATGTCGGAACGGGCAACGATACCGTCCGCGCCGGCCCGGGCAATGACTCGGTAACCGGCAGTGGCGGCGACGACTTCATTTCCGGCGGTGGTGGCGACGATACGCTCGACGGCGGACCCAACAACGACCATGTCTACGGAAATGCGGGTGTCGACTATGTCAACGGCGGAGGCGGCGACGACCACGTCTACGGCGGAAGCGGCAACGATCGGGTATACGGATCGAGCGGGAATGACATCGTCAACGGCCAGGCGGGCGACGACCTGGTCGTGGGCGGACAGGGAATCGATATACTCGTTGGCGGGCTGGGATCGGACCAGTTCCTGTTCAATACCGCCGACGTTGGAACCAGCACGGCTAGCGCCGACAGGATCCAGGACTTCAACCAGTCGCAGCACGACCTGATCGACTTCCACCTGCTCGATGCCGACACTACGACTGCCGGAAACCAGGCGTTCGACTGGATCGGCAGCTCGGCATTCTCCGGCCATGCAGGCGAGCTGCACTACGAAATCGTCGGCAACACGACCTACGTTTCCGGCGACACCAACGGCGATGGCGGGGCAGACTTCTACCTTCTGCTGACGGGCCAGATCCATCTGGACGCGGGCGACTTCGTGCTCTGAACCAAACCGCGCTTAGCGCAGGAAGTTGTCTCGCAGCAGCGAGACGACTTCCTTTGTCCGCCCGCTGAGTACCGCTTTCACGCCGAACAGCGCGGTGCTGGCAACCTGCCCGGCCTTGACCTCGGGCGGCATCACCAGTTCGACCCGGTTGACCTTCACATCGAGCAGCGCGGGGCCGGGTTCGGCCAGCCATGCGTCCATCGCCCCGGCAAGGTCGGACGCGTTCTCGACCCGCCAGCCGGCGATCCCGATCGCTTCGGCCACCTTGGCGAAATCGGGGTTCTCCAGCGTGGTGTAGTGGTCGACCAGGCCCTCGACGCGCTGCTCCATCTCGACGAAACCGAGCGTCGAGTTGTCGAACACCAGCAGCTTGAGCGGCACTTTCTCCTGCACCAGCGTGATGAGGTCACCCATCAGCATGGTCATCCCGCCATCGCCGCACATCGCGATCACCTGTCGCTCGGGGTAGGCGAGCTTCGCCCCCATCGCTTGCGGATAGCCGCTCGCCATCGTCCCATGCAGCAGGCTGTTGAGGAACCGCCGCTTGCCGTTGGCGGTGATGTGCCGCAGCATCCACACCATCGAGGTGCCGACGTCGGACACGAAGATTGCATCGTCAGCGGCTCTCTTGTCGAGCATGTTGGCGACGAATTGCGGGTGGATCAGGCTGGAGTCGGGCTCGCGGCCCGCCTCCTGGTATCCGGCCAAGTCGTCCTTCCACTGCGCCAATGCCCGGTCGAGATGCGCGCGATCTTCCTTCGCCGTCACTAGCGTGATCAGCGCGTCGAGCGTCGCCGCACAGTCACCGACCAGCCCCATGTGGATAGGCGAGCGGCGCCCCAGGTGCGTCGGGTCGATATCGACCTGCACCACTTTTGCCTGTTCGGGCCAGAACTGGCCGTAGGCAAAATCGCACCCTAGGCACAGCACCAGGTCGGCAGTATGGATCGCTTCGACCCCGGCCTTGTTGCCGAGGATGCCATTGACCCCGACATTGTAGGGATTGTCCGGTTCGAGCCATTCCTTCGCCCGGGTAGTGTGAACCATCGGTGCGTTGAGCTTCTCGCACAGCGCCACGATCTGGTCATGCGCATCGCGCGCGCCGATCCCGGCATAGACGGTCACGGATTTCGCAGTGTCGATCGCCTGCGCCAACTCCGCCATTTCCGCATCGTTGGGCCGGGCAATCGGGTGAGGTCGATAAATCCGCCAGTCGGCACCGTCGGCATCGGTTTCGGTGAACATGTCGCCGTTGACGATCACGACCGCCACGCCGCGCTTCGTGAGAGCAGCCTGCGCCGCCTTGGCGACGATCCGGCGGGCCTGCGCCGGATGCGAGATCGCTTCGCAGAACACAGAGTGCTGCTCGTAGATCTTCTTCTGGTCGACCTCCTGCGGGAAGTCGAAGCCCTTCTCGCGCCGGTCGACGTCGGAAGCGATCAGCAGCACCGGCGCGCCGTTGCGGTGGGTTTCATAGATGCCGTTGACGAAGTGCAGGCTGCCCGGCCCGCAGGTGCCCGCGCAGACCGCCAGTTCGCCGGTCATGTAGGCCTCGCCCCCGGCAGCGAACGCGCCGACTTCCTCGTGCCGCACCTGCACCCAGCGCAGGCTTGAACGCGAGACAGCGTCGGTGAAGTGATTGATCGTGTCTCCCGGGATCCCGTAAATCCGCCTGGCTCCTGCCTGTTCGATGGCATCGACAACGATTTCGGCAACGGTTTTCGCCATTGGCAGGCCTTTCGGATTGGAACTGGGAGTATGAGAGGAAGCGTCCGCTAGTGCTACGGATAAACCCGCCCTCCGGTTCCGCTTTTGTCGTTTGCCGAACGATAAACATCTTCCGTCGAATGTTCTGCGACAAAAGGAAAAAGCTGCTACGCGGGCACCACGACAGACCCTGACAGGAGACTCCCATGGCATTTCGTTCGATGCTGGCCGCCGGTGTGGCCGGGCTGGCACTTGTGGTAACCGCCCCCTCGCTGGCCGAGGATGCACCCGCTGCCGCCACCCAAACCGCCGAAGGCAACACCCCGTTCTACGCGCCGTTCGGCATCGACCTGAAGGCAATGGACAAGTCGGTCAAGCCGGGCAACAATTGGGACGAATATGCCTGGGGCACCTGGCTCAAGTCCGCCGAAATCCCGGCCGACCGTGCTTCGATCGGTGCGTTTCGCGACACCTTCGACCGGGTCCAGAAGGAAACCCGCGACATCATCATGAACGCGCCCGCCGGCAGCAAATACGGCGATTTCTACAAGAGCTTCATGAACACCGACCAGGTCAATGCTCTGGGCTGGACCCCGCTGAAGGCCGACCTCGACCAGGTTGCGGCGATCGACAGCAAGTCCGGGATCGCCCGCTTCATGGGTGCAAGCGGCGGCAAGTTCGGTATCTCGGCGGTCGGTACGTTCGTCTATGCCGACACCGATAACCCCAACATCAATGTCCTTTATATCGGCCAGGATGGGCTGGGCCTGCCCAACCGCGACTACTACCTCGACGAGAAGTTCGCCAAGCAGCGCGCAGCCTATCGCGCATGGGTGCAGAAGGCGCTCGAACTGACCGACACGCCCGATGCCGCCGCCAAGGCAGACGCGATCCTCGCCCTCGAGACCAGCATCGCCAAGGCCAGCTGGACCCCGGCGGAATCGCGCGACATCGACAAGACCAACAACCCGATGAGCTCGGCCGAATTTGCCGCCTACGCTCCGGGCATCGACTGGGATGCGTTCTTCGCCGGTGCCGACGTGCCCGCGCAGCAGCGCATGATCATCGGCGAAACGACCGCCATCAAGGCGATCGCGCAGATCGTCGGCGATACCCCGCTCGACACGCTCAAGGCGTGGGAGCGGTTCCACGTGATCAGCCAGGCCGCGCCATATCTCTCGGACAATTTCGTCAACGCCCGGTTCGATTATACCAAGACGCTTTCGGGCGTGACCGAACTCGATCCCCGTTGGAAGCGCGGCGTGAACCTCGTCAACGGCGCGGTCGGCCAGCTGGTCGGCCAGCAATACGTCAAGCTGTACTTCCCGCCCGCGGCGAAGGCCGAAATGGAAAAGCTGGTCGTCAACGTGAAGGCCGGAATGGCCGATCGCATCCGCACCAATACCTGGATGTCCGACGCGACCAAGGAGCAGGCGCTGCTCAAGCTGAAGAACATGATGGTCATGGTCGGCTATCCCGACATGTGGCGCAGCTGGGACGGCCTGACGATCAAGCCCGATGACCTGCTCGGCAACGTCGAGCGCGCCGGTGAATTCAACCACGCCTATGCGATGGAAGACCTCGGCAAGCCGGTCGATCGCAAGAAGTGGGGCATGAACCCGCAGACGGTGAATGCCTACAATGGCTTCAACCAGAACAAGATCGTGTTCCCGGCCGGCATCCTGCAGGCACCATTCTTCGACCTGCACGCCGATCCGGCGGTCAACTATGGCGCGATCGGCGTGGTGATCGGCCACGAGATCAGCCACGGGTTCGACGACCAGGGCCGCAAGGTCGATGCCACCGGCAAGGTGCGCGACTGGTGGACCCCGGAAGACGCCAAGCGCTTCGTCGCGGAATCGAAGGTGTTCGGCGACCAGTACGCCAGCTACGAGCCGGTCCCCGGCAGCCACGTCAATCCCGACCTGACGATGGGCGAAAACATTGCCGACTTCGCCGGGGTCGAGGTGGCCTACGACGCCTACCATCGCTCGCTCGACGGCAAGACGCCGCCGGTGCTCGACGGGCTGACCGGCGACCAGCGCTTCTTCCTCGGCTTCGCGCAAGTGTGGCGCACCAAGGCGCGTCCGGCAGCGGTTGCCAGCCAGATTGCCACCGACCCGCACAGCCCGGGCGCGATCCGCGCGTTCGCCCCGCTGCGCAACGTCGATGCATGGTACGATGCGTTTGGCGTGACCCCCGACCAGAAGCTCTACATCGCGCCCGACAAGCGCGCGCGCATCTGGTAAGCTTGGCGTGAGCCGGGCGGCGGCGTATCGGATCAGCTCCGATGCCCGCCGCCCTGCCCCGCCTGTTCGTTGCGCTCCGCCCCCCGGCGGAAATTCGCGAAGTATTGTACGCGGCAATGGGCGGGGTCGAAGCCGCCCGCTGGCAAGGCGATGACCAACTCCACCTGACGCTGCGCTTCATCGGTGAAATCGACCCGCATCGCGCCGACGACCTGCTGGTCGCTCTCCAGCGGATCGACGCGCACAAGTTCGACCTGGCGATCCGCGGGGTCGGTCACTTCGAACGCAAGGGCCGCGCTACCGCGCTGTGGGCGGCAGTCGCGCCCAGCCCCGCTCTCGATACGCTGCAAAAGAAAGTCGAGCGTGCCTGCCAGTCGGTCGGCCTGGAGCCGGAACACCGCAAGTTTACCCCGCACGTCACCCTTGCCCGGCTTGCAGGGGGTGCAGGGCCGATCGGCCGATGGTTGGCCGACCACGCCAACTTGTCGGCACCCGCATGGCCGGTTGCGTATTTTTCCCTATTCGAGAGCACACTGGCAATTACCGGATCGCAGTATGATGCGATCGCCGAATGGCCGCTTCGATGACCAGGTTTACGTTATTCGCGGATAGTGTCCGATTTTGCTCCACAGCCCGCCAGCGCGATTGATCGCTTTGTTCGCCTGGCGGATCACGCCCTCCATGGCGCACGCGAAAAACCGTCGGAAGATTTGCAGGGCTCTTGGCCTGGTGCTGGCCGGTCTCGCGGGCATCGCTCCGCTGCCGGCATTCGCAGGCACCGCGACGGCGACCGTCGATGTATCGCTGACCATCCAGTCTTCGTGCTCGGTCCAGGCCAACCCGCTGACCTTCACCGGACAGGCGAGCCAGACGATCGACGCGAACTCGAGCGTCACCGTCTCGTGCTCCGCCGTACCCACCGGAAACGCGGTCAGCCTGTCGCTCGACCAGGGCACCAATGCACAAGGGACCACGCGATACCTCGCCGCTGCCGACGGCACACTGGTTCCCTATGCGATCTACAGCGACGCCGCGCACACGCAGGTATGGGGCAGCGGCGGGCAGTCCGTGAGCGTGCCAGTCGATTCCGGGAGCCAGGTCTCCGTGCCGATGTACGGCCAGGTTCCAGCCAGCGGATCGTCGGTCGCCACCGGCACCTATAGCGACACGGTGGTGGTCACGCTCTCGTTCTGACGCCGGACGGATCGAAGCGCGATACGCTCGACCAACGCCGTATTGCCTCGGCCAACGCCCGCAATCCGGTTGCAATTGCAATCGAATCCCGCTTGAATTGCCCCAGTCTCATATTGCTCGCCGTGGTCGCTAATCGTGCGTGCCATTCAGGGGGAGCAAAACGTCGCACTGGGAGTTTCCACATTGATCAAGACCCGTTTCTTCGCCGCCGCGGCGCCTGCCGCGCTGGGTGCCGCACTGCTCGGAGGTTGTGCCACGATGCCCGACGATACCGCTGTCGCCAGCACTGACGATACTGCGACCAACACCGCGCCCACAGTGCCGCAAGCCACCGGCTATTTCGCCACCGAATCCAGCCTGCCGTTCCACGCACCGGACTTCAGCAAGATCAAGGACGCCGACTTCGCGCCCGCGTTCGAACAGGCGATGAAGGTCCACTCGGCCGAAGTGCAGGCGATCGTCGACAACCCGGCCCCGCCGACCTTCGACAACACGATCGTCGCGCTCGAGAAGTCGGGCCGGATGCTGACCCGAGTCTCCTACGTGTTCTACGCACTGACCGGGGCCAACACCAACGACGTGCTCGACGCGACCGATGCCAAGGTCAGCCCCGAGCTGTCGGCCCACTCGGACGCGATCATGCTCAATCCCAGGCTCTTCGCGCGCGTGAAGGCGGTCTATGACGAACGCGCTTCGCTCGGGCTCGACGCCGAAGACGCCAAGTTGCTCGACATCACCTACAAGAACATGGTCCACGCCGGCGCGCTTTTGACGCCGGACCAGAAGGCGAAGGTCAAGGAAATCAACACCGCGCTTTCCACCTTGACTACCGAATTCAGCCAGCGCCTGACCGCGGCCAACAAGGCCCGTTCGCTGGTGATCGATGACAAGGCCAAGCTGGCGGGCATGACCGACGGCGAGATCACCGCCGCTGCCGATGCCGCCACCGAACGCGGGATGCCCGGCAAGTACGTGATCCCGCTGCAGAACACGACGCAGCAGCCCGCTCTCGCCGAGATCGAAGACCGCCCCACCCGCCAGGCGCTGTTCGAGCATAGCTGGACCCGCACCGAGCAAGGCGATGCCAACGACACCCGCGCGCTGGTCGCCAAGATCGCTCAGCTGCGGGCCGACAAGGCCGCGCTGTTCGGCGATCCCGACTGGGCGACCTACGTGATGTACGACCGGATGGCGAAGAACCCCAAGACCGCGCTCGATTTCATGCAGCAGATGGTCCCCGCGCTTGCTGCCGCGCAGCGGTCCGACGCGGCGATGCTCAACGCCGAGATCAAGGCCGAAGGCAAGGACTTCACCGTCAAGCCATGGGACTGGTACATGTTCGCCGACCGGGTGAAGGCCAAGAAATACGCCTTCAACGAAGACGAAGTGAAGCAGTACTTCGAGATCCACCGGGTGCTCGAAGACGGCGTGTTCTACGCCGCGAACAAGCTCTATGGGCTGACCTTCAAGAAGCGCACCGACCTGCCGGTCTACAATCCCGACGTGTGGACCTACGACGTGTTCGACGCCGACGGCAGCGAGCTCGGGATCTTCTATTTCGACCCCTACAAGCGCGACAACAAGCGCGGCGGGGCGTGGATGAGCAACTTCGTCGACCAGAGCCACCTGTTTGGCGACAAGCCGGTGATCTACAACGTGCTCAACATCCCCAAGGCACCTGCAGGCGAACCGCAATTGGTCAGCTTCGACAACGTGGAGACGATGTTCCACGAATTCGGCCATGCGCTTCACGGGTTCTTCGCCGATGGCCGCTATGCCTCGCTGTCGGGCACTGCTACCGCGCGCGACTGGGTCGAATATCCCAGCCAGACCAACGAAATGTGGGCCAGCTACCCAGATGTCCTGGCGCACTATGCCAAGAACTGGAAGACAGGCGCGCCGATCCCGCAAGAACTGATCGACAAGATCGAGGCGGCCAAGAAGTTCAACCAGGGCTACGACTTCGGCGAAGTGGTCGAAGCCGCACTGCTTGACATGAAGTGGCACGCGCTGAGCCCCGAACAGGCAGCGGCGATCGATACGCCCGCAGCGGTCGATGCGTTCGAGGAGAAGAGCCTGAAGCAACTCGGCCTCGAGACCGACCTCGTGCCGCCGCGCTATCGCAGCAGCTACTTCAGCCACATCTTCTCGGACCCGAACGGCTATTCGGCGGGCTATTACTCGTACCTGTGGACCGAGATGCTCGACCGCGACAGCCAGAAGTGGTTCCTCGACCACGGCGGACTGACCCGTGCGAACGGTGATCACTACCGCCAGACCGTGCTCAGCAAGGGCGCGACGGTCGACTACTACAAGATGTTCGAGAACTTCACCGGGCACGACCCCAACGTCGAGCCGATGCTCGAAGCCCACGGGCTGGTGGCGGACAAGAAGTAGCGCTTAGCCAGCAATCAGTGCCCGCGCGCCCGGCTCGCCCAGCCAGCGCGCGGGAACGCCCCAGACGCGGGATATGATCCCGGCCGACAGCGCCTCTTCGGGAGCGCCGTCGGCTGCGATCGTTCCGCGATCGAGCACCACCACCCGGTCGGCATGGTTCATCGCCAGCGCAAGGTCGTGGAGCACCAGCACCACGCCCGCGCCATTGTCCGCCGCCGCCCGCAAGTGGCCGATCAGCGCGACCTGGTGAGCGATATCGAGCGCGGCGAGCGGTTCGTCAGCAAGGATCCAGCGCGGGGTTCCTGCCAGCACCCGTGCCAGCAGCGCCCGCGCGCGCTCCCCGCCCGAGAGATGCGACACCGGGCGATCGGCCAACGATGCGAGATCAAGTGCGTGGATCGCTGCGGCAACGTGCGCATCCCCCCGATCGCGATGCGGCAAGCGGCCGAGTTCGACGAGGGTCCTGACCGCGACATCCCACGCCACTTCGCCGTCCTGCGGGAGGTAGCCGATCGCCTGCGCGCGGCTTCGCGGAGCAATCTCTGACACGTCGACTCCATCGAGCGCGACCGACCCGGCTTCGGGCTGCAGCAAACCGGCAAGGCATTGCAGCAGGCTCGACTTGCCCGCCCCGTTCGGCCCACAGATCGCGGTGACCTCCCCCGGTCGCAGCGCCAGAGAAACCTCGGCAAGGCGACCGTTGAGCGAGAGGTCTTGCGCGGCGAGCGTCATGTTAACCCCCTCCTCATCCGCAGCAGCAGCCACAGGAAAAACGGTGCGCCGACAAGGCTCAGCGCGATCCCGAGGCGCAGCTCGGTGACCAGCGGCAATACGCGGCACAGGCAGTCCGCCACCAGCACCAGCAGCGCGCCCGCGAGTGCACTCGGGACCAGCAGCGAACTCGGCTTGCGGTCGGTCAGCGGGCGCACGAGGTGCGGCACGATCAGTCCGACGAATCCGATGATCCCTGCGACCGCAACCCCGCTTCCCACCGCCAGACCGACTCCGGCAATCAGCCAGAACTGAAGTCGCCCGGGCTCCATTCCGAGGCTGCGCGCCGCCGCATCGCCCAGCACCAGCGCATCGAGCCCGCGCGCGGCCATCAGCAGGCAGGCGATCCCCGCCAGCGTCAGCGGCGCGGCGAGCCACACGTCGCTCCAGCTGCGGTCGGTCAGCGCGCCCATCAGCCAGCTGACGATCTCGCTCATCGCGAAGGCATTGGGCGCAAGGCTGATCGCGAGGCTGGTGAGTGCACCCGCAAGGCTGGCGATCATCATCCCGGCAAGCGTGAACAGCGCGATCCCTCCGGTGCGCCCGGCGATAGCCGCGAGCAACGCCATCGCGCCCGCCGCTCCGGCCAGCGCGAACAGCGGCAGCAGGTAGGGCGAGGCGGCATAGCCGAACCACAGGCTGACCACCGCACCGAGCGCGGCACCCGGCGCGATCCCGAACAGCCCCGGATCGGCCAGCGGGTTGCGCAAGTAGCCTTGCATCGCGGCCCCGCTCGCGCCCAGTCCCGCACCGATCACGATAGCGAGCATCGCGCGCGGCAGGCGCAGCTGCATCAGGATCACCGCCGCGTTGGGCGTGCTGGCGGGATCGATCCACACGCGTCCGGCGAGAAGCGACAGCGGCAGCGCGATCGCCAGTAACGCGAGCAAAAGCGGGACCGGGCGGGTCATGACTCCTCCCGGCGGATTTCAGCCAGCCGGTCGGCGGCGCGAATGATCGTCGGCCCGCCGCAAAAGAGCAGCGCGGGATCGAACTTGGCTTCGATCACGCCGTGCAGGTCGCGCAGTGCCGGGTGATGCTGCCCACGCTGGTTTCCGGCGACCAGCAGGACCTGCGGCGGATCGGCCAGCAGCCGTTCAAGCGACAGGTAATCCGCCTGTCCCATCCCGCGCGCGGCGCTCTGGCTGGAAAGACCCGCGTTCGCCATCAGCCTTGTAACGAGCGCACGCTTGCCCGGCACGATCCCGTCGGGCTGCCACAGGATCGCCGAAGCGGGCTTGCCGCTCCAGTGTGCCCGCTCGACCGCTGTATCGATCCGCCTGACCAGCGCCTCGCCTTGCGCGCGATGTCCGGCGAGCACGGCCAGCCGCCGCACCTGCGCTTCGCTTTCGGCGACGCTCGAGGCGATCCCGAAAGTCTCGACCTTGATCCCCAGCCGCGCGAACGCGGCGCGGGTGGCAGGCGGCATGAAGCTGCCACCCACCACAATATCCGGATCGAGCGCGAGCACTTCTTCGACTGTCCCGCCGGTGGTCGCGAACCGGCGCGCTGTGGCCACGTTCATCGAGCTTGCGCGCGGATCGCGGCTGTAGTGGCTGAGCGCGAGCACCTGGCGCGGCCCCGCCAGCTCGGCAAGGATCGCGTCGGTGCATGGGTTGAGGCTTACGATCGTCGGGTGGATCACCGGCGTGCGCGATACCGGAGCCGGAGCGCATCCGGCCACCAGCAACGCAAGGGCTGCCAGCACCCTCACAGCCGCAAGCGCGCCCCGATGTAGGCCGCACGGCCTTGCGTGCCGTAGCCCGCGACCTCGACGTAGCTGGTATCGGTCACGTTCTCGATCCGGCCGTAGAGCTCGATCCGATCGCTTACGGGGTAGCTCGCGCGGAGATCGCCCACAGCATACCCAGCGAGCCGCACGGCGTTGGCCGCATCGTCGTAGCGCACGCCGACCAGCCGCATATCCCCACCGATGGTCAGCCCGAGCGACGTGGTCCAGTCGACCGACGTGGTCACCGCATGGCGCGGGCGGCGAGCGAGCCAGTTGCCGGTCGCGCGATCGGTCGCCTCGACGTAGCTGTAGGCAAGCTGCGCGCGCAGGTCGCGAAACGGCGAGACACCGAGCGCCACTTCGACCCCCTGTGCTCGCGCGCGGCCGACATTGTCATAGGTGCCGTAGGGTCGCCCGGTGCAGATCCCGGTCGTCACACCGTAGCACGAGACATAGTCGATCAGGTCGGAGCTTTCGCGGCGAAACAGCGTGAATTCGGCATATGTCGGCGCAGCGCGGGTGCGCCAGGCGAGACCGAGGTCGTAGCTGGTCGCCCGCTCGGGCCGCAGCGACATGTTGCCGTAGTCGCTCAGCAACTGGAACAGCGTCGGTGCCTTGAAGCCCTCGCCAATACTCGCGCGCAGTCGGAGCTCGGGCACGAGCGCGAAGCTGGCGTCCGCCCCGAACGTGGTCTCGCCGCCGAAGCGGGCGTGCTCGTCGTGCCGCAAGCCGAGGTGTGCAGCGTAGCGCGGGGTTTCGATCCCCAGCTGGGCATAGCCGCCCCAGGTGCCGGTCGACTGGTGCGCATCGTAGAGGCTGACAAATCGGGTCCATTCGCCGTCGCTGCCGAAGTTGACCACCACCGGCCCGATCGCGCGCCAAGTGCCGCGCAGGTCCAGCCGGTCGGAGTGGCCCGCTACGGTGTAGGTCGGCGCAGTTCCTTGCGCAGGGTCGAAGTTCGCCCGGCGCGTATCGGCGAACGACCAGCTGCCTTCGAGCAGCACCACGCCGCTGTCGAACCGTGCACCCGCCGCGCCCGAGTACTGCCGGGTGCGCTGCCATTCAGCGGTATCGGCGAACGTGTAGTTCGGCGGCGGGTAACCGTCGAGCGACAGGTCGCCTTGCGCGTAGCGACCGCGCACGAACAGCTCGAAACTGCTCGACAGGTAAGCCCGCGCCTGCCCGTTGGCGGCGACTTGTTCGAACCCGTCGGGCTCGGTCCCGAGCCTAGCTGCCGAGTACCCGTCGGTGCGGTACCAGCTGGCCGACCCGCCGAGATAATAGGCATCGCTGCCGGTGCCGCCGTTCGCGACGAGGTAGCTGGTGTTGTCAGCACCGTATTCGCCGCTTGCAGTCAGGCCCCGGTCGTAACGGGTGGTGATCGCCACGACCCCGCCGATCGCGTCGGAACCCCAGATGGTCGAATTCGCCCCGCGTAGCAGGTCGAGCTTGGCGATGTTTCCCGCCAGGAGGTTGCCGAAATCGAACCCGCCCGCGGGCGATGCGGGATCGGCCACCCGCACCCCATCGACCAGCACCAGCAACTGGTCTGCTGCCGCGCCGCGCACGTTGACGCCGGTGTAGTTGCCGGGCGGGCCGTTGCGGGAAATCGTTACGCCGGGCGCCCGGGCGAGCACCCGGGTAAGGTCGGCACCCTGGATGGAATCGATCTCGGCCCGACCGATCACAGTGACCGGCTGTCCGGTATCGACGACATTGCCCTGCATGCCGGTGGCAGTGACGGTAATCGTATCGGGATTGGACGAGGCACCCGCATCCTGCGCCAGCACAGGCGACGATACGGCAACCAAACTACATAAAATCAGATATTTGCGCATTTTACCTCCGACGATGAACGACAGTGCCGCTCATCGACGGGAGGCGCGGGGATTCGCGCTTTTCCGCCTGTGCTCCCGGTACACCCCGCCCGACAGCGCGAACGACCATCGCAGGCAGGTCTCCTGGCTCCCGGATCGTCGCTCGCGGCCGCCTTCCCGATCGCATGATCAGTGGCGCGTGGCCGTTCGCTCCCCGGTCACAGTTGCGGGGGCAGCGGAGGTATTGCACCCCCTTCCCTCTTCGGCCCGGCTTCCCGGACAACCCATGACGTCGAGTGGAGCGCTACACCGGGTCGCTTCGCAGGGCAAGTTTACCGCTCCGCAAGCATGGCGTTTAACCTCGCCTTGCAAGCTGTTCCGCCAAGGGACGGGAGGTGCCAAGCGCCTCGCGGTAACGCTTTCCGGCAGGTACGCGCCGTCAGGCGCGGTCGGGAATGGCCGTGCAGCAACCGCACGTTCGCAAGGGAATTTCCAATTCTGCCACGCGCCGCCACGAACCGGACAAATGCACGCCGCATTCAAGCCCGGCGCGAATGGTCGCTGGCGAGCCTGCTCGAAGGCAAGCATCGCGGGCGGCGATTGCTGGCGCTTGCCGCCGCAGTGGCGGTCCCGGCGATGGCTGCACCGGGTGACTGGCGCGCGTTCGACCTGCATCCAGCGCCGAGCGCGCAAGCCAAGCCGATGCCGTTCGAAACACCGGGTGAGAGCTTCCCGGGATCGGCGTTCTTCTACCTGCAGGACACTCCGCAATCCCTGCCGCTCGATACCGGCGCGCATTGGGACGGCGATCCCGCTCCTGCTGCATCGAACGATGTGCGCTTTGCCGCGCGCCCGTTCCGCGACGCCGGCACCGGGGTGAGCAAGGCGCGCGCACTGCAGTGCCTGGCGATGGCGGTCTATTACGAAGCGGCGAACGAAACTACTGACGGCCAGCGGGCAGTGGCGCAAGTGGTGCTCAACCGAGTGATGCATCCCAGCTTCCCCGACAGCGTGTGCGGGGTGGTGTTCCAGGGCAGCGAGCGGCAGAGTGGATGCCAGTTTACCTTCACGTGCGACGGATCGCTCGATCGGCGTCCGATGGCGGCAAAATGGGCAGAGGCGCGCACAGTCGCCGAGGCAGCGCTCAATGGATTCGTGTTCCAGCCGGTCGGCCTCGCGACGCACTACCATGCGACCTACGTGCGACCCTATTGGGCGAGCAGCCTCGACAACGTGCTCACTATCGGGCTGCACACCTTCTACCGCTGGCGCGGAGCTGCCGGTATGCCGCAGGCGTTCGCGGCGCTCTATCGTGGCGGAGAACCTGTGGCCGCCCCGCACCCCAAGGTGTTTGCTCCCGCACCCGATTCCGCACCCGATCCGGTGGTGTTGGCACAGGCCTATGACGCGACGCACCGCGCAACCGCGATACCGGTGCCGGCCATCGAGCATGCGCAGCCCAGCACTGCCACGTATGCACCGCCTGACTACAGCGCGGAAATGCGCGCGCGCGGCGGTGATCGGGCCTTCACTGCGCAAGACCTGCCCGATGCCAGCGGGGTCAAGGCCGAATACGCCAATTCCGGGCGCTGGATTGCCCAGCCCAACTAGGCCATTCGACACCCCCTTCCCTGAACGTGGTAAACGAGCCGGAAAGCACGCCTTTTAGAATCTGGACAACCGTGAATTCGCACCAGTTCTTAGAAGGCACCGGGTTAGGGGAAGAGCTACCGCCCGTACCCACCTTCGATCCAGGAATCGCCCCATGACCATCCAGACCGCTCTTGCCCGTTCGAATGCATGTTCGCCGATCGCGCGGGCGATGGCACGCAAGGCGACTGGTCGGGCGGCGAACGACAACGGGATAGTGGGGCACGCCGGGACCGACGACCAGTTGCTCCACGCTGCGCTGCGCCACTTCGGCGAGCACGGCTTGCGTGCCGCAGACGAAGCCCGCAAGTTGGCGGAAGCGGCGTTCTTTTCCGGCGACCGCCAATCGTACAATTGGTGGCTGGGAATCTGCAGCACACTCGATCGTCGGCTGGCGTCGCGAACGATGCGAAAACTGACCCACATCTGACGCCTGCAAGCAAACCAGCTTAAGACGCGGTTGCGGCTAGGTAATCCGGGTTAGCGCGTCTTAACCATCCAGTGACGGAATTGTCCTACAGCAGGCTCGTGGAGGAACGTCCAATCTCCCGAGCTCGCAGGCTCATGCCCGGCAAGGGGCGGCGCGACGCATTGAGCGATCGTGTCCGACGGATGCTGGTCAGTTCGCTGTATGCCCAGCCGAGCTCGCTGGCGATCGGCGCGATCAACGGGTTGGTTTCGAGCAGCATTGCGGCCTACGCCTCGGGCAGCAAGCTGCTCTACGTTATCAGTCTCGTGATCGGAGTGGTTGCGATCGTACGCGTGATTGCGGCGGTCGCGCTCAATGCCAACCGCGACAACACCAGCACACGCAAGCTTGAGCTCGTCTACGAAATCGGGGCGTTCAGCTACGCCAGTCTGCTCGGCATGTTCGCCGCTCTGACGATGGTTCTGCAGACGGGAACCGGCGTGCAGGTACTGATGCTGGCAAATGCGATCGGTTACGGCATCGGGATCTGCGCCCGCAACGCGGGCCGACCGATGATCGCGATGGGCCAGCTGACCCTTTCCACCGTGCCGATCGTGTTCGGTGCGCTGTACGTCGGAGACGTGACCTTCGTCGCCATGGCGGCAACGCTGTTCCTCTTGCTGCCGGCGATGGGCACGATCGTGAACAACCTGTTCAAGGTCCTGCGCGATTCGATCGCTTCGGCGGAAACCAGTTCAAAGCTCGCCGAACGCATGAAGGTCCTCGCGGAAACCGACGTCGTGACCGGGTTGGCCAATCGTGCGGGGCTCAACAACGCGCTGGTCGAGCAGCTCATGGCGCTACCGGCCGAACGGTCGCTGGCGCTGTTCTGGCTCGATCTCGATCGCTTCAAGGAAGTCAACGACCTGCTGGGCCACCCGGTTGGCGACCGGGTGCTGGGCGAAGTCGCCGAACGACTCTGCAACATTGCCCCTGAGGGTTCGACGATCGCCCGGTTCGGCGGCGACGAATTCATTCTCGTTTGCCCCGTCGACAACCGCAAGCGCTGCGAACAGCTCTCGGCCGACGTGCTCGCGGAGATCCAGCGCCCGATGCGGATCGATGGCGAACTGCTCAACGTTCCCACTTCGATGGGCGTGGCGATCCTGCCGGAAGACGCGCACGATGCCGACAGCCTGATGCAGGCGGCCGACCTCGCGCTCTACCAGGCCAAGGTCGGCGGGCGGAACCAGGTCCGGTTCTACGACACTTCGATGAGCCGCGACCTGATGCGTCGACGCGAGATCGAGGCGGAACTGCGCGCCGCGATCCAGCGCGACGAACTGTCGATCTATTTCCAGCCGATCGTTGACCTCCAGAGTGGACGGATCCGCACCTTCGAAGCGCTTGTGCGCTGGTTCCACCCCGAAAAGGGTGAACTGCGCCCCGACGAGTTCATCCCGGTGGCGGAGGAAACCGGGGTAATCGTCACGCTCGGCAACTGGATCACCCGCCAGGCGGCGATTGCCGCCGCGAGTTGGCCCGAGGACGTGACGATCGCCGTCAACCTTTCGCCGCTGCAGATTCGTGCGCCGGGTGCTGCACTGGGTATCCAGTCGGCACTGCGCGAAGCGGGGCTCGATCCGCACCGGCTCGAACTCGAAGTGACCGAAAGCCTGTTCCTCGACGACAACGAGTCGACCGCGGCATTCATCGAAGAGCTGTCGGCGATGGGTGTCCGCTTCGCGCTCGACGACTTCGGGACCGGCTATTCCTCGCTCGGCTACATCAACAAGTTTCCGTTCAGCAAGATCAAGGTCGATCGCAGCTTCGTGTCCGGTCCGAACGTCGGCAAGAAGAGCGACGCGATCATCCGCGCGGTCGCCGAGATGGGCAACCGCCTGGGTATGGACATCGTCGCCGAAGGGCTCGAGACCCGCGAGCAGGTCCACACCGTTGCCGACGCGGGCTGTACGCTCGGGCAAGGCTACTACTTCAGTCGCGCGGTACCCGACTATATCGCGGCCACGCTGCTGGCACAGGAACGCAGCGAGGGCGAAACCAGAGCGCGCGCCAACGGACGCTAGGCGGAACCGGGCGCATCATTCAGGAGTTGATCCCAGGAGGAGCTTGCCATGGTCGGAAAATTCGTCGTTGCGACAGCGGTTGCGCTCGGCGTCCTGTGGATGCTCGGCTACCGCATGAACGACATTACCGAAGTAGCCAACCGCGTCTCCAACTGGGCCGGATCGTCGATCGCCACAGGCGATAACGGGGGTTGGGGAACCAACTGATATCACGCTTTCCCAGTAATTTGCCTCTCGTATTTGCAAATGCGAACTATTTGCAAATAAACTTGCTTCCAATCGCTCGATTGACGGTTGCAATCCCCCAATACCGCGCCTAGGTCGCATCCCATCGACTGGCCGCCCTCGCCCGCGGGACGGGAGCTACAGCCATTTGCCGGTTCCCGCGCGCACGAAGGGAAGTATCGCACCCATGGCCCAGACCGTTGGACGCAAGAAGATCGCGCTGATCGGCGCCGGGATGATCGGCGGCACGCTCGCCCACCTCGCCGCGAAGAAGGAAATGGGCGACATCGTCCTGTTCGACATCGCCGAGGGCATTCCGCAGGGCAAGGCGCTCGACCTGTCGCAGTGCGGCCCGATCGAAGGGTTCGACGCGAAGATCACCGGCACCAACGATTATGCCGATATCGCCGGGGCGGACGTGATCATCGTCACTGCCGGCGTGCCGCGCAAGCCGGGCATGAGCCGCGACGACTTGCTGGGCATCAACCTCAAGGTGATGAAGTCGGTCGGTGAAGGCATCAAGGCCAACGCACCCGACGCATTCGTGATTTGCATCACCAACCCATTGGACGCGATGGTCTGGGCGCTGCGCGAATTCTCGCAGCTTCCGCACAACAAGGTGGTCGGCATGGCGGGCGTGCTCGACTCCGCGCGCTTCGCCACCTTCCTCGCCTTGGAATTCGGCGTCAGCGTCAAGGACGTGAACGCCTTCGTCCTCGGCGGCCACGGCGACACCATGGTCCCCGTCACCAGCTACACCACGATCAGCGGCATACCGGTCAACGACCTGGCCAAGATCAAGGGCATCGACCCTGCGCGCATCGACGAAATCGTCCAGCGTACCCGCTCTGGCGGCGGCGAGATCGTCGGCCTGCTCAAGACCGGCTCGGCCTACTACGCCCCGGCCACCAGCGCCATCGCCATGGCCGAAGCCTATCTCGGCGACCAGAAGCGCATCCTGCCCTGCGCCGCATATGTCGAAGGCAAGTACGGCCTCGACGGCCTCTACGTCGGCGTCCCCGCCGTGATCGGCGCGAACGGCATCGAGGATGTGGTCGAAATCGAACTATCGGACGAGGAAGCGAAGAACCTCAAGGTCTCGACCGACGCGGTCGAGGAACTGCTGGTGGCCTGCAAGGGGCTGGATAGCTCGCTCGCTTGATTGCCATTCTGGCACCCTATTTCACAAGAGGCTGATCAATGAGCATTCTCGTCGACAAGAACACCAAGGTCATCACCCAGGGGATGACCGGCGACACCGGCACGTTCCACACCCAGCAGGCGCTCGATTACGGGACCCAGATGGTTGCCGGTGTGACCCCGGGCAAGGGCGGCACCGAACACATCGGGCTTCCGGTCTACGACACGGTGAAGGAAGCCAAGGATGCGACCGGCGCGACCGCCAGCTGCATCTACGTGCCGCCGCCGTTCGCCGCGGACTCGATCCTCGAAGCGATCGACGCGGGCATCGAGCTGATCGTGACCATCACCGAAGGCATTCCGGTGCTCGACATGGTCCGCGTGAAGCGCGCGCTCGACGGATCGAACAGCCGCCTGATCGGCCCGAACTGCCCCGGCGTGCTGACGCCGGGCGAATGCAAGATCGGCATCATGCCCGGCTCGATCTTCAAGAAAGGCTCTGTCGGCGTCGTCAGCCGTTCCGGCACGCTGACCTACGAAGCCGTGCACCAGACCACGATGGTCGGCCTCGGCCAGACCACCGCCGTCGGCATCGGCGGCGACCCGGTCAACGGCACCAACTTCATCGACGTGCTCGACCTGTTCCTCAAAGACGACGAGACCAAGTCGATGATCATGATCGGCGAGATCGGCGGCAGCGCGGAAGAAGAAGCCGCCGAATTCATCGCCCACAAGGCCAAGCAGGGCATCCGCAAGCCGATGGTCGGGTTCATCGCCGGACGCACGGCACCTCCGGGCCGCCGGATGGGCCATGCGGGCGCGATCGTATCGGGCGGCCAGGGCGGCGCGGAAGACAAGATCGCTGGGATGGAGGCGGCGGGCATCCGCGTGTCGCCTTCGCCCAGCGAACTCGGCACCACGCTCGACGCGCTGCTGAAGGAACTCGCGTAAACACTCTCTCCTCCCCGGAGGCCTGATATGGGCAACGAAGCACACGATTTCCTCCCCGAGCTCACCGACCAGGACGGGCCGCAACCCGGCCCGAGCTGGAGCAACCCGCGCTGGCCGCTTTTCGGCGGCGAGAGCGAGGACGAGCTGACGCAGGCGCTCGACCCGACGGCAATGAAGTTGGCGGTGAAAGCCGCGGCGGCAAAGTCGGGCAAGGCGATGGACGAGAAGGCGGTCGAACAGGCGGCCGACGATTCGATCCGCGCGATGATGCTGGTGCGTACCTACCGCGTGCGCGGACATCTTGCCGCCGATCTCGACCCGCTGGGCCTGTCGACCCACGAACTTCCCGCCGACCTTACGCCAGAATACCACGGCTTCACCGGCGCGGCGCAGCAACGCCCGGTCTATGTCGGCGGCACGCTCGGTCTCGAATGGACGAC
Source organism: Tsuneonella mangrovi (assembly GCF_002269345.1). Lineage (NCBI taxonomy): Bacteria > Pseudomonadati > Pseudomonadota > Alphaproteobacteria > Sphingomonadales > Erythrobacteraceae > Tsuneonella > Tsuneonella mangrovi. Next base: position 1,103,298 of record NZ_CP022889.1, read on the forward strand.
GATTTCCGAGCTCGTCGCGATCTTGCGCCGCAACTACTGCGGCAAGGTCGGCTTCGAATACATGCACATTTCCGACGTGGAGGAGCGGCGCTTTATCCAGGACCGGATCGAAGGTATCGACGCGGTCATCACCTTCACCCCCGAGGGAAAGCGCGCGATTCTCGCCGCCGTGATCCGCGGCGAGCAGTACGAGGATTTCCTCGGCAAGAAGTACGTCGGCACCAAGCGTTTCGGCCTCGACGGCGGCGAATCGATGATCCCCGCGCTCGAAGCGGTGATCAAGTACGGCGGCCAGCTCGGCGTGCGCGAGATCATCTACGGCATGGCGCACCGCGGACGGCTCAACGTGCTCGCGAACGTGATGGCCAAGCCCTACAAGGTGATCTTCCACGAATTCTCGGGCGGCAGCGCCAATCCGGAAGATGTCGGCGGGTCGGGCGATGTGAAGTATCACCTCGGCACCAGCACCGATCGCGAGTTCGACGGGATCAAGGTGCACATGAGCCTGGTCCCCAATCCCAGCCACCTGGAAGCGGTCGACCCGGTTGTGCTCGGCAAGACCCGCGCACAGCAGGCAATCCGCGACGACCTGAAGAAGCACGAGCAGGTCCTGCCGGTGCTGATCCACGGCGATGCGGCGTTCGCGGGCCAGGGCATCGTGTGGGAATGCTTCGGCTTTTCCGGGGTGCGCGGCTACAACACCGGCGGTTGTTTGCACTTCGTGATCAACAACCAGATCGGGTTCACCACAAGCCCGAAATTCGCCCGGTCGAGCCCTTACCCGTCCGACGTCGCCAAGGGCGTCCAGGCACCCATCCTCCACGTTAACGGCGACGACCCCGAGGCGGTGACCTTCGCCTGCAAGCTGGCGATCGAATACCGCCAGCTGTTCGGCCGCGACATCGTGATCGACATGTGGTGCTATCGCCGCTTCGGCCACAACGAGGGCGACGAGCCGAGCTTCACTCAGCCGCTGATGTACGACCGCATCCGCCAGCACCCCAAGGTCAGCGTGCTCTATTCGGGCCGCTTGCTGCAGGAAGGCATGGTCAAGGAAGGCGATGCCGACACCATGCGCGAGGAGTTCCGCGCGCATCTCGACGAGCAGTTCCAGGCGGCCGACAACTACGAACCCAACCATGCCGACTGGTTCGGCGGGCGCTGGGCGGGGCTGAACAAGCCGGTCGATCCGGAGGAGGCGCGACGCAACGTCGACACCGCGATCTCGCGCAAGCTGCTCGACAGCCTCGGGCGGACGCTGACGACGGTCCCCGACGACCTGACGATCCACAAGACGCTCGGCCGCGTGCTCGACGCCAAGCGCAAGATGTTCGACGATGGCGAGGGGTTCGACTGGGCCACCGCCGAAGCGCTCGCTTACGGAAGCCTCGTGACCGAAGGATACGGCGTGCGCCTGTCGGGCCAGGATTCGGGCCGCGGCACATTCAGCCAGCGCCACGCGGTGTGGGTCGACCAGACCGACGAGCGCAAGTACATCCCGCTATGCCAGCTGCCGCACGGCAAGTTCGAGGTCTATGACAGCCCCTTGAGCGAATACGGAGTGCTCGGCTTCGAATACGGCTTTGCGCTCGCCGACCCGAAAACTTTGGTGCTGTGGGAAGCGCAGTTCGGCGATTTCGCCAACGGCGCGCAGATCATCATCGACCAGTTCATCGCCAGCGGCGAAGCCAAGTGGCTGCGCGCCAACGGCCTGGTGATGTTGCTGCCGCACGGATACGAAGGCCAGGGTCCCGAACACAGTTCGGCCCGGCTCGAGCGCTACCTGCAGTTGTGCGCCAACGATAACATCCAGGTGTGCAACATCACCGTTCCGGCGAACTACTTCCATGTGCTGCGCCGCCAGATGCTGCGCCCGTTCCGCAAGCCGCTGATCATCATGACTCCCAAGAGCCTGCTGCGCCATCCGATGGCGAAGAGCAGCGTCGAGGAGTTTATCGGCGAGAGCCACTTCAAGCGGATCATGTCCGACACTGCCGAGATCGCGGACAAGAAAGTCCGACGGTTGGTGCTGTGCAGCGGCAAGGTCGCGTATGACCTGATCGAGAAGCGCGACGCGGAAGGGCTCGACGATGTCTCGATCGTCCGGCTTGAACAGCTCTATCCTTTCCCCGGCGAACCGCTGGCAATCCGGCTCAAGCGGATGACCGGCCTCAAGGAAGTGATCTGGTGCCAGGAAGAGCCGAAGAACAACGGTTCGTGGTTCTTCGTCGAGAGCAAGATCGAAGCTGCGCTCGATGCGGCGGGCCACAAAGGCATGCGTCCGCACTATGCCGGGCGCGACGTGGCCGCTTCGCCTGCCACCGGCCTCGCCAAGCGCCACGCCCAACAGCAGGCCGCGCTGGTCAATGCCGCACTCGGCCTCGAGGGCGGTGAACAGCCACCACGCCCCAAGCGCAAGACCGCGCCCCGCAAGAAACCCGCCTGAGGAACAGGAAGCACGATGTCACAGGAAGTCAAAGTCCCCACGCTGGGTGAATCGGTCACCGAAGCGACGATCGGCGAATGGCTCAAGCAGCCGGGCGATCCGATCGCGGTCGACGAACCGATCGCCAGCCTCGAGACCGACAAGGTCGCGGTCGAAGTGCCCTCCCCCATCGCGGGTGTGATGGGCCAGCAGAAGGTCGCCGTCGGCGATACGGTCGAAGTCGGCGCGGTGATCGCCACGGTCGAGGAAGGCGGCGCGGCTGCTGCCCCGGCGAAGGCCGCCGCTCCCGCGCCAGCTCCTGCGGCTCCCGCGAGCAGCGACAACGAGACGATCGAGGACACCGTGCCCGCACAGGCCAAGATCCACGATCCGGAAAGCACCCAGACGCTTTCGCCTGCGGTGCGCCGCGCAGTGCTCGAACACGGGGTCGACCCGACGCAGATCAAGGGCACCGGCAAGGACGGGCGGCTGACCAAGGAAGACGTCATCGCCGCCGCCGAAGCCAAGAAGGGCGGCAGTGCGGCGCCCGCTGCGGCAGCTGCCTCCGCTTCGGCCCCTGCAGCAACCGCGACCGCTCCGGGCCGCAACGAGGAACGCGTCAAGATGACGCGGATGCGCCAGACGATCGCCAAGCGCCTGAAGAGCGCGCAGGACACTGCTGCCCTACTGACCACCTTCAACGACTGCGACATGAGCGCAGTCATCGAAGCGCGCGAGAAGTACAAGGACGTGTTCGCCAAGAAGCACGACATCAAGCTCGGCTTCATGTCGTTCTTTGCCAAGGCGGCATGCCTTGCGCTGAAGGACATCCCTTCGGTCAACGCCCAGATCGACGGCGAGGAGATCGTCTACTTCGACTACGTCGATATCTCGGTGGCGGTGAGCGCGCCCAACGGGCTGGTCGTCCCGGTGGTGCGCGATGCCGACAAGAAGGGCTTCGCGCAGATCGAGAAGGACATCGCCGATTTCGGCAAGCGCGCGCGCGACGGCACGTTGACGATGGAAGACATGAAGGGCGGCACCTTCACGATCTCCAACGGCGGCGTGTTCGGCGGCCTGATGAGCACCCCGATCATCAACCCGCCGCAGAGCGCCGTGCTCGGCCTCCACCGCATCGAAGACCGTCCGGTCGTGCGCAATGGCGAGATCGTGATCCGCCCGATGATGTACATCGCGCTATCCTACGACCACCGGCTGATCGACGGCCGCGAAGCGGTGACTGCACTCAAGACCATCAAGGAAGCGATCGAAGATCCCACCCGGATCCTGATCGACCTCTGAGGAACGAATAATGGCTGAATACGACTACGACGTCCTCGTCATCGGTGCCGGGCCCGGCGGCTATGTGGCCGCGATCCGCGCGGCGCAGCTGGGGCTGAAGACCGCCTGCGCCGAGGGGCGCGAGACGCTCGGCGGCACTTGCCTCAACGTCGGCTGCATCCCTTCGAAGGCGATGCTCCATGCCAGCGAGTATTTCGAAGCGGCGAGCGGCGGCGCGATGGCGGCGATGGGGATCGACGTGACCCCCAAGCTCAACCTGCCCAAGATGCACGAGCAGCGCCTCGACGCGGTTGGCGGGCTGACCAAGGGCATCGAGTTCCTGTTCAAGAAGAACAAGGTCGACTGGAAGAAGGGGTACGCCAGCTTCGTCGATGCGCACACCGTCGAAGTCGGCGGCGAGAAGGTCACGGCCAAGAACGTGGTCATCGCCACCGGTTCCTCGGTCGCCCCGCTACCAGGGGTCGAAGTCGACAACGCCAAGCAGGTCGTGGTCGATTCGACCGGCGCGCTCGAACTGGCGAAAGTGCCCAGAAAGATGGTCGTAATCGGCGGCGGCGTGATCGGGCTCGAGCTCGGCTCGGTGTGGCGGCGGCTCGGGGCGGAAGTGACCTGCGTCGAATTCCTCGACCAGATTCTGCCGGGCATGGACGGCGACGTGCGCAAGGAAGCCAACAAGATATTCAAGAAGCAGGGGATCGTGTTCAAACTCGGCACCAAGGTCACCGGCTGCACCGTCAAGGGCAAGAAGGCGACGCTGACGCTCGAACCGGCCGGCGGCGGCGATACGGAAACGCTCGAAGCCGACTGCGTGCTGGTCTCGATCGGGCGCAAACCCAACACCGAAGGGCTCGGGCTCGACAAGATCGGCCTCGAAACCAACCGGCGCGGGCAGATCGAAACCGACCACGATTTCCGCACCAAGGTGGACGGCGTGTGGGCAATCGGCGACGTGATCCCCGGCCCGATGCTGGCGCACAAGGCCGAGGACGAAGGCATCGCCGTGGCGGAGAACATCGCCGGGCAGACGGGCATCGTGAACCACGACGTGATCCCCAGCGTCGTCTACACCTGGCCCGAGATCGCCGGGGTCGGCCTGACCGAGGAAGCAGCCAAGGATCGCGGTGCGGTCAAGACCAGCAAGTTCCCGATGATGGCCAACAGCCGGGCGAAGACCAACCACGAGCCCGACGGGTTCGTGAAGGTCATCGCCGATGCGGAGACCGACCGTGTGCTGGGCGTGTGGTGCATCGCAAGCGTTGCCGGAACGATGATCGCGGAAGCCGCGGTAGCAATGGAATTCGGCGCGACCAGCGAGGATATCGCCTACACCTGCCACGCACACCCGACGCATTCCGAAGCGGTCAAGGAAGCCGCTATGGGCGTGCAGGGCAAGCCGATCCATATCTGAGCGAACACAGGGACTGCGACAACGGGTTTGACGTAGCGGGCGGATTGCGCCCATTCCTGCGACAAAAGCAGGAGAGAGATGCGTGATTCCCAAACTGACCAGTGAACCCGGCGCGAGCGAAGTCGCCGCCCAGGTCCGTTCCGGCGCGCTGTCGCCGCTCGAAGCGGTGGAGGCGTGCATCGCCCGGATCGAGGAACTCAACGGCCCGCTCAACGCGGTGATCGTGAAGGACTACGACCGGGCGCGCGAAGCCGCGAAGGCGCTGGACGGTCAATCGGCCGAAGATCGTCCGCTGTTCGGCGTGCCGATGACCGTGAAGGAAAGCTTCAATGTCGCCGGGCTGCCAACAACCTTCGGGCACCTTGAATTCAAGGACTACGTCGTCGCAAACGATTCCCGCGTGGTCCGGCTTCTCAAGGACGCAGGGGCAATCATCGTCGGCAAGACCAACGTCCCGCCCGATCTTGCAGACCTGCAATCGAACAACCCCGTTTATGGTCGCACCAACAACCCGCACGACCACTCGCGCGTTTCAGGCGGCTCGTCGGGCGGCTCAGCGGTCGCGCTGGCATCGGGCATGGTACCCGCCGAATACGGCAGCGACATCGGCAGCTCGATCCGCAACCCGGCGCACTTCAACGGGGTGTTTGGGCACAAGCCGACCTTCGGGTTGATCAGCCGCCGCGGGCACGCACACCCGGCTGCGGGCGGGCGCGACGTGCACGACGGGCCGCTCTCTGTGGCCGGGCCGCTCGCGCGCTCGGCGAAAGATCTTGAGCTGCTGCTCGACGTGACCGCCGAACGACCCCTGCTGCGCAAAGCGAAGGCGCTCAAGGACATGCGCTTCCTTGCCCTGATCGAGCACCCGGTGAGCGAAGTCGATGCGTCGGTGCGCGATCCGATCGAAGCTGCGATTGCAATGATTGAAGCCGCCGGGGCGACGGTCAAGCGCAAGAGCGACCTTCTGCCCGACCTTGCCGAGCAGCACGCCAACTATATGCGGCTGCTCAACACCGCGATGGCGCGCGGGCGACCGGGGCCCAGCGGCCAAACGATGACGCTGGCCGATTACTACCTGCTGCTCGATGAGCAGGCGCGCAATCGCTACGCCTGGGCAGACCTGTTTACCGAATACGATTTCGTCCTCGCGCCGCCGCTGCCGTTCGTCGCCTACGAACACGATGCCACTCCGATCACCGAGCGGCGGATCACGATCAATGGCAAGGACAGCGCGTTTGCAGATGCGCTTGCGTGGGCGGGCCTTGCGACCTTTCCCCACCTGCCGTCGACCGTCGTTCCCGTCGGCGAAACCGGCGGGCTCCCGTGCGGGATGCAGGTGATGGGTCCCGAATGGGGCGATCTCGATTGCATCGCGGCTGCGGGTGCAATTGGCGAACTTACCGGCGCCTAAGGCACGCAGTGCTCGCCCCTGCCCTGCCCCCGATGCTCGATCTTGCAGGGACAGCCGTGTTTGCGCTGACCGGTGCGCTACTCGCCGCGCGCTTGCGGCAGACGTTCGTGACGATGGCATTTTTTGCGCTGGTCACCGGCGTAGGCGGCGGCAGCTTGCGCGACATGCTGCTGGGCGCACCGGCGTTCTGGCTTCGCAGCCCCTACGCGGCGGGCGTTATCTTCGCCACGGCATTGGTCGCATGGTTTACCCCGCGTCGGTGGTGGGAAGGCGAACTGCTCGAATGGGCCGACGCGGCGGGACTCGCCGCGTTTGCGGTGCTGGGTGCGGCCAAGGCGCTGGCGTTCGGGGTCGCGCCGCTGCCCGCTGCCGTGCTCGGAGTTGTCACTGGATGTGCCGGCGGGGTGATCCGCGACGTGATCGCCGGCGAGCCGTCGATCCTGATGCGGCCCGAACTTTACGTCACCGCCGCGGCGCTATCCGCGGTGCTGACGGTGGCCGGCGCGATGCTCGGGTTGCCCAACGCGCTCACCTGGGGTGGTGCATGGATCGCCGGGTTTGCCTTGCGCGGGGCGGCGATCCACTGGCGGCTCGCGCTGCCCGCCTATCGCGAGCCGGACGAACCGCCAGCCTGATCGAAGGCGGGTTCAGCCGCTGATATCGCCTTGCGCAGACTGGTCGCCCACCGGGCCACCGGGATAGGCCGGCATTGCGTCCGCGTTGGCCGGGGCATTGTCCTGCGCGCGCCGTGCCTCGGCATAGCGCTCGTTGCTCCATTGGCGATCGTTGAGCGCGCCGCGATTGCCGTAGTCGACCCCGTCGATGCGCCCGTCGGAGCCGACGGTGCAGGTGAACGTGCCGCCGGTCCGCAAGCGACCCTCGACCACCCAGCCTTCGCCGTTGCGCGAAGCCGAATCGACAGAGTCGACTACCCCGTCGCGGTTGACCGTCCCGGTGCAGGTGTCGATTGCCTGGCTGAGGCCATTGCCGCTGTCATAACGCTGGCTGTCAGGCTGGCTGCGGTATTCCGGTGTTCGATCGTCGGGATAGCGATTGTCCGGGTAGCGGTAATCGTTGTTGGGCCGATCCTTGTTCTTCGACGAATTGCCGATCGAGGTAGCGATCGCAGCGACGATCCCCACCGCCAGCAGCCCGCCGATCACGTCGCCGGCATCGATCCGGTCGTGGTGGCGATGGCCCCAGCGGCCGTAGTCGTGGGCGTTGATCGAAGCGGCATCGAACGCGCCGATGGCGGCCAAGTCATGGTGTTGCGGCGCGCGCGGCAGCTCTGCCGCCAGCGCCGGGGTGGCGGCGAGCGATGCGCTGGCCAGCAGCGCACCCGCCGATGCGAAACGAAAGAATGTGCTCATTTACAAAAACTCCCCAAGCGGAGGCGAGCGGCACGAAGCCGTATCATGCGGCGAGACTAGGCGGTCCAGGCTTGCACCAGCCTGAACCGCCCGCCCCCGGTGTGGATGAGCCTCAGAGGCCACGAATCCCGCGGTAGTCGAGGTTTACCACCCGGCCATAGCGCACATCGCACCGGAACTTGCCGCTATCCCAACCCCGATAGCGATTGTCGTAGCCGCGATAGTCGTTGCCCCAGCCGCGCCGCCAATCGGCGTTGCGGGTGTTGACGGCAATGCGGCCTTCGATGCGGTAGCCGTCGCGGTTGCGCTTGACCTTGCGGATGTCGGTCACCCGCGCATCGCCGCGATACCGGCTGGCGTTGCGCTGCGCGGCATATACGCACTGCTGCACGGCATCGCGCGAGCCGTAGCGACTATGCCCGCTACGATCGCCATAGCCGCGATCGTAGCCGTAACCCTGGTTGTAGCGGTAGTCGTTGTAACGATAGTCGCGGTTGTGGCTCTTGCCGGCCGAGGACGCAATCGCTGCGATCCCGCCGATGATCAGCGCTCCGGCAATCACTTCACCGGCACCAATGCCGTCGTGGTGTCCGTCGCGGTCGCGCGCTGTTGCCGGGGTTGCCGAAGCCAGCGCCATCGCGCCAGCCGCGACGGTCGCAATCGTACCCTTGGCCAGTGCCTTGGTCGTGGTCTTCATGGGTCTGTCCTCACGTTCGGACGGCAAGGGATTCGCCGTCTTGTGAGGTTTGGTTAGGCGCTGGGCGGTGTGGCGACGCTGAATTGCCAGTGCAGCGATCGTTCAGGTTTGTAACCATTTTTCTGAACGTCAGGATGGAGACCAAACAAAGGGCCGCGAAAGTCTCCCTCCGCGGCCCCACTTGTCTGGTTTGCCCTGAGCGCTGGCGTCAGGCGTCTTCGAAGTCTTCCTCGTCGCTCATCACCGGGCCCGAATCCTGGCCCTTGGCGTCGATGTCGCGGTCGACCAGTTCGATGATCGCCATCGGGGCCGCGTCGCTGCCGCGAATGCCGGCCTTGATCACGCGGGTATAACCACCGTCACGATCCGAGTAACGCTCGGCAAGAACCTCGAACAGCTTCTTGAGCTGGGTTTCGTCGCCGAGGCGACTCATCGCCAGCCGGCGATTGGAGAGCCCGCCACGCTTCGCCAACGTGATCAGCTTCTCGACATAGGGGCGCAGTTCCTTCGCCTTGGGCGTGGTGGTGAGGATCTGCTCGTGCTTGACCAGCGCAGTGGCGAGGTTGCGCAGCAGCGCGGCGCGGTGGCCGGATTTACGCTGCAGCTTGCGGCCTGAAATCTTGTGACGCATTTCAAATCTTCCTTCTTTGCCGACCCATCCGGGCGGGAAACCGGTTCCCACTTTCCCTGATGGGATCGGACGTTCGAAAAGGGCCCGTCCTAGGTAGCCCAGTGCTGGCGGCGCTTTCCCGTTACTTGGGAGGTGCGCCGCCGGAACCCGTTCAGCCCAGCAGCTCCTGTTCGAGCTTCTTGGCCATTTCCTCGATGTTCTCCGGCGGCCAGCCGGGGATGTCCATGCCGAGGCGCAGACCCATCGAGCTCAGGACTTCCTTGATCTCGTTGAGGCTCTTGCGGCCGAAGTTTGGCGTGCGGAGCATCTCGGCCTCGGTCTTCTGGACCAGGTCGCCGATGTAGATGATGTTGTCGTTCTTGAGGCAGTTCGCCGAACGCACCGACAGCTCGAGCTCGTCGACCTTCTTGAGGAGGTAACGGTTGAGCTGGTTGGTGTCGCTCTCTTCGGGCTGCGCGGCCACGCCGATCATGGCGCTCTGCGGCTGCGGGATGCCGTCTTCGAAGTGGACGAATAGCGTCAGCTGGTCCTGCAGGATGCGTGCGGCATAGGCGATCGCATCTTCCGGGGTGACGGTGCCGTCGGTTTCGATCGTCAGGCTCAGCTTGTCGAAGTCGAGTTCCTGCCCCACGCGAGCATTCTCGACCTTGTAGCTGACCTGGCGGACCGGCGAATACAGCGAGTCGACCGGGATCAGGCCGATCGGCGCGTCGACCGGACGGTTGCCGACCGCGGGGACGTAGCCCTTGCCGGTGTCGGCGGTGAGCTCCATGTTCAGCGTCGCACCTTCGTCGAGGTGGCAGATCACGAGGTCCTTGTTGAGAACCTCGATGTCACCCGACACGGCGATGTCGCCGGCGGTGACTTCACCAGGGCCGGTGGCCGAAAGCTGCAGGCGCTTGGCGCCTTCGCCTTCCATCTTGAGGGCGATCTGCTTCACGTTGAGCACGATGTCGGTCACGTCCTCGCGCACACCGGCAAGCGAAGAGAATTCGTGCAGCACGTTCTCGATCTTAATCGAGGTGATCGCGGCGCCCTGAAGGCTGGAGAGCAGCACGCGGCGCAGCGCATTGCCGAGCGTCAGGCCGAAGCCCCGCTCGAGCGGTTCGGCAACGAAGGTTGCCTTGCGACCCTTGGCGCCTTCCTTGACGTCGAGGGCATTGGGTTTCTTGAGTTCCTGCCAGTTCTTGGTGTTGACGGACATGGATTTCCCCTGGGTTCAAATGCGGGCAGGACCGGCTGCGCTGGATGGCGCGTCCGGTCCGTGAATGGCGGCGGAGCTCAGCGCCCCGCCGGGCAGGTACGGATCAGACGCGACGACGTTTCGACGGCCGCACGCCGTTGTGCGGGATCGGCGTAACGTCGCGGATCGAAGTGATCGTGAAGCCGACGGCGGCGAGGCCGCGCAGCGCGCTTTCGCGACCCGAACCCGGGCCCTTCACTTCCACTTCGAGAGTGCGCACACCATGTTCGGCCGCCTTCTTGCCGGCATCGTCGGCAGCGACCTGGGCGGCATAGGGCGTCGACTTGCGGCTGCCCTTGAAGCCCATCATCCCGGCGCTGGACCAGCTGATCGCGTTGCCCTGCGCATCGGTGATGGTGATCATGGTGTTGTTGAAGCTGGCGTTGATGTGCGCAACGCCGCTTGAGATGTTCTTTTTGTCGCGACGCCTTACTCGGCCGGGTTCGCGTGCCATGTCGATATTCCTCTAACTAGTCAGCGGATGAAGCAGGTAAGCTGCGGGGCGGGCCCGGGGCTTACTTCTTCTTCCCGGCGATCGGCTTGGCCTTGCCCTTGCGGGTCCGGGCGTTGGTGTGCGTGCGCTGTCCGCGAACGGGCAGGCCGTTGCGATGACGCAGGCCGCGATAGGACCGCAGGTCCATCAGCCGCTTGATGTTCATCGCGGTGTCGCGACGCAGGTCGCCTTCCACCTTGTGATCGGCGTCGATCGTCTCGCGAATCTGCAGCACTTCCGCGTCGGTCAGGTCCTGGACCCGGCGGCTGTGATCGATTCCCAGCTTGTCGGCGATCTTCACGGCGGTCGTGCGTCCGATCCCGTGAATGTAGGTGAGCGCGATAATCACGCGCTTGTTTGTGGGGAGGTTTACCCCGGCAATACGAGCCACTTAGTTCTCCATGCTCCACAGGGACCTGTCCAAAATGGAGGACCCCATCTCATCGCTGTTTGTTTCAACCTGCAGACACCGGAATTCCGGCGACTACCGCGACGGCAAAAAGCCCGGATGGCGTGCAATATGGCTGCCGCCTGCCGGACTCGTCCCGCCTTGTCGAATGATTGGCGCGCTTAAGGGGATTCGCCAGCCCCGTCAACAGCATTCGCGCGCAATCCGACAGCGAGGCCTGATATGGGCTCCGCTGCAGTGGTTGCAAGGGGTGTGATACACCGCAATCGCGGCTTCGTCAAAGCGAGGGCCAACCGGCTTTCCCCTGTCGCGCTAACGGCCCTGTGACTGCGTATCGCTTTCCGGCTGCTTCTTCGCCGCCATCGCGTCGAGTGCGGCCCCGACGTCGGTCGGCCCGCTGGGCTCCTGCGCATCGGGCTTGTCATCCGGCGCGGCGGCCGGTGCCGCCTCCGGTTCGGGCGGCGGTTTGGGCGCATCGACCCTGCCGAGCTTCGCGGCGAGCCCGTCGAGCTGCTCGCTCATCACTCCGTCGACCGCCTTGGAGATGACGTCGACCGGATAGCGCATCTGCCCGCCGACGACGTATTCCCACACGATTTTGGTGCCGCCAGTGTCGGTCGGCTGAAGGGTAATCGTCAGCACTCCCGTCACCGGCTCGCTCTGCAATGGCCCCAGCGCACCGCGCATCCGCAGCGCCTTGAGCGGTTCGGCGAGCACGACCGTCATGTGCTGCGCGCTCCCGGCGAGCCCGGCGCTGTTGGCGGTCGGCTCTTCCGGGATCCGCTCGCAGAAACAGCCGCCGCCCTGCGGGGTGATCGTGAGGTTCGCGGCATCGCCCGACCAGGTATGCGCGCTGTTCCACCACTCGGCGGGCTTGATCAGCATCAGCCAGGTCTCGAGCGGCGCGGCCTTTACCGTCGCGCTGTCGCGCGTGACGAACATATTCGCTTCGCTTTTGATCACCTTTGCGGAGGTCGGCGGTGCGGCAGCGGCTGCCAGCGTTGCCAAGCTACCCAGCAGCGCGCGGTTCATTGTTGTACGGATCATTTGAGAGCCTCCCATTGCCCGGCCTTATTTCATGAGCGGTCGGGAGGGGAAAGTGTCAACCGGCGAGGACGGCCTCGATTTCCTGCGTAACCGCATCAATCTCGCCCATCCCGTCGACCCGAGTAACGATCCCGCGGGCTTCGTAGATCGGCAGGATCGGCGCGGTCTTGGCGCGGTATTCAGCCATGCGGGTCCGCACGGTGTCTTCGTTGTCGTCGGGCCGGCGCTTGAACTCGGTGCTGCCGCACTTGTCGCACACCCCCTCGACCTTGGGCAGCTTGAATGTGTCGTGGTAGCCCTCGCCGCACTTGGCGCAAGTGAACCGGCCAGTGATCCGCTCGACCAGTGCATCCTCGTTCACTTCCAGCTCGATCACATGATCGAGCTTGCGCCCGCGCCCGGCGAGGATTTCGTCGAGCGAGTGCGCCTGCGCGGCGGTGCGCGGATAGCCGTCGAAGATCGCGCCGGTATCGGGACCCATCGCGGCCAGCTCGGCGTCGATCAGCTTGCTGACGATCTCGTCGGAAACCAGCTCGCCGCGCTCCATCACCGCCTTGGCCTCGAGCCCCACGGGAGTGCCTGCCTTGACTGCGGCGCGCAGCATGTCGCCGGTCGAGAGCTGGCGCATTCCGTGGGCATCGACGAGCCGCTGTGCCTGGGTGCCCTTGCCCGCCCCTGGCGGTCCGAGGAGGATGATGTTCACGTCTAGCTCGCCCCCAAACTTGTTTTCGTTGTTACCGCAGCCGCCCTTTGAGCCGCGCCTTCTTGATCAGGTCGCCATACTGGTGTGCCAGCAGGTGCGACTGGATCTGGCTGATCGTATCGACCGTGACATTGACCACGATCAAAAGGCTCGTGCCGCCGAGGAACAGCGGGATGCCCGTCTGCGCGATCATGTATTCCGGGATGACGCAGACCAGCGTCAGGTACAGCGCGCCGACCACGGTGATGCGGGTCAGCACGTAATCGAGATAGTCCTGCGTGCGCTTGCCGGGGCGGATGCCGGGAATGAACCCGCCGTTCTTCTTGAGGTTCTCAGCAGTCTCCTCGGGGTTGAACACCACGGCGGTGTAGAAGAAGCTGAAGAAGATGATGCCCGATGCGTAGAGCAGCATGTAGAGCGGCTGCCCGTGGCGCAGGTAGAAATTGAGCGTGTTGATGATCGTGCCGGCCGTCGAATCGGCATTGATCCCCTCACCCGCGAACTGAGTGATCGTCAGCGGCAACAACAGCAGCGAGCTGGCGAAGATCGGCGGGATCACGCCAGCGGTGTTGAGCTTCAGCGGCAGGTGGCTGCGATCCGCCTGCATCATGCCCTTGGCGCTCGCGCGCTTGGGATATTGCACCAGCAGGCGCCGCTGGGCGCGCTCCATGAAGCATATGAACACCACCAGGCCGACGATCATCCCGACAAAGCCGATGATCACGAACGGCCCGATCGAACCCGACCGACCGCCTTCGAACAGGTTTGCGGTAAAGCTCGGGAAGCGGCTGATGATGCCCGCCATGATGATCAGCGACACGCCGTTGCCTATCCCGCGCGACGTGATCTGTTCGCCCAGCCACAGCAGGAACATCGACCCGCCGACGAGGCTGATGACCGCGACGATACGGAACGTGATCCCCGGGATGACGACCGCTTGCAGCCCGCTCGATGCGCCGTAGGCTTCGAGGCCCGAAGCGAGGAACCAGCCCTGGATCGCGCACAGGAACACCGTGCCGTAGCGGGTGTACTGGTTGAGTTTCTGCCGACCGGTCGCGCCTTCCTTCTTCAGCGCGGCAAGCGCGGGATGGAGCGAAGCGGCCAGCTGAACCACGATCGAGGCGGTGATGTATGGCATGATGCCGAGCGCAATCAGGCTCATGCGCGAAAGGCTGCCGCCGGAGAATGTGTTGAACAGGTCGAGGATGCCGCCCTGTGTCTGGCTGTAGAGCTGCGACAGCACCAGCGGGTTGACGCCCGGCAGCGGCACGAAGCTGAGGAAGCGGAAGACGATCAGCGCGCCGATCGTGAACCAGATGCGGTTCTTGAGTTCGGTGGCCTTGGAGAAGTTCGCGAGGCTCAGGTTGCTCGCAATGTTGTCGGCGCTGGATGCCATCGAAAAACCCGCAATTCCTGCTCTACGCCAAGGGACTTTGCAGGTCCCTCCCGGCTTGGGAAGGTTACATAGGGAGCGCAGGACCCGATGTCGAACCCTGCACTCGCTATTTTGTCGGTATTATTCGCCCTTGTCGGCGGCAGCTTCGGCCTTCGGCGCGGTCACGGTGACCGAACCGCCAGCCTTTTCGACCGCTTCGATCGCGCCCTTGCTGGCACCGGCGACGACGAACTTGCACTTGGCCTTGAGTTCGCCCTTGCCAAGCAGGCGGACGCCATCCTTGCCGCCGCGTGCGAGGCCGGCGGCCTTGAGCGCAGCGTGGTCGATGTCCTTCTTGGCGTCGAGCTTCTTGGCGTCGATGAACTTCTGCACCATGCCAAGATTCACTTCGGCATAGTCCTTGGCGAAGGGGTTGTTGAAGCCGCGCTTCGGCAGGCGCATGTGCAGCGGCATCTGGCCGCCTTCGAAGCCCTTGATGGCCACGCCCGAGCGAGCCTTCTGCCCCTTCTGGCCGCGACCCGAGGTCTTGCCCTTGCCCGAACCGATGCCCCGGCCCACGCGCATCTTGCGGTGACGGGCGCCTTCGTTGTCGCGGATGTCGTTCAGTTTCATTGTGTGCACTCGCTTTCGCTTTGTTTCGCGCTAATGTCGCACCCGACCCTGCGGGATGCGACGGAGATTATTCGACCACTTCCACCATGTGCGGCAGCTTGGCGATCGCGCCGCGGGTCTCGGGCGTGTCCGCCACTTCGACTTCGCGGTGCATCTTGCCCAGGCCCAGACCGATCAGGATCTTCTTCTGGGCTTCGGGCCGACGGATCGGCGAACCGATCTGGCGGATCTTGATGGTTTTACCCTTGGCCATCTTGCTTACTCCGCAATCGCGGCGGCGTCGGCTTCAGCCTCGGCCTCCGATGCGCCGCCGCGACCGAGCAGGTCGGCGACCTTCTTGCCGCGACGCTGGGCAACAGACTTCGGCGAAGTCTGGTCCTGCAGCGCGGCGAAAGTGGCGCGGATCATGTTGTAGGGGTTGCTGGTGCCGACCGACTTGGTCACCACGTCTGCCACGCCCAGGCTCTCGAACACGGCGCGCATCGGACCACCGGCGATGATGCCGGTACCCGGAGGCGCGGTGCGTACGGTGACCTTGCCGGCGCCGAAACGGCCGTTGCCGTCGTGGTGCAGCGTGCGGCCTTCCTTGAGCGGAACGCGGATCATCTTCTTGCGCGCCGAAGCGGTCGCCTTGGTGATCGCTTCCGGCACTTCGCGGGCCTTGCCGTGACCGAAGCCAACGCGGCCCGAACCGTCACCGACAACAACCAGTGCAGCGAAACCGAAGCGCTTGCCGCCCTTCACCGTCTTGCTGACGCGGTTGATGTGGACGAGCTTCTCGATGATGCCGTCGTCTTCCTCCTCGCGGCGGTTGCCACGGCGGTCGTCACGACCACGGCCACGACCGCGACCTTCACCGCGCTCGCCACCGCGACCACGGCCACGGCGCGGCTGCTCGGCCTCTGCCGCAGGAGATTCGTCAGCCGGAGCAGCTTCTGCCGCCGGAGCCTCGACGGTTTCCGCCGGTGCTTCGGTCGCTGCGGTCTCTTCGACCTGCGGTTGTTCGTTGTTGTTTTCGTCAGCCATCATCAGAACTCCAGCCCGCCTTCGCGGGCGGCATCGGCCAGCGCCTTCACGCGGCCGTGGAACAGGAACCCGCCGCGATCGAACACGACGGCGGTTACACCGGCCTTCTTGGCGGCGGCGGCGATGTCCTTGCCCACCTTGACGGCAGCATCGACATTGGCGCCGGAGGCCTTGGCCCCGAGCGTCGACGCGGCGGCCACGGTGCGGCCTTCCTTGTCGTCGATGATCTGCGCGTAGATGTGCTTGCCGGTGCGATGCACCGACAGGCGCGGACGATCGCCCGCACGGCTCTTGATCGCGGTCCGCACGCGGCGGCGGCGACGTTCGAAGAGGGAAAGCTTGGCCATCTTACTTCTTCTTCCCTTCCTTGCGGAAGACGTATTCGCCGCGGTACTTGATGCCCTTGCCCTTGTAGGGTTCAGGCTTGCGCCAGCGGCGGATTTCGGCGGCAAACTGGCCCACGGCCTGCTTGTCGATGCCGGAAATCTCCACGGTGGTCTGGTCGGGCGTCTTCACTTCGAGACCTTCGGGAACCGGGAGGTCGACGTCGTGCGAATAGCCGAGCTGGAGCTTGAGCATCTTGCCCTGCGCCTGCGCACGGTAGCCGACACCGGTGATCTCGAGGACCTTGGTGAAGCCTTCGGTCACGCCTTCGACCAGGTTCGAGACCAGCGTGCGCTGCATGCCCCAGTAGGACCGCGCCTGCTTGGTGTCGTTGGCCGGGTTGACCTGGATTTCGCCTTCTTCGACCTTGTAGTCGATGAGGTCGCTGAGCCCCAGCGAGAGGGTGCCCTTGGGCCCCTTCACGGTGAGCGTGTCACCCTCGATAGCGGCGGTCACGCCACTCGGGATAGCGACCGGCTTTTTGCCGATGCGGCTCATCAGAACACCTCCGCCAGCACTTCGCCGCCGACGTTCTGGGTGCGTGCTTCGGCATCCGAGAGCACGCCCTTGGGCGTCGAGACGATGGTGATGCCAAGGCCGTTGCGTACGGTCGGGAGCTCCTTGCTGCCCGAATAGACGCGGCGGCCCGGCTTGGAGACGCGAGCGACATGCTTGATCGCCGGCTCGCCTTCGAAATACTTCAGTTCGATCCGCAGCGCCGGGTGCTTGCCCGATGCGTCCTCGCTGTAGCCACGGATGTAGCCTTCGCGCTGGAGCACTTCGAGCACGTTCGCACGCAGCTTGGACGCGGGCGAAAGGACGGAGTCCTTCTTCGCCTGCTGGCCGTTGCGGATGCGGGTGAGCATATCACCCAAGGGATCGGTCATAGCCATTCGTCAGATCCTCACCAGCTCGACTTTGTCACGCCCGGGATCATGCCCTTGTTGGCAAGATCGCGGAGTTCGACGCGGCAGAGGCCGAACTTGCGGTAATAGCCGCGCGGGCGGCCGGTGGTGGCACAACGGTTGCGGACCCGGGTCGGGTTCGCGTTGCGCGGGATTTCAGCCATCTTGAGACGCGCAATCAGGCGCTCGGACTCGTCCTTGGACTCGTCGTCAGCAATCGCCTTGAGCTTGGCATACTTTGCAGCATACTTCTGCACGAGCTTCTTGCGCCGCTCGTTCTTGTTGATGGAACTCAGTTTCGCCATGGACTTAAGCTCTCTTCCTTAGCGGCTCACGCCGCTTCCTTCTCTTCCGACTGATCAGCCGGGAATGGGAAACCGAACAGGCGCAGCAATTCACGTGCTTCCTCGTCGGTCTTCGCCGTGGTGGTCACGATGATGTCCATCCCCCGGACCTTCTCGATCTTGTCGTACGAGATTTCCGGGAAAATGATCTGTTCCTTCAGGCCCATGGCGTAGTTGCCACGGCCGTCGAAGCTCTTCGGGTTCAGCCCGCGGAAGTCGCGGATGCGCGGCATCGCGATCGTCACCAGACGATCCATGAATTCGAACATCCGGTCGCGGCGCAGGGTCACCTTGCAGCCGATCGGCATGCCTTCGCGCAGCTTGAACTGGGCGATCGACTTCTTGGCCTTGGTGATCACGGGCTTCTGCCCGGCGATCAGGGCCATTTCCTCGGCCGCAGTCTGGACCTTCTTCTTGTCCTGGCTCGCCTCGCCAACGCCCATGTTGAGCGTGATCTTCTCGAGCTTGGGGACTTCGAGCGCGTTCTTGTAGCCGAACTTGGCCGTCATCGCCTTGGCGATCTCGGCTTCGTACTTGGCCTTCAGGCGCGGAGTGTAGGTGTCAGCCATCGATGGTTTCCCCCGACTTCACGGCAACGCGGACCTTCTTGCCGTCCTTGGTTTCGAACCGGACGCGGGTCGGCTTGCCGTCCTTGGGATCGGCCAGCGCCACCTTGGAGATGTCCATCGCCGCGGGAACGCGGTCGATGCCACCCTGCGGGTTGGCCTGGCTCGGCTTGCGGTGACGAGCCATCACGTTGATGCCCTCGACAACGACCTTGCCGTCCTTCGGCATCACGGACTGGACGGTGCCGCTGCGGCCCTTGTCCTTGCCCGAGAGCACGACGACGGTGTCGCCCTTCTTGATCTTCGCGGCAGCCATCACAGCACCTCCGGAGCGAGCGAGATGATCTTCATGAACCCGCGGCCGCGCAGTTCGCGCACCACCGGGCCGAAGATGCGGGTGCCGATCGGCTCCTCGCTCTTGTTGACGAGCACCGCGGCGTTGCTGTCGAAGCGGATCACGCTGCCATCGGGGCGGCGGACGTCCTTCTTGGTGCGCACGATCACCGCACGGTGAACGTCGCCCTTCTTCACGCGGGTGCGCGGGGCAGCTTCCTTGACGGAGACGACGATAACGTCGCCCACGCCGGCAAAGCGACGCTTCGATCCGCCCAGTACCTTGATGCACTGGACGCGCTTGGCGCCGCTGTTGTCGGCGACGTCGAGCGTGGATTGCATCTGGATCATCGATCCGGTTCCTTCTTGCTCGGCTTGCCGGAACCAGTCCGGCAGTTCCTAAAAATCACTCCCCGCCCGACCGGGCGGAAAACCTGCTCAGTTACCTGCTTCCTCGACCTCGAGATCGGCCTCGACGGCCTGGACCCCGCCAGCCTGGACGCGATCCTTCACGGCCCAGGTCTTGGTCTTGGAGATCGGCTTGGTCTCCTCGATCCGCACCACGTCGCCCGGCTTGTATTCGTTGGCCGCGTCGTGGGCGTGATACTTCTTCGAACGACGGATGATCTTGCCGTAGAGCGGGTGTTTCACCTTGCGCTCGACCAGCACGGTCACGGTCTTGTCGGTCTTGTCGGAAACAACCGTCCCGATCAGGATACGCTTGGGCATATCGGTTCCTTACTTCGCTTCGGCGGCGCGAGCGCGCTCGCCCTGCAGCGTCTGGATGCGCGCGATGTCGCGGCGGACTTCCTTGATCCGCGCGGGACGCTCGAGCTGGTTGGTCGCGGCCTGGAAACGCAGGTTGAACGCCTCGCGCTTCAGTTCGACGAGCTGGGTCGCCAGCTGGTCGTCGGTCTTGACGCGCATGTCGGCGACCTTGCCGGAGTTCTTGACGGGCTGCTTGGCCATCATTCGCCTCCCAGGTGGGATTGGTCGCCCAGGCGAGCGACAACCTTGGTCTTGATCGGCAGCTTCATGGCTGCGCGGCTGAACGCTTCCGCGGCGAGCGGGCCGGGGACACCGTCGAGCTCGAACAGGATGCGGCCCGGCTTCACGCGGGCGGCCCAGTATTCGATCGCGCCCTTGCCCTTACCCTGACGGACTTCGGCAGGCTTCTTCGACACCGGCACATCGGGAAACACGCGGATCCACAGGCGCCCCTGGCGCTTGATGTGGCGGGTGATCGCCCGGCGAGCGGCTTCGATCTGGCGCGCGGTGACGCGTTCCGGCTCGAGCGCCTTGAGCCCGTACGAGCCGAAATTCAGCGCGGTACCGCCCTTGGCGTCGCCCTTGATCCGGCCCTTGAAGGCCTTGCGGAACTTGGTTTTCTTCGGTTGCAGCATTGCTCTTACCTAGTCTCAGCGAGCCGGCCGGACGCCGGAGGTCTGGGCCTCCATCATCAGGCGGTCCTGCGCGGTCGGATCGTGGCCGAGGATCTCGCCCTTGAAGATCCACACCTTGATGCCGATGATGCCGTAGGCGGTCAGCGCTTCGGCTTCGGCGTAGTCGACGTTGGCGCGCAGGGTGTGCAGCGGCACACGGCCTTCGCGGTACTGCTCGACGCGGGCGATTTCTGCACCGCCGAGGCGGCCACCGCACATGATCTTGATGCCTTCGGCACCCAGACGCATGGCGGACTGCATCGCGCGCTTCATCGCCCGGCGGAACGCCACGCGGCGAACCAGCTGGTCGGCGATGCCCTGGGCGACAAGCTTGGCATCGATTTCCGGCTTGCGGATCTCGACGATGTTCAGCTTCACTTCGCTTTCGGTCATCGCGGCGAGCTTGGCGCGCAGCTTCTCGATGTCGGCGCCCTTCTTGCCGATGATGACACCGGGGCGGGCTGCGTAGATCGAGATGCGGCACAGCTTGGCCGGACGCTCGATCACGACC
Organism: Tsuneonella mangrovi; assembly: GCF_002269345.1. Lineage (NCBI taxonomy): Bacteria > Pseudomonadati > Pseudomonadota > Alphaproteobacteria > Sphingomonadales > Erythrobacteraceae > Tsuneonella > Tsuneonella mangrovi. Next base: position 1,123,956 of record NZ_CP022889.1, read on the forward strand.
TTCGAGATCGCCGCCTGCGGCAGATTCTCGACGATGTACTTGCGGATCTCGATGTCCTCGGCGAGCAGCTTGGCGTAGTCGCGCCCTTCAGCGTACCAGCGGCTGTCCCACGTGCGGTTGATCTGCAGGCGCAGGCCGATCGGGTTGGATTTATGACCCATTGATCAGGCCTCCTCAGCTTCGCGAACCACGATGCGCAGCCGGCTGAACGGCTTGAGGATGCGCGTGGACTTGCCACGGCCGCGCGTGTGGAAACGCTTCATGGTGATCGACTTGCCGACCGATGCCTCGGCAACGACGAGCGCGTCGACGTCGAGGTCGTGGTTGTTCTCGGCATTGGCGATGGCCGAAGCGAGCACCTTGGAGGCGTCCTTGGCCATGGCCTTCTTGGAGAAGGAGAGGATGTTCATCGCATCTTCCGCCTTCTTGCCGCGGATCAGCTCGGCGACGAGGTTGAGCTTCTGCGCGGAACCACGGATCATGGTTCCGACAGCGAGCGCTTCGTTGTCGGCGACGCGGCGGGGAGCTTTCTGCTTGCCCATCAGCGCTTACCCTTCTTGTCGGCGGCATGGCCCGGGAACGTGCGCGTGGGCGCGAATTCGCCAAGCTTGTGGCCGACCATGTCTTCGTTGACGGAGACCGGAATGAACTTCTGGCCATTGTAGACGCTGAACGTCAGGCCGACGAACTGCGGCAGGATCGTGCTGCGGCGCGACCAGGTCTTGATCGCCCCACGGGCACCGTTTTCCTGGGCGTCTTCTGCCTTCTTCAGCAGGTGCAGGTCGACAAACGGACCTTTCCAGACGGAACGAGCCATTTTCGCTTACCTCTTCTTCTTCGCGTGGCGCGAACGGATGATCATCTTGTCCGTCTGCTTGTTCTTGCGGGTGCGGGCACCCTTGGTCGGCTTGCCCCACGGGGTAACCGGGTGACGACCGCCCGAGGTCCGGCCTTCACCACCGCCGTGCGGGTGGTCGACCGGGTTCTTGGCGACACCGCGGGTCAGCGGGCGACGGCCCTTCCAGCGGGTGCGGCCGGCCTTGCCGAAATTCTGGTTCTGGTTGTCCGGGTTGGACACGGCACCGACGGTGCCCATGCAATCCGAACGCAGGTAACGCTGCTCGCCGCTGTTGAGGCGAACGATCACCATCCCGCGGTCGCGACCGACGATCTGGACGTAGGCACCGGCTGAACGAGCGATCTGCCCACCCTTGCCCGGCTTCATCTCCACGTTGTGGCAGATGGTGCCGACCGGCATCTGGCCCAGCAGCATCGCGTTGCCCGGCTTGGTATCGACCTTCTCGCCCGCGATCACCTGGTCGCCGACGGCAAGCCGCTGCGGCGCGATGATGTAGGCCAGTTCGCCGTCATCGTACTTGACGAGCGCGATGAACGCGGTGCGGTTGGGATCGTATTCGATCCGCTCGACCGTGCCGGCCACGTCCCACTTGCGACGCTTGAAGTCGATGAAGCGGTACTTCTGCTTGTGGCCGCCGGCGATGCCGCGCGAAGTCACATGGCCCTTGTTGTTACGGCCGCCGGTCTTGCGCTTGCCTTCGGTAAGCGCCTTGACCGGCTTGCCCTTCCACAGGCCGGACTTGTCGACCAGGATCAGGCCGCGACGGGCCGGGCTGGTCGGTTTGTAGTTCTTGAGTGCCATTGTCCTGGTCCGCCTCAGATACCGCTGGTGATGTCGATCGAATCCTGGCCTTCAGCCAGCGTCACGACCGCTTTCTTCACGTCCGAACGCTTGTAGGGCTTGCCCTTCCAGCGCTTGGTCTTGCCCTTCATCACGACGGTGTTCACCGCAGCGACCTTGCGATCGTAGATGGCCTCGACGGCCTCCTTGATCTGCGGCTTGGTCGCATCGCCCGCCACCTTGAACACGACGGCGTTGTGCTCTGCAGCCAGCGTCGCCTTTTCGGTGATGTGCGGGGCGATGATCACGTCGTAGTGACGCGCGTCGATTTCCTGCTTCTTAGCCATTGAAGCGCGCCTCCAGCTTTTCGACAGCGGCCTTGGTAAGGACCAGCGTGTCGTGCTTCAGGATGTCGTAAACGTTGGCGCCGATCGCGGGCAGGACGTTGACGCCCTTGAGGTTGCCCGAAGCCTTCTTGAAGCCTTCGTCGACCGCGTCGCCGTCGATCACCAGCACCTTGCCGTTCCAGCCGTTCTTGCCGAACGCAGCGGCGAGCGCCTTGGTCTTGGCATCCTTGAGCGTCAGGCTGTCGACGACCACGAGACCGTCCTTCGCCTTGCTCGAAAGCGCCATCTTCAGGCCGAGCGCACGGATCTTCTTGTTCAGCGAAACGTCGAAATCGCGCTTGCGGGCACCGTGGGCCTTGCCGCCGCCGATGAAGATGGGGGCTGCGCGGTCACCGTGACGAGCCGTGCCGCCACCCTTCTGGCGACCCCACTTCTTGCCGGTGCGGGCCACGTCGCTGCGCTCGCGGGTCGGGCGAGCGGTGCCGCGCCGGTTCTCGAGCTGCCAGGTGACGACGCGGTGCAGGATGTCGGCGCGCGGCTCGACGCCGAACACGGCATCACTCAGCTCGACATCGCCGGCCGCCTTGCCGTCGATTTTCTGGACCTTGACCTTCACGATCAGGACTCCTTGCTTTCGTCCGAAGAGCCTTCGCCCTCGGCCGTGTTGTCTTCGCCGACCGCCGGGGTCGTTTCGTCACCGGCGCCAGCCTTCTGCTCCTTGAGCAGTTCGGCCTGGTGCGCAGCGTCGACCTGCGTGTGCACTTCATGTTCGGCAGCGGTCTCGACCAGGCCGGCATCGGCCTCTTCGTGTGCGGGCGCGGAGCCCTGCTTTTCGAGGATCGCGGCCGGGAACGGCAGGTCGTCGGCGTGCTTGAGCTTGACTGCGTCGCGGACAAGCAACCAGGCGTTCTTCGCACCCGGGACCGAGCCCTTGACGAAGATCAGCCCGCGGGTAGCGTCGGTGCGCACGACTTCCAGGTTCTGCTGGGTGCGCTGACGGTCGCCCATGTGGCCGGCCATCTTCTTGTTCTTGAACACGCGGCCCGGATCCTGGCGGTTACCGGTCGAACCGTGCGAGCGGTGCGAAAGCGAGACGCCGTGGGTGGCGCGCAGGCCCCCGAAGCCCCAGCGCTTCATCGCGCCGGCAAAGCCCTTGCCCTGCGTGTGGCCGGTGATGTCGACCTTCTGCCCGGCGATGAAGTGTTCGGCGCTGATGTGCGAACCGACGGGGATGAGTGCATCCTCGCTCTCGACGCGGAATTCCGCGACGCGCATCTTCAGGCCTACTTCCGCCTTGGCAAAAGCTTCGCGCTGCGGCTTGTTGACGTTCTTCTGCTTGGCTTCGCCTGCGCCGAGCTGGACAGCGTAATAGCCGTCACGGTCAGCGGTACGATGCGAAACCACCTGGCAGTCTTCCAGTGCAAGGACGGTAACCGGCACATGGCGGCCGTCCTCCTGGAACAGGCGGGTCATCCCGACTTTCTTTGCGATCACGCCTGAGCGCATGACCAGATCTCCTAACAGAGGCACACGGGACCATTCCCGGGTGCTTGCCAGCCCAAATTGTCATGCATCGCCCCGTCCGGGCTGAAACTGCCATTCCTCGCGGAGCGGCGAGACGGGGGACGCTGCCCGGCAGGTGCCGGAGGTATCCCTGTGTCCGCGAGGCCGGAGCCCCGCAGCCGAAATCAAGCCAGCTTGATCTCAACGTTGACGCCAGCCGCCAGATCGAGCTTCATCAGCGCATCGACGGTCTGGGCGTTGGGCTGCACGATGTCGAGCAGCCGCTTGTAAGTGCGCACCTCGAACTGCTCGCGCGACTTCTTGTCGATGTGCGGGCCGCGGTTCACGGTGAACTTCTCGATGCGCGTCGGCAGTGGAATGGGTCCCCGGATCAACGCACCCGTACGACGGGCGGTATCCGCAATCTCGCCAGTCGCCTGGTCGAGCACGCGGTGATCGAACGCCTTGAGGCGAATGCGGATATTCTGAGCTTCCATGTCCACTTACCGATGCGAAAGAGCCAAGGAGCTCGCGCTCCCCAAAAAAGAAAGGCCCGCCCCGCTTGCCCGGTTTCCCGGAACGGGCGGCCTCCCCGAAATTCTATTGTCGAACACCCGCCGGTCCGGCGAATCTCCGTCTGTGGGCGCGCCTATACGGAGGAGCCGGGTCGCTGGCAACCCCGAAATCGGCGATTTTTGGCCGCGCCGCGAAAGTTTCCGATGAAACCGGCACGACGCCTTCGCGAAGAAAAAGGAAAGGGCCCGCCTCTCGCCAGGAGAGACGGGCCCGAATTCCGTTAGCTGTCGCTAGCGAAGATTACTTGGTGATCTTCGAAACGACGCCCGAGCCGACGGTGCGACCGCCTTCGCGGATCGCGAAGCGCAGGCCTTCGTCCATCGCGATCGGCGCGATCAGCTTGACGCCGATCGAGACGTTGTCGCCCGGCATGACCATCTCGGTACCCTCAGGGAGGACAACCTCACCGGTCACGTCGGTGGTGCGGAAGTAGAACTGCGGGCGGTAGTTGGCGAAGAACGGCGTGTGACGGCCACCTTCGTCCTTCGACAGCACGTAGACTTCGGCTTCGAAATCGGTGTGCGGATTGACCGAACCCGGCTTCGCGAGAACCTGGCCGCGCTCCACCTCTTCGCGACCGACGCCGCGGATCAGGGCACCGATGTTGTCGCCCGCTTCGCCGCGATCGAGCAGCTTACGGAACATTTCCACGCCGGTGACGGTGGTCTTCTTGGTGTCCTTGATGCCGACGATCTCGACTTCGTCACCCACGTTGACAACGCCAGTCTCGACGCGGCCGGTAACAACCGTACCACGACCCGAGATCGAGAACACGTCTTCGATCGGCATCAGGAACGCCTGGTCGACCGGACGGTCGGGCTGCGGGATGTACTCGTCGACGGCATTCATCAGCTCGATGATCGAGTTCTTGCCAATCGCTTCGTCGCGACCTTCGAGAGCGGCCAGCGCCGAACCCTTGACGATCGGAATGTTGTCGCCGTCGAAGTCGTAGCTCGAAAGCAGCTCGCGGACTTCCAGTTCGACGAGCTCGAGGATTTCCTCGTCGTCGACCTGGTCGACCTTGTTCATGTACACGACCAGCGCCGGCACGCCGACCTGGCGGGCAAGCAGGATGTGCTCGCGGGTCTGCGGCATCGGGCCGTCGGCAGCGTTCACGACCAGGATCGCGCCATCCATCTGGGCGGCACCGGTGATCATGTTCTTCACGTAGTCGGCGTGACCCGGGCAGTCGACGTGCGCGTAGTGGCGCGCAGCGGTCTCGTACTCGACGTGGGCGGTCGAGATGGTGATCCCGCGCTCACGCTCTTCCGGAGCCTTGTCGATGTTGGCGAAGTCGACAGCTGCACCGCCGTGCTCTTCAGCCATCACCTTGGTGATCGCCGCGGTCAGCGTGGTCTTGCCGTGGTCGACGTGACCGATGGTGCCGATGTTGCAGTGCGGCTTGTTCCGCTCGAATTTTTCCTTGGCCATTTTACTCGTAACCTCTGTCTGTCTGGAAATGAATTTCACCAAGCCTCGAGGTCGGCACCCGGTGAATCAGGCGCCGCCCCTAGACGCTTGCCCTCTCTTAGGCAAGCTTCTCCTTGACCTCTTGCGCGACGTTCGCCGGCACTTCGTCGTAGTGGCTGAACTGCATCGTGTACTGGGCGCGGCCCTGGGTAAACGAACGCAGCTCGTTCACGTAACCGAACATGTTGGCCAGCGGCACGTTGGCCTCGACCACCTGGGCGTTGCCCCGGCTATCGGTGCCCTGGATCTGGCCACGGCGGCTGTTGAGGTCGCCGATGACGTCGCCGAGGTAATCCTCGGGTGTCACGACCTCGACCTTCATGATCGGCTCGAGCAGCTTGATGCCCGACTTCTCGGCGACTTCGCGCATCGCGCCGCGACCGGCGATTTCGAACGCGATCGCCGACGAGTCGACGTCGTGGTAAGCACCGTCGTAGAGCGTGATCGTGAAGTCGATGATCGGGAAGCCGACGAGATAACCGCTCTCGGCCTGCTCGCGCATGCCCTTCTCGATCGCGGGGATATATTCCTTCGGAATGTTACCGCCCTTGATCTCGTCATTGAACACGATGCCCTGGCCGCGCTCACCCGGCTCGACCTTGACCTTCACGCGACCGAACTGGCCCGAACCACCCGACTGCTTCTTATGGGTGTAGTCCACATCGACCGGACGGTTGAGCGATTCACGATAGGCCACCTGCGGCGCGCCGACGTTGGCTTCGACCTTAAATTCGCGCTTCATGCGATCGACCAGGATGTCGAGGTGAAGCTCGCCCATGCCCTTGATGATCGTCTGGCCCGACTCGTGGTCGGTGCTGACGCGGAAGCTCGGATCCTCGGCGGCCAGGCGGTTGAGCGCAACGCCCATCTTTTCCTGGTCGGCCTTGGTCTTGGGCTCCACCGACAGCTCGATCACCGGTTCGGGGAATTCCATCCGCTCGAGGATGATCGGGGCCTTCTCGGCGCACAGCGTATCGCCGGTGGTGGTCTCCTTGAGGCCAGCCAGCGCGACGATGTCGCCCGCAAATGCCTCGTCGATGTCCTCGCGGTTGTTCGAGTGCATCAGCAGCATGCGGCCGATCTTTTCCTTCTTGTCCTTCACCGAGTTCAGGACCGAACCCTTAGAGAGCTTGCCCGAATAGATGCGGGTGAAGGTCAGCGAGCCGACGAACGGGTCGTTCATGATCTTGAACGCCAGCGCCGCGAACGGCTCGTCATCCGAGCTCGGACGGGTCGCTTCGGTCTCGCCGTCGAGCAGCACGCCCTTGATCGGCGGCACGTCGAGCGGGCTCGGCATGTAGTCGACCACCGCGTCGAGCAACGGCTGGACACCCTTGTTTTTGAACGCCGAACCGCACAGCACCGGAACAAACGCGCGCTCCATCGTGCCCTTGCGGATGAGCCGCTTGAGCGTCGCCGCGTCGGGCTCTTCGCCTTCGAGGTAGGCTTCCATCACGTCGTCGTCCTGCTCGACGGCAGTCTCGATCAGCTTCTCGCGATATTCGGCGGCCTTGTCGGCGAGGTCGGCGGGGATGTCGACGTAGTTGAAGTTCGCGCCCAGGCTCTCGTCTTCCCAGACGATGCCGCGGTTGTTCACCAGGTCGACGACGCCCTTGAGGTCGCTCTCCGCACCGATCGGCAGGTAGAGCACCAGCGGGTTCGCGCCGAGGCGGTCGATGATCGACTGCACGCAGTAGTAGAAGTCGGCACCGGTACGGTCGAGCTTGTTGATGAAGCACATCCGCGGAACACCGTACTTGTCGGCCTGGCGCCACACGGTTTCGGACTGCGGCTCCACGCCCGCGACGCCGTCGAACACCGCGACCGCGCCGTCGAGCACGCGCAGCGAGCGCTCGACTTCGATGGTGAAGTCGACGTGCCCGGGGGTGTCGATGATGTTGATGCGGTGCTTGGGGCCCTGGCCGTCTTCGGCCGACCAGAAGGTGGTCGTTGCCGCCGAGGTGATGGTGATCCCGCGCTCCTGCTCCTGCTCCATCCAGTCCATCGTCGCGGCGCCATCGTGCACCTCGCCGATCTTGTAGGACTTGCCGGTGTAATACAGAATGCGCTCGGTCGTGGTGGTCTTGCCGGCATCGATGTGCGCCATGATGCCGATATTGCGATAGCGCTCCAGCGGATATTCGCGGGCCATGGAAAATTCCTCGGTTCGTGCGGGGAGCCCTCTTGCGGAGGGTCGCGCCCCATATAGTTAAGAATGTGACCGGTTAAAGTCGGTCGCCCCGCCTGTCCCCCGCCCGGTGTCTCGACCATGCTCGACACGAACGGGGCAAAGACGAAGCATCAGATCACCAGCGATAGTGGCTGAACGCGCGGTTGGCGTCGGCCATGCGGTGGGTATCTTCCCGCTTCTTGACCGCGTTGCCGCGATTGTTGGCCGCATCCATCAGCTCGCCCGAAAGGCGCGCCGCCATGGTGGTTTCCGGGCGACCGCGCGCAGCGGTGATCAGCCAGCGGATGGCCAGCGCCTGGGCACGCTCGGGGCGCACCTCGACCGGCACCTGGTAGGTGGCACCACCCACGCGGCGGCTGCGGACCTCGATCTGCGGCTTGATGTTGTTCAGCGCATCGTGGAACACCGCGACCGGATCGGTCTTGGCCTTGGCTTCCACGGTATCGAGCGCACCATATACGATGCGTTCGGCGACCGACTTCTTCCCGTCGAGCATGAGGTTGTTCATGAACTTCGACAGCACCTGATCACCGAACTTCGGGTCAGGCAGGATTTCCCGCTTCTCGGGACGACGACGACGTGACATTTTATCCGTACTCCTTCGGAGTTCGGGGTTCGGCTCCGGCCCGTCTCCCCCTCCCAACCACCCGATAGCCTACCGGGGATCATATCGGGTGGTTGGGAGGGGGAGTCGGGCTGGCACCGCAAGGTCAGCACGGATGTGCTGACCGCACCCCACAAAAACCTAAAACCTTACTTCGGACGCTTGGCGCCGTACTTCGAACGGCTCTGCTTGCGGTCCTTCACACCCTGCGTGTCGAGCACGCCGCGCAGCACGTGGTAGCGCACGCCGGGAAGGTCGCGCACACGCCCGCCGCGGATCAGCACGACGCTGTGTTCCTGCAGGTTGTGGCCCTCGCCGGGGATGTAGGAGATGACCTCGCGCTGGTTCGTCAGGCGGACCTTGGCCACCTTGCGCAGCGCCGAGTTCGGCTTCTTCGGGGTCGTGGTATAGACGCGGGTGCAGACGCCGCGCTTCTGCGGGTTCTGCTCCATCGCAGGGACCTTGCTCTTGGCCTTCTGCGGAACGCGGCCCTTGCGGACCAGCTGGTTGATCGTCGGCATAGATTCTCTTCTCTTCACCGTGTGCCCGACCCGGATGGGTCAAGGCGTTAATGGCGGCGACTAGCGGGATGCCGATGGAATGTTCGATGGTCCGGGCGAGCCACGCGCGGCGCAGCGATGCGCCATTGCGTAGATATTCGCACGAGCCTGAAACGCTCCACCAGGCAAGCCGCACGGCCACCGGGTTACTTTGACGGCTGCCCCAAGGTTCCCGGAAGGCGCCCCTTTCGGGGACCGCAGCCCCGGACCTGATCCGGGGCCGTTCGCCTCCTGGTCTGCCTCAATAGAAAAGAGCCCCTCGCATGGTGTGAGGAGCCCCGGGACATGACCGGCAATGTTCAGCTCTATCTGCCCGGTGTTGGACGAATCCTACGCCGGATGGGCGCGCCCTTAGGCGGGAAAGGGGTGGGGGTCAAGGGCTTGCGTTAGGCGCAGTTGATCGACAAGTTTCGCCAAAATCTGCCTGGAAATCTGTTTTCAATGATTTCACAAACAAAATAGATGGATTAAGTGCAATCTATTAGCCGTTGGCGGAGGGTCGAGTGCCAATAACAAATGTCCACACATACCTCGTCCATGCAAATAAGGGCATAGACCCACCAGCCGCTATTGGTGGAGCAGAAGTTCCCCTGCAAGGCATGGTCTATGAGCTGTTGCGGGATATCTACGACAATGCAGAGAATGAGTGCGTAATTGACATTGCATTTAACGTCTCAAACGATGGCCAACAGTTAAACCCTTGCCGCAGCCTTCTCCAAGATTATCTGACGAATCCGACCACAGCCAACGGAAGGACCCTTGCAGAACGCCTTGGAGGTGTCACGACAAAACGCTCGGGTTTGGGCCTATTATTCCTAGTTAAGGGACAAGATGAAGCAAACCACAAGATTGTGGTCGCGCGGTTCCCCGCAAAAAGCGGAATCTTGGCCGAGGAGGGGCAGAATCAACTAAGCATCGAATATCTCGAACGCGTATTCATGCGTAGCGCCACGGCATACAAGGCCGTTTTGTTCGCCGGCACTTCGATCAGAAACCAGTTTTGGATTGGCAAGGCGGTCGACCGACAAATAAATAGCCGAGACATTGAGACTTCGGCCTATTGGATCGTCGATTTCCTTGATGCCGATCTTCGAACAACTTCGGCACTTGGAACTCGTAGGCTCGCAATTGCAATTCGCGACGCCGCGAGACACGCCGCTGATCTGACGGTTAAGCAGGAAATCGTATCGGCTGTCACATTAGCGGCAGGACTTAACAATCAAGTCCTAAGCCCAAGACAGTTTGTTCAAAATTTTGCTCTTTCAAATGCCGCATCGCAGGCAATATTTGATGGCATTCCCAACAACCTCCTTGACGAAACATTTCGCTTCGACCGGGCTGAGTTCATGCGACAGGTTCCCGTCAAGTCTGTTAAACTCGACAATGGCGCACTGTTGATGGGCCAAACCGACGAATTTGAGGAATTATTCGACCGCGAGGAAGTCGGTGAAGGACAAGTTAGATTTTCGACTACCGGCAGGATAATTTCCGAGAAGCTTGAGAAAATAAAATGACCCTATCAGAAGAGTATGCGGATCGCTTTGCCTCCGTTCTCACGCCTTCGGCCAGCCTTATTCAGAAGGATTTGGTGGAATGGCTGGACGGAGAGCCGCGAATTGATCGCATTTCGGCCCGAGCTAAGAGTGTAGACCGATTTGTTGCGAAGGCATCAAAGATGTCGAGCGGCAAACCCAAATATGATGACCCACTAAACGAAATTCAGGACCAGATCGGTGCCAGAATTATCGTGTTTTATGAATATGACGTTGATCGAGTATCAGATATTATAAATCGATATTTGAAACCTATCGAATTCAAGATGATGTCACCTGAAAGTCAATGGACATTTGGTTATTTTGGCAAGCATTTTATCTACCTTACGCCAACTCATATAGTTGAGTCTGCTGGTGAGAAAAGAGAAGAAGTTCCATTCTGTTTCGAACTTCAGATCAAAACTCTCTTTCAGCACGCGTGGTCAGAGGCCAATCACGATCTTGGGTACAAACCGGGAGAGCAAGAGCTTGACCCGGAACACGAGCGAATGCTCGCATTTGCCTCTGCCCAAGCATGGGGAGCAGACAAAACCTTCTCCCAACTAGTGAAAGAGCGGGCTGGTTAGTTATTGAATTTCCTACACTCTAAATTTTTGCAATCTACCTGCGGGTTATGTCCGACCCAACCCCCACCCGAAAAATCGCCCGCCAGGCCACCTCCGCCGTCGCCTTTACCGCCGAGCCGCCGGAGGACGACAATCCGCTGCTCGCCTTCCCCCCCTATCGCCACGCCGCTCCGCGCCGCAACTCGATCACGCCCGAGCTGCAGCGCCGATTCGTCTCCACCCTCGCCGCCACCGGCATCGTCACCCAGGCCGCCAAGTCCATCGGCAAGAGCATGGAGGCGCTCTACAAGCTGCGCGCGCGGCCCGGCGCGGAAGGGTTCGCCGCAGCATGGGACGCGGCGCTGGAGCGCGGGGTCTCCCGGCTGGAGGATTGCGCGCTCGAACGCGCGATCCAGGGCACGCCCACCCCGATCGTTTCGGGCGGGGAGCTGCTGGGATACTGGGACAAGCCCGACAACAACCTGCTGCGCTTCCTGCTCCAGCATCGCCTGTCCGAAAGATACGGCGTGCAGAAGCTCAAGCCCGGGCACCCGGTGTACGAAAGCATCCGCGCCGAAGTGCTGGCCGAGGAAGCCAAGAAGCGCGACGAAAGCGAGGAAGACGTGATCCGCTCGCTGACCGACCGGCTCGAGCGGATGCGCCAGCGGCAGGTGGAACAGGGCACGCTGTGGATCGACGAGAACGGCCGCGGGCACGCGGTGCCGCCCGAACACTGGCCCGACAAGCCGTGGGAATACTGGCCCGAGCGCGCGCCCGACGGCAGCCCGCACATGACCCGCAGGGAAGCGGGCGATGGCGAGGGCTGGGGTGATGACGACGACGATGATGACGACGATGGTTGGGCCGTCTGACCGGCGCACAAGGGGGCATGACCTGCGCCGAAATTCCCGCTAGGGCCGGTAGCCACGCTTTCACCCGGACGCCGCGCACCGCCCTTGTTCAAGTTCCTCCCTGCCATCGACCGCTACATCCTGCGGCTGACGATCGTGCCGATGATCGGCGTGTTCGTGCTCGCCGCGTCGCTGCTCACGCTCGACCAGATGCTGCGGCTGTTCGATTTCGTCGGCACCGAGGGCGGGCCGATCGACGTGGTGCTCAAGATGCTCGGCGCGCTGATGCCCGAATACGCCAGCCTGGCGATCCCGCTCGGCCTGCTGCTCGGCGTGCTGCTCGCGTTCCGCAAGCTGGCGACCAGCAGCGAGCTCGACGTGATGCGCGCGGTGGGGCTGAGCTATGGCCGGCTGCTGCGCGTGCCCTATGCCATCGCGGTGGTGCTGGTGGCGGTGAACATCGCGCTGGTGTTCTATGTCCAGCCGATCAGCCAGTATTACTACGCGCGGCTCAACTACGAGCTGCGCTCGGGCGCGCTGGGGGCCTCGATCAAGGTCGGCGAGTTCACCACGCTCAAGGACAAGATGGCGCTGCGGATCGAGCAGAGCGAGGACAACGGGCAGAAGCTGCTGGGGATCTTCGCCCGCGTGGCGGACGGCAAGGGCAACGTGCTGTCGATCTCCGCCAACGAGGGGCGCTTCCTCGCCACCAGCGACAATCCCAACACGATCATCCTGCGCCTGCGCGACGGGACGGTGGTGCAGAACCTACCCGACACGACCTCGCGGGTGATGAACTTCACCGAGCAGGACCTGCCGATCGACCTGCCCGCGGTCGAGGCGTTCCGCAAACGCGGCGCGGGGGAGAGCGAATACATCCTGCCCGAGCTGCTGCGGATCGGGTGGAGCAATTCCTCGCCGCTCCCCGCGCGCGACGCCAGCCAGGCGAGCTTCAACTACCGCACGGTCGAGGTCGTGATGATGCTGCTGATGCCGCTGCTGGCGGTGGCGCTGGCGATCCCGCCCAAGCGATCGAGCAGCGCGCTGGGCGTGTTCGTGTCGATCGTGATGGTCGTCGCCTATCACAAGGTGAACCAGTACGGGCAGGACGTCGCCACGCTCGGGCGGATCGATCCGGCGATCGCCTTGTGGGGGCCGTTCGTCATCTTCGGGGCGCTGATCATCTGGATGTACTGGCGGGTGGCGCACGTGCCCGGCGGGCAAGCGATCGGCGCGCTGGAAACGATTTTCGCGAAGATCTCCAAGCGGCTCGCCAAGCTGTTCAAGCGCCAGCGCAAGCTGGTCGGCATCCTGCCGGAATCCAATTCGGACGAGGACGAAGACGAAGACTTCGCGACCGAGGGGGCTCGCTAGCGCCGTGCAGCTCGAATTCTTCCCCAGCCGGACGCTGACGATGTACCTCGCCAAGCTGTTCATCGTGCGGATCGTCTCCGTGCTGGTGATGCTGGTGATGGTCCTGCTGATGCTCGACCTGCTGTCGCACAGCGGCGCGGTGCTGGCCGCCCCCGGCAACGGGCAAGCGCAAGTGTGGCACTATGCCGCGTTGCGCGCGCCACAGCTGGTCGCCCGGTTCCTGCCCTATTCGGTGCTGCTGGCGACGATCATCACGCTCGCCACACTCAACCAGAACTCCGAAGTGATCGCGATGAAGGCGGCGGGGCTGTCGGCGCACCAGGTGCTTGCGCCGCTGCTGCTCACCGCGCTGGTCGTCTCTTTGCTCAGCTTCGGGTTCAACGAGCGGGTGGTGACCCGCGCGACCGCCACGCTCAACGCGTGGGAGGCCAACGACTACGAGCGGCTGCCGACCGATTCGGGCGTGCGCGCCAACGTCTATGTGACCGACGGGACCAACATCCTCTATGCCACCAACGTCGAGGGCCACGGCGCGAAGATGACGATGGAGGGCGTGACCTTCTATCGCCGCGCGCCGAGCGGAGCGATAGCGGACGAAGTGCGGGCCGAGCGTGCGGTCTATGCGGCTCCCGGCTGGCGGCTGACCAACGCGATCCGCTTCAACGTCGCTTCGGCTACGTCGAGCAAGCTTGCCACGGTGGTTGTCGGGCCCGACCTGACCCCCGGCCAGGTCGATCTCGGCAGCGTCAATCCCGACACCCAGCCACTGTGGGAGCTGTCGAAATCGATCGCCGACTATCGCGACGCCGGGCGACGCACCGCGGAGCTCGACGCGAAGTGGTGGCACAAGATCTCCGGCCCGCTGTCTGCGCTGCTGATGCCGCTGCTGGGCGCAATCGCTGCGTTCGGGCTCGCCCGCTCGGGCCAGCTGTTCCTGCGCGCGATCATCGGCATGGCGCTGGGCTTCGCCTACTTCGTGCTCGACAACGCCGCGCTGGCGATGGGCAACTTCGGCGGCTACCCGCCGCTGATTGCCGCTTGGGCACCGTTCTTCCTGTTCCTGCTGATCGGCGAGACGGTGCTGATCCGCACCGAGGAATGATCGCTTCGCGGAACCGCGAACCGGCCCGAGGATTACCCCTTGTGATGCACAACACTCTCCTGCTCGCCGCTTCCGCCACGCTGCTGATCGCGCTGGGGGGCTGTCACAAGGCCGAGCGCAAGGGTGTCGCCAAGTCCGACGCTGCCGTGATCAAGGAAATGGATTCCGAAGACGGCCCGGCACCGCCGCCCGAAGAAGGACGCGGCCAGATCGAGGATAGCGGGGTTGTTGCAGGCAACGCAAGTGGGGGAAGCTGAGCTGGCCGTTCAGGCTTCGGCAGGCTACTTGCGCGCGACCATGGTGCTCGCGGCAATCCGCCCGACCAGCGGGATCATCCCGCGATAGTTGGCCTTGAGGTAAGTCGAATCCGCCCCTAGCTCGCGTGCGAGGCGGCGGTGCGCTTCAGCCAGCGAATGGTACGGCATCGAAGGCATCAGGTGGTGCAGCGCGTGATAGCGCAGGCCCACCGGCGCCCACAGCTCGGCCATCAGGCCGGGCGGCGGGACGTTGACAGAATCGAGGTATTGCGCGGTCACCGTCATCGGTTCGCCTTCGTTTTCCCACAAATGCGCGACGAGCGTGCGCAACTGGTTGAGCACCGCGACGGCGGAGAACACCGCCAGCGCAACCAGCAACGGACGCCAGCCGAGCCACCAGATGCTGGCGAACAGCACCAGGGCCCAGATTGCCGCGCCGGCCTCGAGCAGGATGAACCGCCTGCGGTTGGCCTCGCTCGGCGGGCGGCGGCGATAGTCGGGGTTGATCGCCAGCGTCGAAAACCGCTCCCAGTTGATCCGCCGCAGCGGAGGGACCAGCAGACCGAGCGGCGTAAGCAGGCCGTAACGGATCATCAGCGCAGGCGGTGCGAGCAGCGAAACCAGCAGGAACGCCGGCAGGCTCCACGGTTTCATCAGCGCCAGCGGCAGGTATTCCGGATCGTCGGGCGTGCCGTACTTGGTTCGCGCGTGGTGGATCGTATGCCCGTCCTCGTACATGAACGACGGGACCAGCATCGGGATGCCGACCAGCAGGTTCCACGTGGTGCGAAAGCCCGGCAGGGCGTCGCGGTGCATGTGCGAGATCTCGTGGATGAACAGCAACGCGCGATAGAGCGCCAGCACCGCAACCACGCCCAGGCCCAGCGCGACCCAGCCGTTGTCGGTCACGATCGCCCCCGCCAGCAAGGCATAACCGACCAGCGCCGAGCCGAGCATGTCGGGCCAGTAGATCGAGCCCTTGGCGGTGTTGAGATCGCGCGTCAGGTCGACCGCAGCGCGCAGCATCGCCTTGTCGTCGGCAATCGGCGCGCGTGCGGTGGCGGCGGAGCCGGTTTCCGGTGCGGTGAAGGTTGCAGGCTGGCTTGCGGTCATAATTGGCTTTTCCGAAAGGTGGACAGGTCCTATCTGCGCCCTTCCCGTGGCGGCATTCAATGGCCTAGGTCAAATTTGCCCCAAACACCCCTGCGCGCAAGACGCGATGAACGAGGCGATGGCCGTGTCCGACCGACAGATAGAGATAGTACCCGTCACGAACAAGCGCGAGCGCGCCGAATTTGTCGATCTCAGTTATCGGCTCAATGCCAGCGACCCGCACTGGGTGCCGCCCTTGCGGATGGAAGCGATGGAGCTTGTCACCCCGGGCAAGAACCCGTTTTTCGAACACGCCGACGTCCAGCTGTTCCTCGCCCGCAGCGGTGGGCAAGCGGTCGGGCGGATCTCGGCCCACATCGACCACCTCGCGATCGCCCAGCCGCCCGAGCAGGGAATGGGCCCCGGCACGGGCAACTGGGGGCTGCTCGAGGCCGAGGACGCGGCAGTCGCTGCTGCACTGATCGGCCGGGCCGAACAATGGCTGCGCGAGAAGGGCATGACCCGCGTGCTCGCGCCGCTGTCGATGTCGATCTGGGAAGAACCCGGCCAGCTGGTGCGCGGCCATGACCATTCGCCCACGGTGATGATGGGCCACCAACCCGAACGTTATCGCGACTGGATCGAGGCGCTCGGCTACGCCAAGGCCAAATCGCTGCTCACCTACGAGCTCGACATCACGCAAACCTTCCCGCCGCTGATCGAGCGGATCGTCGCCTCGGGCGAGAAGAACGCGAAAATCCGTATCCGCAACGTCGACAAGTCGAAGTTCGATGCCGAAGCGCGGCTGATCCTCGACATCCTCAACGATGCATGGTCGGACAACTGGGGTTTCGTGCCGTTTACCGAGACCGAAATCGCCTATGCCGGAAAGAAGTTCAAACCGATCGTCCACGAAGACCTGATCATGGTCGCCGAATACGACGGCGAGCCGGTGGCGTTCATGATGACGCTGCCCGACCTCAACGAAGCGATCAAGCCGATGCGCGGCAAGCTGTTGCCGTTCAACTGGATCAAGCTGCTGATGTGGCTGCGCGAGCCGCGCGGACGGACCATGCGGGTGCCACTGATGGGTGTGCGCAAGAAGCTGCAATCCTCGCGCATGGCGAGCCAGCTGGCTTTCATGATGATCGAATACATCCGTCGCAACGCCACTTCGCGCTACGGCGCGACGCGCGGCGAGATCGGCTGGATCCTCGACGACAACCAGGGAATGGTCGCGATCGCCGAAGCGATCGACAGCCACATCAACCGCGAATACGTGATCTACGACAAACCTCTCTGAGCGGCCGCAGGCGGCGTTCTTCCAACCCGCTTTGCGTGGCATTTCGGCAACGGGCCGGGCAATTCGATGAGCGGCGGGAACAGCGAGCGGCACCGGCTCGTTCGATTGTCACAACCGGTTCATCTCGCATCCGGCATTGTGCCCACCAGAGACAGCGCCATCGCCGCCGACGCAACGGCCCGGCGACCGGCGCATAGGAGCGACGCGTCACATGTCCATCACCCGTGAATTGCCCCGCGAGCAGGCTCGGCCCCTGCCGCCGCTGGGGCGGATCCTGGTGGTGGAGGACGATCCGATCCTGGCCATGTCGATCGAGCTTGCCTTGGTCGATGCCGGGGCCAGCGCTGTGGTCGTGTGCCGCACGAGCGGAGAAGCGTTGGCGGCGCTGCGCGCGCACAAGCCCGACGCGATCGTGCTCGACGTCCACTTGGCCGATCGGAGCGACGGCTGGGCGATCGCCGAGCTCGCCAGTTCGGTCGGGCCGCGGCCACCGCGGATCGTCTTTTCGACCGCTGCGCCGCAGGAAATCCCGCCAGATATCGCGCAACTCGGACCGATCCTGGAAAAGCCCTACGAACCCGAACAGCTGGTCGAAGTGCTGCGCGCCCAGCGCGGCGCCTCCGGGCTGATATCCCGGCTGCGCAAGGCCTTGCCGCACCTCGCAGGCTGACACTCTGCCCGCTTCCTGGCTTCGCGACGAAAAAAGGCCTCCGCGGCATTGCGCCTGCGGAGGCCCTTCGGGATCGTGTCACCAGCCGTTTGGACGGGAGGGGGGGTCTCGGTGGTGACAATGATGAAATGCTCGAGCCGAATTCGGGTTCCCGCGAATCGAAAAAAATTGCTGCGAATGGACTGCTGGCAATTCAGGTGCGGAACTTTAGGTTTCGCGTAACGTTGGAATCGCGATTGCTACGGGAAGGGAATCGATGTCACTAGGTGAAAAGGTTGCCGCCAACCTGCCGTACTTGCGCCGCTATGCGCGCGCGCTGACCGGCTCGCAGGCCACCGGCGATGCCTTCGTGCGCGCCACGCTGGAAGCGGTGCTGGCCGATCCGTCGCTCAAGGCTTCGCTCGATCAGGGGCGCGTGCCGCTCTACCGCGCGTTCAACAAGGTCTGGTCGAGCGCCTATCTCGAAGTCGCCGGCGAAGGCCAGGGCCGCGCGGAAAGCAGCCACGAACTCGCCGCCGCCGACCGCTTGCAGGCGATCACCCCGCTCAACCGCCAGGCACTGCTGCTGACCACGCTCGAAGACTTCTCGATCCCCGATACCGCTGCGATCATGGATCTCGAGGCGGCGGAGGTCGAACACCTGGTGCAGGACGCGATCGAGGAGATCGACCGCGAATCCGCCACCAGCGTGCTGATCATCGAAGACGAGCCGTTGATCTCGATGCAGCTGGAAGACCTCGTCCGGGCACTCGGCCACGATATCTGCGGCACCGCCGCCACCCGCACCCAGGCGCAGGAAGTCGTCGCCGAGGCAACCCCGGGCCTGGTGCTGGCGGATATCCAGCTGGCCGACGGCTCTTCCGGGCTTGATGCGGTCGACGATATCCTGGCGATCGATTCGGTGCCGGTGATCTTCATCACCGCCTATCCCGAGCGTCTGCTGACCGGCGATCGGCCCGAGCCGACCTACCTCGTCACCAAGCCGTTCCAGGAATCCACCGTGCGCACCGCGATCAGCCAGGCGTTGTTCTTCAGGTCGGGTCGCCAGCCGAACTGACACCGGGCGCCATTATTCGGCGTCGCCTTGCGTATCTTCGCCGGAAAGACCCAGCACACGCCGCCGTGCGCGGATTTCGAACTCGCTCGGCCGCCGCACCGGCACGCGCAGGGTGCAGCGAACCCCTTCGGGCGCAAAGTCGATTTCGACCGGATGGCGCAGCTCGTGGGCGACGATCTTCTCGATCAGGTCGGTGCCGAACCCGCGGGGGCGGGTTGGCGGCACCGGCGGCCCCCCGGTCTCGACCCAGCGGATCGTCGCGAGATTTTCGTTCTCGAGCACCCACGTGAGGCGAACCCTGCCTTCATCGGTGCTCAGCGCGCCGTATTTGGCGGCGTTGGTCGCCAGCTCGTGGATCGCAAGGCCCAGCGACAAGGCATCGTTCGGCGCAAGTTCGACGTGAGGGCCGGCCAGCTCGAGCGCGGCTTCGGACCGGGCGTAAGGTGCAAGTTCGACCTCGAGCACCCGTTGTAGCGGGGTCGTGCTCCATTCGGACCTGGTCAGCAGGTCGTGCGTTGCTGACAATGCGCGAATGCGGCCGTCGATCCCGTCGGCGAATTCGTCGATATCGCTCGCCCGGCGGCGGGTCAGGTTGATGATCGACAGGACGTTGGCGAGGGTGTTCTTGACCCGGTGGTTGAGCTCGCGCGTCAGGTTGTCGCGGATCGAGTTCTGCTCGGCGAGCCATTCGAGCGAGGCCTGGTCCTCCATCGCCTGCTGGGTCAGCAGACGCGCGACGATCATCAGCAGGCAGGCCACCAGCAGCCCGAACAGCAGCGTCAGCATCGACAAGGTCGACAGGCCCTGCCCGCGCGCCGATTCGATAACCAGTTCCATCGATCGATTGGCAACCGTCACGGTCTCGCGCACGGTGTGCCCGGTGCGTTGCTCGGGCGGCAACTCGGCGAGCAGGTTGGTCTTGCTGGGCGGACCATCATACAGCCGCACACCCATTTCGCCGCGATTTTCGAGCTCGAGCGCCGAACTGAGGAAATCCTGCGCGTTGAACGGACTGTAGATGAATCCGCGCAGCGTGCGCCCGTCGATGCCCCCCTTGAACACCGGCATGTAGATCAGGAACCCCGGCTCCGGCTTGCTGCCTTCCTGCACCAGCACGACCTTGCCGCTGGCGGTCGGGCGGACCGAGCGCAAGGCTTCGTCCATCGCCGCCCTGCGGACCGGTTCGGAGTACATGTCGAACCCCAATGCACGGCGATTGCGCGCCGTATCCGGCTCGAGGTAGGTCACCGGCGTCACCAGCCGCTGGCTCGCCGGAGGAGACGGGTGAACCGCCGGCATCGAAGGGTCGATTTCCTGCATCGCCTTGTCGAACGAACCGACCTGGCTTGGCGGGATCGCAGCAGCCCAGCCGATCCCTTCCGCGCCGCGATAATCCGAATCGAGCCTAAGTTCGCCGATGAACCGGCGGAACAGCGGTTCGGGTACGGCATTGACCGAGCCAAACAGCGCAGCGCCTGCCCTGAGGTATGACGATGACGTGTTGCCGCGCCGTTCGATCGCGGAAGCGACCGCCTGCGCGGTTTCGCCCAGCTTGGCCTGTTCACGCTGGCGTTCGCCGCGCTCGATCGCGAACACGCTGAGCGCGCTGACTGCCGCGATCAGCAGGAATATCGCCAGCGGTGCGGCACGCGGGTAAAGCACCAGCCAGTGCCGGGCACGACGCCTTGGTTTTACCCCACTTTCCAACTACAACCCCCCAGATCGCCCAAGGCGGACCGGCCGGTTGTTACTCCGGCGGCATTGGGGGAACAAAGCGCCGCCCGCTTCGTTCCCCGAATGTAGCATCCGGACCGCCGATATTCCCGTTCTGTTATACGGATAGGGATACGGTGGCGTTCGGGTTTGCATGGCGGAATTTCCAGTCGGGGCATGAATGGCGGATCAGGATAAGGCCAAGCGGCCGGACGAAGAAGGGGGCGGGAAGAACAAGCGCGACGTAAAGAGCGGCAAGAGTGCGCCGCCGCCCGGTTGGGCAGCGGGGCTGCGCGAACTTTACGATTCGGTCGTCGAAGAGCCTTTGCCCAAGAGTTTCGAGGAACTCTTGTCCAAGCTGGATGACCAGGACTGATGGCCGACCGCAAGCGCACGGCTGCCGAGAAGGCCGACTTCAAGCGCGAACTTACCGAGGTCGCCCCGCACCTGCGCGCATTTGCACGCGGGTTGTGCGGGCGTCCTGACATGGCCGACGACCTGGTGCAGGAAACGCTGCTCAAGGCATGGGCCGCGCAAGACCGGTTCGAGCCCGGCACGAGTATGCGGGCATGGACCTTCGTGATCCTGCGCAACGCCTACCTCACCGAAATGCGGCGCAACCGTTTCCGCGGAGATTTCGACGAAAACGTCGCCGAACGCATCCTGACCGCACCCGCCGGACAGGAGGAGCCGATCCACCTGTCCGACATGCACCGTGCGCTGCTGACCCTGCCCGCCGAACGGCGCGAAGCCTTGCTGCTGGTGGGGGCCGGGGGCTTCTCCTACGAGGAAGCGGCCAATATCTGCGGCTGCGCGGTCGGCACGATCAAGAGCCGCGTGGGCCGCGCACGCGCCACGCTCAGCGCAATGCTCGAGGAGGGTGACGTCCCCAAACGGGCGATCGACGACGCAAGGGCGCATCGCGCGATCCTGGAAGAGCTCGACGAAGTCGCTGCCGGCCACGGCCAGAGCGAACCGACCCGCTGAGCGCTACCCGCTTGAACAGACCCACAGCCTGCGGCACAATCGCCGCACGCAACTCTATCGAGGCCTTCAGGAGATGAACGAGCAAAGTCCGCCCGATCCGCTCCGGCTGGAAGCGCCGGACACGGATTCGGCCGACGCCAGCGACGGCATCGCGACCGCACAGATGACGTTCGCGGCGCAGGAATTGCGGCTGATTTCCGCGCTCGTCGTGATCCTGGGGATTGGCCTGTTCCTCGCGCTGCCGTTCGTGCTGTCGATCGGTGCGGTGGTGTTCCTCCCGCTGGTGACCGCGCTGATCCTGACGATCGTGCTGGCTCCGCTGGCCGACAAGCTCGCCGCGTGGGGCCTGCCCAACCTGATTGCATCGCTGCTTGCGTTGATCATCCTGTTCGCGGTGCTGATGCTTGCCCTCGGGCTGATCCTGCAACCGGCGGTTTCGCTGTTCGAAACGCTCCCGGCGATTGCCGACAAGGTCGCGATGCGCTTTGCCGAGCTGCGCAACAATTTCGAATGGCTGGCCCGTGCCAACCGGCAGATCGCGCACTTGACCGGCCAGACCGGGCGCGAAGTCGTGCTCGCCAGCCCGTCGGTTATCGAACAGCTTGCGTTTGCTACCCCGAGCGTGATCGTCGAGATGCTGCTGACCTTCCTGATGACCTTTTTCATGGTCCTCTCGCGGGTGCGCCTGCGCCAGCACCTGCTGCTCGATCGCCGCGACTTCGGCACCAGCATCAAGGCGGCCCGGGTCATGCGCGAGGTCCAGGACCGGGTGGCCGCCTATGTCCTGACAGTGACCGTTATCAACGCCGGGATCGGGGTGATCGTGGCGCTCGGCGCGTGGGCGCTGGGGGTCGATGCCCCGGTGATGTGGGGCGGACTGGCGGCACTGCTCAATTTCGTGCCCTATATCGGCCCGCTGGCGATGACCGCGCTGCTGGCTCTCTATGGCGTGGGGACCGCGGAGACTGCGCTGCTGGGGATTATCCCGGCTGCGGCATACCTCGGGCTCCACACGGTCGAATCGAATGTGATCACCCCATCGATCCTCGGCGCGCGGTTCACCATGAACCCGGTGATCATCCTCATTGCGCTCAGCTATTTCAGCTGGATCTGGGGCGTGTTCGGCGCGCTACTGTCGGTGCCGATCCTGCTGATGCTGACCGCGTTTTTCGACCACGTCGGCAAGCCCAACCTGATCGGGTTCGTGTTCGGCGAGCCGCTGTTTGCGGGCAACCCGCTGGGCGAGCTTGGGCGAAGTCCGCCGCCCGACGCCTGACCACGGACTGCCAGACACGAAAAAGGCCCGCCCCGGCATCCCGGAGCGGGCCTTTCGCTATATTGCGTTCGCCGTGATCAGCCGGGGTAGGCCCAGGTCGATCCGCGTGCGAGGTTTTCGGACGCGAAGCGCCAGTTGAGCTTGGTATCGACCACCGCGTCGAGGTAAGCCGGGCGCGCATTCTGGTGATCGAGGTAGTAGGCGTGTTCCCACACGTCGATCGTCAGCAGCGGGTTCACGCCCTGGTCGGCCACTGTGTCGCCGTCGTGCGTCTCGGCGATCGCCAGCTTGTCACCGTCGACCACCAGCCACACCCAGCCGCTGGCGAAATGGCCTGCACCGCGCGCCTTGAGTTCGCCCTTGAGCGCGTCGAGCGAGCCGAACGAGGCATCGATCATCGCCGCCAGCTCGTCCGACGGGTTGCCGGTATCGGCCGCCAGCGAGTGCCAGTAGAATCCGTGGTTCCAGCTCTGCGCGGCGTTGTTGAACAGGCCCTGGTTGCTGCCGCGAGCGGCGGCGATCACCTCTTCGAGCGTCTTGCCGGCAAGGTCGGTGCCGTCGACCGCGGCGTTGGTCTTGTCGATATAGGCCTTGTGGTGCTTGCCGTAGTGGTACGACAGCGTTTCGGCGGAAATCGCCGGTGCCAGCGCGGTATCGGCGAATGGCAGGGGAAGAAGATCGAAAGCCATGGTTGTCTCCACTGGTCGGATTGGAAGGGATAAAGGGTTCACTACACCAATGCGCGAGGAAGGCTAGGGTTGCAGATCGCCGCCAGATTCTTGTCGTGAGCGGTCGACCGCAGTGGCGAGCGCGACGTCCATCGTCACGTTGCCGACCGTGCGCATGATGTCGGGCAGCATTTCCACCGCCACCAGCAGCGCAAGTGGCGCAACCGGCACGCCCATCGCCAGCGCGATCGGGCCGATCGAGATCACGAAGCTGATCGATCCGGGCAGGCTGACCGAACCGACCGAAATCACCAGCGCGACTGCGATCCCGGCGGCGAGCGTCGTCGCGGTCACCGGCACGCCCGCAAGGTGCGCGACATAGATCGCCACTGCCAGGTTCATCGCCGGGCTGGTCGCGCGGAAGATCGCGACGCTCAGCGGCAGGACGAATTCGGATGTGGTTTCGCTCAGTTCGAGCCGGTCGGCAGTGTCGAGCATCGCGGGCAGGCTGGCGAGCGAGCTTTGGGTCGACAGCGCCACCGCCTGCGCGGGGAACAGCGCACGGGCGAATCGCAGCGGCGAAATCCCGCCGGCAAACCACGCCAGCAGGTATCCGGCGATGAGCACGATCCCGCCCATCGAAGCGACCGCGACGATGTAGTGTGCCAGCGTCGTGAACGCCGATCCGCCGCTCTTTGCCGCCACCCCGACCGCGAGCGCGAACACCCCGACGGGCGCGAGCCACAGCACCCAGCCGATGATCAGCAACATCGCGTTGGCGAGCGCGCGGAAGAAACCTATCATTGTGTCGCGCTGCCCTGCAGGGAGCTTCACCAGCGCAAGCGCGAACACTGCAAAGAAGAGCGTCAGCGGCAGCATCGAGGTATTCGCCGCCGCTTCGACGATATTGGGCGCGACCAGCGATTCGATGAACGCTCCGATCCCGGGAACCTGTTGCTCGGGCCCGCCGGCGGCGGACAATACTCCGGCAGCGGCGGCAGGTGGCGGAAACGCCTTGAGCAGCAGCGGGAACAGGATCGCCGTTACCATCCCGCTGAACACCAGCACTGCCCCGAGCCAGCCGAGCATCCTCCGCGCGGCGACCCCTGCCCGCGCGGCCTGCGCCATCTGCGATATGCCCAGCACCAGCAATGCGGCGACCAGCGGCACGATCGTCACCTGCAATGCCCGCAGCCAGAGCGAACCGACCGGCTTGGTGACCATCAGCAGCAGGTCGATCGCGTGCGTCCCGGCGAGCACCCACCCCAGCACCAGCCCCGCGACCAGCCCGGCCAGCGTCTTGCCGGCGGGCAAATGAACCGTGACCAGCTGCTTTTCCGCGATCGTATCTGTGCTCACCCGTGACCCTCGCTTCTGCCTTTCGCGCGAGGATAGCGTGTTTATGGTTTCGCGCTAGGTGGTGACATCACCGCCGGTTCGCGCCATGGCGACACGCGCAGTCCGACGAGAGGCGAGAAATTTACATGGGACGCAAGTTCTTCGGCACCGACGGGATCCGCGGCCGCACCAACAAAGGCGTGATGACCGCCGCCACCGCGATGCGGGTGGGCCAGGCCGCGGGGCACCACTTCCTGCGCGGCAGCCATCGCCACCGGGTCGTGATCGGCAAGGACACCCGCCTGTCAGGCTACATGATGGAAAGCGCGCTGGTCGCGGGCTTCACCAGCGTGGGGATGGACGTGATCATGACCGGGCCGCTGCCGACCCCGGCAATCGCGCTGCTGACCCGCGAAATGCGCGCCGATCTCGGCGTGATGATCTCCGCCAGCCACAACCCGTTCGAGGACAACGGGATCAAGCTGTTCGGCCCCGACGGGTTCAAGCTGTCCGATGCCGACGAAGCCGCGATCGAGAAGCTGCTCGAAAGCGACCTGCCGCTGGCCGACGCGCCGAATATCGGCCGCGCGCGCCGCATCGAGGATGCCCGCGGGCGCTATATCCACGCGGTCAAGCAGACCGTTTCCAGCGAAATCCGGTTCGACGACCTCAAGGTCGTGGTCGATTGCGCCAACGGTGCGGCCTACCAGGTCGCCCCGTCGGCGATCTGGGAACTCGGCGCGGACGTGATCACGCTCGGCGTCACCCCCAACGGCACCAACATCAACGACAAGGTCGGCTCGACCTCGCTCGATGCGATCAAGGCCAGGGTGGTCGAGGAAGGTGCCGATATCGGCATTGCGCTCGACGGCGATGCCGACCGGCTGATCGTGGTCGACGAGAAGGGCCAGACGGTCGACGGCGACCAGATCATGGCGCTGATCGCGCTGCGCCTGCGCGACAAGGGCACGCTGAAGGGCGGCGGGATCGTCGCTACGGTGATGTCGAACCTCGGGCTCGAGCGGTTCCTCGGCGGGCACGGGCTGACACTGGAGCGGGCCAAGGTCGGCGACCGCTACGTACTCGAAAAGATGCGCGAGGGCGGGTTCAACGTCGGTGGCGAACAGTCGGGCCACATGATCATGCTCGATCATGGCACCACCGGCGACGGCACGATCGCCGCGCTGCGGGTGCTCGCCAGCCTGGTGCGCTCGGGCAAGCGCGCGAGCGAGATGCTGCACCAGTTCGATGCCGTTCCGCAGCTGCTCAAGAACGTACGCTTCGACGGCGGCGCACCGCTCGACGATGCGCACGTCAAGCAGGCGATTGCCGATGCCGAAAGGGAGCTGGGCGGCCACGGTCGGCTGGTGATCCGTCCCTCAGGCACCGAGCCGGTGATCCGGGTTATGGCCGAAGGCGACGATGCAGCGCAGGTCGAACGGGTGGTCGATGCGATCTGCGACGCGGTAAAGGCGGCCGCCTGATGCTCGAAATGCGGCCCGATTGCGAACGCTGCGGGGTGGACCTGCCCGCCGAAGCGCCCGGCGCGTTCATCTGCAGCTTCGAATGCACGTTCTGCGCGACTTGCGCCGACGAGCTCGACGATCGCTGCCCCAACTGCGGCGGCGAGCTGATGGACCGCCCGACCCGCGCGAAGGCGCTCCACGCCAAGCACCCGCCCTCGGCCGAGCGGAAGCACAAGCGATGATCGACCGACCGCCCCCGCGCATTCTGGCGATCGCCGGATCCGACAGCTCGGGCGGCGCCGGGATCCAGGCCGATATCAAGACGATCACGATGCTCGGCGGCTACGCGATGAGCGCGGTCACTGCTGTCACTGCGCAGAACAGCGTCGGGGTGCAGGCGATAGCGCCGCTCTCGCCCGACATGGTTGCGGAGCAGATCGCCAGCTGCGTGAGCGACATCGGGGTCGATGCGATCAAGATCGGAATGCTGCACGATGTCGGGATCGTCGAAGTGGTCGATGCCGCGCTTGCCGAGCAAGACGCCGCGCTACCGGTGATCCTCGACCCGGTGATGATTTCCACCAGCGGCGCGAACCTGATTGCGCCCGACGCCGCTGCGGCGATCCGCGACAAGCTGTTCTCCCGCGCAATGCTGATAACCCCCAACCTGCCCGAGCTCGCGCGCATCAGCGGGATGGACCTCGACGATTCGGGTGCGATGATCGATGCGGCGACCGAACTGGCCGACCGATACGGCTGCAGCGTGCTCGCCAAGGGCGGCCACACGGACGACGCGCGGGTGATCGACATCCTGATCCGCCCGGGCGGCCGGGCGGTCCAGTTCGACCACGCGCGGATCGACACGCCGCACACCCACGGCACCGGCTGCACGCTATCGTCCGCCATCGCCACGCTGGTCGGCCACGGGCAAGCGCTCGAACACGCGGTGCGGCTCGCCCGCAAGTTCGTCCACTCGGCGATCGAGAAGGCACCCGGATTCGGCGCGGGCAACGGCCCGCTGGGCCACCAGGCGGTGCGGAACTAGGTCGAGCCTAAGGTAGGCGCTCGACGAGCGACCGCTTTTCAAGATTTTCGCGACAAAGCAGTTGGTCTGCTAACGACCCGATTGCGGACATTTGGCCAATCGCGCATCATGATCCGATGTCCGAAGCTCGCGCACAACTCTTGCAGGGATTAGGAGAAATCCTGGATGGCCGTGATGATTGAAGTCTTAGTAGACATTTATTTGGGGATTCATTGGCTTGGGCGCGGAGCGTACTTTCTACTCCCGGGCTTAAAGATGAACAGGATGGATAACAATCAATATAGCAAAAGATATATTACTTCACTATGGAGCACCGCAGGAATATCACTTAATGTTTTTGTGAAACTACAAGCGAAATATCCAAACGCACTACCATTTAATGCTGATTATATGTATTTCAACGCTCTAATTTTAGTTCTAATATTTTCCATTATCGACATAAAAATATTTTATAGTCTTACAAGCTGTGAAGATGCAATGCTATCATTTGAAAAAAGAAGTCTATCATATAAGATTATAATTTCAACAACATCATTTATTCTATTTTTTGCTATTCCCATAATGTGCACCCAAATCTCTTAGGATCGTATGAAGGTCTTTCGCGCGCAACGATTTTAAGACGCGGCATGTTTTGGATCATCGAAGTCACTGCTCGATCACGAGTTCTCCTGACTCCAGGAGCGACCTCGTGATGTCCGCTTTCCACCCCTGAGCGGACCTTCGAACAATATGCAGCACTCCCCGAAAGCCGCCTTCCGCGCGGTTCACTCCATGTGCTTGAGGCCGACCCGCAAGTAGTCCCAGCCGGTGATCAGCGTCAGCACCGCAGCGGCCCACAGGCAGGTGAGGCCGGTCAGGTGGATCCAGTTCTGCGCCAGCGTGCCGCAATCCTCGTAAACCGAATGGCACGGCGGTCCGTCGACCGCGCCGCCGAGGATCAGCGCGCCCAAGCTGATCAGCTGGAACGTCGTCTTCCATTTGGCGAGCTTCGACACCGGGACCGAGACCTGCAGCGGCCCGAGAAATTCGCGCAGGCCCGAGACGGCGATCTCGCGCACCAGGATGATCAGCCCGGCAATCACGTGCAGGTCGCCGACATACGGCCCGCGCATATAGCCTTGCGCCGCCAGCACGAGGATAACTGCGGCGACCATAATCTTGTCGGCGATCGGATCGAGGAAAATGCCCAGCTTGCTGACCGTCCCCTGCGCGCGGGCGAGGTAACCGTCGAGGTAGTCGGTAAAGCCGATCACGCTGTAGAGCGCGAAGCCCAGCGCGTAGCCCAGGTGCCAATCGGGCCACCACAGCAGGAACGCCAGCAGCGGCACTGCGAAGATGCGCGAAAGCGTCAGGATATTGGGCAGCGTCAGCATCGCCGGGACCGTCGATCTCCTCCTGCCAACAGCCCCTAGCCCATCGCGCGGCCGGGAAAAAGGACAGGTTTGCCCTTGTCCCCGCCGCCCCAGACGCTAGGGCATGGGGCAGTGAGAAGCTGCCGGCAGGATAAATGACCACTTCCACGCATATGCTGCGCCGCCGGCGTTTCCTGCCGCTGTTCGTCACCCAGCTGCTCAACGCCTTCAACGACAACCTGTTCAAGACCGTGATGGTCCTGTTCGTGGTCTATTCGATCTATTCCTCGCCCGCCGCCGAAGGAACCTTCTCGGCGGTTGCCTCGGCGCTGTTCATCCTGCCGTTTTTCCTGCTGTCCGCGCTCGCCGGGCAACTCGCCGATATGCGCGACAAGGCAAAGATCATCCGCATGATCAAGGCGGCCGAGATCGGCATCATGACGGTTGGCGCGGCAGGCCTGCTGATCGCGTGGCAGGATGTCGCGTGCACCAAGGGGACTGTCCATTGCTACCTCGCGCCGCATCCGGCGCTGGCAGCCCTGGCGATCCCGCTGATGCTGCTCGCGCTGTTTGCGATGGGCGTCCATTCGACGTTCTTCGGCCCGATCAAGTACGCCATCCTGCCGCAGCACCTCAACGATCACGAAGTGCTCGCGGGGACCGGGCTGGTCGAGGCGGGGACCTATATCGCGATCCTGTTCGGCACGATCCTCGCGGGCTGGATCCCGGTCGAAGCAGGTGCGGCGGGCGTGATGATCACGGCAATCATCGGCTACATGGTATCGCGACAAGTGCCGCCGGCTCCGCCGCAGAGCGAGCCCGAACCACTCGATTTCCATTTCGTGCGCAGCTCGATCGCCTTGGTACGCAACACTATGCACGACAGCCGCGTGTTCCTCGCGATCATGGCGATCAGCTTCTTCTGGACCATCGGTGCGGTGCTGTTCATCGTGTTCCCGCCGCTCGCCAAGAACGTGCTCACCGCCAGCAAGGAAGTCGCCAGCCTGTTCCTGGTGATCTTCTCGGTCGGGGTCGCGATCGGCTCGGTCTCAGTCAACGCGCTGCTCAAGGGCAAGGTATCGGCACGCTATTCGCCGGTTTCGGTGATCGTGATGGGCCTGTTCGTGCTGGCGTTCTATTTCGTGTGCGAAGCATGGACCCCGTCGACCGACGGCACGCTGATGCACGTCCACGCGTTCGTTTCCCACCCCTTGGCGGTGCCACTGCTGCTGTGCCTGCTGGGGATCGCGGTGTCGGGCGGGATGTTCGTGGTGCCGCTCTATGCGTTCCTCACCACCTTCGTGCCCAAGACGCAGACCGCGCGCACGATCGCGGCCAACAATATCGTCAATTCGCTGGCGATGGTGATCGGATCGCTGGTTGCGACGGGCCTGAGCATGATGGGGATCGATATCGTCCACCACCTGCTGCTGAGCGCAGCGATGTGCCTCTATTCGGCGTGGCTGGGGTGGAAGCTGTTCAAGGCGGAGACCGCCGTCGAAGCGGCCTGAGCCGGCAGCGCGATTACCAGAAGAACGCCACCGCCATCGTGAAGCATGCGATATAGGTCGCGGCAAAGGCTGTCACGTCGCCGCGGGTCAGCCGCCAGCTGGTCCGCACGGGAACCGGCTCGGCTTCGCGCAATACGAACGGCGGAAGATTGGCCCGGAACGGATGGCGGGCGGTTTCGTCGGTGAGGACCAGTGCGCGTCTTTGCATGGCCCCGGGCTTAACCTTTCGGCAACCATAGCTCACGCGCGGAATCGGGCGTGTCGCGGCGCGGGACATTAAGCCTATCCGGCAACCGTGTTTGGCAACCAGGATGGCCGATTGCCGCCATGCCCGGCGCGCGCTAGAGGCGGCGCTATGGTTTCAGACGATACGGTTTCCGCCGCCCGCCTGCTGGTCGATTGCCTGCGTGTGCAGGGTTGCGACCGCGTGTTCACCGTGCCGGGCGAGAGCTTCCTGCCGGTGCTCGACGCGCTGCACGATTGCGGCGACGTCGATCTCGTCACTTGCCGGCAGGAGGGCGGAGCGGCGTTCATGGCCTGCGCCGACGGGGCGATGACCGGCAAGCCGGGCGTCGCGTTCGTCACCCGCGGCCCGGGTGCGACCAACGCCAGCATCGGGGTCCACGTCGCGCACCAGGATTCGCAACCGATGATCCTGTTCGTCGGCGACGTGGGCCGCGAAATGCGCGACCGCGAAGGGTTCCAGGAAGTCGATTTCTCTGCCTTCTTCGGCCCGATCAGCAAGTGGGCCGCGCGGATCGACGATGCGGCCCGGATCCCCGAATACGTCGCCCGCGCATGGTCCGTCGCGATTGCCGGGAGGCCCGGCCCGGTGGTGCTCGCATTGCCCGAAGATATGCTGTCGGACATGGTTTCGGCCATGCCGCGCCCGCCGGTCTCTCGCCCAGCCCAGCCGCTGTGCCCCGATGCGATGCAGGCACTCGATGCGATGATCGCCGACGCCGCCAGCCCGATCGCCATCATCGGCGGCGCGGGCTGGAATGCCAAGGCGCGCGACCACTTCGCCGAATGGGCCGAGCGGCTCGGTCTGCCGGTGGCGACCGCGTTCCGGCGGCAGGACGCAATCCCGCCCTCGAGCCCGGTCTATGCCGGCAACCTCGGCTACGGTCCCAACCCCAAGCTGCTGGACAGGGTGCGTAATGCCGACCTGGTGATCGCGGTCGGTGCGCGGCTGGGGGAAGCGACCACCGACGGCTACACGATCCCGACGCCGGATCATCCGGGCCAGCTGCTGGTCCACATCCATCCCGATCCGGAGGAACTGGGCCGGGTCTATCGCACCGATCTCGCGATCTGCGCGGACATGGCCGAATTCGCCGAAAGCGCCGCGCTGTGGGCCGATGGCAGCCTGATCCCGTTCGATGCCGGGGCCGAGGCGCACGCCGAATGGGAGGAGTGGGCCACCCCCAAGCCTGCCGATTTCGCGCTCGACCTCGCCAGCTGCGTCGGCTTCATGCGCGAGACCCTGCCAAGCGATGCGATCGTGTGCAACGGCGCAGGCAACTTCTCGGGCTGGTGGCACCGCTATTGGCGGTACGACGGGTTCCCGACCCAGCTCGCCCCCACCGCCGGGGCGATGGGCTACGGCGTGCCCGCAGCCGTCGCCGCCGCGCGACGGTTCCCCGAGCGCACCGTGGTCGCGCTCGCGGGAGACGGCGATTTCCTGATGAACGGGCAGGAACTGGCGACCGCAATCCAGCACGGCTGCGACATGCTGGTGATCCTCGTCGACAACGGAGCCTACGGTACGATCCGGATGCACCAGGAGCGCGAATTCCCGGGACGAGTCTCGGGCACCGAACTGGCCAATCCGGACTTCGCCGCGCTTGCCCGTGCCTATGGCTGCTGGGCCGAACGGATCGAGACGACCGAAGCGTTCGAGGCAGCACTGACCGATGCGAAGGGACGCATCGGGGTGCGCCTGCTGCACTGCGTGATCGAGGTCGAACAGCTCGCCGCGAGCGGTGCGACCGTCTCCGGCTTGCGCGCGAGGAAGCGTTAGGCCGCGGCTTACGCCTGCGAGAGCTTGAGGATGTAGTCCCACTCCTTCGGAGTGATCTCCGCAACCGACAGCCGCGAGAGCTTGATCAGCTCGATCTCGGCCAGCTTGGGATCGGCCTTGATTTCCTTGAGCGTCACCGGGCGCGGCAGCTTCTCGACCGGCTTGACCTTGACCGCCGCCCACTTGCCTTCCGGGTCGGTCGGATCGGTGATCCCGGCGACCGAAATCTCAACGATCCCGACGATTTCCTTGCCGATATTCGAGTGGTAAAAGAACGCCTTGTCGCCCACTTCCATCGCCGCGAGGTTGTTGCGCGCGCGGTAATTGCGGACCCCGTCCCAGGTCCCTTCCTGTTCCGCGACGAGGTCGTCCCAGCTGTAGGCATCGGGTTCGGACTTCATCAACCAGTAGCGCGGCACACATAACTCCCGGGGTCTGAGCGACCGCAGGAAAGTAATCCTACGCAGGCCGCTTAACACTATTTTCAAACACTTTGCGCGATAAGGCACCGATTAACAGCGAACAAGGGTCCGTCGCACAGCAATCGATTTGGGGAAGCATGGCTCAGGCGAGCGACACCGAGGACAACAGGATGGCGCGTGCAGAGCGTGACCTTGTCGCGCTCGGGATCGCTGTTGCCGCAATCCTGCTGTTTGTCGGCACTGGCGGCCTGGTTTTGCCGCAAGTGGTTCGTGCCTGGGCCGGCCACGGAACCGGCCCCGCACCGGTGCTGGTCTCCACATTGCTGCTCAACATTGCCCTGGTGATCTTCGCGTGGCGGCGATACTCCGAGCTGACTCTCGAGATTGCCGAGCGTCGCAAGGCGGAAGCTCTCGCGCGCCAACTGGCCGAAATCGATCCGCTGACCGACACGCTCAACCGTCGCTCGATCACGTCCGCTTCTGAAGGCCTGCTCGAGCGCACGCGCAATGACGGTCGAGCGCTGGCGGTGATCGTGGTCGATCTCGACAACTTCAAGATGATCAACGACCTCAACGGTCACAAGGCCGGCGATACCCTGCTGCGGACCGTGGCCGAACGCATCACCGGCCTGCTGCCGAAGGGTTCGCTGCTGGCGCGATTGGGCGGCGACGAGTTTGTCTGTATCGTTCCATTCGACGTGAATGCCGCGGAACGCATCGATCATTTGGCGGCACGGCTGATCAATCGTGTGGCGATGCCGGTGCCCTGCGATGGGCTGCAGGTGGAAGTAACAGTTTCGCTGGGGATTTCCGTCAATCGGGGCGATCA
Source organism: Tsuneonella mangrovi (assembly GCF_002269345.1). Lineage (NCBI taxonomy): Bacteria > Pseudomonadati > Pseudomonadota > Alphaproteobacteria > Sphingomonadales > Erythrobacteraceae > Tsuneonella > Tsuneonella mangrovi. The sequence goes on from NZ_CP022889.1 coordinate 1,157,280, forward strand.
CGCAAACGGCCCTGAAACCGACGTGATCGAAGACCTGATCCACCGCGCCGATATCGCGATGTATCATGCCAAGAAGCAGGGCAAGAACCGCTACTTCTGGTTCGAGCAGTCGATGGAAAACGACCTGCGGCTGCGTGTCGAACTCGAAACCGGCATTCGCAAGGGGATCGCGAACGGAGAGTTCGTTCCGTATTACGAGCAGCAGGTCGACCTCGAAACCGGCGAGATCGGCGGATTCGAAATGCTCGCACGCTGGCATTCGCCCACGCTCGGCCTCGTGATGCCCGACGTGTTCATCCCGATCGCCGAGGAAATCGGCGTGATTGCGGAGCTCAGCGAAGGGCTGATCGACCAGGCGTTGCAGGATGCCCGGGAATGGGATCCGAAGCTTTCGCTGTCGGTCAATATCTCGCCGGTCCAACTGCGTGATCCGTGGTTTTCGCAGAAGTTGCTCAAGCTGCTGGTCAAGCACAGTTTCCCGCCACAACGGCTGGACATCGAAATCACCGAATCGTGCCTGCATGAGAATATCGGGGTGGTTCGCTCGATGATCACCAGCCTCAAGAACCAGGGTGTGACGATCAGCCTCGACGACTTCGGAACCGGGTATTCGAGCCTCGAACAGCTGCGCACGCTGCCGTTCGACCGGCTCAAGATCGATCGCAGCTTCGTGAGCGAACTGAGCGAAGCGGGCGCCAGCAACAAGATCGTTCGGGCAATCGTTTCACTGGGTGACGGGCTCGATATGCCGCTCACCGCAGAGGGAATCGAGGATGACCAGATCCTCGCCGCGCTCAAGGAAATGGGGCATCTCAAGGGCCAGGGGTATCACTATGGGCGGCCCGAACCGGTCGAGTTGCTGCGCAAGCGGCTGGCTTCGGCCAACCTGCTGCGATCTTCAAACGCCATGCCCGAAGCCGCCGACAGCGAACCGGCGGGAGAGGAACCCGCGCAAGTTCGCGACCAGCGACGCAACGCCGGCTGATCGCGCCGCCACTGGACGTTCGCCCGGTGCGCGCATAGATGCGCTTGCACCATGCGCGTCCCCTTCACCAAGATGCACGGCCTCGGCAACGACTTCGTCGTGCTCGATGCGCGCGCCGAGCCGCTGCCGCCAATCGACAGGGCAATGGCACGTGCGCTGGCGGACCGGCGGATCGGGATCGGTTGCGACCAGCTGATCCTGCTCGAAGGGTCGGACTGCGCCGATTTCCGGATGCGGATCTTCAACGCCGACGGCGGCGAGGTCGAGGCCTGCGGCAACGCCAGCCGCGCGATTGCGCTGCTCCATGGCGCGAAGGCACAGGTCGAGACCAGCGGCGGGACGATCACCGTCGAGCCGATGGACGGCGGCGCACGGATCGACATGGGCACTCCGCGGTTCGGGTGGGAGGAAATCCCGCTCGCCTACGCGATGGACACGCTGTCGATGCCGGTCGGCTGGGAAGGACTGGAAGGCCCTGCCGCGGTCAACGTCGGCAATCCGCACGTGATTTTTTTCGTCGAAGATACCGGCATCGTGCCGCTCGACCGGCTGGGGCCGCTGATCGAGCGCGATGCGCTGTTTCCCGAGCGGGTCAACGTCAACGTCGCCCACGTCGCCGGTCCGGAAACGATAGACCTGCGGGTGTGGGAGCGCGGTGCGGGCCTCACGCGCGCGTGCGGCACCGGGGCGTGCGCCACCGCGGTCGCGGCGATGCGGCGCGGCCTGGTGAGCGGGCGCAAGGTTGCCGTGAACCTGCCCGGCGGTACGCTCGACATCGAATGGACTTCGGGCGATCGCATTCTGATGACCGGCCCCGCCGCAACCAGCTTCACCGGCAGCTTCGAATGGAGCGACTACGCGTGAGCGCAGAAGTCATTTCGCTCGGTTGCCGCCTGAATATCTCCGAAAGCGAACGCATCCGCGCGCTTCTGGCGAGCGAGCCGCGCGAGACGGTAGTGGTCAATTCGTGCGCGGTCACCAGCGAAGCGGTGCGCCAGACCCGCCAGGCAATCCGCCGCGCCCGGCGAGAGCGCCCCGATGCCCGCCTGCTGGTGACAGGGTGCGCCGCCGAGATCGAACGCGAGCAGCTCGCCTCGATGCCCGAAGTCGATGGTCTGGTGCCCAACGCAGCCAAGCTCGACGCGCGGGCGTGGAATGCCCCGACGGATCATCCGGAGGTCATCCCGCAGCACAGCCGCGCGTTCATCGCAGTGCAGAACGGGTGCGACCATGCCTGCACTTTCTGCGTGATCCCGCAGGGGCGCGGCGCCAGCCGGTCGCTGGCTATCGCCGAAGTGCTGAACCTGGTCGAACATGACCTGTCGTTCGGCGCGCGCGAAGCGGTGCTGACCGGGGTCGATCTGACCAGTTGGGGCCACGACCTGCCGAATGATCCGCGACTGGGTAAACTGGTGCAGGCGATCCTCGATGAGTTCCCGCAGCTTTCCCGGCTGCGCCTGTCCTCGCTCGACGGGATCGAGATCGATCCACTGCTCGAGGACTTGCTGGCGAGCGAGCCGCGGGTGATGCCGCACGTGCACCTCTCGCTCCAGCACGGGCACGATCTGATCCTCAAGCGGATGAAGCGCCGCCACTTGCGCGCCGACGCGGTCGCGCTGGTCGAGCGGCTCAAGGCGCGCCGACCGGAAATCGCCATCGGCGCGGACCTGATCGCCGGGTTCCCGACCGAGACCGACGAACATCACGCGGCGAATCTCTCGATCGTGCGCGAACTCGGGATCGTCCACGGGCACGTGTTCCCTTACTCCCCGCGCCCCGGCACCCCTGCCGCGCGGATGCCGCAGGTCGACCGGCAAGTGATCAAGGCGCGTGCCGCTCAGCTTCGCGCGGCGGTGCGCGACGTGCGCGCGGCATGGCTCGCCGCCAAGCTCAGCCAGCCGCTCGAAGTGCTTGCCGAACGCGACGGATGCGGCCATGCGCCTGACTTCGCCCGGGTCCGCCTGCCAAACGGCGTCGCGCCCGGAACCATCGCAACCGTCACTCCCACCGCAATCGAGGAAGGCCTGCTGGCATGAGCGAACCGAGCTGGACCGAGCGCGTGTTCGGCGGCTTCCGCAAGACCTCCGAACGGCTGTCGAGCAACCTCACCGGGGTTGTCGGCACGGCAAAGCTCGACGACGCGACGCTCGATGATGTCGAAGATGCGCTGATCGTTTCCGACCTCGGCCCGGCTGCCGCGCGCCGCATCCGCGACCGGCTGGCGGAAAAGCGTTTCGGGCTCAACATCACCGAACAGGAATTGAAGGAAGCAGTCGCCGAGGAAATCGCCGCGATCCTGCGCCCGGTGGCCAAGCCGCTCGAGATCGTTGCCTTCCCGCGCCCGCAGGTGATCCTGGTGATCGGGGTCAACGGCAGCGGCAAGACGACCACCATCGCCAAGCTCGCGCACTGGCTGCAGGAAGACGACTACGGCGTGATGCTGGCAGCGGGCGATACCTTCCGCGCTGCCGCGATCGGCCAGCTGGCGACCTGGGCGGAGCGGATCGGCGCACCGATCGTGCGCGGCCCCGAAGGCGGCGACCCGGCAAGCATCGTGTTCGACGGGGTCAAGGCCGCAACCGAGCAGGGCATCGACGCGCTGATCGTCGACACCGCCGGGCGCCTGCAGAACAAGCGCGAGCTGATGGAAGAGCTCGCCAAGATCCGCCGCGTGCTCGGCCGCCTCAACCCCGAAGCGCCGCACGACGTGATCCTGGTTCTCGATGCGACCAATGGGCAGAATGCGCTTAGCCAGATCGAGATATTCAAGGAGGTTGCAGGTGTGACCGGGCTGATCATGACCAAGCTCGACGGCACTGCGCGCGGCGGCGTGCTGGTGGCTGCAGCAGAGCAGTTCGGGCTGCCGATCCACGCGATCGGGGTGGGCGAAAAGCTCGACGACCTGCGCCCGTTCGACCCCGACCTTGTCGCGCGCGTGATTGCGGGAGTGGCCTGATGAGCGAGCAGAACCCCCAGAAGAAGCCCTCCGGCTGGCTCAATGTCGCGGTCGACTACGGCCCATTGCTGGTGTTCCTCGGCGTGTACTGGTTCTACGCGCCGGCGGACAAGCAGGACATGGTCGGCGTGCTGTTCGCGGTGATCCGCAGCACCGGGGCGTTCATGGTCGCGGCGATCGTCGCGCTGGGCCTGTCGAAATGGCTCACCGGCAAGGTCTCGCGGATGCTGATGCTCTCGACGATCCTGATCGTCGGGTTCGGCGGGCTGACGATCCTGCTGCGCGACCCGGTCTACGTGCAGATCAAGCCGACGGTGCTTTACCTGTTCTTCGGCGTCGTGCTGCTGATCGGCTGGCTGCGCGGCAAGGCGCTGTTGCAGTGGCTGCTCGAGGCGGCGTTCGAAGGGCTGAGCGACGACGGCTGGCTCAAGCTTTCCCGCAACTGGGGCGCGTTCTTCCTGGTCCTCGCTGCGCTCAACCAGACGCTGGTCCACTTCCTCAGCTTCGGCGATTGGCTGTGGGCCAAGCTGTGGGTGTTCATGCCGCTGAGCTTCCTGTTCACCTTCAGCCAGATCCCGATGCTGCTGCGCCACGGCTTGGGCGAGGAAGGCGTGGAGGAAGAGGAAACAACCCCGCCTCCGGTCAGCTAGCTAGGTAGCGCCCGCAAGTTGATACGGCGCGTGACCGCAACGGGGTAGGAAGCGGACCTCTTTCCCTCAGTTGCTTGCACTATCGCAAGCTGCAGCTAACCTCTTTCAATTGCCTAGTTCCGCAACTTGGGGGGATCATGATTTTTCGACGCTTGGCGACATTCGCACTCGGCGTGAGTGTGCTGGGTCTTTCTCCGTATCAGGCGGTGTCAGCAAGCGTCGCCAAGATTGATAGGGAGGCGCTGCTTCAGACTCAAACAGTGCCGCAAAGGGCGTGGCCAACTTCGGTTTTCGCTCCGCCAGCAGATGCGCTGCCGCCTTCCCACACCATTGACGGCGAGCTGACGATCAAGGGAGAAGCCGCCGATCACTATACGCTGCTGCATGATCCCTATGACTACGACACCAATGTGCCGCAGACCCGAGATTTGCCCAAAGTAGGTGTTACGCTGGTGTCGAAAGGCAATGAGGTAATCCCGGTCCAGCGCGGCCCGATCCTCAATGGTGATCCCGCTTGGGACTGGATTTTTGAACCTGGGCGAGCGTGGGACAGTGCGAGCCGTCCCGGCATGACCTTCGTAGCGCTGCCGTTCGCGCTGATGCAGCACAATTCCAATTGCGAGCATAACGGGTTGGCACTGTTTGCAGTTGGCGCGGATGGCAAGGCGACACAGCTGGCCTATCAGATCGGTTCGGAGACATGCGAGTATCTCCAGTTCGATATGTGGGGTCTGGCCAAGGCGCAGTTTGCCGCCAAGCCGGTGCCTGAAAAGCTGGCAACGCTCACGGCCTACGCCAATGAAGTGGCGGCGCGGCTGCCGATACGGCCGATTGCGGATCTGGGCGATGTAGCAAAGGGCTTCGGATCACCCAAAGAAGTCAAACCTGAATATTTGACGACCTTCGGCTTCGTTCACGATGGCGTGCTGTACGCTGGTTCGTGCCCGACCCGCTATGGTCCCTATCCCTATTGCGAAGTGCTCGATATCCCGTCTTATTCTTGGGCTAAATCTATCGCCGGCGGGATCGGGTTGATGCGCCTGGAAATGCTCTTCCCTGGCGCAAAGGACGCGCTGGTGAGGGATTACGTGCCCGAATGCTCCGACCCCAAATGGGACGGCGTCACGTTCGAAAACCTGATCGATATGACGACCGGTCTTTTTAACTCACCGGGCAATCAGGACGATGACGAGGCCGATAGCCTCTTCCCCTTTCTCTTCGCCGAGACCCATGCGGAGCATGTCCGCATGGCATGCACACTTTACCCGCGCAAACTCGCACCCGGAGTCCGAAGTGTGTATCACACAACTGACACCTATTTGCTCGGCACGGCGATGACAGCCTTCCTCAAGGCACGTGGGTATAAGGACCCCGACTATTACCGCGCGCTGGTTGTACCCATTCTCAAGGCGATCGGGGTGAGCCCGCTGCTGCTCGATACGCGTCGGTCAAGCGACGATGTCCGCATGCCATTCAGCGGGTGGGGCCTGGTGCTCCACCGCAATGACGCAGCGCTGCTCGCGCAATTCTATCAGCGCGATGGCACAATCGGCGGCGAGCAGATGCTTGATCTACCAATGCTTGCTTCGGCAATGCAGCGTGATCCGGCCAATACTGGGCTCAATATTTTCGACAGCAAGAATTGGCGCTATCAGCACTCGCTCTGGGCGCAGAATATCGGCGAGGTCATCGGCTGCTCACACGATGTTTGGGTGCCGTATTTTTCGGGCCATGGCGGCCTCAGCGATGTGATGTTTCCCAATGGTGATATCTATTTTCGCGTTGGCGACGGGTTCGATTATGACTGGCGACCGTCGGCAAAGGCGGCGAATGAGGTTGGATCTCTCTGCAACTAGCCACGTAGCTTGGGAGCAATCTGGCGATGCGAATGTCCGCAATCGGGTCGTTAGCAGCCGGTCTGCCATTCTGCTGTCAGTCGCAAGGTCCCGTCGGCGTGCAACCGGCCGCCCGAAGCGATTGCCGAACGTACAGACAAATTGCGCAAGACGGTGCTCAAGTGCCCAACCTGCGGGTTTGCCTGCGCCTAAAATAACCCTGTTTGCTCAGACGAAATTCACCTTCTTGCGATGTAATATCCTAATTGCTCGGAGTCTGGGAACTCGCGCCAATGACCGATGGAACGGAACTGAGGCCAGCCTGCAACATCTGTTGCTTTTGGGCTCCTAACCTTCGAGGCGAAGCTGCCCAGGAAGGTGTTTGCCGCAAATTGGCAGAGAACCCCAGGTACTATGGTTCACTGGTAACCGAAGAGACCGATAGTTGCGACCAATGGGCGCGCCTGGGTATCTACGAAGATCCGGACGGGCAAACGAAGCCGGAGCGTCGGTCTGCTCTTCGGACTCGCATAAATCTCCCTGCGCGCCTGCATACCGTGCGAGGCGACCAGGCCGTCTGGCTGGCTGACATATCGGAGCATGGAGCTGGTATCAGCACGAGCAATCCGCCCTTGGTCGGAATGCCAGGAGTCCTGAAATGGAGTTCTTACGAGGTCTTTGTAACCGTGGCTTGGGCAAGCGACGATTCGTGCGGCGTGCAGTTCGATGCCCCTGTCTCAGGTGAAATCGTTCTTGAGGCGATTCGCGAGGGCGCTTTGAAGAACGATCGTTGGGCCAAGCCGTCGAGAATTGTTCAGGGGCACAAGCGCGCTCGCTTGCATCACGGTCTCGACTAAGATTGGCAGCGCCGACCGCGAAAACCTTAGGCCACAACGTGTCCCGATCAGGTCGCGTTCGAGAGTTCGCCTCCTTTGCGACAAATGGCCAGCCGTAGCCAGGTCCGCCATCGGGCCTAAGCGAAGCGCCTGCTAGATCTCGACCTGGCTACCCAATTCGACCACGCGGTTGGTCGGCAGGCGGAAGAATTCCATCGCGGTGGCCGCGTTGCGCAGCATCCAGGCGAAGATCTTCTCGCGCCAGATCGGCATCCCCGGGTTCTTCGATGGCAGCAGCGTCTGGCGACTGAGGAAGAAGCTGGTCTGCATCATGTCGAACTTCCCGCCGCAGACCGCGCAGTTCTTCAGCGCATGGGGAATGTCGGTTTCCTCCATGAAGCCGTAGTGGATGATCATGCGGTAGATGCCATCGCCCACCTCGTGCGTTTCGATCCGCTTGTCGGTATCGACATAGGGTACGTCGGCGATCGCCACGGTCAGGATGATCACCCGTTCGTGCAGCACCTTGTTGTGCTTGATGTTGTGCAGCAGCGCGCTCGGCACCCCGCCGGTGTTGGAAGCCATGAAGATCGCCGTGCCCGGCACCCGGCTGGCGGAATTGCGCGCGCTCTTGGCGAAAATCTCGATCGGCAGCGCGACTTCGCTCATCCGCTCGCGCATCAGCTTGCGCCCGCGCGCCCAGGTGGTGAGGAAGGTGAACGCAATTGCGCCGACCAGCAGCGGGAACCAGCCGCCATCGGGCACCTTGGGCAGGTTGGCGGTGAAGAACCCGCCATCGACCATGAAGAACACCCCGGCGATCGGAATCGCCTGCCACGCCTTCCACTTCCACACCGCGATAAACAGCACCGCCATCAGGCAGGTATCGATCACCATCGCACCGGTCACCGCGATACCATAGGCGCTGGCGAGGTTCGACGAGTTGCGGAAGGTCAGCACCAGCAGGATCACCGCGATCATCAGCACCCAGTTGACGAACGGGATGTAGATCTGTCCGTGCTCGGTCTCGCTGGTGTGGAGGATCGACAGGCGCGGCACGAAGCCCAGCTGGATCGCCTGCTGGGTGACCGAGAACGCGCCGGAGATCACCGCCTGGCTGGCGATGAAGGTGGCGCAGGTCGCCAGCAGCACCAGCGGCAGGCGGTAGGCTTCCGATGCCATCACGAAGAACGGGTTCTGGATTGCCTGTGCGGCCGCGGCGGCTTCCATGTTGAGGATCATCGCCGCTTGCCCGAAATAGTTGAGCAAGAGGCACGGCATCACGAACCCGAACCAGCTGATCCGCAGCGGCCCGCGGCCGAAATGGCCCATGTCGGTGTAGAGCGCCTCGGCGCCGGTCACCGCCAGCACCACCGATCCCAACGCGAGGAAGCCAAGCGTCTTGTCGGTCATGAAGAACTGCACCGCATACCACGGGTTGAACGCGGCCAGCACTGCGGGATGGTCGAAGATATGGATGATCCCGAGCACCCCGAGGACCGAGAAATAGGTGATCATCACCGGCGCAAACAGCTTGCCGATCACCGAGGTTCCGCGGCGTTGCAGCAGGAACAGCGCGATCAGCAGGGTGAGCGCGATCGGGATGACGAATTCGCCGAGGCCCGCCTCGACCGTGGTCAGGCCCTCGACCGCCGACAGCACCGAAATTGCCGGGGTGATCATGCTGTCGCCATAAAACAGCGACGTGGCAAACACGCCAAGCACGACCGCGACCCAACCGTAGTTCGACCGGCCCAGCTTGCTCGAAATCAGCGCCACCAGCGCCAGCGTGCCGCCCTGCCCCTTGTTGTCGGCGCGCATCAGCACCGCGACGTATTGCAACGAGACCACGAAAGTCATCGCCCAGAAGATCAGGCTGACGACCCCGAGCAGGTGCAGGTTGTCGAGCGTGAGCGGATGCGGCCCGACGAAGGTTTCGCGAAACGCGTAGATCGGGCTGGTGCCGATGTCGCCGAACACGATCCCGACCGCACCCGCGGCGAGCTTGACCTTGGCGCTGACCTTGCGGTCACCGCCATTGCCGTGTCCACCACCATGTCCGGTATCTACGACCGCCTCGGTCATCCGGGCTGCACCTCATCGTCGATTGTCGCCAGCCACCTGGGCTGCGCGAAACCGCGCGCGCTTAGCACTGCGCAGCGCACCCCGCAACGGGCGTCCCGCGAGGGGGCGGGTCGGGGTGTCACTGGCGCGAAGCCCCTGCGCGCAACCGCGCGATCAGCATATCCAGCGCCTCGACCCGGTCTGCCAGCATCGGTCGCCACGGGGCATCGGCCGGGGCGTTCTTGAGCATCTCGGCCCACAGGCCGCGCGCCTTGTCGAGCTGGCCGGTGCGAATGAGCGCGACCCCGAGGAAAAATCCCGGTCCTGGATTGTCCGGCGCGAGCGTCTGCGCGCGCTTGTAGGCGTAAAGCGCCGCCGGGGTCACCTTGCCCTCGGCCTGTTCGACCAGCGCGTTGGCCAGCGCCAGCCACGCCTCGACGTCGTTGGGATCCTTATCTACTCCCGCGCGCAGGATCCCGGCAGCATCAGCAAACTGGCCGCGCCGGGCGAACCCGTCGGCCATCGTGACGTAGCTGCTCGGCGGCACGGGCCCGAACAGTTCGCGGCGCCCTTCGACCATCGCGGTCCCGGTCTTGGTTTCGTTGGTGGTTGCGGGTCTTGGCGAACCCGCAAGGCCGGGAGAGCCCTGGTGCGCGTAGCCCGCCAACCCGAACACCAGCGCAGCGGCAAACAGCGTCCAGCCCCCGCGCGGCAGCCGCAGGACAAGCACCGCCACTGCGAAGGCCAGCACGGCAAGCGCGACGATCGGCAGGTAGCTCACGACCGCTTGCCCCCCAGCCGCCGCCACAAGACCGCGCCGACGATCAACAGCAGCAGCAGCGGCCCGGCGAACAGCGGCCAGGTCGTGCGGCTGATTTCGGGCTTGTAGCTGACATAGTCGCCGTAGCGGTCCATCAGCCAGCGGCGGATCTGCTCGGGGCTTTCGCCCGCTGCAATCCGGGTGCGGACTTCGCTGCGCATATCGCCCGCGATCGGCGCATCCGAATCGGCGATCGACTGGCTTTGGCACATCAGGCAGCGCAGCGTTTCCATCAACGCCTGCGCCTTGGCCTCCTGCGCCGGATCGGGCAGCTGGCGATAGGCATAGGGAGCGGGCGGGACATCGTCCTGCGCGCGCAGCGGGTTCGCGAACACAAGGCCGCAGGCAGCAACGGCGAGGATCGCCGAAACCAACAGTCGCTGCCACGCGGAACGGATCATGCTCCCGCCTCCTCCAGCTTTTCCAGCAACAGCGGGATCGTTTCGGGCCGCACGTCGCCGATCAACTGGTAGCGGATCACGCCGTTGCCATCGATCACGAAGGTTTCGGGCACCCCGGAGCTGCCGATCGACAGCTGGACCTTGCTGAGGTCGTCGCTCCCGATGCGGGTATAGGGGTTGCCGTACTGGGCGAGGAACGCGGCGACCTGGTCGGGCTTGTCGCGGATCGCGATGCTGTCGATCGTCACCCCCATCGCCTTGAGCTTCGCCAGCTGTGCCGCCTCGGCAGCGCAGGGCACGCACCAGCTGGCCCAGAAATTGAGCAGCTTGGGTTTGCCGTCCTTCAAGTCCGCCAGCGACAGGCCGGGGCGATCCTTGGTTGCAGGCGGCAGGCTGAACGGCGGCACCGGCTTGCCGATCATCGTCGAATGCACGTCGTTGTCCTGCGGCTGGGTCAGCTGCCACGCAGCCACACCGACAAACGCGAGGAACACTGCCAGCGGGAGGAAATAACGCCATTGCTTCATGTCGCTGCGTCCGCCTTGCGCTCGGCGATCCGTCGCTGTGCCGAACGGCGGCGCAGGTCGGTGGCGACCCGCCCGACCAGTGCCAGCGCGCCGCCCAGCGCCACCAGCAGTCCGCCAAGCCAGATCAGCGGCACGAACGGCTTCCACCACAGCCGCAGCTGCCAGCGCCCTTGCCCGGCCTCTTTACCGATCACTGCGTAGAGCTGCCCGTTCCAGCGGGTGACCAGCGCGCTTTCAGTGGTTTCCTGCGGCGGGGCCCAGAAAGTGCGGGCTTGCGGGGTGACGACGATCGGCGCCCCGCCATCATAGCGTGCAGACATCACCCCTTCGAGAGCAGTCCAGTTGGGCCCGGCGATCGGATCGACCCGCTCGAGCGTGATCTTCCACGGTCCCACCTGTGTCGTTTCGCCGACGTTGACCGCCGCGAGCTTTTCCTGGTTGAAAGCGCTTTCGCTGGCCATCCCGAGCAGCGCGACCGCGATCCCGAAATGCGCAACGACCATGCCCCAGGTCGCCAGCGGCAGCAGCCGCAGGCTGCGCCCCTTGAGCGGCAGGACGCTCGCCACCAGCAGCGCTGCGCCGAACACCAGCCCGAGCGACGGCAGCAGCCCTGCCCCGGCCAGCAGCAGAACCGCGACTGCCGCCGCCAGCGCGACCGTGCCGATCACCGCCAGCTGCCAGCGGACCCGGCCCAGCCGGTCGCTTCGCCAACGCAGCAGCGGCCCGACCGCCATCACCACAAGCATCGGCAACGCGAAGATCGCCGAAACCGGATCGAAGTAGGGCGGGCCGACCGAAACCCGCACGCCCATCGCTTCGGTCAGCAATGGGTAGAGCGTGCCAAGCAGGACAACGCCGAGGATCGCCGAGAGCATCACGTTGTTGACCACCAGCGCACCTTCGCGGCTGACCAGCGCAAACCGCTGGCCTTCGCTGACGCTGCCCGCGCGCAAGGCGAACACCAGCAGCGCGCCGCCGATGTAGATCGCCAGCAGCGCGAGGATGAAAGTGCCGCGTTCGGGATCGACCGCGAACGCATGGACACTGGTGAGGATGCCCGAACGCACCAAGAACGTGCCGATCATGCTCATCGAGAAGGCGATCACGCCGAGCATGATGGTCCAGGCACGCAGGGCATCGCGTGCCGCGAGCACGCTCGCCGAATGGAGCAGCGCGGTCGCCGCGAGCCACGGCATCAGCGAGGCGTTCTCGACCGGGTCCCAGAACCACCAGCCGCCCCAGCCGAGTTCGTAATAGGCCCAGTAGGAGCCGGCGGTGATGCCCACGGTCAGGAATATCCACGCCCCCAGCACCCACGGGCGCATCGCGCGGGCAAAGGCCGGGGTCACTTCGCGGGTCAGCAATGCCCCGACCGCAAAGCTGAACGCCACCGACAGCCCGACGTAACCGAAATAAAGCGTCGGCGGATGGAACGCGAGGCCGATGTCCTGCAGCAGCGGGTTGAGCCCGAGGCCTTCAAGCGCGGGCGGGTTGAGCCGCTCGAACGGGTTCGAGCTGAACAGCAGGAAGGCGTAGAAGCCGAGCCCGACGAATGCCTGCGCAGCGAGCGTCGCGCGCATCGTGCGCTCGGGCAAGCGCCGCTCGATCAGCGCGATCAGTGCCCCGGCGATCGACATCACCGTGACCCACAGCAGCATCGATCCTTCGTGGTTGCCCCATGCGGCAGCGACCTTGAACAGCATCGGCTTCATCGAGTGTGAATTTTCCGCGACCAGCTTCACCGACAGGTCGGTGCGGGCAAACAGCCATAGCAGCATCGTGAACGCGAACACGCACAATATGCCCTGGACCACCGCCGCCGGGCGAACCACGCTGCCGAGGTCGCTATCGTCGCCGGCCTCGGTACGCAGCGACAGCGCGCCGGCTGCCAGCTGCAGCCCCGCCAGCGCCGCCGCCAGCCACAAAGCCGCAAGGCCGAGTTCGGCAATCACAGGGCGCAAGACCTCATTTGGTAGTGTCTTCGACCACGGCCTGCTTTTGCGCCGCGGTCATGTCCTGCAATTCGCGCGGGACGTAGTTCTCGTCGTGCTTGGCGAGCAAAGTATCGGCCTTGAACACGCCGTTGGCCTGCATCCGCCCGTCCGCCACGACGCCCGAACCTTCCTTGAACAGGTCGGGCACGATGCCGCTGTATTCCACCGGTACACGGGCCTTGCCATCGCCCACCACGAAATCGATCGTCACGCCGTCGGGCCTGGTGACGACCGACCCTTGCTCGACCATCCCGCCCAGCCGGACCGCGCGGCCCGGGGCCGGCGGATCGGAGACCAGCTGGCTCGGCACGTAGAACAGGCTCGCCTCGCCGCGCAGCGCCCAGGTGGCGATCAGCGATGCTGCGATCAGCACGACAACCGCAATCACGACCAGCGCCAGGCGCTGGTGCTTGGGTTGGTGCATCGAATGGGATGTGGTGTCGTCGCTCACTTGCGCCGTATCTCCTCGCGCCGCCGTTCGGCCCGGCGCATCGCACGCCAGCTGAGCCAAACAAGCAGCAATGTCGCCCCAACCGCCACCGCGTAGGCAGCGATCACGAAAGGCCAGGGGTCGAGTCCCGCGCGCATCAAGCCTCCCCTTGCGCCGGTGCGCGTTCGCTGTCGAGAGCCTTGCGCCGCAGCCGCGCCTCGGCCTGGGCATCGGCCAGCAACGTACGCATCCGCATCAGCACGATCGCTCCGAAAATCAGCGAAAATCCCAGCGTCGAGACCAGCAGCGGCCACATGAACACCGGCGCCATGGCGGAACTGCCCATGCTGAGGCTCGGCGGCTGGTGGATCGAATACCACCAGATTACCGAGTAGTGGATCACCGGGATGTTGACGATGCCGACGATGCCGAAAATTGCCGGGATCCGGCTCGAAACGCCTTCGCGCGCGGTCGCCTCGGCCAATGCGATATACCCGAAATAGAGGAACAGCAGCACCAGCATCGACGTCAAGCGCCCGTCCCACACCCACCAGGTGCCCCACGCCGGGCGGCCCCAGAGCGATCCGGTGATCAGGCACACGGCGGTAAACACCGCGCCTGGCACCGCCGCCGCGCGGCCTGCGATTGCCGCGAGCGGGTGCCGCCAGACGATCTCCGAAATGCTCGCCGCCGCGATCACCGTCCATCCACCCATGCCCAGCCATGCAGTCGGGACGTGGATAAACAGGATCCGCACGGTCTGGCCCTGCAGCTGCTCGGCAGGAGCGTAGAACAGGCCGAAGACGAGCGCCCCGCCCGCGATCAGCAACCCGAACACCAGCAGCACCGGAGTCAGCGGCCGGGCGATCGACAGGAAACGCGTGGGATTGGCAAAGCCGTGCATCGAAAGCGGTATATTCCTCGGACGGGTTCGCTTTGGCAGGACCGGCGGCGCGCCACAAGGGGGACGTTTGTCCCTCCTGGCCAAAGCCTAGCGGCCGATGCGTTCCTGCGCCATGCGATCGGCCACGACATCCGACGGGGTGCCGCTTGCTTCGCTCTCGTTCCAGATCCGCTTCAGGCGCTCGGGAATGCGGGCAACCAGCGCATCGACTTCGGATACGTCGGTGTGCTTGCCTTCGACCCGTGCGAAATATTCGGTGGCGACCGAGATGATTCCGCCGGCGTTGATCACGTAGTCGGGCGCATAGAGAATGCCGCGTTCGGCCAGCAGCGCTCCGTGATGCGCACGCGCGAGCTGGTTGTTGGCACCGCCTGCCACGATCGCGCAATTGAGCGCCGGAATGGTCCGATCGTCCAGGATCGCACCCAACGCATTGGGGCTGAGCACATCGCATTCGGTGGTCAGGATCGTGTCGGGCGCAACCGCCTCGGCGCCAATCTGTTCGGCCAGCGCCCTGGCCCGCGCGGCATCGACATCGGCGAGGACCAGCTTGGCACCGTCTTTCGCCAGCAGCCGGGCAACCCCGCCACCAACCGAGCCGGTGCCCTGGATCGCCACGCGCACCCCGGCCATCGAATCGGTGCCGAGCTTGTGCACCACGGCCGCCTTGATCCCGAGGTAAATGCCCATCGCGGTAAACGGGCCCGGATCGCCGCCCGCCTTGCCGTCGCTCGACGGCAGGCCGGATACGAACGACGTCCGCTGGCTGACCGCGACCATGTCGGCTTCGGTGATGCCGACATCCTCGGCGGTGACGTAGCGCCCGCCGAGCGCATCCACCGCATCGCCGAACGCGGCCATCAGTTCAGGCGTCTTGGTGCGGTTTTCGTCGGCCAGGATCACCGCCTTGCCGCCGCCCATCGGCAGGCCCGCCATCGCGTTCTTGTAGCTCATCCCGCGGCTGAGGCGCAGCGCGTCGCGCATCGCCGCCTTGGGCTCGCCATAGTGCCAGAAGCGGGTGCCGCCGCCAGCCGGGCCAAGATGGGTCGAATGGAGCGCAATAATCGCGGTAAGGCCCGATTTCCGGTCATGCACGAGCTGGACCAGCTCGTGATCGTCGAAGTCGGGTTCGGTCCAGAAAGCCGTCATGTCGTGCCCCGCTATGCGCTGGTGTAGTGTCGGCACAAACGGGGGAAATGGGGCGATCGAGGGGTCTCGAACCCCCGACCT
Organism: Tsuneonella mangrovi; assembly: GCF_002269345.1. NCBI lineage: Bacteria > Pseudomonadati > Pseudomonadota > Alphaproteobacteria > Sphingomonadales > Erythrobacteraceae > Tsuneonella > Tsuneonella mangrovi. The sequence goes on from NZ_CP022889.1 coordinate 1,172,912, forward strand.
CCGGTACCACAAACCGGCGCTCTAACCAACTGAGCTACGATCGCCACATGCCCCGGTGCATGCCGTAAGGCGGGGCACTTAGTGCCGCACGCGCACCCGTCAAGCGGGTTCCGGCACGGGCGAGCGCCTGTTGCATAGCGTAGGCGGATTGGGAAGCGAAAACTGCGCGAGGAAGTGTCACACGCAAGAATGTTTCGCGCCGCTTGCAAGCCCAAGGCAGCAGAATCGCGCCCCGATCGCGAGTCTGTTGCGAGCAAACGATACCTGCGATTGCCTGCATCGGCCCCTCCGCCTGCGAATTTGCGATTGATCAAGGTAAGTGCAAGCGACACTCCCTATTCTTCGATCCAAAGCTTGGGGAGATAGCGATGGACAATTTCGACGACCTGCGTGAGCAACTCGAGGCCCGATTGGCCGAATTGCTCGAACGCGCAGACGAGATCGAGGACGACTTGCGACATCCGCTTGAGGCCGATTCGGCAGACCAGGCCATCGACCTCGAAGACGACGATGCGCTGGCAGGTACCGACGATGTGCTGCGCAACGAGATCACGCAAATACGCGCCGCCATGAGTCGCATCGCCAATGGCAGCTACGGCTTCTGTGCAGTGTGCGGAAAGCCGATCGATCGCAAGCGGCTGGAAGCACGCCCGATCGCAACGCGGTGCATCGAGCACGCCCGGTAGGAAGAGCGAAGCCGGAACCGAAAAGGGCGGCCCCGTCGGACCGCCCTCCTCCTGCGACCCGAAGGCCGCAAAGCTCGCAAATTGCGTTACTTCTTGAGGCTGAGCCCGCCGAAACGCTTGTTGAACGCTGCCACGCGGCCGCCTTCCTGGATCTGCTGCTTGCCGCCGGTCCACGCCGGGTGGCTGGTCGGGTCGATGTCGAGCGTGAGCGTGTCACCCTCGGCGCCCCAGGTCGAGCGGGTCTGGAATTCGGTCCCGTCGGTCATCTTGACGGTGATCGTGTGGTAATCGGGATGGGTATCGGCCTTCATGGCATAAGTCCTTGCTAGCTAGTGTCCGGTTCCGACCGGACGTGCTGTGTGCGGGAAAGGCGCGCGCCTAGCGGGGCAGGCGGCGATTTGCAAGCGGTTTGCGCCCCTAGGCGGGCGGGTCGGCGATCATCGCGGTAAATTCGCACTCGCAGGTGGTCTTGCCCTCGACGCTGGCGACACCCTTGAACTTGTAGACCCGGCTACGCTTCTGGAGGAACGACACGTTGAGGTCGAGCAGGCAGCCCGGCTCCACCGGCGCGCGGAACTTGGCGCCGTCTATGCCCATGAAATAGACCAGCTTTCCTGTCCCGGCGAGTTCGAGCGTTTCGATCCCGAGAATCGCCGCAGCCTGCGCCAGCGCCTCGATCTGGAGTACACCCGGCATGATCGGACGGCCCGGGAAATGACCCTGGAAAAATTCCTCGTTGAAGCTGACCGCCTTGACCGCGTGGATCTCCTCGCCGAGCGTCAGCGAGCGGACGCGATCGACCAGCAGCAGGGGGTAGCGGTGGGGCAGCGCGGCAAGCACGCGACGGATGTCGAACGCGGTTTCATTGCTCATTGCGCTGCCCCCGGCTTTCCTTGTCTCAGCGACCGCCGGACGCTTGCGGCTGGTTCTGCGCTGCGGTGGCGGCAGCCTGCGCTTGCGCCTGCTGCTCCTGCTGCTGGCGCACTTCGCGCGGCACCCAGCCCTGCGGCGGGACGAGCTGCGCGGTCGGCAGCATGCTGTTGAGCGAGCTCAGCACATCTGCGGTGATGTTGTAGGCACCCTCGGCGTACACTACCGCACCCTGAGACGCGTCGAGGATCAGCGAGACGCCCTTGGCCTGCGCGGCAGCTTTGACCGCATCGTCGAGCTTGTCTTCGATCTGTTCGGTCACGTAGGCGCGGCTAAGGGCGATCGGCTGCATGATCCGTTGCAGTTCCTGCTTGCCGGATTCGTTGATCTGCTGGATCGTCTGCGCTTCCTTGGCCAGGGCCGGATTGTTCGGGTTGGCCTTCTGGTCGGCGTTGAACTTGTCGACCAGCGGCTTGAGCTGCGCGGCGATCTGGTCGCGGCGCGTCGTCGCTTGGTCGATCTGCGCCTTGTAGGTCACTTCGCGCTGCTGCTCGGCAGTCTTGAATGCGCTGGAGTTCTGCACCACCGCCGGGAGGCTGACGATGCCGATACCCTTGACAGGCGCAGCGGCGGTCTGGGCGGCAGCCGGGGTGACTGCCATCGGAGTAGCCATGCCTGCGGCAAGGCCAAGTGCGATCAGGGACTTGGAAAAGTATTTCATCAGAATTGCGTTCCTACGTTGAAGGAAAATTCTTTGACTCGGTCGCCGGGGACCTTCCTCAGGACCTTGGCGAAATCGAGCCGGAGCGGCCCGAATGGCGAATTCCAGTTCACACCGATGCCAACGGCCACGCGCGGGCTGGCCGAATCCCCCAGGAAAACCTCCTGGAACGGAGCGATATTACTGGTGAGGGCGGTGTTGGCCGAACCGTCAGGCGCGGTTGCGCTGGTGACGATCGTCGTCGTCGTCGTACCATCAGTATTGGTCACGGTCTGGGTATAGAGCGGGTTGCCGTTGGCGTCGCGCTGCGGGAAATTGATGCCGTTGGGGTACGGGCTCGAATTGAGCACCGGCCGGCCAACGTGCCAGAGCGAGCCGACATCGAGGAAAATCGATGGCCTGAGGCCCATTTCCTTGCCGCCGCTGCCGAGCGGAATCTCGAGCTCGGCATGGCCAATGTAGTAGGCGTTGCCGCCGAGCGACTCGTCGCCAACCTGGTTGCGGTCGGTGATGACGGTGGTGCCGCCATTGCCGTCGCTGATAATCGGTTCGCGCAACACGCGCGGGCCGACACCGCGGATATCGAACCCGCGCAGTTGCGGCTCGCCGAGGAAGTAGCGATCGGTCAGGTTAACGAAGCCGCCGTTGTTGAGGCCGCGGATCGCGCCACCTTCTCCACGCAACGAGAACACGAAGCCCTTGCCGATCGGCCAGTAGCGCGCAACCTTGCCCGATACCCGCATGTACCGCACCGAGCCGCCAACACCCGAGAATTCACCGGTCAGCGAAGCGAGCGTGCCCATCGTCGGATGGTAGGTGCTGTCGAGGTTGTTGTACGCCAATGTTGCACCGACGATCGAACTCGTCCGGCGTCCCAATGCTTCGCACAGGTAACGCCCGGCGAGCAGCGGATCGCACTCGAAGTTCGGCGGGTTTTGCCGGTCCGAATAGTACTGGTTCGGATCCAGCGTCACATCGTCGAGGTTGAAGGTGTAGCTGCCGATCAACGACATGTACTCGGTCAACGGAACACCAACCCGCAGCGAAGCGCCGGTGGTCGACTGCGAGAACGTGGTGTTGCTGCGGTTGTAATTGAAGCTGTTGATATCCCGCCGGTAAATGCTCACGCCGGCCGAGATATTGCGATCGAACACATAGGGTTCGGTGAAACTCAGGTTCACGCTGCGCGAATACGACGACCAGTTGACCCCGATCCCCACGGTCTGGCCGCGGCCGCGGAAGTTGCGCTGCTGGACCGACGCGGCGAGAATGAATTTCTCGATCGAAGAGAACCCGGCCGAAAGCTGCAGCTGACCGGTCGGCTGCTCTTCAACATTGGCTTCTAGCAGGATCTTGTCGGGCGCACTGCCCTGCTTCTGGTTGACTTCGAAGTTTTCCTGGAAATAACCCAGCGACTTGATCCGGTTGGTCGACCGTTTGACCGCCAGCGAGTTGAACGCATCGCCTTCTGCGAGGCGGAATTCGCGGCGCACAACCTTGTCCTGCGTCAGCGTGTTGCCGTTGACGTCAACCCGCTCGACATAGACGCGCGGGGCCTCCCTGATGTTGAACGTGACGTCCATGGTCAGGTCGTCGGGGTTGCGACGAAATTGTGGTTGGACGTCGGCGAAAGCATAGCCGAACGTGCCCGCGAGGTCCGTCAGGTTGTCAACCGTATCTTCGACCTGCTTGGCGTTGTACCAGTCGCCGGAATGCATCGGCAGGTTCTTGGTCATCAATTTCGAGTCGAAATCGCGGATCTGGCTGTCGACGTTGACCTTGCCGAACTTGTAGCGCTTGCCCTCTTCCACCACGTACGTGATGATGAAGTCCTTCTTGTCCGGCGTCAGCTCGGCAACGGCGGACACCACCCGGAAATCGGCATAGCCGTTGGTCAGGTAGAACTGGCGAAGCTTCTGCTGGTCGAACGCCAGGCGATCGGGGTCGTACGTGGTGCGGCTGCTGAATATGCGGGAGAAACGCGCCTGCTTGGTCAACATCTGTCCGCGCAGCTCCCCGGCGGAAAACGCGTGGTTGCCGATGATGTTGATCTGGCGAACCTTGGACTTGGGACCTTCGTGGATGTCGAAGATCACGTCGACGCGGTTCTGGCTCAGCTTGACCATCTGCGGATCGACGGTCGCCGCGAAGCGACCTTGCCGCTTATACAGTTCGATAATGCGGGCAACGTCCGCGCGAACCTTGGACCGGGTGAAGATCTGCCGTGGAGAAAGCTTGATTTCCTTGGTGATCTTGTCGTCCTTGAGGCGCTTGTTGCCCTCCAGGATGACACGGTTGATGATCGGGTTCTCGGTCACCGTGATGGTGACGATGCCGTCGTTGTTCTGGATCGAATAGTCGCTGAACAGTTCGGTCGCAGCGAGATCCTTGAGCGCCTGGTCGGCCGCTGCGGCGGTGTAGACCTGACCCACCCGCAAACGGATGTAAGAGATAATCGTGCTCGGCTCGAGCCGTTCGGCCCCGACGACGTTGATCTGCCGGATCACGTTTGCCTGGGGCGCGGGTGCAGCCGCCGGGGCGCTAGCAACCGTCTGGCCATCGCTGCCGGCTTGCGCCGCGGCATCGGTGCCGGCGTCCTGCGCAAACGCCGGACTGGCAATGCCGCCCAGCATAGTGCCGCACATCAGCACCAGCGCCAGCTTGCGATAACCCGATCTGGCCACAGGTGCAGCCGCTTCCCGTCCACTCATTTGACGTGGAACTCCCGTCATAAAATCGTTGCGCGGTCGACCCGCTGCCAGCCGAATCCGGTTCATTCCACGAACGCGGGGCGGGCATCGCAAGCCCTCTGCCCGATTGCCGGATTTCGATCAAGCGGCGGAAACTGGCTGTGCCCCGCGCGATTCTCCAAGTCTGGCTGCTAGCGGCCGAAGATCGGCAACGTCAGCAGGTCGTTCACGGTCACGAACAGCATCAGTGCCAGCACTACCGCCACACCGGCGCGGAACGCCATTTCCTGTCCACGCGGGTTGACCGGCTTCCGGCGGATCGCTTCTGCCGCGTAGAAAGCCAGGTGCCCGCCGTCGAGAGCAGGGATTGGCAAGATGTTGATGAATGCCAAATTAAGCGAGACGAAGGCAACGAACGCCACGAACGCCTGCGGCCCGAGGCTGAGCTGTTCGCCCGACCACTTGGCCATCTTGATCGGCCCGCCGAGCTCCTCGACCGAGCGCTGTCCAACGAAGATCTGGCCGATCCCCGTAACCATCATGCGCACCATGTTGGTGCATTCGCCCCATGCAAGGCCGATCGACTGCAACGGCCCGACCGGCTTCATTACGTAGGGGCTCGATTCGATCCCCAGCAGCCCCAACTTGGCGGTGTTGCCGAATTCGTCCTTCTGTTCGAACGAACCTGTGGTGACGGGGACGCGGATGCGATCGCCGTCACGCTCGATCCCCAGCACGATATTCTCGTCGGGGTGCATGATCACGTAGTTCCTGAGAGCGGAGAAATTGGCGACCGTTCGTCCGTCGACCGATACGATCTTGTCGCCCTTCGCCACCCCTGCAGCCTTGGCCGGCGAATCGGCAGGAAATGCGACCACGACGTTGGTCTGGTCTGGTCCTCCCTGGACCGGCTGGCCATAAGCCATGAAGAACCCGGCGAAGATCGCGATTGCGACGACAAGATTGGTAAAAGGTCCCGCAGCGACGATCAGCGCGCGTTGCCACAGCGGCGTAAACTGGAACGCACCGTCGCGTTCCTCCGGCGTCATCTTCGCCAGAGTATCGTGGTCGGGAATGCTGGCCGGGTTCATGTCGCCCTTGAACTGGACGTATCCGCCAAGCGGGAGAAGCGAGAGCTTCCAGCGCGTCCCGAGCTTGTCGGTCCGCCCGAAAATCTCCCTGCCGAAGCCGATCGAAAAGGCTGTCGCCCGGACCTTGAACAGTCGCCCTACGAGGTAGTGGCCGAGCTCGTGCACGGTCACCAGCGGACCGAGCAGCAGCGCAAAGCCTACGATATAAAGCCAGAAAGGCGGATCAGCGGTCAATTCAGGCAATCTCCAGCAGTTCTCTTGCCCGCGCCCGCGCTTCACCGTCGATTGCCAGCACCTCGGCCAGCGAGGTCGGCGCAGGAGGGATCGCGCGTTCGAGGATGCGCTCCACTACTACCGCAATACGGGTGAACACAATGTTGCCGGCCAGAAACGCCGCCACCGCCGCTTCGTTGGCAGCGTTGAGCACAGCGGGGGCGGCCCCGCCTGCCTGCGCCGCTTCGCGCGCCAGCCGGGTCGCGGGAAAACGTTCCTCGTCGGGCGCAAAAAAGGTCAGTTCGCCGAGCGCCGCCAGGTCAAGCGGCGCGAGCGGAGTGTCCATCCGCTGCGGCCATGCGAGGCAGCTGGCGATCGGCACCCGCATATCGCTCGGGCCCAGCTGAGCGAGCGTCGACCCGTCGCGATACTCGACCATCGAGTGGATCACGCTCTGCGGGTGGATCACGATGCGGATCCGCTCGAGTTCCACCGGGAACAGGTGGTGCGCTTCGATCAGTTCGAGCCCCTTGTTGAACATCGTCGCCGAATCGACGCTGATCTTGGCACCCATGTCCCAATTAGGGTGCGCGATAGCCTGCGCAGGGGTAGCCGCTTCGAGTTGCTCCGCGTTCCAGGTGCGTAGCGGCCCGCCGCTGGCGGTGAGCGTAATGCGCGCAACGTCCTCGATCCGGTTGCCGTGGAGGCACTGGAAGATCGCGTTGTGCTCCGAATCGACCGGCAGCAAGGTCGCGCCATGCCGGGCGACCGCTGCAGTCATCACTCCGCCTGCGGAAACCAGCGCCTCCTTGTTGGCGAGCGCGATCGTGCCGCCTTGCTCGATCGCCGCCATTGTCGGGGCGAGCCCAGCGCAGCCGACGATCGCAGCGACCGTCAGGTCCGCCGGGCGCGCCGCAGCATCGCATAGCGCCTGCGTACCGCCAGCCGCTTCGATCCCTGAGCCGGCGAGCGCCTCGCGCAGATCGGGCAAGCAGCTTTCGTCGCCGACCACCGCGATCTCGGCGCCGAATTCTCGGGCCAGCGCGGCCAATTCGGCCACGTTGCAGTTGGCGGTCAGCGCGACGACCCGCCAGGCATCGCGGTTGCGGCGAATCAGGTCGAGCGTCGAAGCACCAACCGAGCCGGTCGCGCCAAGAATTGAGATCGAACGGCTGGCCCCGGCGCTCACAGCAGGTTCCGCGTCAGCGTGAGCACGAAAAACACCGCGATCATCCCGTCAACCCGATCGAGCACGCCGCCGTGGCCGGGGATCAGAGTGCCCGAATCCTTCACGCCCGCGCGCCGCTTCATCCAGCTTTCGAAGAAATCGCCTGCCTGCGCGATAACCGCGACCACGGCCCCCAGCGCAAGCGCGCCGAACACGGTATGCCAGCCGAAGCTGCCGATCCGGGTGACGAACCGCGCGTCCGCCCAATTGAGCGAGATCAGGATATAGACCAGCGTCGCGCCGAAAATTCCGCCCAGCAGCCCCGCCCAGGTCTTCGACGGGCTGATCTTGGGCGCGATCTTCGGGCCACCGATGGCCCGTCCAGCGAAGTACGCGCCGACATCGACCGCGATAATCGGCAGGATGAACCCGGCGGCGAAGAAAATCGGCAGGTAGAATTCGCGCAGCTGTATCATCCCCAGCGCGGCAATGCCGATGTAGAGCACGCCGAAAAACAGCCACGCGACTTCGCTGGGGCCACTTCCCGCGAAGGCTTTCGCCAACCCGTTCCATTCCCACAGCGCGGCAAGGGCAACGGCCACGACGAACGCGGTCCATACCCAGCCGCCGAGCATCAGCGCGATCCCGGCGACGGCGACCATCACTACCGCCGAGACGACCCGCGTGCCCAGGTCCGCCGGCTTACCGTCCGCCATAGCGCCGCTCCCTCCCCGAGAAGTCTTCGAGCGCCTGCTTGAGGTGCCCGGGCGTGAAATCGGGCCACAGGGTATCGACGAACATCATCTCCGCATAGGCCGATTGCCACAACAGGAAGTTGGACAGACGCACTTCACCGCTGGTGCGGATCAGCAGGTCGAGCGGGGGCAGTTCAGCGGTATCGAGGTGCGCTGCAATGGTATCGGTGGTCACTTCGCCTTCCGCCGCTGCCTTGGCGGCAGCCCGCGCGATTTCCTGCTGCGAGCCGTAGTTGAGCGCGACTGCCAGCGTGCGCGAACCGCCCGCGGTCCGCTCCAGCGCGTCCTCGAGCATCTCGACGATATCGGGCGCGAGCCCGCGCCAATTACCGAGGATATGCAATTTCACGCCGTTGGCGATGAATTCGGGCAAGTCCGACTTCACGAACTTGCGCATCAGGTTCATCAGGTCGCCGACCTCGTCTTCGGGCCGCTTCCAGTTTTCCGAACTGAACGCGTAGAGCGTGAGGCACTCGATCGAGGTTTCATTGAGCGAACGCACCAGCTCGCGCACCGCCTCGACCCCGCGCTGGTGGCCGATCGCGCGCGGCAGGTGCCGCCGCTTCGCCCAGCGTCCGTTGCCATCCATGATGATGGCGACGTGGCGCGCGCGGGGTGTCTCGTCAGGCTGCATCGGCTGCGATCATGGCGCAATCACTGCGTCATGATCTCCTTTTCCTTGTGCTCGGCAGCGGTGTCGGTCTCGGCGACGTACTTGTCGGTCAGTTTCTGGACCTCGTCCTCGGCGCGCTTGCGCTCGTCTTCGGAGATTTCCTTCTTCTTTTCGTCTTCCTTGAGCGCTTCCATCCCGTCGCGACGGACATTGCGGATCGCGATCTTGGCCTTTTCGGCATACTGCCCGGCGAGCTTGGCGAGTTCCTTGCGGCGCTCCTCGGTCAGGTCGGGGATCGGCAGGCGGATCGTCTGCCCGTCGATCATCGGGTTGAGGCCGAGGTTGGCGTGGGCGATGCCCTTCTCCACCGCGATCAGGTTGGACTTGTCCCACACCTGCACGCTGAGCATCCGCGGTTCGGGTGCGGATACGGTCGCGACCTGGTTCAGCGGCATCATCGCGCCGTAAACCTCGCACACCACCGGATCGAGCAGGCTGACGTTCGCGCGCCCGGTCCGAAGGCCCGAAAGGTCGCTCTTGAGCGAATCGACCGCGCCTTTCATCCGCCGCTCGATGTCGGCCTTGTCGTACTTTGCCATTGTCAGGCTTCCTCTTGCACTATCGTCTGGACGCCCTCGCCCGCCAGCACCCGCGCGAGGTTGCCCTTCTCGCGGATCGAGAAGACCACGATCGGGATCCCGTTATCGCGGCAAAGCGCCACGGCGGAGGCGTCCATTACTTTGAGATTATCGGCCAGCACCTTGCCGTAGCCGACCGTGTCGAACCGTTTGGCACTCGCGTTCTTCTTGGGATCGCTGTCATACACGCCATCGACGCTGGTGCCCTTGAGCAGCGCGTCGCAGCGCATTTCGGCGGCACGCAGCGCAGCGCCCGAATCGGTGGTGAAATAGGGCGCGCCGACACCGGCAGCGAAGATCACCACGCGGCCCTTCTCGAGATGGCGCTCTGCACGGCGGCGGATCACCGGTTCGCACACCTGGTCCATCTGGATCGCCGACTGCACGCGGGTCGGCACGCCGACTTGTTCGAGCGCGCTCTGCATTGCCAGCGCGTTCATCACCGTGGCGAGCATTCCCATGTAATCGGCCTGCGCGCGGTCCATGCCCTGCGCTGCACCTGCCATCCCGCGGAAGATGTTGCCGCCGCCGATCACCAAGCAGATTTCCAGCCCGGTGTCCTTGGCCGCCTTCACTTCCTTGGCAAGCTCCATCACGAACGAAGGATCGATCCCGAACTGCTGGTCCCCCATCAGCACCTCGCCCGAAAGCTTGAGCAGGACGCGTTTGAACTGAGGGAGAGCCATGGAAGAAGTGTCTCGCGCAACTATCGGGTAATCGCGCGCCCTTATAGGGTGAAGGCCCTTTGCGGCAAGGGCGAAGGCACTCGGCACTTCACACGAAAACGGTCACCGAACGCTTAGTCCGGCGACCGCTTGTTTCGTATCGGCGAGTGCGATCAGCCGGCGACGGCGGCAGCAACCTCGGCAGCGAAGTCGCTTTCTTCCTTCTCGATGCCTTCGCCGAGCTGGAAGCGGACGTAGTCCTTCAGCACGATCGCTGCGCCGGCATCCTTGCCGGCCTTGGCGATCACGTCGGCCACCGGGGTCTTGTTGTCCATCACGAAGACCTGGCTGAGCAGCGCGTTTTCCTTGGCGAACTTCTTCACCGCGCCTTCGACCATCTTGGCCTGCACTTCCGCGGGCTTGCCGCTTTCGGCAGCCTTTTCGGCAGCGATCTTGCGCTCGCGCTCGATCGTGTCGGCATCGAGGCTATCGGCGTCGAGCGCCTGCGGGAACGCGGCGGCGATGTGCATCGCCAGCTGCTTGCCGAGCGGCTCGAGTACGTTGGCCGGGGCATCGCTTTCGAGCGCGACGAGCACGCCGATCTTGCCGAGGCCGTCACCGGCGGCGTTGTGCATGTAGGGCACGACGACGCCGCTCGACACTGCGACCGACTTCATCCGGCGAACCTGCTGGTTCTCGCCGATGGTGGCGACATTGTCGGTCAGCTTGTCCGCCACGGTGCCGCCATCGGGATAAGCAGCGGCCTTGAGCGCGTCGATGTCGTCAGCCGCGAGGCCGAGCGCGACCGCGGTGGTCTTGCGCACGAAATCCTGGAACTTGTCGTTCTTGGCGACGAAGTCGGTTTCCGAGTTCACTTCGACGGCAACGCCCTTGGTGCCTTCAACCGCGACACCCACGAGGCCTTCGGCCGCGGTGCGGCTGGACTTCTTGGCGGCGGTGGCGAGACCCTTGGCGCGCAGCGCGTCGACGGCGGCTTCGATGTCGCCGTTGGCCTCTTCGAGCGCCTTCTTGGCGTCCATCATGCCCGCGCCGGTCTTCTCGCGCAGGGCCTTCACGTCAGCGGCAGTAAATGCAGCCATTGTTCGTATTCCTTCTGGTCAAATTGAAATGCGGGCACCGGGCAGGACTGCTGTCCGCCCGGCACCGTGAAGTCGCGTTAGGAAGCGCGTGTTACGCTTCGGCGGCGGCTTCCGCCGGGGGCTCGTCCATCGCGCCGATATCGGCACCCGAATCGGCCACCGCGGCGCCCTGGCCCTTGGTCGCGGCCTCAGCGAAGGCATCGCAGTAAAGGCGCACAGCGCGGCTGGCGTCGTCGTTGCCCGGGATCGGGAAAGCGATGCCGCTCGGGTCGACGTTGCTGTCGAGCACTGCGACCACCGGGATGCCGAGCACGCCGGCTTCCTTGATCGCGAGGTCTTCCTTGTTGGCGTCGATCACGATCATCACGTCAGGGATGCCGCCCATGTCGCGGATGCCGCCGAGCGAAAGCTCGAGCTTGTCGCGTTCGCGCGTGAGCTGGAGGATTTCCTTCTTGGTCAGGCCCATCGTGTCGCCCGAGAGCTGCTCTTCGAGCGTCTTGAGGCGCTTGATCGACTGCGAGATCGTCTTCCAGTTGGTGAGCATCCCGCCCAGCCAGCGGTGGTTGACGAAGTGCTGTCCCGAAGCGCGGGCGGCCTGTGCGATCGGCTCCTGCGCCTGGCGCTTGGTACCAACGAACAGAACCTTGCCGCCGCTGCGGACGGTGTCCTGCACGAATTCGAGCGCGCGCGCCATCAGCGGCACGGTCTGCGACAGGTCGATGATATGAACACCGTTGCGGGCGCCGAAGATGTACGGCTTCATCCGCGGGTTCCAGCGGTGGGTCTGGTGGCCGAAGTGTGCACCGGCCTCGATCAATTGCTGCATGGTGACGACAGGAGCCGCCATAGGTATTTCCTTTCCGGTTGTGCCTCTGGAAAGCTGGAACCCGTGCGGAGACCCCGCTGCGGGCACCGGTTGTCAGTGCCTTCCATGTGGATTTGGACCCGAGTTTCCGAGGGCCGGAAGGCCATCGAAGTCCCGCGAACGGCGCGCCCTTAGCGTTGGGGGAAGCGAAAATCCAGCCTCAATTCATCGCGGGGGACACGCAATATGCCGCAAAATCCGCTTGACAAGCGGAACAAAAAGAGAACATAAGTTCCTTACCGACCGAATCAGGGGAACCAGTCGGGCGGAGAGTGATTATCACCACGTTGTCCACTGGTTGTCCACAGCCTTACGGACCTTGAAGGATAGAGTTTCATGATCGCAGCATCGATCCCGTTCCTGTTCGCCGCCGTCGCGATTGCGGCGTTGGCAGTCCTGACCGACGGGTTCGTGCGGGGACGCAACGCATGGCGCAGCTTGCAGGCGGATCTCGCGCGACTCGATTCGGTGTACGAGATCATGGTGCGCTTTGAGAGCGGAGTGGAAACCGGCTGCAGCCGAATTCCCGAACTGCGTCGGGTCCCCGGCCATGCAGGTCGCGCATCTCGCCGTCCGGCTAGTGCGCCTGTGCTGGGGCAGCGCGTTGCCGCTTGATCCGCGCATAGCGAACGATCGATAGTGGCATCAGCGCAAGGTAGCCCGCGCAGATTACGATCAGCGTCCACCACGGCTCCATCAGCAGCGCGCCGCACAGCATCCCGATCACCGCGATCAGCTCGAGCCGCACGTTGCGGCGCGGACGCAACGAAGTCCAGCTGAACGTCGCCATGTTCGAGATCATCAGCACCGCGATTGCCGACAGCCACAGCGCGACGGCAACCGGCTCGCGAAACTCGTCGCGCCCTGTCGCGATCCACAGGTAAACCGGCAGGAACGCCAGCCCCGCCCCGACCGGCGCAGGCACCCCGGTCAAGAACCCGGCCGACTTGTGCGGTTGCTCGTCGACGTCGATCATCGCATTGAACCGTGCGAGGCGCAGCGCGCAGCAGATTGCAAACGCCAGGCTGGCGAACCAACCGAGCCGCGGCAAGTCCTGAAGCGACCACAGGAACAGGATCAAGGCGGGCGCCATCCCGAAGCTCAATGAATCGGCGAGGCTATCGAGCTCGGCCCCGAACCGCGACTGCGCCTTGAGCAGCCGCGCGATCCGCCCGTCGATCCCGTCGAGCAGTCCGGCGAGCAGGACCGCGAGAATCGCTTCGTGCCACATCCCGGCAATCGCAAATCGGATCCCGGTAAGTCCAGAGCACAACGCCGCTGCGGTGATCGCGTTGGGCACTACGGCCCGCAGGCTCAATCCGCGCGTTCGCCCCGCTGGCCCAAGCGGGACTTCGTCTTCGGCGGCCTTGGGGCCGATCCGCGGACGGTCGTCGCCCATTACTGGCTGACGCCCTCGATCATCAGCTGGGTGCCGACTTCGGCCAGCACGGTTTCACCGGCAATAACGGTCTGGCCGAGCACCACGCGCGGTGCGGTCCCGGCGGGCAGGTAGACATCGACCCGGCTGCCGAAGCGGATCAGCCCGATCCGCTGGCCCACCGCAATCATGTCGCCCGGTTTGACGAACGGCACGATCCGCCGCGCGACCAGCCCGGCGATCTGGGTGAAGCCGATCGCCAGCCCATCGGGTCGTTCGATCAGCAGGTGCTGGCGCTCGTTCTCTTCGCTCGCCTTGTCGAGATCGGCGTTCATGAACTTGCCGGGAATATACACCACCCGCTGCACCGTGCCGCCGATCGGCGCGCGATTGATGTGCACGTCGAACACGCTCATGAATATCGAGATCCGGGTAACCGGCCCGGGCGGAAGGCCAGGCGCACCGCTGCCGTCATCCTCGACGAGTTCGGCGGGCAGTTCGACTTCCGAAATCAGCGACACCATACCATCGGCCGGCGAGACGATCAGCTTGTCGCCCTGCGGTACCACCCGTTCCGGATCGCGGAAAAAGGCGAGCACACCGAGCGTGAGGAAGCCAAGCGGCCAGGCGATCGTTTCCCACGCAAGCAGCGCGGTCACCAGGCTCGCGGCGGCGGTAATGAGGGCGAACTTGCGTCCTTCGGGGTGGATCGCCGGCCATTGCCAGCCCGCGTCGCCCCGCCCGTGGTTGTCGAGTATTTCTCCGGCCATGCCCCGGTCCTTAGGGTTCCGCCGCGCGGCTCACAAGCGAAACCGACCCGCTCGAAGGCGCTTCAGGCAACCTTGCGCACGAACACCGTACCCGCCGAATACCCGGCACCGAAACTGCAGATCAGCCCGGCATCGCCAGCCACCAGGTCGGCGCTGTGCTTATGGAACGCGATGATCGAGCCTGCGCTCGAAGTGTTGGCATAAGTGTCGAGCACAGTCGGGCTTTCGTCCGCGCTGGCCTCGTGACCCAGCACCCGCTGCGCGATCAGCCGGTTCATCCCTGCGTTGGCCTGGTGGAGCCACAACCGGCGCAGCGTTTGCGGATCGATCCCCAGCCTTTCCGCTTCCTCGACGATCATCGCCGCGACCATCGGCACCACTTCCTTGAACACCTTGCGCCCTTCCTGGACGAACAGCTTGTCCGCGCCGCCGATGCTTTCCGGATGGGCGCGGTTGAGGAAGCCGAAATTGTTGCGGATGTTGTTGGAGAACACCGTCTTCAGCTTGGTGCCGAGGATCTCCCAGTGGCTCTCCGGGGCCATCGCCGCGTCTTCCACCAGCACTGCAGTTGCCACGTCGCCAAAAATGAAATGGCTGTCACGGTCGCGCCAGTTGAGGTGCCCGCTGGTGATTTCCGGGCTCACCACCAGCACGCTGCGCGCGTTGCCGGCGCGGACATAGTCGGCCGCCGTCTGGATCCCGAACGTGGCCGAGGAACACGCGACGTTCATGTCGAAGCCGAACCCGTCGATCCCCAGCGCGTGTTGGATCTCGATCGCCATCGCCGGATAGGGCCGCTGCATGTTCGAGGCCGCGCACAGCACCGCATCGACGTCCGCCGGATCGCGACCGGCGGTCTCGAGCGCTTGCCTTGCTGCGGTCACCCCGATTTCGGCCATGATCGACAGCTCGTCATTGCCGCGCTCTGGCAGGCGCGGGCACATCGTATCGGGGTCGAGCACCGAGGCCTTGTCGACCACGTGGCGTGCCTTGATTCCGCTCGCCTTCTCGATGAATTCGACCGAACTCGGCTCAAGCGCAGCAACTTCGCCCGCAGCAATCGCATCGGCATGCGCGGCGTTGTGGCGTTCGACAAATGCGTTGAAGCTCGCGACGAGCTCTTCGTTGGTGATGGTTTCAGGCGGGGTAAAAAGGCCCGTCGCCGAAATCACGGGGCGTTGCGTCCAGTCCATCGACGCGGGTTAGGCCGCGCGATCGTATGCGGCAAGCACCAACGTACCGAGCGCCGGTGTCGTCAGAGGATAAAGTCGCCTGCCTGCAACGCCAGCTGGCCGGTGAGCAGGAGTGCGAAATCCGCAGTGCCATCGCCGTTGGTATCGCCATAGACATAGGTCGTGTTACCGACGATTTCAGCGCGCAGCTCGCCCGCATGGCCGCTGAATGCAGCGCCGTCGATCCACGTGAACGCCTGGTCCCCGGCAGTGCCCACGTCGGCGTCGATGTGCGAGAGATCGATCAAGTCGCCGTCGGCCGAAGTGAAATCGGTGATCCGGTCTGTCAGCGCGGTGTCGGCTGAAAGCGAGCTATCGTCGAAGATGAAGGTGTCCATACCGGTGCCACCAACCAGGATGTCGCGCCCGGCACCGCCATCAATGAAGTCATCGCCCGCCTGTCCGTTGACGATATCGTCGCCAACTCCGCCGAACACCTGGTCGTTGCCGCCGCCGCCATAGACCCCGTCGTTACCGGTACCGCCATAGGCAATGTCGTCTCCGGCGCTGCCGTAGAGCCGATCGTTGCCGGCATCCCCGTACAACTGGTCCGCACCGCCACCGCCGAACACGGCGTCGTCCCCGTCACCGCCATAGACCAGGTCGTCGCCCGCCTGGGCGCGCAGTTCGTCCGCTCCGCCCAGGCCGGTCAATGTGTCATTGCCCGCCCCGCCAATGAGCTTGTTGTCCGCGCCGTTGCCGATCATGACATTGTCCTGATCGTTGCCGTAGGCGAGCAGAATGCCATCGCTCAGCTGGAGCGTTTCGACATTGGCATCGAGCCTGTACCCGTCGATCCCGACATAAACAGTGTCACCCGTTCCGCCGGACACTGTTTCGACAATCGAATCCGACAGGTTGTCGACGTAGTACGTGTCGTTCCCGTCACCGCCGGCCATGATGTCGGCCCCGGTTCCGCCATCGAGCAAGTCGGCCCCGGCCCCGCCATCCAGGGTATCGTTGCCGTCCCCGCCGAGCAGCTGGTCGTTGCCGTCCCCGCCCGCCATGACGTCGGCCCCTGCTCCACCGTCCAGCAAATCGCTCCCGGCCCCGCCATCCAGCGTGTCATTGCCGTCGCCGCCGAGAAGCTGGTCGTTCCCGTCCCCGCCAAACAGATGATCGGCACCGGTTCCCCCGTCGAGCACGTCATCGCCGCCGAGGCCGTAGAGATCGTCGTCGTTTCCGCGACCCAGCAAATGGTTCGCGGCGTCATTGCCAGTGATGGAGTTGTCGGCTGCGTTACCGTTGCCATTGGTAACGCCGCTGCCTAGGATCAGGTTCTCGAAGTTGGCCGGCAACCCATACGTCGGATAAGTCGTGTCGAGTATCTCGATCGTGTCGATCCCGCCGCCTTTCGCTTCGACAAGCGTGGCGCTGCGGTCGCTCAGAACATAATAATCGTCGCCCGCACCGCCATCGAGCAGGTCCGCCCCGGTCCCGCCATCGAGCGTATCGTTGCCGTCGCCGCCATGGAGCTGGTTGTCGAGCGCATTGCCGACAAGCACGTCATTTCCGGCATAGCCGAACAGCTCGATTCCCGAGGCCCCCGCATCGATGCGGTTGTCGAGAGCGTTGCCCCCGCCGAGTTGCGCTCCGCCGGAGAGTGTGAGGTTCTCCACCAGATCGGGCAGCTGCGCGTAGTCGATTGAACTGACGATCGTATCGATATCGTTGGTCCCCTGTTCGGTGACCTGGTCGCCAGCGTAGTCGATGTAATATGTATCGGCACCGAGCCCGCCCGACATCACGTCGGCACCGGTTCCGCCATCGAGGATGTCGTCACCGCTTCCGCCCACGAGGGTGTCGATGCTGGCACCGCCGAGCAACGTGTCGTTGCCGTCGCCGCCTTCGATGAGGTCGCGGCCCGAATTCCCCATCAGGGTATCGTTGCCGCCCCCACCGATCAGGTGATCATCGCCGCCTCGCCCATCGATGGTGTCATTGCCGAGGAAACCGTCCAGTTCGTTGGCCCCGTTGCTTCCCAGCAACGTGTCGTCGCCATCCGAACCCCTGACCGACTCGATGTTGCGCAGGATGTCCTGGCCAGCCGATCCGGCGTCCTGGCGACCGGTAACGTTGAGGTCGATCGTGACCGGCCCGAGGTAGCCCGAATAATTGACGAGGTCGGTTCCGTCCTTGCCGTCGAAAATATCGTTGCCGAAGCTCCCGTTGAACTCGTCATTGCCGGATCCGCCGACGACGTAATTGTTGAGGTCGTTGCCCTCGAGAACTGCATCGCCCGTGCCTACAAAAATGAGGTTCTCGATGTTGTCGGGGAGCGAGGCATAGTTGAACTTGGTGAGGACCGTGTCGTTGCCTTCGCCGGGCTTCTCGTGGGCCGTATCGCCGATATCATACAGCAAATAGGTATCGTCGCCCGGGCCGCCCGACATCGACTGCCCGCCAGCCGGACCGCCGAGGGTATCGTTGCCCGCAAGGCCGATGAGGTTCGAACCACGAGTGATGACATCGTCACCGTTGGTGGCCGACGGCTGTGCGGTGGCCAGGTTTATCAACTCGACCCCGTCGGTCGTGATCGCTGACAGGTAATTGCCGTCGGCGCTCACCTGGAGCAGATCGCCGTACTTTGCTTTGATGCTGGTGAATTGGGTGCTTTGAAAGTCGATGTCGGCATCGAGCTGGTAGATTTCCACCGTCTGGCCGGTTGCCAGGTCGACCTTGGCGATCGCGCTTCCGAACAGCGAAATCCAGGCGATATTGTTGACTTCGTCGATGTCCGAACCGGCGCTGGAATACTGGTCCAGTTGCTTCACGAATTGAAGGTGATCGTCCACCAGCACGTTCTGGTCGGACGACAGGATCAACGATCCGTCGGTCGAAATCGCGCCAGCGCCGGACAGCGGCGGCGGTACGGACGCGCCGGCATAGGGATCGGCAATCCTGAGCTCGCTCGCGATGATCCCGACCCCGTCCTTGTAGACTTCGGAGGTTTGCTGAACGCTGTTGCTAAGGATGTAGACGGTCGACCCGTCGGCCGAATCGATCAACACTGCGCGGCCGCTGCCAGGCGAAATCCCGCTGTCGGAAATCAGGCCGGTTGACGGATCGAATGCACCCAGATTGCTGTTGGTGGAATACGACACGAGCATATCGCCCGACGCGACTGCAGCGATGTCGTAAGGCACACTGGGCACATCGGTGTAGAGCACGAACTGCGAAGGGCTCACCGTCTGGTTCACCAGGTCGATCGTGAAGATCGTGACCATGTCTTGGCCGTTCACCGACACAGTATCGAGCGCGCCGGCCACGAGCGTGCTCCCATCGACCGACACATCGAACGCGCCGACGGCCATACCGAGATCGTAATTGTGGGTTATCGAACCGGTGGCGACATCGACTACTTTGATCGAGTTGCCCTTGGCGATGTAAACTGTTGCGCCATCCGAAGAGAACTTCGAATCCGAAATGGCACCCGTCAGAACCTGAACAATCCCCGCACTCGACATTGCGACCCCCACCGCAAACCAATCCGATGTCTATGAACCACAATGGTTTTTCGGGTGCAAGTATTACTTTGAAATCGCGACGAGCCGTTCCGGTCGATTGCCAGCTATTAGCCTGAGAGGGTGGTGGACAGGGCTGGATTCGAACCAGCGTACGCTTGCGCGGGCAGATTTACAGTCTGCTGCCTTTAACCACTCGGCCACCTGTCCACACAGGGCATCGATTCCGGCGATGAAAAAGGCCCTGCAGGGCAGGGCCGGCCGACCGAGAGGCGCCCCAATGGCGAAGCGGTGCTTGCCTGTCAATGGGGCGGCTGGCAGGAGGCGCGACGATGACGACGAATGATCACAATTCAGCGAGGGGCCGCAATGGCCAAGGGTGACCGCAAGCGGGCGATGCGCGGCCGCGCGGGCCGGATGCAGGGCGGGCGCGGCTCGGGCCGAGCCAGCGCGGGCCAGGTGCGCCTGTGGGGCCGCCATGCGGTCGAGGCCGCGCTCAAGAACCCCGAGCGCCAGCACCGCAAGCTGTGGGCGACCCGCGAAGGCATCGAATCGCTGGACGGCGAACTGCCGCCCGATTTCCCGGTCGAATATGCCGACGGGCACGACCTTGCCCGACTGGTCGCGCGCGACGCACCGCACCAAGGGCTGGTGCTCGAATGCGCGGCGCTGGAGGACGTCTTCCTCGCCGACGTGATCGGCGATCCGGAACGCCCGATCCTCGTGCTCGACCAGGTGACCGATCCGCACAACGTGGGCGCTATCCTGCGCTCGGCGGCCGCGTTCGATGCCGCCGCGATCGTGACGCAGGACCGCCACGCACCGCCCGAATCGGGCACGCTCGCCAAGTCCGCATCGGGCGCGCTCGAGATCGTGCCGTGGGTGCGGGTGGTCAATCTCGCTCGCGCGCTCGAGGAGCTCGCCGAGGCGGGATATTGGCGCATTGGCCTCGCCGGCGAAGCCGAAGCGACCCTGGCGGAGGCCATGCCCGCGGGACCGGTGGTGCTGGTTCTGGGGGCGGAAGGCGAAGGGATGCGGCACAACATCGCCGCGCACTGCGATGCACTGGCGAAACTGCCGATCTCGGATGCGATGGAAAGCCTCAACGTGTCGAACGCGGCCGCGATTGCGCTCTACGCCGCGGCGACACGGTCGGCGCCCGGCGCGGATTGTTGAAGCGAGATATGCGAACGCCGCGCACCCTCTCCGGGTCGCGCGGCGTGCGTGAGACCTTTCGGCGGGCCCTGGCGCCTTAGTTGACCGCGTCCTTGAGGCCCTTGCCGGCCTTGAACTTGGGCTGGTTCGAAGCCTTGATCGTCATCGGTTCGCCGGTACGCGGGTTGCGCCCGGTCGATGCCTTGCGCCGCGCCACGGTAAAGGTGCCAAACCCGACCAGCCGCACTTCATCGCCCTTGGTCAGGGCCGTAGAAATGGAATCGAACACGCCTTCCACTGCGCTTGCCGCGTCACTCTTGGAAAGGCCTGCCGTTTCGGCGACCGCACTGATCAGATCGTTCTTGTTCATCCGCTAAACCCCCTAGGAATCCTCAGGTCGGTGATCCGCGATCCGAAGAGACTCGGGGAATCACCCTGCGTGAAGGCGCGGAGTTGAGAGATTTTTGGCGCGCGAGTCAAAGGCAAATCCGGCCATAAGCCGGTTGCCGCCCCCTTTCGGCACAAAACGTGCCGAAACAGCGCCGAACTTGGCGGTTCCGTAGCGGCCGTTAGCGAACGACCCGAGGGGTCAGTGCGCGCGGCTGCTGTCGCCAGCAGACGGGGCCGGCTGGCTGGCGAGGTCGTCGGCCTCGCTCCATTCGATCTCGCTGAGCGGCGCCACCAGCGCCCGTTCGAGCACCTGGTCGACATGGCTCACCGGCACGATCTCGAGGCCATCCTTGATGTTCTGCGGGATCTCGGCGAGGTCCTTCACGTTCTCTTCCGGGATCAGCACAGTCTGGATGCCGCCGCGCAGCGCAGCGAGCAGCTTTTCCTTCAGCCCGCCGATCGCCAGCACCCGCCCGCGCAGGGTCACTTCGCCGGTCATAGCTACTTCGGGCCGCACCGCGATCCCGGTAAGGGTCGAGACGATCGAAGTGACCATCCCCACGCCCGCGCTCGGCCCGTCCTTGGGCACCGCACCTTCGGGCAGGTGGATGTGGATGTTGCGCCGTTGGAAGAGCGAGGGCTTGATACCATAGGCAGGCGCACGCGCCTTCACGAAGCTGAACGCCGCCGCGATGCTTTCGGTCATCACGTCGCCCAGCTTGCCGGTCGTCTTCACTTCACCCTTGCCCGGGGTAGTGACGCTTTCGATCGTCAGCAGTTCGCCGCCAACTTCGGTCCACGCGAGCCCGGTGACTGCACCGACTTGCGCCTCGTCCTCGCTCATGCCGTGCTTGAACTTGCGCACCCCGGCAAACTCACCGAGGTTTTCGGGCGTGACGGTGACGCTGGTCGCCTGCTTCTCGAGGATCTTGCGCAGGCTCTTGCGGGCCAGCCGGGCGATCTCGCGCTCGAGCGTACGCACGCCCGCTTCGCGAGTGTAGTAGCGGATCAGGTCGCGCAGCGCAGCTTCGGTCAGTTCGAATTCGCCATCCTTGAGGCCATGCGCCTCGACCTGCTTGGGCAGCAAGTGACGGATCGCGATCTCAACTTTCTCGTCCTCGGTATAACCCTCCAGCCGGATGATCTCCATCCGGTCGAGCAGCGGCTGCGGCAAGTTGAGGCTGTTCGCGGTGGTCACGAACATGATGTCCGACAGGTCGAGGTCGAGTTCCAGGTAGTGATCCTGGAACTTGCTGTTCTGCTCGGGGTCGAGCACTTCGAGCAGCGCCGAGGCGGGATCGCCGCGGAAGTCCTGGCCGAGCTTGTCGATCTCGTCGAGCAGGAACAGCGGATTGCTGGTCCCGGCCTTCTTGAGGTTCGAAACGATCTTGCCCGGCAGCGAGCCGATATAGGTGCGCCGGTGGCCGCGGATTTCGGCTTCGTCGCGCACACCGCCCAGCGACTGGCGCACGAATTCGCGGCCCGTGGCGCGAGCAATCGACTTGCCGAGCGAGGTCTTGCCGACACCGGGCGGGCCGACGAGGCACAGGATCGGGCCCTTGAGCTTGTTGGTGCGCGCTTGCACCGCGAGGTATTCGACGATCCGGTCCTTGACCTTTTCGAGCGCGTAGTGATCGGCGTCGAGCACTTCCTGCGCCTTGGCGATATCCTTCTTCAGGCGGCTCTTCTTGCCCCACGGCAGGCCCAGCAGCACGTCGAGATAGTTGCGGATGACGGTCGCTTCCGCGCTCATCGGCTGCATCGTCTTGAGTTTCTTGAGCTCGCTTTCGGCCTTAGTCCGCGCTTCCTTGGACAGCTTGGTCTTGGCGATCTTTTCGGTCAGTTCGGCGATCTCGTCGCCGTCTTCGCCGTCGCCACCGCCAAGCTCGTTCTGGATCGCCTTCAACTGCTCGTTGAGGTAATATTCGCGCTGGGTCTTTTCCATCTGGCGCTTCACCCGGCCGCGGATCTTGCGCTCGACCTGGAGCACCGACAGCTCGCCTTCCATGAACGCCATGACCATTTCGAGCCGCTTAAGCGGATCGCGCTCGGTCAGCAGCGCCTGCTTATCGGCCACCTTGGCACCGATCGAGGCCGCGACGGTATCCGCCAGTTCACCGGCATCGTCGATGTCCGCCAGTTCGGCACCGGCGCCTTCGCCGACCTTCTTGTTGAGCTTGGCGTATTCACCGAACTGTTCGACCAGCTGACGCATCGTCGCGACCACTTCGCTGCCGGCAGCGGTCTGCTCCTCGATCGGCTCGATTTCGGCCAAGTGATGTCCGGCCTCGAGCCGAAGCGAAACCAGCTTCGCGCGCGCGGTGCCTTCGACCAGCACCCGCACGGTGCCGTCGGGCATCTTGAGCATCTGCAGCACCTGCGCGATCACGCCGACATCGTAGAGGTCGCTCTTCTCAGGATCGTCGCAGCCCGGCTCGAGCTGGGCAAGCAGGAAGATGTCCTTGTCGCCCTCCATCGCCACTTCGAGAGCGGCGACCGACTTGTCGCGACCGACGAACAGCGAAACCACCTGGCCGGGAAAGACCACGATGTCGCGCAAGGGGAGTGTGGGAAGCAGCTGGGTCATCTGAAACAGGTCCAATTCATCGCGGTGCGAATGCGGCTCGCCGCCGCCTTGGTCAGGATATGGGAACCCGGGCCGCCACCCGCAATGCCCCGCCACTCGATAGCTGTGGAAGTGTGATTTGTCGCATTCTTACAATTCGATTGAGTCGGCTGACCATAGACTTGTCTCGGGATTAGCTGGTTTTTCAGCCGAGCAGGACAGGATGGGACAGCAGGTATCAATCGGTGGCGAAGAGGCCACCAATGCGGCGGTCTATGTCATCAAGGCCGAGGATATCGCCGCGCTCAACCACCTGCGCCCGAGCCATCCAAGGCCCGTTCACCTCGAATGGATCAATCGCGGGACCGACCAGGTGCTGCGCCCGACGACGGTCGAAATGTTGCTGCGCACCCTGTTTCGCGGGGAAGCCTCGCCAAGCGTCGCCAAGCTGCACAATTCATCGGGCCTGCGCGCGTATTTCATCTCCGACCAGCAACGTGACCAGTTCGCCCGCCTGTTCGAAGTAGCGCGCCAGAAGCAGCATCTTTTTTCCGAAACGATCGTCACGGCGATGTTCGACCGGCAGGAATCGGCGCGCGAAGCGATCGAAGCGCTCAAAAGCGCCGGTGTCCCGGCCAAATCGATTTCGATCATGTGGCGGGTCGATGATTTCATCGCCACCGGTGGCGAGGCCTACCGCGGCCATTCGAAGCGCAGCGTCGCGGCCGCAACCGCTGCAAGCGGGATTCTCGGATCGATCCTCGGGGTCACGACGCTGGCGATCGAAGGAATCGGCCCGGTTGCGATGGCCGGGCCGCTGCTGGCAGTCGCGGTCTCGCAAGTCAGCGCGGTGAGCGGCATGATTGGCGCCACCGGCGGGGCGATCGCACGGATGCTGTCCGACCACGACGTCGACGGGCGCGACGCGTCGTTCTTCGAAAGCGAGATCAAGCGCGGCAGGGTGTTCGTGGGGATCGATCCCGAGGTGGTCTCTCGCGAACGCGAAGAACTGGAAGACATCCTGCGCGCGCACGGCGGCCATTTCGCCGCCCGCAGACCGACCGTGACCTAACTTCGCAAGACAGCCCGGCTCGCTCAGCCCATCCCCGGCAGGTTGAATCCCGGCGGCAGCCCCATGCCCGACTGGATCTTCTGCATTTCCTCGTTCGCCACCCGGTCGGCCTTGCCCCGGGCATCGTTGAACGCGGCGGTGACGAGGTCTTCCAGCATCCCCTTTTCTTCGGGCTTCATCAGGCTGTCGTCGATCGACACACCCATGATCCGCCCCTTGGCGGTGCAGCGGATCTTGACCAGCCCGCCGCCCGACGTGCCTTCGACCTCGATCGCATCTAGCTTCGCCTGGGCATCGCCCATCTGCTGCTGGATCGTCTCGGCAGCCTTCTGCGCGGCCTGGATCATTTCTTCCATCGATTTCATGCGGATCGGCTCCGGTTTCGGGTTTCTGTTTCGTCCTCGTCAAGCAGCTCGGCGTCGGGAAACGCCTCCAGCGTCGCCTTGACCAGCGGATGCTCGCGCAGCTTGGCTATCGCAGCAGCCTGTGCTGCCTCGTCGCGTTCGACCAGCGTTGGCCTGGCATTTGCCGCTGCCGTTCCTTCGACGCGTTCGACCTCCCACCGGTTCCCGGAAATCTCGAGCAGAGCCTGCCGCAACTCGGGCAACAGGTCTTCGGCAAAGCCTTCTGCTTGCGCAAAGACCAGCTTGCCGGGTTCGAGCGTGATCGGGCGAACCTGCATCCGCAGCCGGGTGCCGAGGTGGAGAAAGCGCGCCTCGATGCGCCCCACCAGGTCGGCCCAATCAATCGCGGCGAGAGCCTGGGCGGAAGTTTCAGCGGACGGAGATCCGTTAGTTGCAGCAGCAGCAGCAGCCGTCGCAGCCGCGACTCCGTTCGCCGCGAGAGACTCCAGCTTCTTCACCAGGCTGCCCGGATCGGGCATCTCGCCCGCATGGAGTGTGCGCAGGAGCGCCATCTGCGCGGCCACCAGCGGATCGGGCGCACCGCGCACTTCGTCGTATCCCCTGAGCAGGAGCTGCCACAGCCGGTGGAGCTGGCCCGGGGCAAGCCGCGCGGCCCATTCCTCGATCGCGGCGCGCTCTTCTGCTGTCGGAGCATCAGCCCCGCTTCCGCCTACCTGCTCCACAGTGATCCGGTTGGTCAGGTCCATCAACGCCCGCATCAACGCGAGTGGCTCGACGCCAAGCGCATACTGGTCTGCAAGCGCCGCCATCAGTCCCTTGGCATCGCCTTCGAGCAGGCACGCGAACAATCGCCGCTGCGCGCCCTTGTCGGCGAGACCGAGCATGTCGCGGACCCGCGCGGCGGTGACCTTGCCGTCGGCATCGAGGTCGGCATGGGCAATCGCCTGGTCGAGGATCGACAGGCCATCGCGCACCGATCCTTCGGCAGCTGAGGCGATCATGTGCAGCGCCTCCGGCTCGGCATCGACGCCCTCCTGCTGGCACACGTGGGCGAAGTGATCCTGCAACAGTTCTGCCGGTATGCGCCGCAAGTCAAACCGCTGCGTGCGGCTGAGCACGGTAACCGGCAGCTTCTCGACCTCGGTTGTCGCGAACAAGAACTTCACGTGTGGCGGCGGTTCCTCAAGCGTCTTGAGCAACGCGTTGAACGCATTGCGGCTGAGCATGTGAACCTCGTCGATGATGTAGATCTTGAAGCGCGCGCTGACCGCGGCATATCGCACCGCTTCGATGATCTCGCGCACGTCGTCGACACCGGTGTTCGATGCCGCGTCCATCTCGATCACGTCGATGTGGCGGCCCTCGGCAATCGCCTGGCACGGCTCGCACACGCCGCACGGATCGATCGTCGGCCCGCCCTGCCCGTCCGGCCCGATGCAGTTGAGCGCCTTGGCGATCAGCCGCGCGGTCGAAGTCTTGCCGACCCCGCGCACCCCGGTCATCAGGAAGGCGTGGGCCAGCCGGTCGCGCTTGATCGCGTTGGCCAGCGTGCGGACCATCGGTTCCTGCCCGATCAGTTCGCTGAACGTCTGCGGGCGGTATTTCCGCGCGAGCACGCGATAGGGTTGCGTGGGCGACGGCGTCGCTTCGGGTGCAGCCTCCGATCGCTCGTGTGCAGCCGGTTCCGCCGGTGCGGGCGCTTCGATGGTAGGCTCGGGCGCGGGAACCGGATCGCCGAACAGCGCGCGTTGGCCCGCCGCCTCGAGCTCGGCGGCAGATGGCCCAGGAGCCTCCGCTTCGTCGGTCTGCCAGGGAAGGCCTTCGGTATCGTCCGGTGAATCACCCATTGCTTCGAATAGGTAGGCGCTCGGTCGCCGATTGTCATGCGGACAAGCTGCAAAACCGCGCTATTCCCACGGTTCAATTCGAATGTGGATGAACTGAAAAAGGAGCCGAGCGACCCGCTGCAATCTACCTGGGCTGCTTCCTTCCGGACCTGACCCGGTGAGCAAACGCGAACGTCCACCCGACTCCCGGCGCGCCATATGGAGATGGCGTTCCTGTTTGTCTAGCACGATACGGGCCATAGACCCGCAAGCGCGAACGCGCGCCCGCAGCGAGTCCAGCTTGCCAGCACTGAAGCGAGGAAAGCCGGGGCCGCGGATACAGCCTCCAGCTCCTGAGGAAGATTACCTGAAGTTATCCGCGTAGGCCTGGATCTTGAGCGTCTTGGGCGGCGTTGCGTGGACGCGGGCGGTGATGCCGTATTTCTCGGCATATGCCTGCGCTTCCGCCTTGCTCGGAAATGTCAGCTGGACCTGAGCCTGCGTATCGCCGCTGCCGGTCCAACCCATCAGCGGGTCCGCCCGGCGCGCTTCGGACTGCTCGAATTCGAGCACCCACTGATCGGTCCGGGCCTTGCCCGACTGCATTGCGTTCTTCGGTCGCTGGTAGATTCGTGCAGGCATCTTGGTCTTTTTCCCTCAAACGCCGGGCGGCGGACATCCGTCCGCCTTGGCTTCGCGGCAAAAGCCGCGGCGCGCGGTCGCGCTTGCGGGTCGTCTTTGCGACCCGTTGTCAGCGAAATCAAGCGCCACCCTTCGAAAAGGCGTTCTTGGTCTTGAGGCTCGGCTTCTCGGCCCACGGCTGTTCGGGCCAGCGGTGCTTGGGATAGCGGCCCTTCATGTCCTTCGCGACATCGGCCCAGCTGCCGCGCCAGAACCCGGGCAGGTCGCGGGTCGACTGGATCGGGCGGCCCGCCGGACTGGTGAGTTTCAGCAGCAGCGGCGTGGCGCCGACCATCGGGTGCCGCTCGAGCCCGAACAGTGCCTGCACCCGCACTTCGACCGAGGGGGCATCGTCGCCCGTGTAATCGATCGGGTGTGTGGTCCCGGCGGGCGACGCGAATTCGCGCGGGGACAGCCGGTCGAGTCGCTGGCGCGCATCCCAGTCGAGCAGGCCAAGCAGCGCATCGACCACTTTGCCATTGGGCACGTCGAGGTCGCGCCGCCCGGCGAGCAGCGGGGCGAGCCAGATCGCGGCATTCTCTGCCAGCGCATCGGGCGATAGCGCCTCGACACCGGCATAGCGCGCGCGGGCAAGCAGCGCAGGCGGCACGATTGTCGACAGGTCCTCCACAGCCTTGTCCACCAGCATATCGACAACCGCCGCCGGATCTGGCTGCGGGTCGGGACCGCTGGCCAGCGTGATTGCATCCAGCCGCCGTTCGAGCCGCGCTTCGACCCGGCGCTCGTCCGCGTTCCAATTGAGCACCGAGCGGCGTTCGATCCGATTGCCAAGTGCGGTTTCGACATCGGAAACGGCGAGTGCAATCGCCGAGGTAATCCGCGCACCCTTCGCCTGCCCTTGCGCATCGCCGATCGCCAGCCATTCGGCGCGAGCAAGCGGACTGGCCGGATCGAGCACGAACCCGCGCCCGCCGGCTGACAACCAGTTCTCGCCCGAGGCGTCGCGCCGCCGAGCAACGAAATCGGGCCGCGCCAACGCTAGGTACGTGCCAGTAGAAAAGTCGTCGCGCTCCGCCTTTCCAACCAGTCGTTCGGCCTTGTCGGCCCATCGCTGTGCCAGCTTGCGGCTCGCTTCGGCCCGCGCCCCGCGCTCGCCATCCCAACGCTGAAGCCGCGCGAGCAGGTCTTCCCCACGCCCGCCCAGCCCGCGCTCCTGCAGCAACAGCGCAACCTTGGCGGCGGCCAACGCCTGCCCATGCCGCGCACCGATCAGCACCATCGCCGCTTCGGACGGTGCCATCGGCATTGCCGAGAGCTGCTCGCCAAACGCCGTCAGGTGGCCCGCATCGTCGAGCGCACCAAGACCAGTCAGCGCCCTGCGCGCCGCCGCCACCGCCGCTTCGGGAGGCGAATCAAGCCACGGCAGCGAAGCCGGATCAGCGGTGCCCCACTTCGCCAGCGCGAGCACCAATGGCGCAAGGTCGGCAGTAAGCATTTCGGGTGGGTCGAACGCCTGCCTGCCGGCATGGCCGCCCTCTTCCCAAAGGCGATAGGCGACGCCCGGTCCTTGCCGAGCCGCGCGGCCCGCCCGCTGGGCAGCGGCAGCTTGGCTCGCCCGATGAGTAACGAGGTGCGTTGTGCCCGCCGCCTTGTCGAATTCGGCCCGGCGCGAGAGCCCGGCATCGATCACCACCGATACGCCATCGAGCGTGAGCGAAGTCTCGGCGATCGCGGTCGCCAGCACTACTCGTCGCCGTCCATCCGGATCGCGCCGGATCGCCGCGCGCTGTTCTGCCGGACGTACCTGCCCATGGAGCGGCAGGACCAGTGCATCGGACAGTCTTGCCTCGAGCCGTTCGCGGGTCCGCTCGATTTCGCCAACGCCCGGGAGGAACGCGAGGATATCGCCTTCCTCCGCCCGCCACGCGGCCACCACCGCATCTGCCACGGCTTCGTCGGTCCGCGCGTCAGGCCGCGAGCCAAGCCATTCGATCCGCAGCGGCCAGGCTTTGCCTTCGCTTTCGATCACTGGCGTTTCCGCGCCCAGTATCGATGCAAACTGCGCACCGTCGATCGTCGCCGACATCACCAGTACCCGCAGGTCCTCGCGCAGCACCGCGCGGCTTTCGAGCGCCAGCGCGAGGCCAAGGTCGCCGTCCAGGTGCCGCTCGTGCGCTTCGTCGAACAGCACGGCAGAGACGCCCTTCAGCTCCGGGTCTTCGACCAGCCGGTTGACGAGAATCGCTTCGGTCACCACCAGCACACGGGTCTTCGCGCTGGTCTTGCTGTCGAGCCGGGTGAGGTAGCCGATCGTCTCGCCCGCCTGTTCGCCGAGAAGTTCGGCCATCCGCTCCGCCGCAGCGCGCGCTGCGACCCGTCGCGGGCTGGTGAGGATGACTTGCCCCTTGCACCATTCCTCGCCGAGCAGCGCGGGCGCGACCGCAGTGGTCTTGCCTGCACCCGGCGGCGCGACGAGCACCGCTCCGGTCCCCGCGCGCAAGGCAGCGAGCAGCTCCGGCAGGACGGTTTGGATCGGTAGGTCGGCGCTCACTCGAACGCCCTACCCGCTAGCTGGCAGCGATCAATACCCCCGCGCGACCGCGAAGTGCGCCGCTTCGGTCATCGCCGCGCGGGCGCGATTCTCGGGGAAGATCGACAGCGCATCGATCGCGCGCACCGCGAAGTGTCGCGCACGCTCCCGGGTATCCTCGACCGCGTCGTACTTGGCGATCAGCGAAACCGCCTCTTCGAGCGCATCGTCGCCTTCGCGGTGGCCCTTGATCGCGGCTTGCCAGAACTTGCGTTCAGCTTCGTTACCGCGCGAATAGGCGAGGATCACCGGCAGCGTCATCTTGCCTTCGCGGAAGTCGTCGCCGCGATCCTTGCCCATCGTTGTCGCGTCCGAATCGTAATCAATCGCGTCGTCGACCAGCTGGAATGCGATGCCGAGGTTGCGGCCGTAGTCGTCGAGCGCCTGCTCGCAGCGCTCGTCGCATTCGGCGACCACAGCGGAAATCCGGCTGGCGGCAGCGAACAGCGCGGCGGTCTTTGCGCCGATGATCGCGAGGTAGCGTTCCTCGCTGGTCTCGATCTGGCGCTGTGCGGTCAGCTGATCGACCTCGCCTTCGGCGATGATCGCGCTGGCACCGGAGAGGATCTTGAGCACCTTGAGGCTGCCGTCCTCGACCATCAGCTCGAACGCGCGGCTGAACAGGAAATCGCCCACCAGCACCGTCGCCGGGTTGCCGAACACGATATTCGCGGCGGCCTTGCCACGCCGCAGGTCGCTGCCATCGACGACATCGTCGTGCAGCAGGGTCGCGGTGTGGATGAACTCGACCGCGGCGGCCAGCTTGTGATGGCGCGCGCCGTTGTAGCCGACCAGTTCCGCCCCGGCGAGCGTCAGCATCGGCCGCAGACGTTTGCCGCCCCCCGAAATCAGGTGCCCCGCCAGCGCCGGGATCAGCGGGATCTTGCTCTGCATCCGCTCGAGGATCACTGCATTGACCGCGTTCATGCCCGGAGCGGTCAGCTCCAGCATCGGGTCGAGCGTCGCGTTGGGACGCGGCAGCGGGACGATCTCGGCGCTCATGCGGCCCCCATGCGGTGCACGGGCACGCTTGGCAAGCGTGGATTCGCCGCTATCGTGCGCCGCGACCATGACCGAAACCGCTCAAGACACCGCCCCCGATCCGGTTCTCGCCGGCTTCCGCAAGAGCATCGACAATATCGATGCCGCGCTGATCCATATCCTTGCCGAGCGGTTTCGCATTACGCAGGCAGTCGGCGCGCACAAGGCGGCGCATAACCTGCCCCCGGCCGATCCCGGGCGCGAAGTGGCGCAGATCGCGCGGCTGCGAAAGCTGGCCGAAGAATCCGAGCTCGACCCCGAGTTCAGCGAGAAATTCATCCGCTTCGTGATCGACGAAGTGATCCGCCACCACGAAAAGGCGCGCGGCAAATAAGAAACGTGATCGCGGTCAGCCGCGCGGCAGGGCCAGCTTTACCAGCAGGCCGCCGAGATCCTCGCTTTCAGCGAGTTCGACCGTCCCGCCATATATCTTCGCCACGTCGCGGACGATCGCAAGGCCAAGACCGGTGCCCGGCTTGTCGGTATCGAGCCGAACCCCACGGTCGAAGATGCGGGTGCGCTCGGCAGGAGGAATTCCGGCACCGTCGTCCTCGACCCAGATCGTGCAGCAGTCCATGTCAAGCGGATCGGCATCGACCGTCACGAACACGCTGCCACCGCCATACTTGGCGGCGTTCTCCACCAGGTTGCCGAGCAGCTCGTCGAGGTCCTGCCGTTCGATCGCGACGCGCGCATCGCGGCTCCCGGCGAGGTCGAAGCGCACCTCGGGATAGAGCCGCTCAACCGCGCGCTGGACCGCCATTGCGCTGTCGTAGACCTGGGTGCGAGCATGGCCGATCGCGCGTCGTCCGACAGCGCGGGCGCGGGCCAAGTGGTGATCGACATGGCGGCGCATCGTGCCCGCTTCGCGGATCACGGTGGCGGCCAGATCGGGGGCTTGCGCGGTCGCGGCGTTGTTGATCACCGTCAGCGGGGTCTTCAGTGCGTGCGCCAGGTTGCCGGCGTGGGTACGCGCTTCCTCCGCCTGTTTTTCAGAATGCTCGAGCAGCGCATTGAGCTCGTCGACCAGCGGCTGGACCTCGAGCGGAAGCGGGTCGGTGACGCGGTTCGTGCCGGTTGTGCGCATATGCTGGATCGCCAGCCGCACCCGGCGCAAAGGTCCAAGGCCGTACCAGGTTTGCAGCATCACCATCATGAACAGGCCGAGGCCGAGGACAGCGAAGCTCCACGCAAGAATCGAACGGATCCTGGCGATCTGCGCATCGAGGTCGCCACGGCTCGAAGCTACGGCGAACCACCATTTGGTCTTGCTGCCCGGCAAGTAGACCGGGCGTTCGGCGATCCGCAGCGGCTCGCCTTCGAACTGGTTCGAATCGTAAATCTGCGTCCGCGTGTCGGTGGAACCGGTATTCACCTTGAGCGTGCGGTCCCACAGGCTGCGGCTGGGATAGGTTTCGTGCCCCTTGCCGCTGATCTGCCAGTAGAGCCCGCTGCCCGGTTCCATGAACCGCTGATCGCCGAGCGGGCGATTGAAATAGACCTCGCCGGTGTTGTCGATCTCGGTCGAAGCGATCATAGCGGTGAGCATATAGTTGAGCTGGTTGTCGAAGTTCTTCTCGACGAGGTCGGTCAGCGTCCGGTCGAGCGCGAAACCGCCGCCGAGCAGCAGGATCGCAATCCAGCCGGCCGCGATCAGCATCATCCGGCGCGCGAGGCTGCCGGTGTGGCGCTTGCCCGCAGGCGCGTTCGCTTCGCCGCCGACCGCCGCGACCGCCTCGCCTACGTCCGCGTCGGGAGTAGCCTCAGGCGCGCGGCTGGTCGTCGGGGTCGTCGAGGCTGTAGCCGAGTCCACGGATGGTCGTGATGACGTCCGCACCCAGCTTCTTGCGGATGCGGGTGACGAAGACCTCGATCGTGTTCGAATCGCGGTCGAAATCCTGATCGTAGATGTGTTCGATCAGTTCGGTGCGGCTGACCACCTTGCCCTTGTGGTGCATCAGGTAGCTTAAGAGCTTGTATTCCTGCGCGGTCAGCTTGACCGGTTCACCGGCCTTGGTGACCCGGCCCGAGCGGGTATCGAGCCGCACGTCGCCGGCGGTGAGTTCGGAACTGGTATTGCCCGATGCGCGGCGGATCAGCGCGCGCAACCGGGCGATCAGCTCCTCGGTCTGGAACGGCTTGGCGAGATAGTCGTCCGCCCCGGCGTCGAGCCCGGCGACCTTGTCCGACCACGAATCGCGCGCGGTCAGCACCAGAACGGGAAAATCGCGCCCTTCCTTGCGCCACATCCCCAGCACCGAAAGTCCGTCGATCTCGGGCAGGCCGAGGTCGAGGATCACCGCGTCGTAGTCTTCGGTCGAGCCGAGGAAGTGCCCGTCTTCGCCGTCGGTCGACAGGTCGACCGCATAGCCGTTCTGCTCGAGCGTCGACTTGAGCTGCTTGCCGAGCGTAGGTTCGTCCTCGACGATCAGGATTCGCATATCTGGCCGGTCCCCTGTGAAATACCGCCCGCGATGTGGGCTTTTGCCGTCAACGCGTCAACCGAGGGCACGTTTCCCGATTGCTTGCCTGGCATCAGCGCGAACGGTTGATGACCCGCCCGGATCGCGCATCGACATCGACGAACACCACCCGCCCGTCCTTGATGAACTTCAGGCGATAGGCCATCGCGGTCGAATCGTAGGCAAAGCCGAGGTATTCGTAGCCGCGCATCTGCGGCAGCACGCGCGCTTCGATTTCGCGCGAACTGAGGATGTTGCCCGCACGCATTTCCTTGCGCGCAGCCCCCTGGTCGGTGTGCTGGGCGACAGCAACGGGCGCGCCGAGGCCGACCATAGCGGCAGCTGCAAGGAGGCGAGCAAGCGTCTTCATAACGGCACCGTGCCTGCCATCGAGCCATTGAACAAGGTGTGAATGTTGCGAGCGTGCTTCATTCAGCAAACGTCCCGCCCATGGTCACTGCGTCATCTCGAAACTGGCTGACACCGTCACCGATGTGCCGACTAGACCCGGCTCGACCGGGGTCGGCGGGGCGGCAGCGACCGCATCCATCGTGCGCTTGAGCATCGGCATCGGCGCACTGGACGAAACCGATTCCCCGACCTGCAGCAGGCGCACCCCGGAGTAGCCGCTCCACTGTGCATATTCCTTTGCCCGCGACTGCAGTTCGGCAAACGCCGCCTTGCGCGCCTGCTCCTGCAGCGCCGTGTCATCCTCGATCGCAAAGTTCGGGCCGCTGATGTCGGTCGCCCCGGCAGCCACGAGGGCATCAAGCATCGGCCCCGCGCGTTCGACATTGTGCAAGGTCACGCTCACCCGGTTCGATGCCTGGTAGCCGTCGAACACCTGCTCACGGCTCGTCTGGTCGTAGCGATAGCGGGCATTGAGGTTGATCCCGGTGGTCTGGACATCCTCCGGCGCGATCCCCAGCGCCTTGATCCGCTTGACCAGCGCATCCATCGCGGTTGCGTTCTGCTGCATCGCTTCGACTGCAGTCGGCGCAATCGTTGATACGCCGGCACCGACGGTAACCATGTCGGGCTTGGCGCGGATCGTCTTGGTCACCGACAGGTCGACGACCGGGCCCTGCGACTGGACTTGCACTTCGGCAGCGGCCGGCGCGGACAGCGCTGCGGTCCCGAGCGCAAGGGCGATAGGAATGAACATGCGTTGCATCGGAGATTCTCCTCTTTTCGACCGCCGGCTTGCGGCATACGGGATTGCGCGCAGGTGAACCGGGTTGTCGCGCCGATGCACCAAGGCTAGGGCGCGCCGGCGATGGCGCAACCTCCAATCCTCAGCTGGGAAGGACTCGGCCTGCAACAGGGCGGCCGCTGGCTGTTCGGCGGGCCCGATACCGAAGGGCTCAACCTGCACATCGGCCCGCGCGACCGGCTCGCGCTGATCGGCCGCAACGGGGTGGGCAAGACCACGCTGTTCCGGCTGATCGACAACCAGATCGAGGCCGACCGGGGCCTGCGCAAGGTCAAGCCCGGCACCCGCATCGTCCTGCTCGAACAGGAACCGGATTTTTCCGGTTGCGATACGCTGATGGATTTCGCGCTCGGCGGCGAGCATCCGCCCGCCGCGCACGAAGTCGAAGCGATCGCCGGCCAACTCGGGATCGACATGGCAACGCCGGCAAGCGGCGCAAGCGGAGGTGAAAAGCGCCGCGCAGCAATCGCCCGCGCACTTGCCCAGGAGCCGGACCTGCTGCTGATGGACGAGCCGACCAACCACCTCGACCTCGCCGCGATCGACTGGCTGGAGGAC
Source organism: Tsuneonella mangrovi (assembly GCF_002269345.1). Taxonomy (NCBI): domain Bacteria; kingdom Pseudomonadati; phylum Pseudomonadota; class Alphaproteobacteria; order Sphingomonadales; family Erythrobacteraceae; genus Tsuneonella; species Tsuneonella mangrovi. The sequence goes on from NZ_CP022889.1 coordinate 1,207,711, forward strand.
TGGCTGAGCCGCTACAAGGGCGCGTTCTTGGTGATCAGCCACGACCGCACGTTCCTCAAGCGGCTGACGACTTCGACGCTGTGGCTCGACCGCGGAGCGCTGCGCCGCAAGGATGTCGGCTTCGGCGGCTACGAAGCGTGGGAAGAACAGGTCTACGCTGAGGAAGCACGCGCCGCCGAACGGCTCGATGCAAGGCTCAAGATCGAAGCGCACTGGCTCGAACGCGGAGTGACCGCGCGGCGCAAGCGCAACCAGGGACGGCTCGAAAAACTGTGGCAGATGCGCGCCCAACGCGCAGCGATGATCAATCCCCAAGGCACCGCGAAGTTGCAACTGGCGACCGAGGAGGAATTCAAGTCCAAGTCGGTGATCGTCGCCGAGCACGTCGCCAAGTCGTTTGGCGAGCGCAAGATCATCCGCGACTTCTCGCTGCGCATCCAACGCGGCGACCGGATCGGCGTGGTCGGTGCCAACGGCGCAGGCAAGACCACACTCTTGAAGCTGCTGACCGGCGAGCTCGCGCCCGATAGCGGCACTGTCGAAATCTCCGGCAAGCTCACCGGAGTCATGATCGACCAGCAGCGCAGCCTGATGGAGCCAGACCGCACCGTGCGGCAAGTGCTCGCCGAAGGCGGCGACTGGATCGACGTGGGCGATACCCGCAAGCACGTGCAGGGATACCTCAAAGAGTTCCTGTTCGATCCGGCGATTGTCGATGCCAAGGTAGGAACATTGAGCGGTGGCGAGCGCAGCCGCCTGCTGCTGGCACGCGAATTTGCCCGCAAATCGAACCTGCTGGTGCTCGACGAGCCGACCAACGACCTCGACCTCGAAACGCTCGACCTATTGCAGGAAGTGATCGCCGACTACGATGGCACCGTGCTGATCGTCAGCCACGACCGCGACTTCCTCGATCGCACGGTCACGATCACGCTCGGCCTCGATGGCAGCGGGTTCGTCGATGTCGTTGCCGGGGGTTACGAAGACTGGGAAGCCAAACGCCGGACCCGTAGCGCACCGGGCAAAGCGAAGTCGGCGAGCAAGGCCGCGGCACCTCCCGCGCCGCTTCCGCCGCCGCGCAAGAGCGCCAAGCTGTCGTACAAGGACCAGCGCGACTACGAGCAGTTGCCCGCGCGGATCGAGGAGCTCGAACTGGCGATCGCGCGGGGCGAGGAGATCCTTTCGGACCCCGAGCTCTACACCACGGACCCGCAACGGTTTGCCAACATTTCCAAGGGCATCGAGAATGCCCGCGCGGAAAAGGATGCCGCCGAAGAGCGCTGGCTGGGATTGGCCGAACAAGTCGAAGGCTGAATTCCCGCATTGTGACAAACGGGCGATTTACCTTGCCATAGGTGCGCCGGCCCGACATTACAGTTCAATGACGCTGCATTACGGTTCGATGACGACGGCTTCCGAGGCCGTTCCGCCCCGGCGCATCCAGCGCAACGTACTCGCCGCGTCGGAGCGGCGCTTGCTCGACTGGCTGTGCGCGCGCCTGCCGCAATGGGTCACTCCGGACCAGCTGACTGTCCTTGCGATGGTGGCAACGGTCGCGATCGGCCTCGGCTACGCGCTCAGCACATTCGACCCGGCGTGGCTCGGGCTCTCGATCGGGGCGTTTTTCGTCCACTGGTTCGGCGATTCGCTCGACGGGTCGATCGCCCGCTACCGTCATATCGAGCGCCCGCGCTACGGCTACTTGGTCGATCACAGCAGCGACGCGATCGGTGCGCTGGTGATGTTCGGCGGGATCGGCCTCAGCCCTTACGTCCGGTTCGATGTCGCGCTGTTCGTGGTGGTCGCGTACCTGCTGCTTGCGGTGCATACCTTCCTGATGGCCAAGGCTGCGGGCGATTTCCCGCTGTCGCACCTCGGCGCGGGACCGACCGAACTGCGGGTGATCATGATCGCGCTGACGATCGGGATGTGGACGCTGGGGCCGGACTATGTCCAGACCGACGGCTACGGATTGTTCGATTTCCTCTTCGGAGGCGCGGCCTGCCTGATGATCGCGATCTTCGTGGTCCAAACCTTGATCGCGGCACGCAAGCTCGAGGCCAAGGACATCGAGGAGCGCAAGGCGCGCGATCAGGCGATCCGGTAGAATTCGGCCACGCGATCGAGCGCCAGCCGCAGTACCAGCTTCCCGCTCCGCGCCGGCCATTCGAGCGCCCTTTCCGCCGCCTGGAGCGTTTCACCCGCGCAAACCACCCGCCACAGCACGTCTGCCAGTCCTGTGCCCGCCTCGGCCAGCGCGCCGTCGAACCGCGCACGCGCTGCGATTTGCCGTTCGCCGGGGGTCAGCCCGCGATCCCCGGTTCCCTTGATCCGCACCGGGTCCCACCGCATCGTGACATTGGGTGCCAGCTGTGCGCGTTCGTAATCTGCGCGGAGCCGTTCACCGGCATCGAACAGTCGCTCGCTGAGGTGCCCGTGCGCGTGCAGCCAGGCGAGCGGGCTTTCGGCCTGGTTCACCGTCACGGTGCGGCGCTTGCCCTTCGGCCCGCCGCTTCGGCGCGGTCCTTCGCTGGTCAGTTCGCGTTCGACGAGTTCGCGGCGCATCGGCTTCTCCCCGGTTGATGACGAATCGCGCCTTGCCAAAGTGGATTGCGTGTAGGAAAGGAGAAACCGATTTGGTTAGGAGCTTTTCGCCGTGATCAACCGTATCCGGGCCATCCGCAAACAGAAGGGGCTGACCCTCGCCGAGTTGGCCGCCGCGTGCGATCCCCCGACCACAGCGCAAACCGTCGGGCGGCTCGAGACCGGGATGCGCAACCTCTCGCTCAAATGGATGGACCGCATCGCCGCTGCGCTGGGTGTCGACCCGGAAACGTTGGTCCGCTCCGAAGCCAACGACCGTGCACAGGTGGTGGCGACGCTCGGTCCCGATGGCGCAGAACCGCTCGCCAGCACACGCGACGCATTGATGCCGACCGAGATCGGCGGCGATGCGGTGCGGGTGGTGCTCGCGATCGAGACCAGCGCGGGCGAGTATCGCGCGGGTGACCAGCTGTGGCTGCGCCAGCTCGCGCCCGAGGACGCCGCGCAAGCGATCAACCGCGACGTGCTGGTGCCGCGCAAGGGCGGCCGGTTCGCGTTCGGACGGCTGATCGACCGGCGCGGATCGCTCGTCGGGGTGCTCCCGGTCGGCGCCGGGCAGAAGCAGGTGGTGGTCGACGATCCGGCATGGATCGCGGTCGCCGAAATGCTCGTCCGCCCGCTGTGAGGCGAGGCCGGTGACGCGCATCCTTTCGCTTTCGACGCTTTACCCCAATGCCGCCAATCAGCGGTTCGGGACCTTCGTCGCACGAAGCCTGGAGGCGCTCGCAAAGCGCGAGGGATGGCAGGTTACCGTGATCAACCCGATCGGCGTGCCGCCGCTTGCGCTTGGCCGTTATCGGGCGCTGAAGGCCGCGGCGATCGATGGCGCTGAGCGCGGCGTCGCGGTCCATCGCCCGACCTTCCCGCTGATCCCCAAGGTCGGCGGTCCGTTCAACCCGCAGCTGATCGCACGCAGGGTGCTGCCGCTCGCCCGGCGGCTCCATGCAGCGGCACCGTTCGACCTGGTCGATGCGCAGTTCTTCTACCCCGACGGGCCAACCGCAGCGGAGATCGCAAGCGAGCTCGGCCTGCCGCTGTCGATCAAGGCGCGCGGCGCGGACATCCACCATTGGGGCACGCAAGGTTCACCGCGCCGCCAGATGCTCGCGGCGGGCGCGCAAGCTGCAGGGCTGCTCGCGGTGTGCGTCCCGCTCGCAGAGGACATGGCGGCGATCGGGCTGCCGCGCGAAAAGATCGCGCTGCACTATACCGGGCTCGACCGCGACCGCTTCCGCCCGCTGCAGCACGAGCAGCTGCGCAAACAGCTGGGTGAAAGGCTGGGCATTGCCTTGCCCGCGAGTGGCCCGCTCCTGGCTACTGTCGGCGCGCTGATCCCGCGCAAGGGGCAGGCGCTGGTGATCGAGGCACTGGCCGGCCTACCAGCCGACGCGCACCTGATGCTGGTCGGCAAGGGCGAGGACGAGGCGGCACTGCGCACCCTTGCCAAGCAACTCGGCTTAGAAACCCGAGTCCATTTCCTCGGACTGCTCGACCACGACCTGCTGCCGCTGGTGCTGTCAGCCGCCGATGCAATGGTGCTTCCCTCGGCGAGCGAAGGCTTGGCCAATGCGTGGGTCGAGGCGCTCGCCTGCGGCACGCCGCTGGTGATCACCGATGCAGGCGGTGCGCGCGAAGTCGTGACCGGCCCCGCTGCGGGCGTGATCGTCGCGCGCAATGCCCCGGCGATCGCCGCTGGCATCCGCAACCTGCTGGCCGATCCGCCAAGCCGCGCGGCTACCGCCGCGATGGCCGAGCGGTTCAGCTGGGAAGCGAACGGCGCCGCGCTGGCAGAGTACTACGAACGGCTTCTCGCCGCGCGCTGATCAGGGGCGCGCGCCACCTTCGCGGGCCAACCGTTCCTGGCGATCCTCGCGGGTTTCGGTCGGCACGAAGCTGTCCGATTTGACCCCCATCCAGATCAGGATCGGCGCGGCCATGTAGATCGAGCTGTAGGTACCGATGAAGATACCCAGCGTGATCGCAGCGGCGAGGCCGAACAGGCTCGCCGGACCGAAGATCAGCAGCGGGATCAGCGCGATCAGCAGCGTCAGCGAAGTCATCACCGTGCGCGCCAGCGTCTCGTTGACCGACAGGTCAAGCAGCTCGGGCAGCGGCATCTTGCGATACTTCTTCAGGTTCTCGCGAATCCGGTCGTAAACCACGATCGTGTCGTTCAGCGAATAGCCGATGATCGTCAGGATCGCGGCGACGATATTGAGATCGAACTCGAGCTGGGTGAGCGCGAAAAATCCCAACGTCAGCGAGGTATCGTGGAACAGTGCAAACAGCGCCCCGACACCGAACTGCCATTCGAACCGGATCCAGATGTAGATCGAGATCGCGACCATCGCGAAGCCAAGCGCCATCAGCCCCTTGCTGAACAGCTCGCTCGAGACCTTGCCGGACACCGAATCGATCCCGTCGATGCGTATCTTCGGATGGTCCGCCTTGAGGGTGTCGACGATCTTGCTGGTCATCGTGTTGGCAAGATCGGGCTTCTGCTCGGAGCCGGCCGGCAGCTTCACGCGGATCGCCGCCTGGTTCGAACCGCCGTAGCTCTGGATGATCGGGTCGCCATAGCCGAGCGCGGAGATTTCCTTGCGCATCTTCGCCACCGGCACTTCCGGCTGGCCGACGAACGTCACGCGGATCATTTGCCCGCCGACGAAGTCGACCCCGAGGTTGAGGCCGTTGGTCAGCACCAGCGCCCAGCTGCCGGAGATCAGCAGCAGGCTGACGATGTAGAACGGCAACCGCCACTGGAGGAAGCCGATGTTGGTGTTGTCGGGGACGAGCTTGAGCAGTTTCATCGCGGTCTCTCCCCGATCAGATGTGGATTTCGCTGGGGCGATGGCGGCGCAGCCAGCCGGCGACCCACATGCGGGTGATGGTAACGGCGGTAAACACCGAGGTGATCACGCCGATCACGAGCACGACTGCGAAGCCCTTTACCGGACCCTGACCGAACAGGAACAGCAGCGTTGCGGCGATCACGTTGGTGATGTTGGCATCGTAGATCGCGCGGCTGGCTTCCTTGTAGCCGGTCTCGACTGCCTGCAGCACGCGCCTGCCGCGTCGTCGCTCCTCGCGTATTCGCTCGTTGATCAGCACGTTGGCATCGACCGCCGCACCGATGGTCAGCACGAACCCGGCAAGGCCCGGCAGCGTAAGCGTAGCGTTGAGCACTGCCATGACACCGAGGATCATCAGCACGTTCAGCACCAGCGCGCCGTCTGCATAGAACCCGAAACGGCCGTAAGTCACGAGCATGAACAGCAGGATCAGCCCGGTGCCCACGCCGAGCGCGATCAGGCCGCTGCGGATCGAATCCTTGCCCAGCTCCGGGTTGACCGTGCGCTGTTCGATCACCTTGAGATCGACCGGCAGCGCGCCCGAACGCAGCGCGATCGCCAACTCGTTGGCCGAATCGACCGTGAACCCGCCGGCAATCTGGGCCTGCCCGCCGCGGATCGGCTCGTTGATGTTCGGCGCCGACAACACCTTGCCGTCGAGGATGATCGCGAACGGCTTGTTGACGTTTTCGGTCGTCAGGCGGGCGAACTTGTCCGCCCCCTGCTGGTCGAAAGTGATGTTGACCACCGGTTCGTTGGTCTGCTGGTCGAAGCCCTGCTGCGCATTGGTCAGGTTGTCACCCTTGATCCCGCCGAGGCGGCGCACTGCGATGCTCTGCCCGGCGAACCGGCTGCTCGATGCATAAGGCAGGATCTCGCTGCCCGGAGGGGCCTTGCCCGCCGCCACGTCGGACGGCAGCGCGTTCATGTCGACCAGTTTGAATTCGAGTTTGGCGGTCTGGCCGATCAGCTTCTTGAGCGCTTCGGGGTTCTGTTGCCCCGGGGCCTGAACCACGATCCGGTCGGTGTCCTGGCGGATAATCGTCGGCTCGAGTGTGCCGATCGCGTTGATGCGGCGATCGATCACGTCCTTCGCGCTGTCCATCGCCTGGTCGAGCCCCTTGGCGAGGCTTTCCGGCGTCGGCGTGAGGACGATGCGGGTCTCGTCGACAACCGACAGCGTCCAGTCTCGGGTCAGCCCCGCGCCGTTGATCAGCGGGGTCAGCAGTTCGCGCGCCCGATCGACATCGGCCGGGCTGGAAACCATGAAGCTGAGCTTGTCATCCTTGGTCGAGATGTCGCCGATGCGGACCGCCGGGCTGGCCTGACGCAGCTTGGTGCGGACCGATTCCTCCATCGTCTCCAGCTTCTGGGTGACGATCTGATGCGGATCCGCTTCGAGCAGGATCTGGCTGCCCCCAGCGAGGTCGAGCCCGAGGTTGACCTTGGGGCTGGGCAGGCTGGCGGGCCACTGACCGCCCGAAAGCGAGACGATCGTCGGCAGCGATGCGACCGACACGAACAGCACAAGGCCCCAGAGCCACAGCTTCTTCCAGCGCGGAAAGTCGAGCATATCGCGTCTTCGCCCCGCGCTCAGTCGTTCGCCGCCGCGCCGCCCGGAGGCACCACGTCACCAATGGTGGACTTGACCACCTTGACCTTCACGCCCTGGGCGATTTCGACTTCGGCGTAGTGCTCATCGACCTTGACCACCTTGCCGATCAATCCCCCGGCGGTGACCACCTGGTCGCCCCGCTTGAGCCCGGCGACCTTTTCGCGATGTTCCTTCTGCTGGCGCATCTGCGGACGGATCAGCAGGAACCAGAAGATTGCGACCATGCCGACGATCGGCAACCAGCTCATCCATACAGGGGGGGCGGCGGCCGCGGAGGTAGCGGCAAGAAGATTGAGCATCGTTGTTTTGGCCTATCGAATTGTTGGCATCTCACCCGGTCAAGGGCGCAATATGGGAGCGATCGGCACGCCTGCAAGCAAGCAAACCGTCGATAGCGCGGCGCGCCTAGCAGCATTGCCGGGCAAGAGCAATCGAGCGGTCCGAAAGTGCGTGCGCAGCGCCTTGCCTTGGCTCAAGCTGCGCCCTATAGGCGCGCCTCCACTGGTACGGGACGTAGCGCAGTCTGGTAGCGCACCATACTGGGGGTGTGGGGGTCGCTGGTTCGAATCCAGTCGTCCCGACCAGTGGTAAATCATATACTTAAGCATGTTTCCGCTGGGATGGCTAGGTCCTCGTTGAAGATCTGAATCGCCACCATGTCGCCACGCTCCGAATTCTCCAGCTTCGAATCTTGAACGCTTTGAGCCGGCGTGGGGATTGAGGAGCGCTGTCATATGTCGCCGGGCACAGAGGCTGTCGAAAATTCACCGTGCCGTGAGCAGCAACTGGAGGCGAACCGGATCGCTGCACATGACCTATGGGACTTTCAAGTTGAGCGCCGCTTCGTCCAGATTGGACCGACAACCACCATCGCTAAAGCCACAGCCGTAGTGCGATCCGAGCCTCCTACAGTCGTCATCTGGCCACACATTCACAACCTAACGCTCATGGCCACTAACGGCGCGCGCGACAGCGATTTGCGTCGCGTGTTCGAGGCTCCGAGCACCCAAGGTGTATAAGGCATCAATGTGACGGGCCGGGTTCTGACCACCGCACTGACGCCAGTCGCGCGCGAACACCAGTTTCACCCCATCCACGAGTACATCGAAGGTCTCACCTGGGACGGCACTGCGCGCGCCGAATAGATGTTCGTTGTCTATCTCGGGGCACCCGACAACGCCTACATCCGCGACATCGCGCGCATTGCGCTGATCGCCGCGATGACGCGGGCTTACGAGCCAGACAAAAAGTTCGACTACGCCGTCATCATCGAAGGCTTGCAGGGCCGCGGCAAGTCGACCTTTATTCAGATGCTCGGCCGCAACTGGTTCGCCGAACTAGACGGCGACTTCCACGACATGAAGCAGATGGTTGAGCTCATGCAGTGCGCGTGGATCATGGAGATCCCCGAACTGTCGGGCTTCAACCGCGCCGACGTGCGGGCTATCAAGGCATTCATCAGCCGACAGGAAGACCGCGCGCGTCTCGCCTATGCCAAGCGGGTCAGCGAGTTTCCCATGCAGTGCGTCTTCATCGGGTCGACCAACGATCGCGAGTACCTCAAGGACGATACGGGCGGCCGCCGCTTCTGGCCCGTGCATTGTACGCTCGACTCGGTCAATTTCGCCGCCTTCGGGAAGAACGTCGATCAGATATGAGCCGAGGCACTGCACCTCTATCGCGAGATGCGCGAAGCCCAGCCGAACGGCCCTCTTCCGTTGTATTTGACCGACAGCACGTCGCGCGCGATCGCGTCTTCGATGCAGGAAAGCCGCCGGGTCGAGAGTGCAGACGATGGTATGATCGGCACAATCGCCGAATGGCTTGAACGGCCGATCAATACCGGTGGCCTCGACGAGAAGGAAGGCGAACAGCGCAACGAGACCTGCTTGCTGCAAATCTGGGTCGAGTGCCTCGGCGGACGCAGCGACAACTACGGCCAGGTGCAGGCCCAGTCTCTCGGCCGTGCGATGTCACGGGTCGAGGGTTGGTCGTCAAGCGGAGAGCGTGCCCAGTTCACCAAGTACGGGCGCCAGCGCGTCTATCAGCGGGTGGATGGGTAGCCTTCATCTTAGAAATCTGTCGCGCGTTTCATCTTAAAATCCGTCGAGCGCTGACAGTGCTTCATCTTAGAATACTGCTCGATCACAAGATTCTAAGATAGCGGCAACTTTTGGACAGGTAACCCCGTCCAGGGCTGTCCACCTATAAAACTACGCAAACCCAGATACTTATTGCTGCCTTTCGGGCATCGTGGACAGGTGGACGGGTACTTCCCATACATTCTCTCCCATCGGATGATTCACGTTTTGCCCTACGCGGGTCTACCACCGGTTCCCCTAGGGTTAAATATGGGTCCTGTGTTGTGTCTCTTATAGAAATACCTGTCCACTTGTCCCATTTTACAGTTATCTAAGTGAAATCAGATATTTGAAGCTGGACAGGGTATTAGGACAGGTTCGGGACAGGTAAAACAACCTGTCCAGCGTGTATTACTGACCTATAACGCTGATACGCATTCTAAGATGAGCGCGAAATGTCTGGATTTCCGGGGCTCAGCGCCACCCCCGACGCTCCACCCCTGCAGGAAGGACCCGTGACTCTGTTGCTAGCTGAGAAGATGCCGGTTATTCTTCTCATTGCACTTGCGGCGGCAGGCTGCACTTCTCGCACCAGTCACGCGCCGCTACGACCCGAACCAATCGCTACGACTTGTTCGGTGACCGATGCCGATACGGTGCGCTGCAGAATTCAACGAATCTGGCTACTGGCGATCGATGTGCCCGGGTTGCCAGACCATTTTCGACCATTGCGTAATTGCCCACCGGGCGGCTCGTTTGCGTCGACGAAAGATTGTCGTGTGGGAATGCCGGGGAAGCCATTGTCGATCGCACGGGACGGGACCGATCAATACGGTCGAATGCCAGCATTTGTATATGCCGTCGGTGAGAATCTCACGTGCTTGCGGGGGCAAGTCGGCCATGCGATCTACGTGCAGCGCTATGATGATTACGGCTGGGTTAGTAGCGAGTGCGGGTTATGGTGATCTGCGATATCGGCACCACATGGCACCCGGCAACGACCATATGCGTAGTCCATAGCATAATCTCTGGAAGTTCTCAAAATACCAATGAGTGCGGTTTCTCAATATTAAACTCTCATTACCATTATTTACGAATTTCATCTATCTTCCATTATTAATTGCGATAATTTATTTAAATACAAATTATCTTCACTTGTTTAATGCAATATCGATGGATTCAGTTTTCAATTTTCAAATTGACCAGTGCGAATAGTAGCCCACAAATCCGCAAGCGCTCCTTCCCCCGGAGAAATCAGCGCGACTAGCCCAGACAAATTGCCTCAATTCCGCTGTTAGCGGATCGAGACATGCGTTGAGTCAGAAGGGTCAGCGATGAGCCTTCATCTCGGTAATTCGGAGAGTTGGCACGCTCGCCCGAATGCGGAAAGACCACGCTATTCCCGACGGTTTTACTGAATGTCCGCTCCGGGATGGAAAACGGACATCAATTGATCTCATGAACCGTCACCATCAGAGACCGACCTTCGGGTGGGAGCCACAATCCAAACGCAGTCTCATCGCCGTTTAGCAAATGCTCACCGATCCACCTGCCTTCCGCGAAGTGACCTTGCTCGACCGTCACGAGTTCGATTGAACCGTGATCGCCAAGCTTGGGGGAGAATTTCAGGTTGGCCGAAGCGCCGGTCAGGATGAAACGATCAGGAGCTACTTGAGTAACCAGCACCCGCCCCGAGGTATCGCTGGTGCCCTGCCCACGGCGACCGCCATATCCAGACCTGATGTCACCGAAACGGGCGACGACATCGACATCGGGAAACGACATCGGGACATTTGCCAATCCATCTTCTTCCACCGCTACGCGCATATCGCCTTGGTTCCGCAGGGGGACAAGCATCGGGCCAGCTCCCTGCAGCAACCGATAGTCTACCGCGATCGGATCGTTGCCTTCATCGCCTTTCTGGAGGTTAAAATCCGGGCCGATCCCGAACTTCGAAATGCCGACACTGAATGGCTGGGCGATGGTCCAGAAGGCATGACGAGCATGCGCCATGCTGCCGCCGGTCTCCGGCACGTAAAGCGGATTGCCTGGAACGTCGTACGCCTTGGCTATTTCGGTGTAGGGCGCAATGTTGGTATCGTAGTTGTCGACGCCGATTACGTCGATCGCTGGTGCAAGCGCTCGCCACTGCGGCAGCAGCCAGGAGACTGCCCCGCCCGAAGGTGAGCTTTCCCCTGGACGCAGGAGGCCTGGCTGTTGGCGCGGCCAGACATTGGCATAGAGTGGAAGGCCGTAGGCATTCTTTCCCGCCGCTGCGACAGCGCCAATATATTTGGCGGTGTAGTAAGCCATGAACGCCTCCGGTGCGCGGACGCCGTAATTGTCGGTCCATGTGCCGGGCTTGGCGCCGAGCATGTCAGTCGGCACCTGGCCTTCGAACAAATCCTGGGCAGCAGGAGAATAGTCACGATCGGAACCCAGAGTGCCGGCTTCGTTCTCGACTTGCGCCATTATGACGGTGCGCTGCGCACTATCGGTCGCCTTGAGGTGCGCCATCAGTGCAGCGAAGGCCTTCGCGTCAGCCTGCATCCCCTCCCTTGAAAGCGGTGAAATGACGTCGATCGGATGGCCGTCGCGATCTATTACCCGAGGGAATCTCTTCGTGTCGCGTTTCACCCACGCAGGAACATAGCTCATCTTGGCGTTCTTCCAGGTCCCGAACCAGAGCAGCGCAACCCGCACATTCTGCGCTCGGGCCTCACGCACGATCCCGTCAACGACCGACCAATCGAACTTGCCCTCTTCGGGCTCGACCGACTCCCATCCAATCGGCACCATGACGGTGTTCGCGTGGCTTCGTGCGATCGCGTTGGCGAGCTGATGGAAGACCGGCGCAAAGCCGCTTGAATTGTTGAGCTGAATGCCGAGGACCAAGTATGGCTTTCCATCCACCATTAGCTCCGGTTTACCGGACGAAGTGGCAACGAACCGGCTGTCATTGGCCGCCGCTGGATTGGTTACAAGAGCGGCAAGCGCAAAGGCGATGGCGATGGCGATCCGAAGCATTGTCAGGAATCCTCTGTTCTGGTTGTCGACCGCGAGTCGTATTCCAGTCTCATAAGCCAATCAATAAACTCAGACAAATATGGAATTCCTCAAACTCGACTGAAACGGCTCCAACCCGTCTGACCGAATGTCATATCAAGCAGGATTGCAGTCACTTCGCCATTCCATAAGCGCCCACTTTGAGAGATTGAATCTGGGTGCGACTAGTGCATAGTCGATTGCCGACTACTAATGTCATACAAAAATAGATGGTAGTCGGCAGTCAAGTGATGATCTGAAACGAGTGGCGGTAACGCGATAGATGTGCTGGAATGCGAAGCAATGGGAGATCGCAAGGGATGAGTGAGGAGCCGATCGGACGTATAGTTATCGTCGGCGGCGGCACTGCGGGCTGGATGGCCGCCGCGGCTCTCTCTCGTTATTTCGGTACGGCAGATCGCCGTGTGACACTCATCGAATCCGACGCGATCGGGACCGTTGGGGTAGGAGAGGCGACAATCCCGCCGATCCGAACATTCAATGCCAAGCTAGAAATTCCCGAAGACGAGTTCCTGCGCGCGACCAACGGCACGTTCAAGCTCGGCATCGAGTTTGTAAATTGGGGTCAAATCGGCGACCGCTACTTCCACCCGTTCGGCTTTTACGGTCAGGAATTTCACGGGATAGCCTTCCACCAGCTCTGGCTAAGTGAAAGAGAGCGAGGCGGAGGAGGGAAGATCGACGATTACGCGATGAGCGCAGTCGCAGCAGCTGAGCGCCGGTTCGCCCGTCCCGAACCGGGTATCCAATCCCCACTCGCGCATCTCCAATACGCTTTCCACTTCGATGCCAGCCTTTATGCCAGATATCTTCGCAAGCGGGCGGAGGCACAGGGCGTTGAGCGATGCGAGGGGAAGATCGTAAAGGTCCATCGCAATAGCGAGAGTGGCGATGTCGACTCGGTCCAGCTTGAAAACGGTGAACGCATCTCAGGAGACATATTCCTCGATTGTTCGGGCTTTCGCGGATTGCTGATCGAAGAAGCTCTTGGTGCCGGTTACGAAGACTGGAGCCATTGGCTACCTATGGACAGTGCGCTGGCGATGCCGACTGCGAACGCTGGTTCCCCCGATCCCTTCACACGTTCGACCGCGCACTCTGCAGGGTGGCAATGGCGAATTCCGCTCCAGCACAGGACAGGCAACGGTCATGTGTTTTGCAGCGAGTACATGAGCCAGGAAGAAGCCGACCGACTTCTCAAGGAAAATTTAGGGGGCGAAATCCTGAGCGAGCCGCGCTTGCTACGATTCAAGACGGGGATGCGCAAGAAGGCATGGAGCCACAACGTTGTGTCGCTGGGGCTTTCCTCTGGCTTTCTCGAACCCCTGGAATCAACCAGCATTCACCTGATCCAGAACGGGATCGCCAAGTTCATTTCGCTTTTTCCCGACCGGTCGATCAGCCCAGTCGAGCGTGATGAATACAATCGCATCATGCGCGCATCCTATGAGGACATCCGCGACTTCATTATCCTGCACTACAAGGCGACCCAACGCGACGACAGCGAGTTCTGGCGATATGTGCGCGACATGGACATCCCCGAGACACTGAAGCGCAAGTTCGATCTGTGGAGGTTACACGGGCGGATCTTTCGCGATCAGGCAGAACTGTTCGCTACGCCGAGTTGGGTTGCCGTGATGATCGGGCAGAATATCTGGCCAGGGGGTCATGACCCGATCGTAGCTTCGCTCAACAGCAATGAGGTTGCAGCGACACTGCGACACATTGCCAACGCCTACAGCCAGACTGCCAAGCAATTGCCGACACAAGAAGAATACCTGCGCCGCACTGGTGCGTGGTCAAACGCGTAACCGCTCTCTCTATACGGCAGGCATCTTCCAATTGACCGGCTCTATTGTCTGACATAAAGTCCCTCCGACTGATCGTTAGGCTGGGAGGCCGATATGAACGGCGGCGACGAATTCAAGGCGGCACAGGCGACGGACGATCACCCATTGCGCCGCTCGCTGTCGTTCGAAATGCACATGCGCAAATTGCCTCACTTCGAGGTGCCAGCTCGCATCCTACAGTTCGTCTACATTGGCACCCCGGGCATTGCGCGCTCCGCGATCCTCAACTTCCTCGAGGAACGAAGCGCACGAGCCGGTGAGGCAGAATCGAATGAGCCCTTCCTGTCTCAACGGATTGGCGATCTGATGTTCTGTTGGGAAGCCCATAGTGAATTCTACACAGTCACACTGATCTCTGACGACAAAACAAGCGACCTGTTCGATCTTTCGAGCTTTGGCGAGGCGGGGGCAGCACTGGCGCAATTCCCGGGCCAAATCATGCGCTCGACAAACATCAATATATTCCGCTCGACCGACGCCGCTAGCGAGAATGACTGGAGCCAGTTTTTCTCCGAACCCGATCTCGTCGTATCCGATGTAAGGGATAGTAGGGCGCGCGTGTGGTGCGACTTCCGACTACACAGCGATGGCTTCGGTCGAATGCTGATCGAAGATCGCGGCCTGGCCGGCAAGGAGCCGGTCGAGCTGGTCCAGCGGCTCCAGGAGCTCGGCAACTATCGCAAGATGGCTTTGCTGGGTCTGCCAATCGCTAAGCAAAACATCACGCGTATCGACACCTTGGAAGCTGAGCTTGCGGAAATTGCTGAGATGCTGTCTGGCGAAACTGTCGCGACCGACCGCGTGATGGAACGGCTAAGCAGGATTAGCTCCGAACTTGCCTTGCTATCCGCACAAACGCGCTACCGCATGTCGGCAACTACGGCATATTCAGCAATCGTCGGCGACAGACTCGACAACCTCGGAGCCACCGCACAGCCTGGGCAAATTTCGCTTACCGAATTTACCGAACGGCGCTTCCTGCCAGCCATCCGGACATGTGAGGCATTCGCTCGACGCCTGCAGGAACTTTCGCAGCATACTGCCGAAATTTCGGATATGCTGCGCACTCGCATCGACAGCGAACTCTCGCGACGAAACCAGGAGTTGTTGGCTTCGATGGACCGGCGAACCGAGTTACAACTACGCCTGCAACAGACGGTCGAAGGCCTCTCGATTGTTGCGATCACATATTATGCCCTGGCAGTCTGGAAGTTCCTCTCAGGACATGTCGCCGGCGGAGCGGAAGGTAAGATCGCACAGACGATCGATATCGCGCTGGTGGTGATCGTGCCGTTGACCACCTGGTTCGTTCTTCATCGAAGCAGGCGAGATCGCGACTGATTGCGGCAGCACATATTCACAGGTGTTGTCATCACACAATCCCACGTATATGTCCGACAATAATAATTCAATTTGCTATTTGGGGAGGCGACACCGATGAGCGGGATGTACCGCATCTTGGGCAATTTGCTTGCGATCTTTGCGTCGATCGCCACTGCCTTTCCGGCGGCAGCTGCCAACGAGGGCGGTCCGCAGTTGCCGAAGACAGTGCTCTACGGCGTTGCCTATTACGACGAATACACCCCGGTCGATCGCGTTGAGCAAGATGCCCGCATGATGCAGGCGGCGCATATCACGGTGGTCCGCATTGCCGAATCGACCTGGGGCACGCTCGAGCCGCAACCGGGTGTGTTCGATTTCAGCCATGTAGACCGGGTTCTCGATGCCATGCATCGGCACGGCATCCGCGTGATCGTCGGCACGCCCACCTACGCCATCCCGACGTGGCTTGCGCGCGAGCATCCTGACGTGCTTGTGACCCGAGCAGATGGGCAAGCCAAGTTCGGCTACCGCCAAAACATGGACATCACCAACCCGAACTACCTCGCCGCCGCGAAGCGTGTGATCGTGGCGCTGGTGAGCCATGTAAAAGATAACCCTGCAGTCATCGGCTACCAGATCGACAACGAAACCAAAGCCTACGGCACGGCAGGGCCGAATGTGCAGGCGGCCTTCGTTGCCGCGATGAAGAAGAAGTGGCCAAGCCTTGAGACGCTCAACAGAGCGTGGGGGCTCGACTACTGGAGCAACCGCATCAATCGCTGGGAGGATTTCCCTTCAACCAACGGGACGATGAATGCGAGTGTCGGCAATGCCTTCGCCGAGTTCCAGCGCGGACTGGTCACCGAATTCCTCGCCTGGCAAGCGGCATTGGTGCGCAAGCATGCGCGGCCGGACCAGTTCATCACCCAGAACTTCGACTTAGGTTGGCGTGGCTATTCATACGGCGTCCAACCAGAGGTCAATCATTGGGATGCGGCTCGAGCCCTCGATATTGCCGGCGTCGACATATACCATCCGACGCAGGATGATCTGACCGGGGCCAATATAGCATTCGGGGGTGACCTCACACGATCGCTCAAGAACGGCCAGAACTACCTCGTTATGGAGACCGAGGCGCAAGGTTTCCCGCAATGGACACCTTACCCTGGGCAGTTGCGCCTGCAGGCTTTCAGCCACCTCGCATCGGGCGCGAACATGGTGGAATACTGGCACTGGGCGACCACACAAAATGCGGTTGAGACCTACTGGCGGGGGCTTCTCACCCAGGATTACCAGCCGAACGAACTCTATGAGGAGGCCAAGGGCATCGGCGCCGACTTTGCCCGGTTAGGCCCGACCCTCGTCAACATGAAGAAGGAAAACCAGGTTGCAATCTACGTCAGCAACCGGGCGCTAAGTGCTTTCGATTGGTTCAAGCTGCCGGGCAATCATGACTACAATCAAGTGATGCGCCCGTTTTACGATGCGCTCTATCGGCAGAATATCGAGGCCGACATCGTATCTCCGGACGAACATGCGGACCTGAGCAAATACAAGATGATCGTCGTTCCTGCGCTCTATGCCGCGAGCGACGCCGAAATCGCCAAACTCAACGCCTACGCCAAGAATGGCGGGCACCTCGTTTATACTTTCAAGAGCGGGTTCTCCGACGAAAATACAAAGGTCCGCTATACGACCCAGCCAGGCGACATAACCGCCGCTGCTGGCGTGACCTACCAGCTCTTCACAGAGCCGAAAGGCGTGTCGCTCGACACCGATCTTTACGGCCTGTCTGAAAAGGACTTGCAAGCTCGCTGGTGGATGGAGTTCATCAAGCCGACTACTGCCCAGGTTCTAGCCCGATACAAGCACCACAGCTGGCCCGCCTATGCAGCCATCACCCGCAATGAATATGGCAAGGGCGAAGTAACCTACATCGGATTCATGCCGAGCGATGCTTTGATCGCGCGGCTGCTGGCCGACACTGCCCATCGCGCAGGGGTTACATGGCCGGTATCGGCGCATTTCCCGCTGATCGTTCGTAGCGGCCTGCTCACTGACGGTCACCGAGTGCATTACCTGCTCAACTATTCTCGCGAGCCAGTGACAGTGCCGGCAGCCTTAGCTGTAGGGACCGACCTGATCGACTGCAAATACCACGATTCCCCGTTCCAGATAGGTCCGTGGGGCGTCGCCATCCTTCGCGATAGCAGCCTGGCAAACGGCCAGTAATCTCCCGAGGGCAGAGGAAAAGAAATGTTCAAACCACTCAACTCATTGCCGATCGTTGCGGTCGTGGTCGTGGGTCTTAGCGGCTGCGCCCACTCGCACGCTGCGAGCGTGTCCGACGCAACGCAGACCAATCCGCAACTCCAGATCGTCAAATCGATTGCGTCGACGAAGCAGTCACGCAAGGACAGTGCCGGAGCGAAATCGGCCTACCTGCTGACCTACTTCAAGGACGAGACCCACTCGCTCTACTTCGCAACGTCGCGCGACGGATACACGTGGACCGATGTCAACGGAGGCAAGCCGGTGCTGTCGGGTTACGGTATTGCTGAACAACACGGCATCCGTGACCCGCACATCATCCGTGGCGCAGACGGGGTATTCTACCTGACGATGACCGATCTGGACATCTACGGGCAGCGCGATGGCTATCGCACTACCGAATGGGAAAGAGCGGGCGACAAATACGGTTGGGGCAACAACCTCAACCTCATCTTCATGAAGTCGTATGACCTGATCCACTGGACGCACGCAGAGGTCACAATCTCGAAGCTGTTCGCCGATTACGCTGATGCCGGCTGCACCTGGGCGCCACAAACGATCACCGACCCCGACAATGGACGAATGATGGTCTACTTCACCACCCGGCACGGCGACGGGCCGAATTTCATGGTCTGGTCGTATGCAAACAAGAACTTCACTTCGCTGGTGACCGATCCAAAACAGATCCTCTATTATCCGGACGCCAAGGTGAACACGATCGACGCCGACATCACCAAAATCGGCGACACCTACCACATGTTCTATGTCGCCCACGATAATCCCGGCAACATCCACGAGGCACTGTCGCACGACATCAACAAGGGATACGTCGCCGAGCGCAAGAAGGTCGATCCAGAGCCGAAGGCGGCCGAAGCGCCAAACCTTTGGCATCGCTTCGGCACCAACACCTACGTACTGATGTACGACGTGTTCGGCGCGGACCCGCACAACATGGGCTTCGCCGAAACAACCGATTTCAAGACCTTCAAGAACATCGGTCGATTCAACGATCCCGATTCACCCATGCGCGCGACCAATTTTTCCGGCCCCAAGCATGGGGCCGTGATGCCAATCACGCCTGCCGAAGCCTCCGAAATAGAGAGTTATTTCGCAACTCGCCAATAGGCCTAGGGACAAAAGCTTCCTTTATTCGGCAAGAGCCTCCAAGCCATGCTCGTGGCATCCGATCTGACACTGCCGGCGCAGACCTACAAATATCCCGACGCGCCAGTCGAAGGACGCGCTTAGGACCTCGTCTCTTGCATGACGCTCGACGGGAAGGCCCGCCAGATGCAGGGTTCTGCGCCCGCGATTCCACGGCTCGAGGTGCCAGCTTGTAACTGTTGGAATGAGCGGCTTCACGGACTTGCTCGCTCGGGTGAAGCGACTGTCTTTCCCCACTTCCCGCGCTTGCGCTGAAGCCTTGGTCGAACGCGATGCTTAATTTGCGACCGTCCACAAAAAACCTGGCCGGCGAAATGCCGGCCAGGTCAAGTGCAGCCCTTGGGAGAGAAGGAAAGGGTTGCGCGTTGGATTATTCGCCGAAGCGCCAGCGAAGTGCGAGGCCGTAGTACCGCCCTTCGTCGCGAATATCCTGTGTGTAGTAGCCGCCCGGCTTGTAGTTCACATAGTCGTGGAACGGCTTGGCGAGGATATTGCTGACGTCGGCGTTGACCGTGAAGTTCTTGGTCAACTTGACACTGAACGATGCATCAAGCCTCGAGCGGGCATAAACGCCGCCACCGGTGTACTGGTTGCCGGTCTGGGGATCGAGATTGTACCAGCTCACCCAGCTCGAGCGCCAGTTGTAAGAGATGCGCGCCTGGATGGGGCCCTTCTCATAAAACCCGGTAAGGTTGTAGGTCCACTTCGAAAGGCCAGGGATCTTGAGATATTCCCCTGGGCCGGTGAAGGTATCGGTGTTGGGGTCATACCCGTTGGGGTAGCGGCTCTTGCCTTCCAGATACGTCAGGTTCGCCTGCACGCCAAAGCCGTTCCAGGGAGAAGGTAGGAAGTCCAGGAACGACTGCAGGTTGAGCTCGAAGCCCTTGATGCTTGCATCCCCGGCGTTGATCGGTGTCGACAGCTGCAGCACGCCATAGACCGGATCGTTCTTGTAGCGGGTAACGTTTGTCGTGAAGCCATAGATGTCATGATAGAACACGGCAGCGCTGGCATAGCCGGTCCGAGAGAAATACCACTCGAGGCTCGCATCGTAGTTCTTAGAAGTGAACGGCTTCAGCTCCGGATTCCCCTGCGAACCCGAATAGCTCGGATAGATCGTGCCCGGATGACGGCAACTGGTAATGTCCGTCGGATCGTAGTTAGGATCGGTCGGGACGCCGCAAGGCGAATACGACACCGGATAAATCTGCAACGCCGGATTCAGCTGCGCGAAATCGGGTTTCGTCCGGGTGTAAGTCCAGCCCAGGCGTAACTGAAGCTTGTCGGTGAACTTGATGCGCATGCTCGCGTTGGGCAGCCAATCGAGATAGTTCTGGCGTTCGGTTCGCGGCGTGAGCGTCTGAGTGCAAGAGAAGTCGGTTGTGCTGTTCGGGAAGTTGCGCAAGCAAACGCTGGACGTCCCGAAGGTATGCCCGTCGGTGAGGACAGCACGGATACCCAGAAGACCATCGACCTGCAGAGTGCCGACGTCAAAGTTGTAGTGGCCCTGCGCATAACCGGCCCAGGTATTTTCTTTCGCCCTCCAGCCGCTCGTCGAAGGTGCCTGGACATCGGGCGTGCTCCAGTCCTGAATCGCCTGGCTGTAATCGTTTTGCGGGTACAAGGCCTGGAGCTGCAGCAAGGCATTGTACGAGTACTGACGCAATGCCTCCTTGTTGGTGTAAATGCTGTCGCCCGAAGCAGAGAGCCACTGGGTGAAGCCCTGAGCGTTGCCGCGGAACGGATCGAGCGTCTTGGAAAGCTCACCGATTGGCAGATCTGTGTAAGGAATCCCCAGATCCATCGTGTAAGCGTAACGGGCGTAGTTCTCGACCATCGCGGCCTTGCGCTCCGTCAGGCGAACGCCAACCTGCACCTTCGACAAGAAGCTGGAACCTGTGTCCCAATCCATGTCCCCGCGCCATTGCCAACCGCTCCCCCGCACCCAGTAGACGGACTGGTAATAGCCGCGCCACAGGTAGGTAGTCGGATCGAACTGGTTCCAGTTGGGGAAATTGAACGAAACGCCGCCGTCGACGGCGAACGCGGCGTCCACAGTGAGCGGATCGGCCCCAGTCGCGCGCCAGTCGAGGCTGGACGAATCGTCGCGGTATTCGCTCCAGCTATACGCAAAATCGGTCGAGAGCTTCACTTGCTCGCCACGCCAACTTGCACCAGAAGCGATCTGGAACGTGTTGGTGTAGTTGTTGTCAGCGCGGCGCCAGCCCTGAGGCTCGGAGCCCGAGGTCTTTGTCAACGAGGCTGCCTGAGGGACTGTGTTAGGATCATAGGCACCTGGCCCGGTAAAGGCGGTATCCGAATAGGACTGGCCATCCTTCAACACGACATTGGTGAACACCGGAGGCGTACCGTTGGGACCCCACAATTCGAGCGGGACATCGACGTTGTCAGTCTGGCCACGCCCGCGGAAGCCCTGGTATATACCTTCCACATAGATATCGGTGTCGGGATTGGGATCCCACTGGAACGAGAAGTTGGCCGACGGCCGGTAGCGGCGACCGTGCTCGTTGTAGATGCCGATATTGTTCGGGAAGTAGAACAGGCCGGTAGCGTCATTGCTCCCAAACACGCCATCGCGAACGTGATTGCCCTGCGTGCCGAAATCCGACCACAGATCGTCGCGGATCCAGGTTGAGTTGTAGCGCACGCCATTGTAGTATTGCGACTGCGCGAAGGTCACGTTGGCGAGGAAGCCCATTTCCCCGTCACCAGCCTGCCAGCGATCTGAGAACAGCAGGTTGTAGTCCGGATCGAACTTGCGGCTCTGGTCGTTGTAAGTGCCGTGGATACCGCCGGCGATCACCATTCCCTTGAAATCGAGCGGGCGGCGGGTGCGAACGTTGACGAGACCAGCAAGGCCAGCCTCGACCTGGTCGGCAGAACCGGACTTGTAGACCTCGATCGCCGAAATCGCCTGAGATGGAAAGTCCTGCAGCTGGACGCGGCGCAGTTCCGCCGTGAAGATCTCGCGACCGTTGTAGGTTGTTGCGACATCGGGCAGGCCGCGGATAAGCACCTGGCTCGCCTCGTCGTTGTAGCGCACGACCTGGACGCCAGCAATGCGAGCGATCGTTTCAGCTGCAGTGTTGTCCGGCAACTTGCCGATATCTTCCGCTACGATCGCATCGACGATCTGGTCCGCGTTCTTTTTGATCGACTGCGAAGAAGTAAGACTGGCTCGAATACCCGAGACGACAATCGCGCCGTCGCTCGCAGTTTCACCCGTTACTCCGGTAGTGTTGCCAGTGGTCTCCGCAGCGCCAGTGCCCTGTGCAGACGCAGACGCGGTTGCCTCTGCCTTCTTCTTGGCTGCGGCTTCCTTCTTGTCCTTTGCCTTTTTGGCAGCGACAGTCGAAGCATCATCGGTCGATTGCGCGTGAGCAGGCATCGCAGCCAGCATCAGCGGCAGAGTAGCAACGGACATCAAAAGCGGAAAACGCCGCATCAGAACCTCCCAAACCCAAACGTTTTTAACTTGTCTGACAAACTGGCTAACCCATATTTGTCTGACTTACAAGAGGGCTTGCGTCGATTTCACTAAATAGTGCGGAAAAGTCACAGTCTGGCGTGGTGAGACAGCAATTCAAAGTCTGACAACAAGCCATTCGGTGGATGGCAGCCATTGGATTCTTCACCCAATTGCACTGACTTAGCGGCAAGGCGATTGGCGCGGGTCGCGATACAAAACGACCGTCGAGATCGATCTCGGCGGCGCGATGCGCCCTGCAACGCAGGCTGCATTGTGGTCGAGATCAGTCGCTACC
Organism: Tsuneonella mangrovi; assembly: GCF_002269345.1. Classification (NCBI taxonomy): domain Bacteria; kingdom Pseudomonadati; phylum Pseudomonadota; class Alphaproteobacteria; order Sphingomonadales; family Erythrobacteraceae; genus Tsuneonella; species Tsuneonella mangrovi. Next base: position 1,230,322 of record NZ_CP022889.1, read on the forward strand.
AAAGCGAATTTCCAGCCTTGAGGTAGGTCCAAATTTCGCGCGACTGGTCCGGCATTCACGTGCACCAAAACGATTCTCTTACCATCGGGTCCAATCGCGCCCACAGTGTCGGGATCGGCAACCGGCAGGAGCCGAAAGCCCGGGCGAATGAACCGACTGAACTGAGCCATCGCCCAATACTTCTTGGTGATCGTGATCCGGTGGTCTTGATCGGAAGGATCTCGCAGGTCAGCTTTGACCAGGCCCCAGTTCGTGCCCTTGCGACCGTCGATAGCGCTGATGGTTTCAACAGCCTGCCAGAACACCCACGCTGACGGCTCGAGCCGTTTCAAATCGCGCACAACGTGTTCGGCAAACGCGATCGGAGTGTCCATGCCCTCGAAGTCTTCCGGTTCCCCGGCAAGCGGCGTATCGTCTTCGCTCATCCACAAGCGAAGTCCCTGCGACCGAGCAATGTCGCGTACCGCAGTCTGGTTCTGCGTGCCGTAACTATGGACATTGATCTGCCCAATGTCCTGGCGCGCCTCTTCCGGATATGCCTCCCAGTCTTTGACGAACAACTGTGAGCTGGTCTCGTCGGGTGCGGCCACTACTGTTGACAGGCCGCGATGCTTCAGTGCGTCGGCCGTCGCCATGATCATGCGGGCTTGGCTGGCCGGATCCCAATGCGATCCCTCCTGGGTGTTGCTCGCATGCCAGTAGTTCGTGCCCGGCTCATTCACCGGAGATAGTGTGCGAAATCGGATCCCGTCTCGCTCCTGCAGCTGCTGAACTACGGTGGCGAGATAGTCGGCGAACTTTCCCTCAAAGCCCGGACGAAGGTTGTCTTCGTCACCCTTCTCGTTTCCTGAAACTCGACCCGATATGGTCATGAAATACGGCGGCGAATTGGAGAACGCTTCGAAGATCGGATGATCGACCCGCCGTTTGATTGCGCCGAGCCACCAGCGTTGGTTGGTATCGGCGTGCCAGTCCCACATTGACGGATCGGCAGGGTCCCACCAATCCTTACCCGTAGTGCCAGCCGGTCGCTTCCAGAACCCAGGGACAGCGGCCCCGACCCTCATGCAGTCCGATGTGTCGGGAGAATTGCCGCCACCAATATTATAGCGCGCGATGTTCCAGCCGAGACCGCTAGGGCCGTAGAAGAGATCTGCGAGCCGCTCTCGCTCCGGTTCAGGCCAACCGCCCGTGACGTTCGCGAACCACGCCAGCGCTGTGCCCCAACCCTCGAACACCGGCCCACGATGTGCGAGGTCGGGACTGAGGTCGATTTCGACAACACGATCGGGCCTAGCCGGTGCCTCGGCTAAGCTCGTGGCAGGCAATCCCAGCAATACAATCAGTGCAGCAGCGATCGCCAACTTCATGACAGGCGATAGAGCACCGAGCCATGCGGGACGATTTCCGCCTCGACGCGACGGTCCGCTCCGCCAATCTGTTCGCGTTGCCACAAGTCTCGCACGGTCACGCTTCGCTCGATGCCCAGAAATTTCAGATCCACGCCCACCCGCCGAGTGCTATCACTCGGATTGAACATCGCAAGATAATGATCGCCGTTGGTCGCGCGCGCCCGCCAGATACGAGCCACATCGTCCAAGAACATTGGGCAGTTAGACGTTGATTGCTGGCTGACGGCAACGACCTCAGGATTGGTCAGCAATGCCTTGGTCGCTTCGTCGAGGTGGCGAAGGTCACCACCCATAATCAGTGGTGAGCGCGCAATCGCCCATAAGGTCATCAGTGTTTGTTGCTCGTCCGGGGTGAATTTGGTGTCCCTTTGACCCAAATGCAGCCTTCCGAGCGGCAGCATGTCGGCATCAGGCCACGATCCGGGGCCCATGTACCGGTTCCAGTTTTCAAGCCGCGTGAACTGGGCCGAAAGCATCGACCATTCATCCCAGAAGTCATCCGAAATACGCCACATCTGCGCGAACTTCTGGGCATGCGCTCCGCGCGCGACTGGGGTCTCGCCGGGCGACATGCTGAGGATCATCGGTCTGCCTGTCTTGCCTATCGCACGATGGATTGCCTCGATCTCGGGAGCGTGTGCATCGAATGGACGAGACAAGTCGTCGACCTTGACGAAATCGACGCCCCACGATGCCAGCAATGCGAAGACGCTGTCGTAGTACGCTTGCGCACCCGGCTTCGTCATGTCGACACCGTACATGTCGGGGTTCCAAGAACAGGTGCTGGTGGTGTCGGAGACAGCCTGAGCCGTTGTTTTCGTCCCGAAGACCGGCAGGTTGCGTTCGACCGCAAGCCGCGGAATGCCTCGCATCAAATGCACTCCGAACCGTAGTCCCAAGGCGTGCACGCTTTGAGCGAGGGGGCCAAAACCTTTCCCGCCCTTGCTCGACGGAAAACGATTGGGCGCGGGCAACAGCCGACCGAAGCGATCCATGGTCGGCAACGGTTTCGCATCGTAGTCGTAACTCGATGCATTGGGCTCGTACCACTGGATATCGACCGTAAAGACATCGTAACCCGCCGGCAGCAATTCCCGCGCCATAATGCTCGCCTGTTCACGAGCTTCGACTTCGGTGATGGTGGTGGCGAAACTGTTCCAGCTGTTCCAACCCATTGGCGGCGTCGGTGCGAGCAAGTCACCTTGAGTGCTGGCACTCGCATGTGCGGGTATGGGTCTTCCGGCGGCCAGGGTCGTCCCGGCGGCAAGTCCGGCCGAACTGCCCAGCAAAGTCCGACGGGTAAGGCCCTCGCCCTTGGTCATTCGTGGAATTCCTCGACCGAGGTAATTGCGCCGCAGAGAAATGCGTCTGCGACGAGCCGCAGCGGGCTTACGTCGACATCCGAAATTCCGGCGCGGATCAGCGCAAGGAAGCGCCGATAGATCCCGGGGTATTCTCCGGCGAGATCGCCCTCTTCGGCATGGACTTGCTCACCGCCAATGAACAGCTCGGCTCCGCCTTTGGCGAGCCGCAATTCGCCGCCATCGGTGTCGACGAATATATCCCAATGCTGCGGCCCCTCCTGGCGGAAATCGAGATCCATATCGATCGTCACATCCCGTCGATCACGCAATGTCATTTGCGCGGCGATCGGAGCGCCGAGGTTCGACGGAAATTGCAGGGCTGAAGATTCCACGAACAGCGGCCGAGGAAGAATGCGGGTAATGATCGAAAGCGCATTGATGCCAGGGTCGAAGACCCCGAACCCGCCCGATTTCCAGATCCATGCCTGACCGGGGTGCCAGACACGTACATCTTCACGCCACACAATCCGCGCGCTGCGGATTGTCTTGTCGGCCAGCCAGGCAGTTGCCGGCTCGACCCCGCGCGCGAATTGCGAATGCCAGGCGGTGAAGAGCGTCAACTTCCGTTCAGCGGCAGACTCACGAAGCGCCACAACCTCTGCTAGGGTAGCACCAGGGGGCTTCTCGAGAAGCACGTGCCAGCCCTGATCAAGCGCCTGTTGCGCTACATCATGGCGCACTTGCGGCGGCGTGCAGACCGATACTGCATCGACCTCGATTCCGCTTGCCACCAACTCTTCTATGCTGCGGAAGAACGGCAGATCTGGTTCGCCCTCTCCCGCGCGATCGACCGTCGCAACAAGGTCGAATGCCTTGCTTTTGGCAACCGCGGGTAAATGCTGGTCATGGGCGATCTTGCCCAAACCGACGATGGCAAGTTTGACAGGAGCAGTCATAGGACTTTGACCTCCACCGCAGTTTGCTCCGCTTGCGCAAGGCGATTTCGCACCGGCAACGCGAAGGGAGCGGCAGATATCTCGAATTCGTCACCGATCCGCGTACTCACGCCATCTGCGAACGAGAGGGTCGCTGTGCCGAAGAAGTGTACGTGAATGTCTCCCGGACCTCGGAAGCCGGCATATTTGAAATGGTGGGCTTCTAGGTTGGCGAGGCTGTGTGACATATTGTCTTCGCCGGTCAGGAAAGGCTTCTCCCAAATGCACTTTCCGCCCCGGTAGATCCGGCTGGTGCCGCGAATGTCTTGCGGAACTTCGCTTAGCAGGAGCTCCGCTCCCAAAGCAGCCGGGCGAAGTTTTGAATGCGCGAGCCAGAGGTAATTGTGGCGCTCAGTAATGTGATCGCTGAATTCGTTCGCCAGTGCTATACCAAGCCGGAAGGGGGTCCCGTCGTCGCCGATCAAATAGATGCCGGCCAATTCTGGCTCTTCGCTTCCGTCGAGCGCAAAGCCAGGCGAAGTCAGGTTGTCGCGCGGTCCAACCAGTGTCTGGCCATCGCCTTTGAAGAACCATTCGGGTTGCTGGCCGGATTCACCCGCAACAGGTTTTCCGCCCTCAACCCCTTCGAGAAACATCTTCATCGAGTCGGTCTGGCTGTCGCTATCGGCCATTGCCTTGTGCATCTTGTCGCGGCCCTCGGCGGAACCGAGATGGGTCAGCCCTGTGCCTGTCATCAGCAAGTGCGCGGGATCTTCGTGATCGATCGCCGGCAGAAGATGCCCAGCCTCAAGTTCTGCCGCCAGGTCAACCTTTTCGCTCGCGCGATATTCGCGCGCCAAGTCCAACAGGCTGCGGTGCGAAGAAATAGCCTCGCCGGCCAGTTCCCGCGTAGTGTGCGGCCCGGACAGGATCGATGCCGCGCCATCTTCAGCGAGGATCAATCGCCGAGCGCCGTCGTCGGCGCGATGTTGGATCAGGCGTGCGTGGGTCATGTCAGTTTCCTTACGGCGCGGACAAGCGCCTCGGCATCTGCGGCGACCGTCGCCGCGTCCTTGCCTGGCTTGTAGAGATTGGAACCAAGCCCGAAGCCGTCGGCGCCGACGTCGCGCCAGCTTTGCATCGTGGTTTCGGAAATGCCCCCCACTGCGAGCACCTTGGTGCCCTGAGGCAGCACCGCGCGCTGCGCTTTGAGCATGGCGGGCGATGCGCCGTCGGCGGGAAACAGCTTGAGCGCACTGGCCCCGCTGGAAAGCGCCGCGAAGGCCTCGCTTGAAGTATAGTAGCCCGGCAGACTGACCATCCCGGCAGCCAGGGTCGCTTTGATCACCGCCGTATCGACATTGGGCGAAACGATGAATTGGCAGCCGACCGATGCAACCTCGGCGACCTGTGCAGGAGTCAGGACCGTACCGGCGCCGATCATGGCTCTGCCAGCCAAGGCTTCTGCGAGGATGCCGATCGACTTGCACGGGTCTGGCGAGTTGAGCGGAACTTCAATGAGAGTGAAACCGGCTTCGACCAGAGCCTCGCCAATGGCCGGCGCTTCGGCAGGCGTGAGCCCACGGAGTATGGCGACAAGCGGGCAAGCAGCGAATGCTCTTTCGAATTGAGCGTGGTTCATTGCGCGCTTTCCCAAATTGCATGGATGCCCGCAGCAAATGAGGCTTGTGAGTCGATTGGAACGGTGCGGCCACCTGCATATTCAATGGCCTGCGCATAGAGGGCGGCCAGAGAGCCCGAAGCCAGAAGGAACACGTCATTACCATCAATATCGTTGCGTGCCGCAACATCGGAACCGATAAGCATCCCACTGACATAGGAAGCGGCTTCGCTGCGATCCATCAGGCCCAGCAAGCATGACGCGCGAGCCGAAAAAAGTGCAGTCACGAGATCGCAGGCAGCTCGGCTTCGTTTCAGGCCTGCGCTGAAGGCCGGACCGATCGCGGGTTCACCAACGATCATTTCGGACAGGATCGAATGCTGCCGGAGCAATGAATACAATTCACCTGTCATCGCCGTCGCAAAGGTCTCGATCCGGCCGCCGCTGACCTTGATCCACTTATTGTGCGTGCCCGGTTGGCAGAAGAGCCCATCTTCGGGGACCAATCCCGCGGCCAATGCGCCAAACACCTGTACTTCTTCTCCGCGCATGACGTCTGCATGACCGACGACCCGCTGTGCAACCCCGGGAACAAGAAAGACGTTCTCGCCACAGTCGGTGACCATTTCTGCGAGCGTCGACAATTCTATCGGTGCACTGCAATAGGGTACCTCGCGCCAGCCTCGGCTCGAACCGACCATGCCTGCCGCAATGATAGGGAATGCACCGAAGCGTTCGCGAATTGCAGAGAATTCTCCGGAGTATGCCATGGCGGACATTGCCAGAACCCCGCGATCATCGCGTTCGCTACGCACAACAAGCCCATCCGCGCGCATCAGATAGATGCGGCGATTGGTCGTACCCCAGTCGATAGCGATGTAATCACCGCCAGACACCGCAAACTCCCACTGCCGCTTATTTGTAAGACAATAACGAAGTCCTCGATGGCGTCAAGCAGGATTCCCATCGAGCAGTTTGGGAACATCGCTTCCATCGCGCAGCTCGGGCGCAAGCAGGCTGGCAGGAATATCCTGATAGCAAACCGGGCGCAGGAAGCGCTCGATCGCCAGTGTCCCGACCGATGTCGTTCTCCCATCTGAAGTCGCCGGGAATGGGCCGCCGTGGACCATGGCATGAGCCACTTCCACCCCCGTTGGCCAGCCGTTCGCCAGGATCCGACCGCAAGTCACCTCCAGAATCGGTAGAAGCGCGCGCGCATCCTCGATGTCGGCATCTTCAAGATGGAGCGTAGCCGTGAGCTGGCCCTCCATTGCCGTGAGCACGGCCTTCATTTCGGCCAGGCTCGTGCAACGTACGACAAGAGAAGAAGCCCCGAAGACTTCCTCGGCTAGGCCGGGTTGCGCAATGATGTCATGAGCAGCGACGGAAAACAGCTGCGCTGCCGAACAGGTCGTACCATCGCCTTCCTTCCCGGTTGCGACGACAATTGTTTCAGCCTCTTCGGCAAGCCGTGCGCGACCAGCATCGTACGCCGCGCGGATGCCGGTCGTCAGCATGGTCTGCGGTTCATTGCCTGACAATGCGTTGCTCGCAGCCCTTATGAATGCCTCGAGCCCCTCGCCTTCTATTGCCAGCACCACCCCGGGGTTTGTGCAAAACTGGCCGGCGCCGAGCGTCAGCGAACCAACGAATGCGGTGCCCAACTCGGCCCCTCGTGCAGCCAATGCCGCTGGCAAGAGGATGACTGGGTTCACACTCGACATTTCGGCATATACGGGGATTGGGACTGGCCTCTGCTGAGCGATCCGGCACAATGCCAGCCCGCCCCCTCGCGACCCTGTAAAGCCGACGGCGGCAATGCGTGGATCGTTCACCAAGGCTTCGCCCAACTCGTTTCGGGGACCGCGTACATGGCCGAAAACACCGTCAGGCATGCCGGTCTTTTCTGCAGCGCGCACGATCGCCTCCGCAACCATAGAATCGGTTCCTGGATGAGCCGGATGACCTTTGACGACCACCGGGCAGCCAGCGGCCAGTGCCGATGCAGTGTCCCCTCCGGCAGTCGAAAATGCGAGCGGGAAGTTGGAAGCACCGAAAACGGCCACCGGACCTACTGGAATCATTCGCATCCGCAGATCAGGACGCGGCAAAGGCTGGCGATCGGGCATTGCCGGATCGATCCGCACGCCGCGCCAGCGATCTGCCCGCACGACTTGGGCGAATAACCGCAATTGATTGACCGTGCGGCCGCGCTCGCCAGTCAGGCGCGCTAGCGGCAGGCCGCTCTCGATGACGGCCCGTTCGAGCAGAGCATCGCCGAGCGCCATGATCTCGTCACCGATCGCTTCGAGGAACAGGGCACGTGATTCTGAAGGTATGGCGCGGAAGCTGTCGAATGCAGCTTCGGCTGCAGAACAAGCCGCAGCCACGTGGTCCAGCGAGCTGACGCTGAATTCGGGCTCGATCGGTTGGCCTGTCGCAGCTGCGTAGCCGCGAAACGCTTTCAGATTGACCTGCTCCATCGAATCTCTCATATAATTAGTCAGACAATAGGGTGTATATATGGGCGGAAGCGTGCTTTCGCAACCCACAGGGAGGCATCTGCGATGACGCAGGTATGGAATGTTTGGGAAGGCGCAGCGACACTTGGCGAAGGTCCGGTGTGGGATACCCAGCGCAACCAGTTGTGGTTCGTTGACATCAAGCAGCGCAAAATCCACCGCTTTGACCCGTGCGCCAAAGCGGTCCGGTCGTGGGACGCTCCCGGTCAGATCGGCTGGGTATTGCCTGCGGCTGACGGGACGCTGATTGCTGGGTTACAACAAGGGTTGGCGCGATTCGATCCGAATGACGGTAGTTTCGAAGTGTTTGCCGAAGTCGAGCCAGAACAGCCAAGCAACCGACTCAACGATGCCACCGTCGGGCCCGACGGAACGATCTGGTTCGGCTCCATGGATGACGGAGAAGAAAACGATTCCGGGCGGTTCTACCGCTGGAACGGCAAGTCGGTCCGTCCGGTCGACCTCGAACCAGTCTGCATCACCAACGGGCCGGCCCTGAGCCCCGATGGCAGGAAACTCTATCACGTCGACACGGCGGGTGGGGTCATCAATGTCGCGACCCTCGATGAAGCGGGCAAAGTGTTAGAGAATCGTGAGTTTGCCCGGATTGATCCTGCTGATGGCCATCCCGATGGCTGCATCGTCGATTCGCGCGGCAACGTCTGGGTCGGACTATGGGGCGGCTGGCGCGCCAGACTCTATTCGCCCGACGGAACAGTTCTTCAGGAAGTGAAGCTTCCGGCTTCCAACGTGACCAAGATCGCGCTGGGAGGAAAGGACCTTACGACTGCGTACGCGACCACGGCGCGTGCGGGATTGAGTGAGGAAGAACTCGCGGGGCAGCCCGAAGCTGGCAGCTTGTTCGCATTTAAGGTCGATGTGCCCGGGCTGTGCATTCAGCCAGCCAACGTAGCGACCTCGGTCAACTGACCGAGGCCGCCTCGGTAGGCGCTTCCATCATGCGAATTTCGTAGACGTCGGTATCTCCGATGAGCCCGTCAAGCCGGATATTCGCGGTCTTCTTCGTTCCACCGACATCGTCTGGCAGCGGATAGTCGATTGTGACGAAATGGTCCTGGTGCCTGTTCTTGCGGTCTTCCCGCGCCACCAACTCGCCATCGATGGAAATGTCCAGGCTGCTATCGGCATCCCAGCCCCAATACACGATCTGTAACAGTGCCGGGCCGGCCCGCCGCGCCAGAGTGACATCGATACTTTGGCCCGCCTTGAGCTTGCGGGCAGATCGGCCATGAAGTTGGATCGTGGGTGCATCAGACGTTTTGAACGCATGATCCCGTTCGGGTTGCATTTCGCCCAGGTAGATAACGTCGGCTGTGCGTCGGGCAATGTCGCGATGAGCTGCCTGAGCTTGCAAGTATGATGCCTTCGCTTCGCTCCAGCCTGCCGCCGAATAGTGCGGGAAATATACTGCTGTACGCCGATCGTATTGTGCAAAATATGGATGAAGGTTGAGATTTTCGCCAAGCGTCGTCGTGGCAGTAAAAGTCGCCTCTCGGGCCGTATCTTCTGCCCGATGTGGTGGATGAGCCTCAAAGAGTGCAGGGCCGATATCGTCGAACGTCGTGTCGGCCGCTCCCATATCTGCGGCGAGTACTATCGGCCCGTAAGTGTACGCTTGCAGCGAACTATCATCTGGTGTCGCGTGACTCGCCAACGCCATTGGCAGGTTCATCGTGATCTTGTCGCCGCGTCGCCAATGCCGGGTGATTTTAGCATAGCCGCGCTCGTTGATCCAGGAGGCCGGCTTGCCGTTGATCGCGATTCGCGGCGCCGCCGCCCAGCCAGGCAGGCGCAGCGCTATAGTTGAGGAGCCGCGCGGCGCACGCTCCACGCTTATCGCGACATCTCCAGCGAACGGCATGCCCGTGTCGAGCGCTAGAGCGAATCCCTGTTCCGCCCAGTCGAGCCGCGCAGGGATGTAGAGATTGACCAGCAGCGCCTCTCCATCGTGCCAGAAAATCGAATCGGCATGCTTGGAATGGCTTTCCATGCCCGTGCCCACGCAGCACCAGAAACTGTCTTCGGCAGTCGAGTAGCTGCGGCGCGCGCCAGCTGCGAGCGGCATGAAGTAGACGAACTGGCCGGTATCCGGGCGCTGCTGCGCCATGATGTGGTTGAGGTGTGTCCGCTCGTAGAAATCGAACAGTCGCGCATCGGGCTGCCAGCTGAACAGATGCCGCGTAAGCTTGAGCATGTTGTAGCTGTTGCAGCCTTCGCAAGTGGTTTCCGTAATTCGGTGCGCAAGCTTATCGGGCGGGCCGAAATGCTCTCGGTCCGAATTACCTCCGATCACGTAGCTGTGATGGTCGACCACTGCATGATGGAAGAACTCTGCCGCCACGCCCTTCTTGGGTTCGCCCGTAAGTTCGCGGATCCGGGCCAGACCGATGATTTTGGGAATCTGTGTATTAGCGTGAAGGCCGTCGAGCCTGTCTTCTTCGGCCTCCAGCGGGTCGAGCACAGCGCGATGATAAATCTTCTCTGCCATCCGCAGCCAACGCGGATTGCCGGTAAGGGCATAGGTTTCGGCATAAGATTCGTTCAAACCGCCGTGTTCCGCTTGGAGCACCTTCTGCATCTGCTGGTCATCGAGCGGTTCGAGCACGCCCGCCATGTAGCCAGCCACTCCGAGAAGGATCGGCATTGCCCGCGGATTGCCAGCAAAGCGGTGCGCATCGATAAGCCCGGCGTGAATCTTGTGCCAAGTGTATAGAGGGACCCAGCCGCCATTCAGGTCGAAGCCTCCGGACCAAATCTTACCGGCCCGAATTTCCTCGAACACGATCTTGCCGTCGACCGTCTTGCCGTCACGTTCGACCGTCGTCCCGCCACAATAGCCATCGCCGTGCGCCGCCTGGATACGTGCCATTTCGGCAAGCGCAAAGTCGAGCTTGCTGGCAAGTCCGCTGTCTCCAGTGTTGGCAATCGTGAACGACACCGCACTCAACCAATGGCCGAGCGAGTGCCCGGCAATTCCCAGCGCCTCCCAGCCGCCATAGACGGGCTTCGGTGCTGGCAAGCCAGCCGAGAGATAGAAGTTGTGCAAGAATCGCTCGGGCTCGAGCGAAGCCAGATAGACGCGGTTGGCATGCAATGCGTCCGCGTAAATGGATGGCTGGAGCGACACCGCGCTCAATGGTGCGGAACCTACCTTTCCCGCCTTCAGCCTTGGCAGGCCGGCCAGTGCCGGGCCCGCAAGAGCCACAGCACTGGTTCCGATCAGCCATTGCCGACGATTAACGAGCATGGTCACTCAGCCGGGGTGTCTTCTTCCGAGAGCTTTACGTCGGGCAAGGCGTTGGTCGGCTTCGATCCGACCAGAGCATACCAAAGCACGTAAAGTGCGCAGCAAGTGGTGACTAGGAAACCCCACTGCAGTCCATAGGTATCACCGACTTTGCCTTGAAGGGAAGCAAGCGCGCCTCCTGCAATCGACATGATCAGCAGACCGGAGCCCTCCTCGGTCAGCGGCCCGAGCCCGCGGATCGCCAACGCGAATATTGCGGGGAACATGAGCGAAATTCCCAGGCCGACCGTGATCAGGCCGTACATAGCCATTGGGCCGGAAGCGAATACCGCGGTCAAAGATCCGGCAATTGCGATCATGGCGAACATTGCCAAAACACGTTCCGGTGCGATCTTTTGCATGAGAGCCGCGCCCGCGAAGCGACCGACCATCATCCCACCCCAGAACAGCGTCAGGTATGATGCCGCATTTTCCTGAGTCAGGTTGGCGATGTCAGGCTGCGAAACGAAATTGATGAAGTAGCTTCCTACGCCGATCTCCGCGAGCACGCACAACGCAATCCCGATGCATCCGAAGACAAGGTTGCGATGGGTCCACAGAGAGAGGCCTGCTCGCACTTCGGCGTTGGCACGCCGGGTCGCTGCCCCGAGAGTCGGGAGGGTCGCGCGGGCAATCATGATCGCCAGCACAGCAAGCACAGCGGCAACGATGAGGTAAGGCAACTCGGTTGCGTGGGCATCGGCCATGCGCTGTGCATGAGTAAGCTCGGTGCCATGTGCCGTGGTTCCGGCAGTCGTACGCGCAAGGATCAGATACTTGCCGAACAAGATGGCCAGCACGTCGCCCGTAGTGTTGAACGCCTGCACCAGCGTCAGGCGGCGTTCGGAGCTCTCAGGCGGCCCGATCACGGCGACGTATGGATTCGCCGCAACCTGCAGGAGCGCGATGCCGCATGAGACGACAAACAGCGATGCAACTGTTATCGCATAGGAAATAACATAGGCGGCAAGCACCATGCCAAGCGATCCAAGGGTCATTACCGCGAGCCCGGCAGTTAGCGCCCGCTGATAGCCGATACGCTCGATCAGTTTTGCTGCCGGGATCGACGCAAGCAGGTACCCAATAAACCAGACCGATTCGATGAGCCCGGTCTGGAAGTAGGTCAGTTCGAAAACGCTGCGCAGATGGGGCAGAAGCGTTCCGTTGATAACGCTGATGAAGCCCCACATGAAGAAGAGGCTCGCCAGCAAAGCGAGCGCTCTGCCATAGTTTCCACCGGAGGACGATCCGCTGGTTGCCGAAACGCTAGAGGTGACCGAAGGGCCTGCCATATCCTTGACTCCCGAATGCCCGGTCGAATCCGAGCCTTGCAAAATTGGCCATTGCCAAATTTTTATATGTCTGACTATATGTGTTTCGCGCTGCCGGTCAACGGTGAAAACGCTTAGAGAATCGGGAAGAGGTAATATGACAAATAGCTCCATCGGCTTGATCCGGGGTATCGCCCCGCTGGCTTTGCTGGCTCTTTCCAACCCGGTTCAAGCAGCAACCGCAACAACTTCGGACTTCGGCAAGATGCCGAATGGTGAGGCCGTGAAAGAGGTCAAACTGACCGGAAACAATGGAGTGAGCGTCGTGCTCATTACCCTTGGTGCGACGATCCAGGCATTCAACGTACCCGACAAGAATGGCCACGTTGCGGACATCACCGTTGGATATGACAAAGTCTCTTCGTACATCGATGCCCCCAACTACTGGGGCCAGACCATCGGACGCTATGCGAATCGAATTGCAAACGGTTCGTTCAAGCTGGATGGCAAGACCTACCAACTGACGCAGAACGACGGGACCAATTCGCTGCATGGCGGCAAGGAAGGTTTCGACAAGCGCAACTGGAAGCTCGCAAGCGTCAAAACCAACCCGGACGGCACTGTCAGCGCAACGATGACCTTGCGCAGCCCCGACGGCGATCAGGGATATCCCGGCAATCTGGACGTTACAGTGGTTTATACGCTCGACGACAGCGGATCGTTGACGATGCAATACTCGGCGACGACCGACCAACCGACAATCGTAAACCTGACCAACCACGCGCTATTCAACCTCGGCGGCAACGGATGGCCGTACGGCACCTACGACGAGAAGCTGACGATCCCCGCGAGCCGATACACGCCGATCAATGACAAACTTATCCCGACTGGGGAATTGCGCGCTGTCGATGGCACGGTGTTCGATTTCCGGAACGGCCGGATGCTTTACGATGGCGTGCGCGACGGGAGCGATGAGCAGATCGTCCTGGCCCATGGATGGGACCACAACTTCGTCCTCGACAAGGGCCACACCGACAAACCTGAACTCGCCGCCCGCCTCGAACACGCCCAGTCCGGGAGGGTGCTCGAAGTGCTGACGACGGCTCCGGGTCTGCAATTCTATTCGGGTAACTTTCTCGACGGCACGCTGCTCGGCAAGGGCAACGTGGTCTACCGGATGGGCGATGCAGTCGCTTTGGAAGCGCAATTGTTCCCGGACACCCCGAACCAACCAAACTTCGGATCGGCTGAACTCGATCCGGGACAAACCTACCACCGAACGATTATTTACCGCGTCTCGACGCAGGACTGAAAGCATACGCGATGAGCGATAAACCTTCCGCCAAATCCCTGCGAAGCCGGGCCTGGTTCGATAATCCAGCCAATGCCGACATGACCGCGCTGTATCTTGAGCGTTACATGAACTTCGGGCTTTCGCTCGAGGAGCTCCAAAGCGGCAAGCCGATCATCGGGATCGCTCAAACGGGAAGCGACCTCAGCCCGTGCAACCGGCACCACCTCGTCTTGGCGGAAAGAGTGCGCGAAGGCATTCGGGAAGCTGGCGGTATTGCGATCGAATTCCCCGTCCATCCAATCCAGGAGACGGGCAAACGCCCAACCGCCGGACTCGATCGCAATCTTGCATACCTTGGCATTGTAGAAGTGCTCTACGGCTATCCGCTTGACGGCGTGGTGCTCACGATTGGTTGCGACAAGACTACTCCCGCCGCTTTGATGGCTGCTGCGACCGTGAATATTCCGGCGATTGCGCTCTCGGTTGGCCCAATGCTGAACGGGTATTTCAAGGGCCAGCGAACGGGATCCGGAACTATCGTCTGGCGCGCACGGGAAATGCTCGCGTCGGGCGAGATCGACTACAAGGAATTCATCAAGCTCGTTGCCAGTTCGGCCCCATCGACTGGATATTGCAATACGATGGGTACAGCGACGACAATGAATTCGCTGACCGAGGCGCTCGGGATGAGCTTGCCGGGTTCCGCAGCGATTCCAGCTCCTTATCGCGACCGCCAGGAATGCGCCTACCTCTCAGGCAAGCGCATTGTCGAAATGGTGGCGGAAGATCTCAAGCCTTCGGATGTTCTGACTCGGGAAGCATTCGAGAATGCTATCCGGGTCAATTCCGCGATTGGCGGTTCGACCAACGCGCCGATCCATCTGGCCGCAATCGCTCGCCATATCGGCGTCGATCTGCCGATCAATGAATGGGAGCGGCTGGGCCACGAAATTCCCTTGCTAGTCAATCTCCAGCCCGCTGGCGAATTTCTTGGTGAAGACTATTACCGGGCCGGCGGAGTTCCCGCAGTTGTCGCGCAGCTGATGGGTAAGGGCCTAATCCACGAAGGTGCCACAACCGTTAATGGCAAGTCGATCGGCGACAACTGCCGGGATGTCGCGATCGAGGACGAGCGGGTGATCCGCCCATTCAACGATCCGCTGCTCGAAAATGCCGGTTTCATAGTCCTGTCGGGGAACCTGTTCGATTCCGCGATCATGAAAACCTGCGTAATCTCGAAGGATTTCCGCGAGCGTTACCTCTCCGATCCTGACGACCCCGGTGCGTTCGAAGGGCCCGCGGTAGTGTTCGATGGGCCCGAAGAATATCACGCAAAGATCGACGACAAATCGACAGGGATTACGGCAGAGACCATCCTGTTTATCCGGGGCGCTGGGCCGATCGGCTATCCCGGGTCTGCCGAAGTCGTTAATATGCGTCCGCCCGCATACTTGCTCGAGGAAGGCATTCGCGCCTTGCCGTGTGTAGGCGATGGCCGGCAGTCAGGGACGAGCGGCAGCCCTTCGATCCTCAACGCCAGTCCGGAAGCTGCCGCGATGGGTGGGCTTGCACTCCTGCGCACCGGCGACCGGGTGCGGATCGACTTGCGTAAGCGGAGCGCCAATATGCTCGTGCCGGACGAGGAACTGCAGGCTCGGCGCAAGGAACTGGAGGCAGCTGGCGGCTACGCCTACCCGGAAAGCCAAACACCGTGGCAGGAAATCCAGCGCAGTGTTGTAGGACAAATGTCATTCGGCGCGATCCTTGAGGGCGCAGAAAAATACCAGCGGATAGCGCAGACAAAGGGAATCCCGCGCGACAGCCACTAATCCTATGGCTTCGTCAGGATTTGGCGGAATCTTCCCTGACCGCCTGGTTGGAAACGATGTCTGGATCGGTCGCCAGTTCATAGAGGTAGTGGAAGCGTTCCTCTGTGCCCTTCTTCATCTTGGCGAGACCGGCTGCCTGGTCAGGCGTCAAGGCAAACTCGCTATATCCGCGTGACACGAGGCAGCGGGTCATAACCGAGACCAGATATTGCTGGAGTTCCGGGATGTTGACATGGAAATTCCTGCGCTGGATCATCACGTAATCCGTGAGCGGATCGAGAGCCTGCTGGTCCTGTAAGATGGTGTCCTGCTGCTCGACACCCCGCAGTGTATCCTTGTACGCTGTCTGGCCGGACATATCGGCCTTCGCACCAATCGTAGCGCAGTGGACCGCATCGGTGCGATAATTGGCGTATGAGACGCCAGCTTTGCCCCAAGA
The DNA here is from genome assembly GCF_002269345.1 of Tsuneonella mangrovi. NCBI lineage: Bacteria > Pseudomonadati > Pseudomonadota > Alphaproteobacteria > Sphingomonadales > Erythrobacteraceae > Tsuneonella > Tsuneonella mangrovi. Next base: position 1,246,256 of record NZ_CP022889.1, read on the forward strand.
TGTCACTTGCGGGGCATTGGGTGTCGCGCAAGCCGACAGGAAGCCTAGCGGCAGCAGAAGTCCCAGAGTTATAGCCCTTGAACGCATGACTGCCTCCGAAATCGACTGGTCCCGAGCTTGTTGATCACGCTTCGAGAAGAGCGTGCGTATCTTGTTCGGCCTGCGTGATCAGATCGATCGTCACCGATCGCGCTTTGGCCCCGTCGCCTTCTGCAATCGCGTCGAAAAGCGCGCGATGTTCCTCGATCGGATTGCGCGGCTTTCGATTGCCTCGATATTTGAAGTAGGTCGTCCAGCGGACCGCCGCGCCGATACTGGCGGACAGGCTTACCAGCAGTTCGTTGTCGGTCGCCTCGAGGATTGCCGCGTGGAATTCCTGATCCGCGAGCTGTCCTTCTGGGGTAGCAAGCGTGTGACGCGCCATTTCCTCAAGCGCGTGGCCCATCGTGGCCAACTGGCGGGAGGTTTTTTTATTCGCGGCGAGCTCGGCCGCTGCGGGTTCCACAATTAGGCGCAGTTCGAACAGACTCCTGACGAACTGCTTGGGCGGTGCGCCCTCGAACATCCACTCCAGCAATATCGGGTCAAGCAGGTTCCATGCCTCGCGCGCCCTGACCCTCGTTCCGATTTTCGGCTTACTTTCGATCAGACCACGTGCCGAGAGCATGCGCAAGGCTTCGCGAACGACACTGCGTGAAACGCCGAATGTTTCGGCGATCTCTATTTCACCCGGCAGCACGCTGCCAGGCTTATGCTCGCCCGTTACGATTGAAATACCGAGCGCCCGGGAGATCTTGATATGCGATGGCTCTCGTTTTGTCTTACCGTTGGCCAACAGCGGTCCCCCTTGCATATTCATGGCATCTCCCGCCCTTTTCCATAGCAGAGTTCGGCATTGCAACCTGAATCTCCGCTCTTGATTTTCGATTAGCATCCTATATTGTCTGACAAACAAGTCAAAGGCTGATTGAGGGATGGGGAAATGGCGGTGCTTGCAAGGCTCGCGGCTCTGGGAATTGTTGCTGCATTGCCTGTTTGCGCTGCATTGGCGGCGTCCGACGATCCGCGCATCGATCCGGTACAGGTCGACCCGTTGCGGCCCGATTGGGAAAATCCCGCAGTCTTCGCGCGCAACAAGCTTCCCGCTCACGCCACCGGCTTTCCGTTCGAGAGCCGGACGCTTGCGCTGCGCAACGATCTGGGAGCGTCAAATCGCTACGTGCCTCTTGACGGATTGTGGAAATTCCACTTCTCGCCCAACGTGAACCAGCTGCCAAACGGCTTCGAGAAGCCAGGCTATGATGTTTCGCACTGGAAAGACATTCCGGTACCATCCGATTGGCAAGCCCAGGGATACGGGCAGGCGCTTTACAACAATATCCACTATCCCTTCCCGGCTAACCGGCCGCTGATCCCGCACGATATCGACCCTGTCGGCTCGTACCGCCGCGATGTAACCATTCCTGCTGGCTGGCAAGGCAGCGACGTGATCCTGCACGTCGGCGCGGCCAAGTCGGCCTACTATGTCTGGGTCAACGGAAAGAAGGTCGGCTATTCGCAAGATTCGAAGCTTCCCAGCGAGTTCGATGTCACCTCCTTTCTGCAGCCTGGCCAGAATACGGTAGCGATTCAGGTCTTCCGGTGGTCCGATGGAAGCTATCTCGAGGACCAAGATTTCTGGCGAGTCTCCGGAATCGAACGCTCGGTTTATCTCTATGCCGTGCCCCAAGAACGGATTGAGGACACTTTCGTCCACGCAGGGCTCGACGAGGCTTATCGTAATGGCCAGCTGAGCGTCGACTTGAAAGTGCGAGGCGGGAATGCTGCTCAAGTGCGCATGACGCTGTTCGATGGTGATCGCGAACTACTCTCCCGCGTTGCCAGGCTTGGAGCGAGCAGAACAGACCGCACCGTCACTTTGAAGGCAGCGATCCCAAATGTTCGCCAATGGACCGCAGAAACGCCAAACCTTTACACGTTGGTTACAGAGCTGGTGGATGCCAATGGCAAGTTGCTACAGTCGACCGCACGCCGGATCGGTTTCCGCACCGTGGAAATCCGCGACGGACTGGTCTCTGTAAATGGCAAACCGATCACCATCCGCGGGGTGAACCGACACGAGCACGATCCTGAGACGTTCCACGTCGTTTCCCGCGCCACGATGGAACATGACATTGCCTTGATGAAGCAGAACAACATCAATGCTCTGCGCACCTCGCACTATCCCAACGACCCGTACATATACGAACTCGCTGACAAATACGGGCTCTACGTGCTCGATGAAGCCAACATCGAGAGCCACGGTTACATGGATTTTGCCAATCGGCATCCCGATGAGCGCGCGCATTGGCAGATCGGATTCGACCCGGCCTGGTATGACGCACATATCAGCCGCGTGACCAACATGGTCGAGCGGGACAAGAACCATCCCTCGGTCATCTTCTGGTCACTCGGCAATGAAGCCGGCATCGGTCCGGCGTTCGAGAAGGCGGCAATGGCCGCCAAGGCGCGCGATCCCGGCCGCTTAATAAGCTATTTGGGCTGGGGAACGTGGGGTGATTATCAGGACCACCGTCCCAACTGGTACGCGGACATCTATGCGCCGATGTACGACGGCGTGAAGGCCCTAAGTGACTACGCAACCAACTGGACATTCAAGCAGCCGGTGATCATGTGCGAATACGCCCACATGATGGGTAATTCGGGCGGCGACCTGAAGGATTACTGGGACACGATCTACGCCCATCCTGACAAGCTTCAGGGCGGATTTATTTGGGATTGGGTCGACCAGTCGATCTATGCCTATACCAAGGATGGCCGACGCTACTGGGGTGATGGAAGCATCTACGGGCACAACCCGAGCGGTGATCAGGACATCGAATTCGGCGATGGGCTGCTCCAGTCCGATCGCACACCGAACCCGGCTCTCTACGAAGTGCACAAGGTCTATTCACCGATCGCCTTTGCGGACTTCGACCCGACGACTGGCAAGGTAACTGTTATCAACCATCACGATTTTCGCGACCTTTCAGGTTGGGATTTCGAATGGGAACTTGAAGAGGATGGCGTACCTGTTGCCGGTGGTTCGCTACCGGCAAGCAGCTTGGCAGCGCGCAGCGAAGGAACAATGGAGATCCCCTTTGCCCGCTACGCTCGCAAACCGGGCTCGGAGTATTTCGTGACCATTCGAGCCCGGGCCAAGGCGGGCGCGGTCCCCTTGGTGCAAGGCGGGACCATAACTGGCTGGGAGCAGTTTCTGGTCCAGTCGCCAAAGGAACAGGCAACACCGACGTCCCCGGGCACGGTTAAAGTAGACCAGTCCAAAACGGCGATCACTTTGTCGGCAGGCGATACGCAATTGTCGATCGACAGCAATACCGGCTTGGTCGGATCCTACACCGCACAAGGCAAGTCCTTGCTCATTGGAGGGGCGCCCAATTTCTGGCGAGCCGTGACCGACAATGATCTGGGCGTCGGTACGGCACGGAATTTCGCGATCTGGAAGGAACTCAGTTCCAAACGCACCGTATCCGCAATCACGACAAAGAAGCTCGATCATGCTGCCTCGATTTCGGTGGTCTATCAACTTGGCGAAGGGCAAGCGCGCTTCACGACCAGTTACACGATGATGGGCGACGGATCGGTCAAGGTGAACGGCCAACTCGAGCCGATCTCGAAGGACCTGCCTCCGCCCTATCGCGTCGGCCTCTCGTTCTCGATGCCGGAGGATTACAGCACCGTCGAATGGTACGGCAGGGGGCCGCATGAGAGCTACGTCGACCGCAAGACGTCGGCAGCAATCGGATTGTGGCGCGGTGCAATCGCTGACCAGAATCACGACTACATCCGCCCGCAGGAAACCGGCAACAAGGTCGACGTGCGCTGGATGGAAGTTGGCGGAAATGGGCGCGGCGTGCGGATTGTAGGCGACCGGCCACTGATGATGAATGCTCTTGCGTTTCCTTACGAAGACCTCTTCCGGCGTCCGCCGGGGACCTGGAAATCGACCGACGTAGTTCCGCACGGCAACGGCTCGCTACTTGTCGATTCGGTTCAGTGGGGCGTGGGTGGTGACACCCAGTGGAGCGACTTCGGTTGGCCGCTGGAACAGTATCGCACGACAGCAACACCGACAAAAATCAGCTTCAGCCTGTCCCCGTTCAGTGGGTCGGGCACAACCCCTGCAAAAGCGCGCCCAGCGCGCGAAACGGAGAGTGAATGATGTTCAAGCAGCTTGCCACAGCTTTGGCACTGGTGACCGCGGCGCCGCTGGCGGCGCAGACCACGGTTACCGTTGAGGCGGACCATCCGGCGCCGGTCTACAACAAACGACTGTTCGGCCAGTTCGCCGAGCACCTCGGCACGGGCATCGAGGATGGTATCTGGGTCGGCAAGGACAGCAAAATCCCGAACATCGACGGCTATCGCAAGGATGTCGTGGACGCCCTGAAGGAGATCCATGTTCCGGTAATCCGCTGGCCAGGTGGTTGCTTCGCAGACGAATATCACTGGCGTGAGGCGATCGGCGATCCGGCCAAACGCAAGGTAAAGATCAACACTCATTGGGGCTACGTGACCGAGGACAATGCCTTCGGCACTCATGAGTTCATGAATTTTGCCGAGTTGGTCGGTGCGGAACCCTATGTTTCGGGCAATCTCGGCAGCGCACCGCCCTACGAAATGGCGGAATGGGTCGAGTACATGACCGCGCCGATCGGATCGAGCCTCGCCAAGGAACGCGCCGCGAATGGGCGCGACAAGCCCTGGAACCTTACAATGTTCGGCCTCGGCAACGAACTGTGGGGTTGCGGCGGAAACATGCGGCCCGAATATGCCGCCGATCTCACCCGCCGCTACAGCACCTTCGTCAAGGTTCCTGCCGGCGAGCACCTGACAAAGGTCGCGAGCGGCGCGAATGCCGACGATACCAACTGGACCGACGTGATGATGAAAATGGCCGGCAATTCGTTCGATGCCATCGGTGTGCACTACTACACGATCCCGTACGACTGGGGTCACAAGGGCTCAGCGATCGGCTTCGATGAAGACCAGTGGGCCCGCACGCTTGCCAAGACTGAACGCGTCGACAAGATCATCTCCGATCACTCGGCGATCATGGATAAGTATGACCCGAACAAGCGGGTTGCGCTGCTGCTTGATGAATGGGGTACCTGGTACGATCAGGACCCCGGCACCCACCCGGGTTTCTTGCGCCAGCAGAATTCGCTGCGTGATGCTCTGGTAGCGAGCCTCAACTTCGATATCTTTGCCAAGCACACGGCTCGCTTGCGAGGCGCCAACATCGCCCAGATGGTCAACGTGCTACAGGCGATGATGTTCACCGACGGGGCCAAGATGGTGCGGACGCCGACCTACTATGTGTTCGACATGTACAAGGGATACCAGGATGGTGTCGTCTATCCCGTCGAAATTCAGACGCGCACCTATTCAAAGAACGAATGGTCACTCAATGATGTCAGCGCGAGTGCGGTCAAGGGCACCGACGGAGTGTTGCGTGTTGGTCTGACCAATGTCGATCCGAACAAGTCGGAACCAGTGTCAATCACGCTCGAAGGAGTGAGCGGAAGGTCGGTAAGCGGCCGCATCCTGACCGCTTCCAAAATAGACGCGCACAACACTTTCGACAATCCGGACGCCGTCGTGCCGGCCCCGTTCAACGGTGCACGTATCAAAGGCGAAAAACTCACGTTGACGCTCCCGCCGAAGTCAATCGTTATGCTTGAAATCCGCTAGTCAATGTCAGTGTCTCTGGTCCCGAAAGCACTTCTCGTCGCTTCGCTGGCCTGTGCGAGCGTGGCGGCGAGTGCTTCCGGGGAGATTGTTCAGCCGACTGTCAACACCGGCTCGGCTCTCCCACACGAATACGTGTCTGTGCACGACCCGGTAATGATCCGCGAGGGCAACACCTACTACGTCTATTCAACGACGAGAGGGGGACACGGCCCCCTGGTAGCCTGGAAGTCCAACGATCTGGCGCATTGGCAGCGCTTGCCCAGTCCGTTGGCGAACCTTCCCGACTGGGCCAGGGAGGCCGTGCCTGATGCGCGCGGCATGTGGGCGCCCGACATTACCCGTGTTGGTGGGAGATATCGGCTCTATTACGCGGTTTCCCGGTTCGGTACGCGCAATTCGGTCATCGGCCTTGCCAGTTCGGCGAGCCTTGATCCCAAGTCGCCGCACTACGGCTGGCGCGACGACGGGCCAGTGCTTTCGAGCAGTGACCACGATAATTTCAATGCGATCGACCCCAACCTGGTCGTAGACAGCAATGGACGCCAATGGCTTGCCTTCGGCAGTTTCTGGAGCGGCCTCAAGATTATCGAGCTCGATCCGGCAACAGGCAAACCAAGGTCCGATGCCAGCCCGATTTCAATCGCAGGTCGAGACGCAGCGCACGGCCATGCGATCGAGGCAGCGCTAGTCATTGCGCACGGGAAGTATCACTATCTCATCGCCTCGTTCGACAATTGCTGTCGCGGCGTGAAAAGCACCTACAAACTTGCTGTCGGGCGCTCGGAAGCGGTCACCGGCCCGTATGTCGATGAGCAAGGCGTCCCCATGCTCGACGGCGGCGGGACGATCATACTTCAGGCGGATAAGGACTCGCGCTTTCGCGGGCCCGGCCATGCAGGCTACTTCAAGGACCGGGATGGGGCCGAACTGCTCGTATATCACGCCTACGACGCGGACCGCAGAGGCCAATCGACCCTGCGCATCGCAAAGATTGTGTGGGATGCCCAAGGTTGGCCGGTGCTGGAAGACTTGCACTCATACAAGAGGAGAGACTGACATGGATCGACGTGGATTCCTGCATGCATCTGTGGCTGGGGCCGGGATGCTGGCTGTCCCTAGCCGCAGTTTGGCCGCCGAAGACTGCAAAATGCAGCAGGCCATAAATCCGCTGGTCTTCCAGCGCGCCGATCCGTGGGTCTTGCTGTCCGAAAGCGGAGATTACTACTTCACGGCATCGGTGCCCGAATACGATCGTGTGATCTTGCGCAGCGCACGCAGCGTGGCGGGGCTATCCAACGCGACCGAGCGGGTGCTGTGGCAACGACCGGCGAAGGGTCGCATGGGAGGGTATATCTGGGCTCCGGAAATTCATCGGATCCGCGGCCGCTGGCTCATTTATTTCGGTGCCGGTGACAGCGACGAGGTATTTCACGTCCGCGTCTATGTTCTCGTCTGCGATAGTGACGATCCGATGACCGGAAACTGGAGCGTTCTCGGTCAAGTTGAGACCGAGTGGGACACCTTCACTCTCGATGCGACAAGCTTCAACCATCGCGGCACGGACTACCTCTGCTGGGCACAGCAAGAACCCGGCATCAAGACCAATTCAAACCTCTATCTCGCGCCGCTGGCGACACCTACGACTTTTGCCGCGACCCCGGTGCGCCTTTCCATCCCGACGCTCGAATGGGAAATCCAGGGCTTCAAAGTCAACGAGGGTCCCGCATTCCATGCGCACGGGGACAAGGTTGTATTGACCTATTCGGCCAGCGCTACCGATGCCCGTTATGCGATGGGAATGCTTTGGGCCGATGCGGGTTCGGACCTGATGGATGCAGCCAGCTGGACCAAATCAATTGAACCGGTTTTCAAGAGCGCGCCCGATCACTGTGTTTTCGGACCAGGCCACAACAGTTTTACCAAGGACACCTGCGGGCGAGATCTGCTTGTCTATCATGCACGCAGTTACAAGGATATCGTAGGCGATCCGCTTTACGACCCGAACCGCCATACACGGGTGCAGCACTTCACATACGATGACAGGGGCCTGCCGGATTTTGGAGAGCCGGTCCGCGCTGGTCCGCTGCGCGATTGAGGTCGTGTGGCGGCTTTGCCGCCGCGCAACTCAGCGAAGCGCGACCACGAAATGGTGGACTTCGCCAGCGAAGGCCACATTGATCGTCGCGACCTTTGCCCGGCGTGAAACGCGATCTGTCAGGAATGCACCGCCGTGGCTTCCATGCGGCGTGATCTCGCTCTCGCCCAGCATGGACGCGCGCAGCTGACGGGCCTGGTCCGATTCTTCGACCGCCTCTTCGTCGGCATATCTCTCGCCGGGAATACCCGCCTTGACCCCGGTCCGATCACTGTTGTCGCTCTTAGCTCCCGTCGTGAAATCCGTCGTGCTAGCGGCGTTTGCTCCGTTTGCACTGCCACCGGCCCCAAAGCCGGCGAAATTGGGAGCACTAGCAGCGCGGGCCAAGGTGCTGTCGCTTGTACCGTGGCTGCGAGACCGGCCCAACAGATCGTCGACGGTAGCAACGTTTACCGCCTTTTGGTCGACAGTGATCGAAATCGAGCTTGGCCCGAACTGCTGCGAGGTATCGCTCCAGTTCGCGGCCACGATTCTGACGCTTAGGCGCTTGTCCTCGCGATCGGGGCTTACGTTGAGTGTGATCGCGCCCTTCACGCCCTTCGAGGTCAGCGTGTCGCCAGTTGCACCGTTTGTCGTTGATGTTTGGGTATCGCTCGGCTGACTGGCGGCCATCAGCGGTGCAGGGATTGCCAGCCCCAGGAGGGAAGCGGCGCAGAAAATTCTGATCATGGTCTTTGCCTCTTTTGAACTTCGAGTGGCATGTCCGGCAATCAGCCAGTGGGAGTCCCCTTGCCTCCGGGTGGAAGCGTCACGCCTTCACGCGTCTGGACGATCGGCTTCATGAGGCCATTTTTGTCGTAGCGCAGGTTCTCGACTGCGACCGAACGGCGGAATTGCATGCCCTTGACGCCATCGATTGTAAGCGTGCCGTTGTGGTAGAAGAAGTACCAACGCCCTTTGAATTTCGCGATGCCCGGGTGGATCGTGAAACTGTTGGTCGCCCTGCCGGTCAGTTCACCGCGAAATGTCCACGGCCCTTCAACCGACGGCGCGGTGGCGTAAGAGATGCGCTCGTTCTTCTGCTTGCCTTCGATGATCGAAGCATAAGTCAGGTAATAAAGCTTTCCTCGCCTATGCAACCAGGGACCTTCCAGGTAGTTGGTGACATGCAGCTCCTGGGGCTCGCCATCCAGCTCGATCATGTTCGGCTTGAGCTTGGCGAGATAGAGGTTGGAATTGCCCCACGCGAGCCAGCCGGTCCCATCGTCGTCGATAAACACCGTAGGATCGATATCGCTCCAAGTGCGCCAAGTCGCCTTGTTGTCGAGAACGAGAGCCGAGCCGCGTGCATCATGGCAGGGGCCGACGGGCGAAGCGCATTGCGCCACCCCAATCGCCTTGCCCGGATCGCTCTTGTCGTGTTCGACCGTCATATAGAAGAAGAACTTGCCGTTCTTCTCGATCATCTGCGTCGCCCATGCTTCGCCAGACGCCCATGCAAAGTCGGTCGGCTTCATTATCACGCCCCGGTTGGCCCAATGGCGCATATCCTTGGTCGAATATACGACCCAGTCATTCATCTTAAAGTTCTGGTCGCCTTCGTCGTGACCAGCATAGAGATAGAGCGTATCGCCCACTACCAGCGGTGCCGGATCGGCGGTGAACTCGTCGCGGAAAATCGGATTACAGCCAACACAATCGGTCGAATTCGCAGAAGCTGAACCGGCAGCCATCAACAATGCAATCGACAGAGCCGAGTTCAAGAGCGTTCGCATGACAACCTTCCCACTTTTCCGGAAGGCTATTTTGTCCTACAAAATATGTCAAGCGAGAGGAGATAAGCAATCATGTCAAAGGATGTGGCTTGTGCCACCGCGGTCCATCGGCGAAATTTCCTCGCCTCAGTCGGATTTCTTGCCGGACAATTAATCTGTCCGGTGTCATTCGCAAAGTCGCCTAGACCTCGCCAGAGGGTCATCATCGACAACGATTTTTCGGGCGACCCCGACGGTCTGTTCCAGCTAGCACACCACTTGCTTTCTCCATCAATAGCAATCCCCTTCGTAATCGGATCGCACATACATCGAGACGATTTCCTCGATCACTCAGAACTGCAAGCCGACAATGCCGCCGCGCGTGCGCATGCTTTGGTCGCGGCGATGAAACTTGCTCGCGCGCCGGAGATTCTGGCCGGACGAAATGCATCCCCAGTGCCAAGCGCAAGACCGCAACGCACTGTTGTAACCGATCGGATCATTGCCGAAGCCAATCGCTCGGACACTTCCGTACCGCTAGTTTATGCAGCTGGCGCCGGACTGACCGAGTTGGCAGAAGCTGTGCGCATAGCCCCCAGCATCGGCCGAAGGATAAGGCTGGTGTGGATCGGCGGGATGGAGTGGCCGCAGCTCACCGCCCCTGCGCTGCTCAAAACCGCGCCGGAGTACAACATGACGATCGACCTCGCAGCCGTGCGGACGATCTTCAATGCCAGCGATATCGAAATCTGGCAGGTGCCACGCAACGTCTATCGGCTGGCAGTGGTGTCGATGGCAGAGCTGCGAGCAAGGCTGGCAGAAGCCGGCTCGCTCGGCTCGTTCCTAGTCACCTCTCTGGATAGTGTCCGCTCGAGGTGGGACGATCAGATGGGCGAGACGTACATCCTTGGCGATTCCCCGCTCGTGACACTGACGGCGCTTCTCAGCGCGTTCGAACCGGATACTTCGTCGAGCAGCTATGTGGTTCGTTCGACACCGCTTATTGCGGCGAACGGAAGTTACATTCTGCAAGCAAGTGGCCGGCCAATGCGCGTCTACCGCTCGATTGACACGCGGCTGACCTTTGCCGACATGTTCGCGAAGTTTGCAGCTTTGGGTCAAGGTAAGGGAACGAGCCAAGCCGATGGATAGACGACCGACCAGCCGAGACGCCGACGCGGTGACGCGAGTTGTAATCGTCGGCGGCGGGACCGCCGGTTGGATGGCGGCTACCGCACTTTCCCGATTCTTCGGCTCCTCTACCTGTTCGATCACGTTGGTCGAATCCGATGCGATTGGCACCGTCGGAGTTGGGGAGGCGACAATCCCGCCGATCGTCGGTTTCAACTCGATGATGGGGATTCCCGAAGAAGAATTCATGCGCGAAACGCGCGCGACCTATAAGACCGCGATCGAGTTCGTGGGTTGGGGCAGCCCAAACAGCCGATACATGCATCCATTCGGTGCCTTTGGGCAGGACTTTCACGGGATCCCGTTTCATCAGCTTTGGTACAGCGCAAGATCGCGACAAAAGAGCGGACAATTCGACGAGTATTCGATGAGTGCGGCGGCCGCTCGCGCAGGTCGCTTTGCCAAGCCAGGACGGAACGAACAAACACCCTTGGCTCACATCGGCTACGCGTTTCACTTCGATGCCACTCTCTATGCGGCATACTTGCGTCGACGCGCAGAGCATCAGGGCGTCAAACGGCAGGAAGGTCGCATCGTCAAAGTCCACCGCAACGGCGAGAGTGGCGATGTAGCGTCAGTTGAGCTTGAAGACGGAACCGGAATCGATGGCGATATCTTCCTCGATTGTTCCGGATTCCGCGGACTTCTGATCGAAGAGGCGCTCGAAACAGGCTACGAAGACTGGAGCCAATGGCTGCCGATGGATCGGGCATTGGCGATGCCCACCTCCAATGTAGGTGCCCTGCATCCTCACACCCGGGCAACAGCCCATGCAGCAGGCTGGCAATGGCGCATCCCGTTGCAGCACCGCACCGGCAATGGCCACGTGTTCTGTAGTTCCTACATGGATGCCGACGAAGCTGAACGCATCCTCATGGAAAACGTCGACGGCGAGGCACTTGCCGAGCCACGCCTCCTCAAGTTCTCGACCGGAATGCGCAAGAAGGCATGGAACCACAACGTGATCTCGTTGGGGCTTTCGTCCGGTTTTATCGAACCGCTGGAATCCACAAGCATCCACTTGATCCAGCAAGGCGTCCTGCGATTCGTAGCCCTTTTCCCGGAAAGGCGGATCAACCCGGCCGAGCGCGACGAGTACAACGCCAATTTACGCCAGACCTATGAATACGTGCGCGATTTCGTGATCATGCACTACAAGGCCAACCGGAGAGAGGATAGCGAGTTCTGGCGTGCGATGCAGGCGATGGAGGTTCCGGACTCGCTCCAACATCGGCTCGACTTGTGGCAAGTCCATGGGCGGATTTTCCCTAAGGAAGCGGACATTTTCGTGACCCCGAGTTGGGCGGCAGTACTGTTTGGGCAAGAGGTTTGGCCTGAGCGACCGGACCAGGTGGTCGACGGGCTGGTCGTGGAGCATGTCGACAAGGCACTCGACGACATCCATACCGCTTATCGCGGGACCGCAGCGCGCCTGCCGACGCACGAAGAATACCTTCGCAAGATCGGCGCGTGGTCTGATCGCGCAGACGCGCGTCCCGATTGATCGTTCGATGAACTCAATCAAGACCAGTAGGCGAGATTTTCTTGGTGGCCTCTCTGCAGGTCTCGGAGCCTCCCACATATCAACGACAGCACTTGGCGCCGAAGCTCCTGTTTTTGAGCCAACCTGGGCATCGCTTACCAGCAAGTTCGCAGTTCCAGATTGGTTTCGCGACGCTAAGTTCGGCATCTGGGCACACTGGGGGCCGCAGTGCGTACCAATGGCAGGCGATTGGTACGGACGACGCATGTACCTCCAAGGTGACTGGAAATACCGCCATCACCTGAAACACTACGGGCATCCGAGCCGGACAGGCTACGTCGACCTGCTGGACGGTTGGACTGCCGAACGTTGGGAGCCGGAAAAGCTGCTCGATCTCTACCAGAGGGCAGGTGCGAAGTATTTCATGGCGCTTGCGGTTCACCACGACAACTTCGACACTTTCGCGTCGACTCATCACCCGTGGAATGCGACGCGGATCGGCCCGAAACGGGATGTAGTCGGCACTTGGGAGAGGTTGGTTCGCGAGCGAGGGATGAAATTTGCGATCTCCAACCACGGCTCGCACGCCTGGCACTGGTTCCAGCCCGCCTATGGTTATGATCCCGAGGGGCCGCTGAAAGGCGCTCGCTACGACGCGTGGCGCCTGACAAAGTCAGACGGCAGGGGCAAATCGTGGGAGGGGTTGGACCCACAAGCACTCTACACTGGGCGTAGCATGCCATTGCCGCCCGGTATGACTTCGATCAAACAAGCCAATGATTGGCATGAAGCGCACGATCGCGTCTGGACAGAAGCTTCGCCGCCGCACAACCCCTACTTCGCTGAACTCTGGAAGGCACGAGCGATCGATGCGATCGACCGCTATCGCCCAGACCTGCTTTATTTCGACGACACTGGCGACCTTCCGCTTGGCCAGGCCGGGCTCGATGTAACTGCGCATCTTTATAATCGAGGGATCGAATGGCACGGCGTACCCAACCAAGTTGCCGCTACCGCCAAGGAATTGCCGCCTGAAAAGGCTGCAGCAGTGATAGACGATGTCGAACGCGGGAATCTTTCAGAGATTGCTAAGGAACCATGGCAGTCTGATACCTGCATCGGGGACTGGTTCTATGACGAAGGCGTTTACATGCGCCACGAATACAAGACCGCAACTACCGTCATCCACCGGCTATGCGATACCGTCTCCAAGAACGGCAACCTCATGCTGAGCATACCGATCCGGCCAGACGGGATGCTCGATGCGGATGAACACGCGATCCTCGATCAGATCGGCGACTGGATGCAAATCAACTCCGAGGCGATTTTTGGCTCGAGACCTGCGCCGATTTTTGGGGAAGGACCAACGAAAGTTCCGGGCGGGATGATGGACGAGCATTCGAACGAGCCGTTCACGGCAGCCGACATTCGCTATACCCGCAAGGATGATGATCTCTACGCAATCGCACTCGGCCTTCCCGCAGACCGCAAAGTCCGCTTGAATGCGATAGATACAAGCGCAGTCCAGTTTGTCAGGCTACTGGGAGAAGCGGCACCGCTTCCATTCAGGCGAGAAGCGGGCGGATTAACAATCGAACTACCAGACAATTTGTCTCGGTCCCACGCGCTGGTGTTCCATTTGCCTTCGGTTCTTAGGAATTGAAAAGCGATTAAATAAATCGAACCTTGCGCAGAATCGGACCGCGAAACACTCCTAACTGCCGTTCTCTTAGTCCATGCTGTGGGCAATCCATTCCTAATCCCCACCATATTGGGCCGGTGGCGGAGTTTGCGAAAGGTGATGGATCAGCTCCACTTCGGCCTCACGGTATGGTCGTCCGTCGCGGTAGAGGACATCGTGAAACCATACCGACGGTTCGCTCAGGACATAGGGACGTTCCCAGCTGTCCCAAGGTAGCCATGTTTGCTCTTTTCCTCTCACGAACCCCCAGTTGAACATGGCAACATCGTGCTTCCAGCCGACCGGTAGCGATCCATCGAATGTCGAGCCCGCGCCACGTGCCATGTACTCCGTGCAAAACACCGGGCGGCCGTACGTCTCGAGTTGCTTTATGCGAGCCCGCATGCTCTCGGGCCATCCATAGTCATGGAAACTAATGACGTCAGATTGGGCGAGCTGGATCTTTTCCATAGGGATCAGCTGCTCGGGATCCGACCAATCGGCCACATAGCCTCCCCAGACGCCGCTCGTAAGCGGTTGCTCAGGGTCGACGCTGCGAGCCCATTCAAATACTTCCGGAAGTAGCTTTTCTACCAGCTGCACCTTGTCAGATGGTTGCCCAGGGTACTGGCTCGCGAGGTTGTCCGGTTCGTTCCAAAGATCCCAGCCAAGAATGCGCTTGTCGTGCGCGAACGTGCCGATGATGCCCTTCACATAGGCTTCCAGCCGCGGAATCTGTGCTGGATCCTGAAGCGCATCCGTGCCCGGAGACTGAACCCATCCAGAGTTATGGACACCAGGTATTGGGGGATGCTGTGGCCCCAGCTTGGGATGCGGATCCCAACAGCTATCGAAAAGCACGAACAAGATCTTGATGTGATGCCGGTCGGCAATGTCGAGTAGGGTGTTCATTCTCTTCACCAGGCCCGCACGATCCTGCCGCCAAAGCAGGTCGTGCAGGAAGACGCGCATGCTGGTCATCCCGATCTGCTGCGCCCAGCCGAATTCCTTGTCGATCTCAACCGGATCGAAGGTGTCGGCTTGCCACATCTCCAACTGGTTGATCGCGTTCGAGGGTAAGTAGTTTGCGCCCACGTGCCATTGCTGTGCGGCATACCATTGTTGAGCTTGCTCGGGGGTCCAACGGTCCCGCGCATGAGCCGCAGGTGAGGCAATCAATACAATGAGCAAGGCGATGAGGGTCGGGAATAACCTAACGGGAGGCAGTCCAATGGGTTTGGCGCAAAGGCCAACGGCCCGGTCGTGCAGCAATGGGAATAGGGTCAGTCGATCACGATAGTCCACCATTCCAACCAATCCCCCCAAATAGTTCGCATTCGGTTGCGAGCATCCGGGACCTAGCATTGGAGAGATCAAGCCGCCACAAACAAGAGATCGGAACCTGGATCTTCGCCAATGCGGCCATTCCGCTTCTGGGCCATTTGCGGACTGTCGGCCTTTGGTTCTCAGGGCTGAGAATGTAGAATGTCCGCAATTGGGTCTCTAGCTAAACGTCACTTCGGGTGAAGATCCTGGTTCTGACAGGTCGTAATTGGAGCTCCTCTCAAGGTCTCAAGGCCTCGATTGCGAAGGCGTACATTCGCGAAACTTGCGTATACTCCTCGAAGCGACCTCCGGCTCCATGGTGTCCACCCGCCATTTCGGTGTGGAGCAACATTGGTTGATCGCTTGTCGACAACTCACGGAGCTTTGCGATCCACTTTGCCGGCTCCCAGAAACCTACCCGGTCATCTGCAATTGCCGTGGTCGCTAGCGTAGGTGGATAGGCCTCAGGTCTGACGTTGTCGTACGGCGAGTAGCTGGCGATGTAGTCGTAAGCTTTTGGATCACTCAAAGGGTCACCCCATACCGGACGTGTAAGGGGAACGAGAGGATGCGTCGCGTCACTCATGGTGTTGAGCATATCTACGAAGGGTGCTTGGCCAATGACTGCTCCCCACATATCCGGCCGCATATTCTCAGCTGCTCCGACGAGCAATCCGCCGGCTGAGTACCCGTGTAAAACGATGCGCTTTTTGGCGGCATGCCTCTGCGTGATGAGCTCTTCGGCGCAGGCAATAAAGTCAGTAAAGCTGGTCTTCTTCGAAAAGCGTCGAGCTTGCTCAAACCACTGCCAACCCTTTTCTGACCCGCCGCGCACATGTGCGACCGCCCAGATCCAGCCGCGGTCGATTAGGGAGATGAGCGGGAGCGAGAACCCGGTTTCGTAACTGTAGCCATAGGCACCATAGCCAGTCAGCAGCAACGGAGCGCTACCATCGAGTTTCGTCTTCTTCGATCGAAGCACCGTGATCGGAACCTGAGCACCGTCTGGCGCTGTCGCATGGAGCCGCGCGACTACATAATCGCTGGATGAATATCCCTTTGAGAGCTCCGTCCGAGCAAGGAGCCGTCTCTTTCCTGTCGTCAGGTCACACGACAACCATTGCTCGGGAGTCCGCGGAGACTGGTACTTCAGTCGAAGCGTATCACGAGCGTATTCCGATGGCACCAAACTAAGCGAATATGCAGGTTCGTCGAACCTTATGGGTTGATACGGTTGGCTCCGATCCGCCCCAACCGCGTTCACATGGGCATTGCCTTCCACGCGCTCCAACCAAACCAGATGTCCTGCAAAGGGCTTCAATTCCGTTATGAAGCGCCCCGGCCTGACGGGAATCCACGGCTGCCAGTGTTCCCTTTGCGGCGTCGAAATCGGCGTGCGCATGATTTTGAAATCTTCTGCACCGTCAGCGTTGGTGCGGATCACGAAATCATCGCGCCAATGTTCGACGTCATAGAAAATTCCAACTTGCCGCAGCGCAACGAGAGTGGGCTCGCTGGTCGGATCATTGCCAGAAATGATTCGCACCTCGCTCGTCACATCGTTCCAGCATCGGATGAAGAGATATTGGCGCGAAGCGCTTGCCAGTACCTCGAGCAGATAGGCGGGGTCTTTCTCCTCATAGACGAGTTCATCATGCCCACCTCGAGCCAAGCGACGATAGAGGCGCGCGGGACGACTGTTTGCGTCGCGCCAGACCCAGAACAGCCACTTTGAGTCGGGGGAAAAGACGAAGTCGCCGAACGCGCTGGTCGGTGGATCGGGCATCAGATTGCCTGTCAGGATGTCTTTTACCTGGATCGTGAACTTCTCTGATCCAGTCGTGTCTTCTGCCCATGCAAACAACGACTGGTCCGGACTGTGTGTGACGTTCCTCACGGAAAAGTAGGGTCGGCTATCTGCCCGCGCCGCCACGTCCAGGAGTACGGTTTCTTTCGTACCTTTGCGCGGACGACGCAGATATGTCGGGTACTGCGCTCCAGGCGAGAAGCGAGTGATATAGGCCCAGTTGGCATCGAACTCTGGGAGTGGAGCAGGATCGGAGCCTGTCCTAGCAATCATATCCTGAACCAATTCGTGTTGCAGCTGGACTGTCGGTTTAAGCACCTGGCTGCTGTAGGCATTCTCTTGCGCGAGATAGGCCCCTATTCCCTGGTCGAGCGTCGTTGGATCACGCCAGACGTCCTTCCAGTTTTCTGGCTTGAGCCAGGCGTAGTCGTCGACTCGAACTCGCCCTAGTTGTTCAATCCGGCAGGGATGCTTTGGAGTGACAGGTGGCCGTGGCAATTTACACGCTGGGACCGGCCATGCTCGCGCTCCAGCCGAGACTGCTGCAAGTGCTACACCAGCTAGGAAGCTTCGCCGCCTCACGATGAACCCGCTGAGGATTGCCTCAGGCGATTGGTTTCCAACCGAGACTGGCGCTTCTTCCACCAAGTGTAGACACCGCTCACGCACATCTCTGCCGTAGCAAGACCAAGCAAGAAGATGATCGCGACGCCGATTGGACCAATCACTTCACCGCTGTGAAGAGGATAGAGAGATCGACTGAGCTTTCGACCCGCGCTGTCGGAATACGGGCTATCGATATATTCGAGATGTCCGTCGGCACCGCTCACATAGTAGGTAATGGGACCCAACCAACGATAGTTCTCGACTCCCGAGGGCGTAAACATAAGTCCATATAGATCCCGAGATCCAATGTAGCTGAGCTTGGCTGGTTTCCATTGAACGCCGTCAGCCAAGGCTGCCGCATTCGCCTCCTTGAGGGCTTTCGAAAATCCAATTGGCTGCTTGCTCAGGATCTCGGGTTCAGGTTGGTCGAATGGAGATTCCCGCGCAGGAGATATTGCCTCAACAGCTGGCGTGAAGGCCTCATCAAAGAAGTTCATGCATACAGAAGTGAAGGCGAGGACCACGACGCCAATAAAGAGCCACAACCCGCTTGCCCGGTGAAGGTCCAGCATGAAACGACGCAGCTTCGCACGACCATCAATCTTCCACATTCGCTTCCAACGCCGCCAAAATGGTTTGGTCAGAGGCAATGTCAGATAGAAGCCTACGACGTTTCCAACGAGCCATCCCAGGGCTGCCAGACCCATTATCCAGCGGCCCCAAGTTCCAGCGAGCAGAGTATAGTGAAACTGGAAAACGCCTTCGACGAGGTGGCGACGTCCCCACCCAGGTTCTAGCTTGCGGGTCCCGACGAGATGCCCGTCATGTGGGTCCAGGAACGCCTGATCAAAGCCTAGCGGCGATGCCGAATTTCGAGATGTGACGCCAAGCTCAATGGTATGTCCAACTGCAGTGCGGAGCGGGAAGGATACGACCTCGATTCCGGGATGACGGGCTTCGAACTTGGTGACAGCATCGATTGGATCAATCTGCACTCCTACAGATGAGGCAGAGAACAAATCAGGATTAAGCTTGGCGTCGATGGCCTTGTCGAAGCACAAGAAGCATCCTGTCACTGCAGCGATGAACAAGAAGCCAAGAGTCGTGAGCCCGAGGTATCTGTGAACCACTATCCAGAGCTGGTGAGTGCTAGCCCTGCTCATCAGACCTGATCTGACTTTGCCGCGCCGCGCTTCACATTAAAGCTCTGCATCCAATGCGCGAGGCCGTTTCCAGCGAGACTTTCGACGATTGCTGAAAGTACATCATCGCTCTCGTCCTGACCCAGTTTAAAGCGCGCATCGATCCTTCGGATTGGGGCGCGGAAGGCAATGATCCGTTGGATCAATTGATTGTAGCGCTCCCCAAGCTGATCTGCGCTCCAAGCAGGAGAATGGTCGCGCTCCATTTTCCTGACGAGCCTGGCGACCACCTCATCGTTCAACTTGGGGTCAAGATCGATTTCCGCCTCGATTCGCAATGCCGCATAGTTCCAAGTTGGTCCCCAGTTCGTGCGACCCGCCATCGATGGGGAAATGTAGCCGTGCGGGCCCATAAAAAGAAACAACGCAGACGAATCCGCAGTCACTGCTTCTACTTGCGGGTTGGAAACTGCGAAGTGGCCCACCAGTGAAATCGGTGCGCCTTGCTCATTCGTTTCGAGTAAGATTGGGAGCGGTGTCGCGCGAAATCGATCGGCGTTTGAGACAATCCAGGCAAACGGGTACGTCTCGATCAGTTCCACCACGTCCGAATTGGACCAATTTTCAAACCGTTTGCTCACGCAGAATTCGTCCCAAGAATGGTGCCCAGCCAATCCGCGGCATCGTCGAGAGCATTGGACGCAAGCCTGGAGATGCTCATTGCTTCGAGGAAGCTGTGCGTCGCACCCTTGTAAATTCTTTCGGTAACCGGAACGCCAGAATCGCGCAGCCGCCTGGCCATTTCCCGATTTTCATCGGCAAGGATGTCACATTCGGCGATGCACATGAACGCCCGAGGCAATCCTCGCAGATCACCTAAAAGCGGGCGCGCAAGTGGGTTCGCCTCGTCAGCCGAGTTGCGCAGATAGTCTGACCAAAAGTCAGCCATCTCGGCGACCGTCAGCATGAAATTGTCGCCATCGTAGCGCGCGTGCGAAGGGCGATCGGTCATGTCGTACGCGCCGTAGTTGAGCAGCATTCCGGCGACGACGTCTCTTCCGCTATCCCGCAATGCAAGATTTGCCGCCAATGCGAGGTTGGCTCCCGCCGAATCACCACCGGTTGCGAGACAGCCGGGATCCAGTCCGAACTGCTCACCCTCGGACCTTATCCACGAAATGACGTCAGCGATTTCCTCGAGCGCGCGTGGAAACTTCGCTTCGGGCGACAGACTATAATCTATGCCGATCACAGCGATCGATGCCCGGGCCGCGTATTCGCGCATGAGCCGATCGTGCGTATCGAGGCTGAATATCGTCCACCCGCCGCCGTGCATGTAAACTAGTCCCGGGATAGGCTCGCTACCTTCAACCGGACGGTAAATCCGAATCCGAGTTTCCCGAGGACCAACTTTAAGCTCTTGGGTGGAAGACATGGTTGGTCCCCCGGCTACCCACCGCCTGCGAACTTTCTCGGCGACAAGCCGTCGCTCGGCGGGCGCAAGGCCAGGCCGACCGCCGAATTCGGCACCATCCTCCGCGATCTGGTCGAGAAATTTCCGAATTTCGGGATCAACATCTTTCTGTTGTTCGGCTAGTCTGCTGATTCCGCTGGAACTCCCCGGCATCGTGCTCATACCTGCAAATCGGCGTTGCGCCTGTCGACACCTTGCAATGAACGACGACTGCAAGCTGTGCCTGCCGACGCGGGCCAGAAATCATTCCGCACGGGCAACTGACGCCCTGGATTCAAGGCTCGGTGTTGACTCGGCAGAGTAGAAGCATAGCCTGTGAAGTCGATTTGAGCAGTGATCAACGGGAACGGGCCAATCAAATCGTTCGATGAAACCACCTGCGAAACGCGCCCCGTTGTCGGCCTCGAAGATGAGTACCCGGCAGGATTTGTTGACCCCCCACACATGCACAGCCACGCGCAACTTCTCTACGCCTCGTCTGGCGTGATGTCGGTCGTTGTCGATGCTGAAAGCTTCGTTATCCCCCCTCAGCGCGCGCTCTGGATTCCTGCGGGCGCATTACACGAGGTGTCATGCAGAGGTCCGGTCTCGATCCGGACGCTTTATTTCGAAGATGCGCTGGGCGACCTCGCGGGAAGCGAGTGCAGGGTCATCGAGATTTCTGACTTTCTCAAGGCGCTTATCCTTGAATTGATACGCTGTAAGGACAACCACGATGTAGGTGGGAGACAAGAGCGTATCGTCGAACTTCTGATCGATGAGGTTCGCGCAATGCCCGTAGCTCCGTTCAGTGCTAAAATGCCTACGGACTATCGTTTGCTCAGGGTGTGCAGGCGGATCCTTGAGAACCCTGCGGATGACAGTGACCTCGATGACTATGCTTCGCTAGCAGGCATGAGCCGGCGAACCTTTACCCGTCTCTTCAGGCAGGAGACAGGCATGGGTCTCGCGGTCTGGCGACAACAGGTCAGGCTGATGGAAGCGGTTTCGCTGCTTGCAATGGGGCAACCAGTTACCACGGTCGCCTTTGATGTGGGCTACGAGAGTCCGAGCGCCTTCAGCGCCATGTTTCATCGCTCATTCGGCTCATCCCCGAGCCACTACAGGCCAGGTGGTTCGCAAAACCCACCCAGCTGACCAAGGAGGTCAGCAACTTCTAATCTCAGCGTTCCTCTCGCACGTATCTCCGCTGGCTTGGCCCATTCGCGACAATGTCAGGCCCTTTCGCGGATGCAGCATAGAGCGAGCAGCCGCAAACTGCATACCCGATGGCAACAGGCTTCCGTGAAGCCAATGCAAAGGGCGGTCACCATGACTCTTCGAACGTCAGCCAACCGAATTCGGTCGACCTTGCTCGTCGGCATAGCGGCGGGTGCGGTCATTGCAGTTCCCGCCCATGCGCAGGAAGCGAGCGACAGCAGCGCGCCGAAGACAGTCAAGACGACCGAGAATGGTGAAACCACGATCGTCGTTGTGGCCAAGAACTTCGTGCCGGCCGCTGCGGTTACGGCTACCAAGTCCGACATCCCTTTGGTCGAGACACCACAGTCCGTTTCGGTCGTCTCACGCGACCAGATCGACCTGCTCAACTTCACCGACGCGCAGCAAGCTGTTCGCTACACAGCAGGCGTATTTGGCGAGAACTATGGGCCGGACCTTCGCTTCGATTTCTTCACGGTTCGAGGCTTCACGCCAACCCAATACATCGATGGCCTGGCAGCACCTGCTTCGACCACGATCTCGACTGTGGGCCTCGACCTTTATGCCTTCCAGTCTCTCGAAGTACTCAAGGGCCCAGCGTCAGTGCTCTATGGCAGCTCACCTCCGGGAGGCATCTTCAACGAGACCAGCCGCCGCGCAGACAGCCAATTTGGCGGCGAGTTCGAGGTCAAGGGCGGCACCGACAACTTCAAGCAAGTTGCTTCCACGATAACCGGTCCGGTCAGCGATTCAGTCGATGTCCGCCTCACCGGCCTCTACCGCGATCGCGACGGCAACCCTGATTTCACTCATGCCAAGCGCGTGATGGTCGCGCCAACGGCGACGTTCCACTTGGGGGCTGATACCCAATTTACCCCGCTGTTCTACTACCAGTACGACAAGGTCACAGGTGGCACCGAGGGATTCCTGCCCGTCGCCGGTACGCTTGAATCCAATCCCAACGGTCAATTGTCGCGCAAGACAAACTCGGCGAATCCCGACGATGTATATGAACGTCATCAGTGGGGGGCAGGTTACAATTTCGAGCACAGTTTCGGTCCAGCATTCAAGTTCGTCTCGAACCTGAGGTGGAGCCATTACAAGGAAGAGACCCCTTACGGAGTCTACGATTCCGGTGGTTTCGTGAACACCACTGACTCGACCTTGGCGAACTATTACAAGACTATCTATCAGTCGAACTTCACCTACCGCGAGCAGGTGGAAGCCTTCACGACAGACAATCGGATCGAAGCGAAGCTCGGCAGTGGCCCGATCGAGAGCAACTTCATTGCCGGCATCGACTATCGCAACATTCACAATGTCGCAGACTATGGATTTGCCGGGTTCAATGAGACGATTGATCTCTACAATCCTATCTACGTCCCGGTCGAACCCACTCTTGGTTACACGACGCGATACAACCACCAACGAGTGAAGCAGACGGGCATCTACGCTCAAGATCAACTTGGAATTGGCGGCTTCAAGCTGCTCGCAAGCGGTCGCTATGACTGGGTCGATAGTTCGTACCTCACGCCTTACACGCTGGTCACCGATCCCGAGACCGTGAATTACGAGTCCTCGCACAAGTTCACGTACCGTGTCGGCGCAACCTACGTCACGGCCTCAGGGATCGCTCCCTACGTGAGCTATGCAACCTCGTTCCTGCCGCAGATCGGCACCGACTCGAATACAGGCAATCCGTTCGAGCCAAGTACTGGGAAGCAGTGGGAAGCCGGGTTCAAATTTGATGGTCGAAGCCTTGGCCCGGGCGTCAAGATCTTCGCGACCGCTGCCCTTTTCGACATCAAGCAGACAAACGTGGTTTCGACCAACCCGTCTGCCGGACCGGTCTACGGGACCGCTTCCGGTGAAGTTGAAGTCAAGGGAGGTGAGTTCGAGTTCGTCGCTCGCATTCACAACCAGCTCTCGATAAACGGGTCCATCAGCTATAGCGACTCTACCGTTCTCAAGAGCAACACTGCGGCTGAGATCGGTGCTCCACTTCCCGTCACACCGGAGTACAAGGCGTCGCTATTTGCTGACTACACAATCAGCAAAGGCACGCTTGGCGGCCTCGGCTTCGGCGCGGGCGTCCGCTACACTAGTTCGAGCGCAGGCAGCCTTCCGGGCTTCTACAACCCAGTTGTCTACTACGGCCAAGCTGCGACACTTTTCGATGCTGCGGTCCACTACGACACGCCCAGTTGGCGATTTGCCGTCAACGCCTCAAACCTCTTTGACAAGACGTACGTAGCGCGCTGCTCGGGACCAGCCGGCTGTGTATATGGTGCAAGTCGCGAGATCATTGGCACGGTGACGAAGAAGTTCTGATCAAGCAGCGTTCGCGCTCAATTATCACGCCGAGCTACGCCTCTCGAATCAGCAAGCTGTCTTAAACGGACCGGTTACGGACTGTCGGGTTTTGGGGCTTAAGGCCGGATTACATACGGCCCTCTACCGCACTGATCGAACAGCATGACAAGACCAGCAGATCGTCAGCGACAATAGTACTGAGCCCACCGGCAATGCCGTGCTGGCACGCTGTAAGGTGATCGGCATGGAGTGGCATTACATCGCGCCGGGAAGGCTGATGCAGAATCGCTACGTCGAGAGTTTCAGAGTTCACATGCGTGACGAGCTTCTGAATGAGACGTTGCTCCCCAGCATGACCCACACCCGCGTCAAGATCGCCGCCTGAGTGGAAGACAACAACCGGGAGAGCCCGTACTCATCCCTAGCATAAGTGACTCCGGTGGCGTTCGCCGCCGAACTTGATAAGCAATTGCCTGCTCCGCTACGCCTTATGCGTTCGACTAAGCCTTATCGGCTCGAATACGCAGCCCATTGTTTAGACCGCACTTATGCGCGAAATAATCGGCCAGTTCTAATCCAAGCTGGGGATCACGTCAAAATCCTTGCGAAGTTAGCCATTCATCATCTCAAATATCTGTGATGTGATCCCCTCATTCGCCGCGCGAAGCGGCTCGACCGCGAGGTGCGCATAGCGAGCGGTTGTCGCCGGGTCCGCGTGACCAAGAAGTCCTCCAATGATCGGAAGACCGAGGTTTGATGCTACCCCAACGCTTGCGAACGAATGCCGAAGATCATGGAGTCGAAAGTCCGACAGACCCGCTTCTCGTCGAACGAGAGCCCAAGGCCTTTGTAAGTCTGGTCTCGGTTTCGCCGGATTCTTTCCTTCGATCACAAACCTTGCGCTCTTCGCCTTTGAACGTAGCACTTGAAGGGAACATAGAATCTCGATCGCTGGCGCGCCCAGAATGATGGTCTTTGCTCCCGTCTTCGAATCAGGCAGCCGCACCAACCCAAGCGCCAAATCAACCTGAGACCACTCAAGATTTAGAATCTCGCGCAGCCTGGCACCGGTAAAAGCGAGGAGACGAATGGCCGCCGCGGAAAACGGACAGATTTTCGTGACCCTGTTTTCTGGCTTCGGCGCGTGTTTGATCTTCTTCGCAGGATCGGGCTTCCACTCAATTCCGATTGTTTCCGCGCGTGTAATCGCCGCCCCCAGCCTCGCGAACTCCTCCGGTGACAAGTAGCGCTCTCGAGGCTTGATTTTGAACTTCTTTATCCCTCGGGCAGGGTTCCGCTCGAAACGTACTCGGTCTCCTTCGCGACACCATTCGAAGAAATGGGAAAGTAGGATGACAACTCGGTTCGCAGTTGCGGGGTGACGAAGACCCAGTCGAGTGTGTACCTCGGTGATCTTGGACTTCGTGACTTGGTCTACTTTCATAGCACCGATTGCCGGAGAAATGTGCAACCGCCAGAGTCCCTCATATAAGTCGCGAGTTCTCTGCTTTCGAAATGGATTGGTTGCTGAAAGATAGTCGTCTCGAAGATCGTCTATCTTCTTGGCAGATCGAGCGCGCGCGATGGTCTCGGCGGGGTCGGATCCATTGGCAAAAACCTCGGCAAGAATATCGCGAGCCCGGCGCCGGGCTTCATCTGCGGAGACAACGTCTGCTCTACCAAGCGAGATTCGTCTCTTGGAAACACCGCGCCCGCCCGAACCTGGGCGGTACTCTACAATCCACGTTCGTGCACCGTTTGGATGTCGTGAGCTGGGGCTCGCAATGCGAATTCCGAAGCCCGCCAAGTCCGGATCATAGAGTATCCGCGGACGATCTGTGATAGGAAGAGACGTTGCCAGCTTGGTCGTGAGCCGAGGTCTCTCTTGAGCAATTTGTCGCCACCATGTCGCCACCGATCTGAATCTCGCATTTTTCCGAATCTGGCTGTGATTCGTGGATTCAATATCGGATTTCTGGAATAATGTGGACTCCAATCAATATCTTAATCTTAGAATCGGATCGCTCTTGTGTGCCCTAAAGTGCCATACAGTGCCAGGCCGTGACGAAGAAAATCTGGCCAGAATCGCTCTGGGGGTGTGGGGGTCGCTGGTTCGAATCCAGTCGTCCCGACCAGTGGATTTCCCCCTCTTCCTATCGCTCCGCCGCGCTCATCGAGTACGGTCTTGCCGAACGACCGCTCGCCCATCGCTTGTTCGGGCGGGCCTGCATTGTGAAACGCAGCGTGCTGCCGGCCATGATCTCGCCTTGGGTGACGTAGCTGCGCGCGAAAGGCTTCCCGTCGAGTGTAACAGAGCCGACGAACGGGTGCGCATCGTCCATATTGTCGGCGATGACGGTGAATGCCTTGCCGTTTGGCAGGTGGATCGTCGCCCGGTCCACGAAGGGTCGCCCGATCGCATATTGCAGGCTCCCCGGCGTGACCGGATAGAAACCCAGCGAAGTGAACACCAGCCAGGCAGACATCTGGCCTAAGTCGTCGTTCCCCGAAAGTCCGTCGGGTGTCGGCTTGTACTGGCTCTCGACGATCTGCTTGAGGCGCCCCTGCGTCTTCCACGGGGCACCCGCGTAGTCGTAGAGATAAGCGACGTGATGACTCGGCTCGTTGCCGTGAATGTATTGCCCGATCAGTCCAGCGATATCTTCGGCATGACTGTAGTCGAGTTTCGAATTGTCGAAATCGAACATCGCATCGAGCTTGGCGATGGCTGCCTTGTCGCCGCCCATTGCCTTGAACAGCGCAGCCTGGTCCTGCGGCACGAACCAGCTGTATTGCCAGGCATTGCCCTCGGTGTAGTCCGAGCCGTAGTTGATCGCGGTAGGATCGAACGGCGTGCGGAACTGGCCGTCCGATTTCCGCGCACGGACGAACCCGGTTTTCGGGTCGAACGTGTTCCGCCAGTAGCCCGCCCGCTTGTAGAACCGGGCCGCGATATCCTTCCTGCCCATCGCATCGGCCATGCGGGCGATGGTCCAGTCGTCGTAGGCGTACTCGACAGTCTTCGATGCCGCTTCGGGCTCTTTGTCGATCGGGACATAGCCCAGCTTCATGTAGTCGGCGAGATCGCCATAGGGACCGTAGGTTGCGCTCGCCACCATCGCATCGAGCGCCTTGTCAGCATCGAATCCCTTGATCCCCTTGAGATACGCGTCGGCGATGATCGGCACCGCGTGATAGCCGATCATGGTCCACGTTTCGCGCCCCTGGAACTGCCACACGGGCAGGATGCCGAACGGGCTGTCCTGCTGGCTGGCCAGCAGTGACCGGACGATGTCGGAGTTGACCTTCTCGGGCTGGATCAGGGTAAGCAGCGGCTGTTCGGCACGGAACGTGTCCCACAGCGAAAAGGTCGACCGGAAGGGAAAGTCGACCGTGTGGACCTGGTTATCCGCCCCCCGATAGCGACCATCGACATCGCCCGCGATCGAGGGGGCGAGCAGCGAATGATAGAGCGCAGTATAAAGGCTCGTGCGCATACCCTCGGGTGCTTCGATCTCGACCGCTCCCAGCGCTTTCTGCCACTCGGCCCTGGTCTTCGCGCGGATCGCGTCGAAGTCGCCCGGTTCGCTCGCTAGGTTGGCCAGTGCGCCTGCTTCGTCGACCGACGAGATTGCCACCTTCACTTCCAGCGGCCTGGGAAGTTGGCCGAAATCGAGCCGCGCAACGATCGCGCGCCCCTGTTTGTAGGCCACCTTGTCCGTCCCGCGTCCCGGCCCCTGGAACCCGCGGTAGGCGACACTTTTCTCGGTATCGACGAACGCGTGCCCGGCGACCGGCGCGGAGAGCTGCATCGCAAAGCACAGCACGCGGTCGGGCGCCCAGCCGCGCGTCTGGCGGCAGCCGGTGATCGTGCGATCGCCACGCAACCGGATCGAGGACCACAGGACCTTGCCCGGGTAGTTGTACAGCGACGTCCTGAGATCGAAAACGAGATGTGCCGCCTTGTCCGCCGGAAAGGTATAGCGATGGACACCGATTCGCGTGCCCGCGGTCATTTCTGCTCTCACGCCGTAGTCGGCGAGTGTAACAGCATAGTATCCCGGCTGCGCGACCTCGGTCGCGTGGCTGTAGCGCGAGCGATAACCCGATGCCGAGTCGGTCGCGCTACCCGGTTCGAGCGGCACTGCATCGCCGCTGACCGGCATCACCAGGAAATCGCCGAGGTCAGAGTGGCCCGCGCCCGAAAAATGGGTGTGGCTAAATCCCTGGATCGTCGGATCCTCGTAGCGATAACCTGCCGCGTGGCCGTAGCAATCGCGGATCGTGCAAGTCGTGTCGGTGTCGGGCGAGAGCTGGACCATCCCGAACGGGGCGACTGCGCCGGGGAAGGTGTGCCCTTCGCCGCCGGTGCCGATCATCGGATCGACGCTGTCATATGGCGTCGGTTCGGACTTTGCCGACAGGAGCGCGGGCCCCGATACGAGCGCGGGAACAGTAGCGAGAACGGCAGCGATACGAAGCAACTTGGGCATTCTGGCTCCTGTGCCGAATGGAAATTTCGCTTCCGCTCGATTGGGCGAGAGCCGCGCGCGACGCAAGACGGTTGTGAAACCGGACAAAATCGGCGAGGCCCGGTCGGCGAGGGAACAGGAGGATGGAGCGCGTGAAACTGCAACGGCGCACCTTGTTGCGCGGCGCGGCGGCGCTGGGTGCGATCGGCGGCTTGCCTCAATCGCTCCGCGCTGCGGATCCTGGTAGCGGGATCGACTGGAGCGCACTCGCGACCGACGTTCGCGACCAGATGGAGTTCGCGTGGGACAATTACCGCCGCCTAGCGTGGGGCAAGGACGAGATCAGGCCTGTTAGCGGGACGTTTTCCAGCTTCCCACTCAAGGACCGTCACCTCGGCCTGTCGCTGATCGAAGCGCTCGATACGCTTTGGGTCATGGGCCTCGACGAAGCGTTCGCCGCCGGGGTCGATTGGGTAAAGGGCAACCTCGATTTCGCGGTCGACGGCGAAGTATCGGTGTTCGAGACCTCGATCAGGCTGGTCGGAGGGCTGCTATCTGCTCATCATGCCAGCGGCGACCCTGCCTTGCTCGCCAAGGCCCGCGACCTCGCAGACAGATTGCTGCCCGCATTCGATACGCCCACCGGGATGCCGCGCCGGTTCATTAACCTAGCGACCGGCGAAACCCGCCAAAGCGTTACCAGTCCGGCCGACATCGCCACATACCTGCCGGAATGGGGTACGCTTAGCCTCCTGACGGGCGATGAGCGCTATGTCGAAGCGACAAAGCGCGCCGCAGTCGCAGTGTTCGAACGCCGGTCGAAGCTGGGCCTTGTTGCCACCCAGATCGATGTCGACACCGGTGAATGGCATTCGCGCAGGGCCACCGTCGGATCGTATTGCGACAGCTTCTTCGAATACCTGTGGGACAGCTGGCAACTGCTCGGGGATGCCGACTGCAAGGCGATGTACAACGTCTGCACCTCAGCCATCCTGAAGCACCAACAGGTCTGGCGGGATGGCGCGTTATGGTTCGCCGATGTCGATTTCGAGACCGGTGAGATCGTATCTACCGAACAGGACGAGCTGGCATCGTTCTACGGCGGCTTGCTTGGCCAGGGCGGCGCGATGAAGGAAGGGGCGGCATACACTGAAAGCTGGGCTGCACTGCAGGCGCGCTACGGCATCCTGCCCGAAGGATACGACTATCTGGCTGGAGAGGCGACGCAAATGACCAATTCGCTGCGCCCCGAACTGGCGGATTCGGCATTCACGCTGTGGCTGATCGATCGCGACCCGCGTTGGCGGTCGATCGGGCGCGACCACTTCCTGGCAATGAAACAATTCAACCGCGCACCCTTCGGCTTCACCGACATGGCGGATGTAACCAGCAATCCCAAGAGGCAGGCCGATCACTGCCCGGGTTACTGGTGGTCGGAGCAGATGAAATACTACTACCTGCTGTTTTCCGACACACCGCGCTTCGATTATGCGCGCAATTACCTGACGACCGAAGGCAATGTGTTGCAGGGCTTCCTGCCGCAGAGCGGCGCGACTTCGTAATGTGCACGGAAGCAGGAATGTGCGCCTGATCAGCCCCGGGCAGCACGGTCAAGCGGTTCGCCGTCGACCGGATAGCCGCAGTCCGCCGGGATTACGATCCACGGCCGGCCATCGCGCTCTTCGGTCCAGGGCGTGATCGTGCGCACCGGATGCGCCGCCGCATCGGCCCTTGCAGCGTCGAAATCGGCGAACCGGGCGAGCCGTTCGAGGTTTCGGCGGGTCGGGAAGATAATCATGATGTCGCCGCGATCGGCCGCCGCCAGAGCATCGGCAGCGGTGGTCCAGAACAGGCGGGTGTTCTCGGTCGCATCGATCTCGATCTCGACCGCCCCAGTGCCAAGGTCGGCGAGGTAGAAGCGGGTATCGAAGATGCGCGGGATGCGCTCGTTCTTCGGATGCCAGCGGGCGAAGGCGACCAGCGCATCCAGGTCTAGCGTCCAGCCCATCGTATCGAGCACCGGAGCCAGAACTCCGCTTTCGAGCAGCATCGCGCGCGCTTTGCGGGCATCGTCGGCCCCGACGGGCTCGCGCACCCCGATGACCAGTCCGGTTTCTTCCAGCGTTTCGCGCACGGCTGCCACCCGGCTGGCAGCTTCACTCCGCTCGAGACCGGTTTCGAGTGCATCGGCAAGGGCGAAATCCGCGTCGTCGATCCGCCCGCCGGGGAACACCGCCGCACCGCCGGCGAACGACATCTGCCGTGCGCGGGTAACCATCAGGATTTGCGGGGGGCCGCCCTCGGGGGCGTTGCGGAACACCACGACCGTGGCGGCAGGGATCGAAGGGCGCGGGCTGTCGGGGGAAGTTCGGTCGTTCATTGCAACCGTCTGTGCCGCCCTGCCGCGCGCTTGCCAAGCGGCAATTCAAATCGCTGTCGGGAAACCTTACACAATCGGATCGGGGTAAAAATTGTTAACCATCATGACCCGCAAGAATCCGCCACGAATTCGACTTGGCACGGTCCGTGCTAGGAACAGGGCACCCCAAAGTCTTCCTAAATGAGGCGGGGCCCCCGGTCTCCCGGCCCCGCCTCCCCGAACCCCAAGAGAAAGGCCCGCCCGGATATCCCGGACGGGCCTTTTCTCATTCGGCCACGAAGGGCGAGGATCAACCGGCCTTTGCGACCTGCTTTTCAGCCAAAAGCTGCTGCAGTTCGCCCGCTTCGTACATCTCCATCATGATGTCGCTGCCGCCGACGAATTCGCCTTTCACGTAGAGCTGGGGAATCGTCGGCCAGTCGGAGAACGACTTGATCCCTTGCCGGATCTCCATGTCCTGCAGCACGTCGACGCTGCCGTAGGCGACGCCGCAGTGATCGAGGATCGCGACCGCGCGGCTCGAAAAGCCGCACTGCGGGAACAGCGGAGTTCCCTTCATGAACAGGACGACATCGTCGTTCGAGACGATATCGGAGATGCGCTGGTTGACGTCGGACATGGCAATACGACCTGCTTTGGAAATTGGGCTTGCGCGTAATTAGTTGGGGACGGCGGTGGTGAGTTGCAAGGCGTGGAGTTCGCCGCCCATCCGTCCGCCGAGCGCTTCGTAAACCAGCTTGTGCTGTGCGACGCGGCTCTTGCCGGCAAATTGCGGCGCGATAACTCGGGCGGCCCAGTGATCGCCGTCGCCCGCAAGGTCGGTCATCTCGACCACCGCCCCGGGGAGCGCGGCTTCGATCATCCCGGCGATGTCGCCGCCGTTCATCGGCATGGCGTCAGGCCTCGCCCATCAATTGGCGGCGCGCTTCGATCGCTTGCTGCTCGAGGGCGGTTCGCACTTGCGCTTCGTCGATCTCGATCCCGGCCTGGGTCAGGTCGCCCAGCACCTTGCGGATCACGTCTTCGTCGCCCGCTTCCTCGAAATCGGCCTGGACCACCGCCTTGGCATAGGCATCGGTCTCTTCGGGCGTCAGGCCCATTTTTTCGGCCGCCCACTGGCCGAGCAGCCGGTTGCGGCGCGCGGCAATGCGGAAGGCTGTTTCCTGGTCGAATGCGAAGTGCGCTTCCTCGGCGCGCTCGCGGTCATTGAAATCGGTCATCGTTTTCCCCAAACGGAATATGGACTTCTGGACATAGGCGCGCCTGCCATGAGCGGCAAGCGCGGTCAGTCCATTGTCACGACGAGCTTGCCCACCGCTTCGCGATTCTCCAGCTTGGCGATAGCGTCGCCGCCGCGCTCGAGCGGGAAAGTCTCCGACACCAGCGGATCGATCTTTCCAGCCTTGAGCAAGGCGAACAGCTCCTTGACCTGTTCGTGGAACTTGCCCGGCTCGCGGGCCGTAAACGCGCCCCAGAACACGCCGCAGATGTCGCAGCTCTTGAGCAGGGTCAGGTTGAGCGGCATTTTCGCGATGCCCGCCGGGAAACCGACCACCAGGAAGCGCCCCTCCCACGCGATCGCGCGCAGCGCCGGCTCGGAATACTGCCCGCCGACGATATCGTAGACGATGTTCGCCCCATCAGGACCGCACGCTGCCTTGAACGCATTAGCGAGCTCCTTGCTCGCAGCCTTGTCCATCTCGCCCTTGGGGTAAATGACCACGTCGTCAGCCCCGGCTTGTTTCGCAATCTCGCCTTTCTCCGCGCTCGAGACGGCGGCGATCACTTTAGCGCCGAACGCTTTGCCGAGTTCGACCGCAGAGAGGCCCACGCCCCCCGCCGCGCCGAGGACCAGCATCACGTCGCCTTGCTTGATGTGGCCGCGATCCTTGAGGCCGTGGATCGTAGTGCCATAGGTCATCATCAGCGATGCGGCCTTCTCGAACGGGACGCCGTCGGGCACCGCAAACATCCGGTTGGCGGGCACGCAGACCTTCTCCGCCAGACCGCCATTGCCGATCCCGGCGAGCACCTTGTCACCCGCTTTCCAGCCTTCGACGCCTTCGCCGACCGCTTCGATAACCCCGGCGATTTCACCGCCCGGCGAATAGGGTCGCTCGGGCTTGAACTGGTAGAGGTCGCGGATCATCAACGTGTCGGGATAGTTGATCGCACAAGCCTTCACATCGACCAGCACCTGCCCTTTTCCGGGCGTGGGAACATCGACTTCGTCGAGGGTAAGGGTTTCGGGCCCGCCAACTGCGTGGGTCCTCAAAGCTTTCATGCGGCTCTCTCCGTTCCGTGGGCCAGCCAGGGCATGTCGCCCGCTTGCCTCTGTTCATAGGTAGCGATAGCGGCGTCGCGCGAGAGAGTCAGCCCGACCTCGTCGAGCCCCTCGATCAGGCAATGCTTGCGAAACGGGTCGATCTCGAACGTGAAGCGATCCTGGAACGGGGTAGAAACGATCTGGCTTTCCAGGTCGATCGAGACGGGATCGGTCTGCGCGACCTCCATCAGGCGGTCGACCTGCTCTTGCGGCAGGACGACCGTGAGGATGCCGTTCTTGAACGCGTTACCGGAAAAGATGTCCGAAAAGCTCGGCGCGATCACCGCCTTGATACCGAGGTCGAGCAGAGCCCAAGCTGCGTGCTCGCGGCTCGATCCGCAGCCGAAGTTGTCGCCTGCGATCAGGATCGAAGCGCCGGCAAATTTGGGATCGTCGAACACGTTCCCGGCTTCGGCGCGCACTGTCTCGAATGCGCCTTGCCCCAGCCCGTCGCGGGTGATGGTCTTGAGCCAGTGGGCCGGAATGATCACGTCGGTATCGACGTTCTTGCGCCCGAACGGGATCGCCCGCCCTTCCACTTCGCTCAAGGGTTCCATCAGTCGGTCTCCGGTGGCTCGCCCGACGGGATCGTGTCGGTCTTCTGCGCCTTCTTTTCCTTGCGCTTGTTGGCATAGAGCAGGGCAGCAGCGATCGCTGCCGACCCAATGGCACCAGCGGCCATGGCCGCGGCTTTCCCGGTGATCTTCTTGGTCATGCGATCACACATGGTCCGCGCACGGTAAGCGTGCAAGGGGTCGCGTTCGGTTCCACCCCGCGCCTGCTCAACGCACCAGTTCGCGCACGTCGGTGAGTTTGCCGGTCACTGCGGCGGCGGCCGCCATCGCCGGGCTGACCAGGTGCGTGCGTGCGCCCGGACCTTGCCGGCCGACGAAATTGCGGTTGCTGGTCGAAGCGCACCGTTCGCCTGCGGGCACCTTGTCGGGGTTCATCGCGAGGCACGCCGAACAGCCCGGTTCGCGCCATTCGAGCCCGGCATCGATGAACACCTTGTCGAGCCCTTCGGCCTCGGCCTGCGCTTTCACCAGTCCTGACCCAGGGACAACGATCGCCCATCGCACGTTCGCGGCCTTGTGCCGACCGCGCAGCACTTCGGCAGCGGCGCGCAAGTCTTCGATCCGGCTGTTGGTGCAGCTGCCGATGAACACGTTCTCGACCGGGACTTCGGACAGTTTCTCTCCCGGCTCGAGCCCCATGTAGGCAAGGCTCTTGCGCACCGCTTCCTGCTTAGAAGGATCCACGAAACTTTCCGGCGACGGAACCACCGCCCCGATCGGTGCGACGTCTTCCGGGCTGGTGCCCCAGGTCACGGTCGGCTCGACCGTGCTGGCGTCAATCGTTACCGACTTGTCGAACCTTGCGCCGTCGTCGGTGGCGAGCGAACGCCACCACGCGACCGCGCGTTCCCAGTCGTCTCCGGTCGGCGCGTAGGGGCGGCCCTCGAGGTAATCGAACACGACATCGTCGGGGGCGATCAGGCCGGCGCGTGCGCCCGCCTCGATGCTCATGTTGCACACCGTCAGCCGGCCCTCCACGCTCATCGCCTCGAACACGGGCCCGCGATATTCGATGACGTAGCCGGTACCGCCCGCCGCGCCGATCGTGCCGATGATATGGAGGATCAGGTCCTTTGGCGTCACGCCGGGGCCGAGCGCGCCGGTCACGCGCACTTCCATCGTCTTCGATTGCTTGAGCAGCAGCGTTTGCGTCGCGAGAACATGCTCGACTTCGCTGGTGCCGATCCCGAATGCCAACGCGCCGATGCCTCCATGGGCCGCGGTGTGGCTGTCCCCGCAGACGATCGTCGCGCCGGGGAGCGAGAAACCCTGCTCGGGCCCCACGACATGGACAATCCCCTGCGCCGGAGCGGTCGCATCGATGTATTCGATCCCGAAGTCGGGCGCGTTGCGTTCGAGCGCGGCGAGCTGTGCCGCGCTCTGCGGATCGGCAATCGGCAAGCGCTTGCCTCGCGAGTCGAGCCGGGGAGTTGTCGGCAGGTTGTGGTCGGGGACCGCCAACGTGAGGTCTGGCCGGCGGACCTTTCGCCCGCTCACGCGCAGCGCCTCGAACGCCTGCGGGCTGGTGACTTCGTGGACCAGGTGGCGGTCGATGTAGATCAGGCTGGTGCCGTCATCGAGCGTTTCGACGACATGGGCATCCCAGATTTTCTCGTAAAGCGTGCGGGGGCGGCTGGCCATGCAGTGCTGGCTAAAACCGCCCCCGTCGGCGGGCAAGATGGGAAATCTTGTCCCGGCTCAAGCATCAGCCCTTGGCTGGCGCCTTGGTCGTTGCCTTGACCGGAGTTTTGACCGTCGTCTTCGACGCGGTCTTCACCGGCGCCTTGGCGGCAGTCTTCTTGCTCGAGGTCTTCATCGATGCCTTGGTCCACTTGGCCTTCTTGCTCGACTTGGTCGATGCAGTCTTGGTGGTGGCCTTGGCCGGAGTGGCCGTGACCTTGGCTGGGGCCGAAGTCTTTGTCGTCGCGGCAACGGCGGGGAGGGCCATACCGAGAGCGGCGGTGGAAACGAGGGTAACAGCAACAATCTTGAGCGAATTGCGCATTGTACATTTCCTTAAGGTCCCGGTGGACAATCACGCCGGGCCAATCGCGAAAATTTCCGACAGAGGTTTTGTTTCCCGCCAATTTTGTAACGAATTGTCGCTTCCAAGCAGGCATCTGACGAATCCATTGAAATTCCGACTTTTGTCATGGATTGGAAACGATTGGCGTGGTAACTGACATGTATGTCAGCAAAGCCGTTCCACCACCCGATCAATATCACCCCCGACGACATCGATTTCATGGGGCACGTGAACAATTCGCGTTACCTCAACTGGGTGCAGGACGCGGTGCTGGCGCATTGGAACAAGCTGGCCCCGGCCGAAGCGGTCGCCGAGCGGTTGTGGGTCGCGCTCAAGCACGAGATTACCTACCGCAAGCCCGCGTTCCTCGACGACGACGTGATCGCTCGCACGGTGTTGGAAAAGATCCACGGTGCACGAGCTTTCTACCACACCGTGATCGAACGCGGCGAGGAAGTTATCGCCGAAGTACGTTCCAGTTGGTGCTGCGTCGATGCCGGAACGCTGCGTCCGGCCCGGATCGGCGAGGAAATCGCGCGGTTCTTTTTCCCCGTCGACTGACCTATATTGCCGCGCGCAATGGTTGCGCTGGTCCCCTTTCTCATCGTGCTTGCGAGCACTCTCGCGATGGAAGGCGTCGCTTGGGCGAGCCACAAGTATGTGATGCACGGGTTTGGCTGGGCATGGCACCGCGACCACCACGAACCGCATGATGGTTTTTTCGAAAAGAACGACCGCTTCGCGCTGGTCGGCGCGGCAATGAGCATTTCGATGTTCGCGCTCGGCAGCCCGCTGGTGATGCGAGCAAACGCATGGTGGCCGGGCACCTGGATCGGGCTTGGCATCTTGCTCTACGGTATCGTTTACACGCTGGTGCACGACGGGCTGGTCCACCAGCGCTGGTTCCGCTGGGTGCCCAAGCGCGGTTATGCCAAGCGGTTGGTCCAGGCGCACAAGCTGCACCATGCAACGATCGGTAAGGAGGGCGGGGTCAGCTTCGGGTTCGTGTTCGCGCGCGATCCTGCAAAGCTCAAGGCCGAACTGGCCGCCCAGCGCGCTGCGGGCATAGCGAAAGTACGCGAGAGCGCCGGGGCCTAACCGGCCAGCAACCGCTCCGCCATTGCGCGCACCTCGGCACCCATGTCGTCCCGCTCGAGTGCCAGTGCCAAGGTCGCTTCGACAAACCCGGTCTTGCTGCCGCAGTCGTAGCGCTTGCCGTCGAACGTCACTGCGTGGAACGGCTGGTTGCCGATCATCCGCGCCATCGCGTCGGTCAGCTGGATCTCGCCACCCGCGCCTTTCTCTTGGTCTTCGAGCGTGCGCATCACTTCGGGCTGCAGGATGTAGCGGCCCGAAATGATCTTGTTCGATGGGGCTTCGGCCACCGGCGGCTTCTCGACCAGTCCGGTGACTTCGGTCAGGCTATCGGAGATCTGCGCACCGGGCGCGATCACGCCGTAGCTCGAAACGGCTTCGTGCGGTACTTCAAGCACCGAGATCAGGTTCCCGCCGACCTCATCGTAGGCTTCGACCATCTGCTTCATGCAGCCGGTGCCGCCCTTGCGCGCAATCATCAGCTCGTCGGGCAGGAAAATCGCGAACGGCTCGTCCCCGACGATCGCGCGGGCGCACCAGATCGCGTGACCGAGGCCCATCGGCACCTGCTGGCGCACGGTGATGATGTCGCCCGGCGTGAACCGCGTGGGTTCGAGCACGTCGAGCGACTTTCCGCGCTCTTCCATCGTCGTCACGAGTTCGTAGGCGATGTCGAAATGTTCGACGATCGCAGTCTTGCCGCGACCGGTGACGAAGATCATCTGCTCGATCCCCGCTTCGCGGGCTTCGTCGACCGCGTACTGGATCAGCGGCCGATCGACGATCGGCAACAATTCCTTCGGGATCGCCTTGGTCGCGGGAAGGAATCGGGTGCCGAGGCCCGCGACGGGGAACACGGCTTTCTTGATCGGTTTGCGGCTGCTCATGGGGTGTAGCGATACGAAGCGCGTGGCGCCTGCGCAACCGCCGACTTGCGGGCGCGATCAAACGCGCTAAGGCCTGAAGTCATGGACAAGATCATCATCGAAGGCGGCAAGCGCCTTTCCGGCACGATCCCGATTTCCGGCGCGAAGAACGCCGCGCTCACGCTGATCCCCTGCGCGCTGCTCACCGACGAACCGATGACGCTGCGCAACCTGCCGCGCCTCGCCGATATCGACGGGTTCCAGCACCTGATGAACCAGTTCGGGGTGACGACCGTGATCCAGGGCAGTCGCCCCGAAGATTTCGGGCGGGTGATGAGCCTCGAAGCGACCCGGATCACCGGCACCGTCGCGCCGTACGATCTCGTGCGCAAGATGCGCGCCTCGATCCTCGTGCTCGGCCCGATGCTGGCGCGAATGGGTGAAGCGACCGTGTCGCTGCCCGGAGGCTGCGCGATCGGCAACCGCCCGATCGACTTGCACTTGAAGGCGCTCGAGGCGTTCGGGGCGACGATTGAACTCGCGCAGGGTTACGTGCGCGCGCACGCGCCGGATGGCGGGCTCCCGGGCGGCGAATTCGACTTCCCGGTGGTTTCGGTTGGCGCGACCGAGAACGCGCTGATGGCTGCGGTGCTGGCGAACGGCACCTGCCGCCTGCTCAATGCCGCGCGCGAGCCGGAGATCGTCGACCTGTGCAACCTGCTGGTGGCGATGGGCGCGGAGATCGAAGGGATCGGAGGGTCGGAACTGACGATCCACGGGGCCAAGCGCCTGCACGGGGCGACCTACCGCGTGATGGCCGACCGCATCGAAGCGGGTTCCTATGCCTGCGCCGCGGCGATTACCGGTGGCGAAGTCTATCTTGACGGAGCCAAGGCCGACGAAATGCAGGCCACGCTGCACGCGCTGCGCAACATCGGGGTCGAGTGCGAAGCCGACAAGAAGGGCGTGCGGATTGCTGCGAACGGCCCGCTCAAGGCAACCAACCTCACCACCGCGCCCTATCCCGGCCTTGCGACCGACATGCAGGCGCAGCTGATGGCGTTGCTGACGGTGGCTGAAGGCACCAGCGTGCTGACCGAGACGATCTTCGAGAACCGCTACATGCACGTGCCCGAACTGGCGCGCATGGGGGCCGATATCGAGACCAGCGGCCGCACCGCGATCGTCAAGGGCGTGAAGCAGCTGCACGGCGCGGAAGTGATGGCGACCGACCTGCGCGCTTCGATGAGCCTGGTGATCGCCGGGCTCGCCGCCGAAGGGCAGACGCAGGTCCGCCGCCTTTATCACCTGGATCGCGGCTACGAACGGCTCGAAGAAAAGCTCGCGCTGGTCGGCGCGCAGGTCGAGCGCGTCGGCGACGACTGACGCTGGCTCAACGCCCGGGCGCGTTCGCCACAAGCCAGATCCGGATTGCTCCCGCCAACCCGCACGGATGCTCGGCGCGGATACGCTCCTCGTCGATCCGTGCGACGAGCCCGGCGATCGGCACGCTTTCGCGTTCGGCCGCTTCGCGCAGCATGTCCCAGAACAGCGGCTCGAGGCTGATCGAGGTCTTGTGCCCGGCAATCGCAACCGAACGCTTGACCGGCGGGTGGTAGGGCGTTGTCATTCGCTGCTCCATAGCGCGCCGCACGCCATCTGTCCGCCCCGGCTGGCTAGGTCGCTTCGCTACCGATCAGCCAGCAAGCGCCCGGGAGGGCGACGCTCTCTCCCACCGTATGCGCAGCAAAGGCCTCGCGGATCGAGGCGGTCGCGGCGATCTTCACTTCGTCGGGTTGCGGGCGCAGCCAGCTGTTGACTGCGCCGATCAGAGTCGATTGCGCGACCGCTTCGTCGAGCCCGCGGCCGGCCGCAATGTCGAGATCGAGCGACAGTTTTTCGAACCGTGGTGCCGCCCATCCGGCGGCGGTGAGCACTTCGGAGGTATAGTCGGGATTGGCGAAGCCGAACATGCCCGGCGAATTGGGCGCACCAGCCGGGCGCGGCGGGATATGCGGCCGGACCGCGTCCATCGGCACTTCCATCCACTGGTTCTCTGCAAGCGGGGCCCAGCAGACCATCGCCAGACGTCCGCCCGGAGCCACCGACGAACGGATGTGCGCGAACGCAGCAACCGGATCGCCGAAAAACATCGTGCCGAACGCCGACACAACGAGATCGAATGTGCCGAGATCGGCGGTGGCGGCATCGGCTCGGTGCCAGGAAACATTGCCGATCACCGCTGCCTCGGCCCGGCGCTGCCCTTCGGCAAGCATCGGGCCGGAGATATCGACCCCGACTACCGAGCCGCTTTCACCCACTGCACGTGCGATGTCGAGCGTGACCGCGCCACATCCGCAGCCGACGTCGAGCACCCGCTCCCCGGCTTGCGGAGCGGCAAAGGCGAGCAGCGCGTCGGTTACCGGCTGGAGCGTGATGTCGGTGTGCGCTTGCCGCTCGACCCAGATATTGCCGCCGGTACCGTTCCAGAACGACAGCATGTCGGCATTGACTTCAGCGGCTTCGGTCATCGCTTGCGACCCTTCTTCGGATACATTCGGCTTGCAGACGGGCAGCCGCTATCCCCCGTCCTGCGGCCGAAATTCGACGGCGGCAAGTCTCCGAATTGCGGGGTCGGGTCAGGCGACTGCGGGTTTGCGGGCGAACACGCCGAACCCGGCGATGATCGCGTAGCAGATTGCCGGGATGATCAGGGCGAGCGCATAGCCGGTGTGGTCGGACGTGAACCCGTAGAGAGCCGGGATCACAGCGCCGCCGGCAATGGCGACGTTGATGATGCCGGAACCATCCGCCGCGCGCGGACCGAGCTTTTCGCAAGCGAGCGAGAAAATCGTCGGGAACATGATCGAATTCATCAGTCCCACGGCAAGCAGGGTATAGGCTGCAACCGTCCCATGGCTGTTGGCCGAAATGAGGATCAGCGTGATCGCGCCCAACGCATTGAACGCCAGCACCTTGCCTGGGCTGAACAACCGCAGCACGCCGGAACCAACGAACCGCCCGACCAGCGCGCCGCCCCAGTAGAACGATACGAGCCAGCCGATCGCTGCTGCACTCTGGTTGAGCACGCTTGCTTGCTCGAGATAGTTGATCATGAAGCTGCCGATCGACACTTCGGCACCAACGTAAAGAAAGATGCACGCCGCGCCGTAACCGAAGCGCGGCCGCCGCAGCAGCTTCAACCCGTCGATGAAGCTGGAATCCTCGTGGCGTTCGCCTTGTAATTTGTTGCGGAACATCCACACGACGCCCGCGACCACGGCAATCGCCAACGCCAGGCCGATGTAGGTCTTGGCGATGATCTGCGTCTCGGTCGCGCGATAGGCATCGAGAGCCGGACCCGAGAGATCGGAAGCACTGACACCAGCGATGCTGCCGAGGATGATCCCGGCGCCGACCAGTGGGAAGATCGTCGTGCCGAGCGAATTGAAAGCCTGCGCGAAGGTCAGGCGGCTATGAGTCGTCTTCGCTGGACCGAGCAGGCTGATCAGCGGGTTGGAGACGACCTGCACGATCACCACACCGCTCGCGAGCACGAAATACGCAAGCAGGAACAATTCGAAGACCGCCATCTGGCTCGCCGGGATGAACAGCAAACAGCCTACGATCATCAGCGAAAGACCGGCCGCAGCACCGCGCATGTAGCCGATCTTCTTGACCAACTTGGCGCCGGGGATGCCGACGATGGCGTAGGCGACGAAGAACCACACCTGCACCAGCGATACTTCGAAGTTGGAGAGCGTGAACAACTCCTTCAACTTGGGGATGATCACGTCGTTGAGTGAAGTGATCCCGCCAAAAATGAAAAACAGCCCGAAGACGAAGAACTGCAGTCCCGGCGCATTGATGTTCTGCCCGTCCGCATCCTCGGGTAGCGGATCAGTGCTGCTGGCAACGTCGGGGGCAAGGGCCATCGCGGTTCTATCCTCTCTATACCGGATGCCGGGTCTATCTACGCCCGACCATATTGTAAATGTGATCGTTCACATTCGCAATATGGTCAACAGGAATATGAATGCACGGGCCTTGCCGACCAGATCGTTCAGCCGAGCGCCTTCACCTTGCGGCGATAGGCGTGGAGCAACGGCTCGGTATAGCCGTTGGGCTGTTCGAGTCCTTCGAACACCAGCGCGCGTGCAGCCTGGAAGGCGAGGCTGCCTTGCGGATCGCTCGCCATCGGCTTGTATGCCGGATCGCCTGCATTCTGCGCATCGACCTTGGCCGCCATCCGCAGGAACACCGCATCGACTTCCTCGGGAGTTGTGACCCCGTGATGCAGCCAGTTGGCGATGTGCTGGCTGGAAATGCGCAGGGTTGCACGGTCTTCCATCAGCCCGACGTCGTTGATGTCCGGCACTTTCGAACAGCCGACCCCTTGGTCGACCCAACGCACGACGTAACCGAGGATGCCTTGCGCGTTGTTCTCCAGTTCCTCGCGCACTTCGCCTTCGGACCAGTTGGTCCCTTCGGACACCGGGATCGTCAGCAGGTCCGACAGGGCCGCAACCGGCTCGGCGGCGCGTTCGGACTGACGCGCGAACACATCGACTGCGTGATAGTGCGTCGCGTGGAGCGTCGCGGCGGTCGGGCTCGGCACCCACGCGCAGTTGGCCCCGGTCATCGGATGGCCGATCTTCTGTTCGAGCATGGCAGCCATCAGGTCCGGCATCGCCCACATGCCCTTGCCGATCTGCGCCTTGCCCGAAAGACCGCAGGCGAGCCCGATCTGGACGTTGCGATCCTCGTAGGCGGTGATCCACGGCGTGGTCTTCATCGCGCCCTTGCGCAGCATCGGGCCGGCCTGCATCGCGGTGTGCATCTCGTCACCCGTCCGGTCGAGGAAGCCGGTGTTGATGAACATGATCCGGTCCTTCACCGCCTCGATGCAGGCGGCAAGGTTGACGCTGGTCCGGCGTTCCTCGTCCATCACCCCGACCTTGAGCGTGTTGCGCGCCAGCCCCAATAGGTCTTCCACCGCATCGAACAGATCGTTGGTGAAGCGCGCTTCCTCCGGCCCGTGCATCTTGGGCTTGACGATATAAACCGATCCTTCGCGGCTATTGGCCAGCTTGCCGAGCCGCTTGAGATCGTGGAGCGCGACAAGGCTGGTGACGATCCCGTCGAGAATGCCCTCGGGTGCTTCACTGCCATCGGCGAGGTGCACCGCAGGGGTCGTCATCAGGTGGCCGACATTGCGCACCAGCAACAAGCTGCGCCCATGCAGAGTCAGCGGCGAACCGTCGGTCGCGGTGTATTCGCGGTCGGGGTTGAGAGCGCGGGTCATCATCTTCCCGCCCTTCTCGAAGGTATCCTCAAGGTCGCCCTTCATCAGGCCGAGCCAGTTGCGATAAGCCA
This sequence comes from Tsuneonella mangrovi, assembly GCF_002269345.1. Classification (NCBI taxonomy): domain Bacteria; kingdom Pseudomonadati; phylum Pseudomonadota; class Alphaproteobacteria; order Sphingomonadales; family Erythrobacteraceae; genus Tsuneonella; species Tsuneonella mangrovi. The sequence continues at coordinate 1,289,198 of NZ_CP022889.1, forward strand.
GCACCTTGTCTTCGGCGTCGACCGCCGCAACCGAATCCTCGCAGTCGCAGATCGTCGAAACGGCGGCTTCGAGGATCACGTCAGCGACCCCTGCCGGATCATCCTTGCCGATCGGGTGGTCGCGATCGACCACGATCTCGATGTGCAGGCCGTTGTTCTTGAGCAGCAGGTTGTCGCCCGCGGTGCCGACAAGTTGCGACTGGTCCTTCAATTGCGGCGCGGTGCCGTCCCAGTCGGCCCACGAGCCACTGGCGAGCGGTACCGCCTTGTCGAGGAACTCGCGTGCCCACGCGATCACCTTCGCGCCGCGCTTGGGATCGTAACCCTTGCCTTCCGCTTCGCCGGGGATCGCGTCGGTGCCATAGAGCGCATCGTAGAGGCTGCCCCAGCGCGCATTGGCCGCGTTCAAGAGGAACCGCGCATTGAGGATCGGCACCACCAGCTGCGGACCGGCGACGGTTGCCAGTTCGCTATCGACTTTTTGCGGATCGGCGGTGAACGGGGCGGGCTCGGGCACGAGATAGCCGATCTCGGTGAGGAACGCGGTGTAGCCGTCCATGTCCTCGATCTTGCCCGGGTTGGCCTTGTGCCAATCGTCGATCTTGGCCTGGATTGCGTCGCGCTTGGCCAGCAGCTCGCGGTTGCGCGGGGTAAAGGTGTCGAAGATCCTCGCCGCACCCGTCCAGAAGTCGTCATCCGAAATGCCGGTGCCGGGCAGTGCCTCGTTCTCGATAAACGCGGCAAGTTGCGGGGCAACGCGCAAGGTGCTTCGCTGGATCGGGTCGCTCACTGAATCTTTCTCCTCGCGCATAGGTATGCAAACCCGGTCGCGTTACCGTGCCGCTTGCCGGTCTCGCAAGGTGCAATCGGGTTGTCCCGGCGATAGTATGGCTTGCCCACTCAGGGGCGGATTGAACTCGGGCGGCGAAGGCTTACCTTGCTCGCGAGACCGAACCCGCCGGAGAATTGCCGATGCTCACCTGGAATGCCGTCGTCGCCCGCGCGAAGGAGGGCAATCCCGCCCCGCCCCGCCGGGTGGAAAGAAGCGAGGCGGAATGGCGCGCGCAGCTGAGCGACGAACAGTTCTATGTCACCCGCCAGCACGGTACCGAACGGCCGTTCAGCAGCGAGATGTGCTCGCTGTTCCAGCCGGGCCGCTACGCCTGCGCGTGTTGCGGCACCGAACTGTTCGATTCGGCGACCAAGTTCGAAAGCGGCACCGGCTGGCCGAGCTTCGGCGAACCGGTGGAAGACGCCGTGGTTTCCTACCACGCCGACACCAGCCACGGGATGGTCCGCATCGAAGCGCTGTGCGCGGTATGCGATGCGCACCTGGGCCATGTGTTCCCCGACGGCCCACCGCCGAGCGGCCTGCGCTATTGCATGAACGCGCTCTCGCTGGAGAAGGTCCACGACTGACGCACCTGCCCTCGACCAGACCGAAACCATTGCCGCCGGCTGGAGCTTCGACAACAGCTTCGCGCGCCAGCTCGAAGGGTTCTACGCGCCGTGGCAGCTCGAACCGGTCGCTGCGCCGCAACTGCTGCATTTCAATCGCGGGCTGGCCGAACGGCTGGGGCTGGGGTTCAACGGCCTGAGCGAAGCGGACCTTGCGCGAATCTTTGCCGGAAACGCATTGCCCGAGGGTGCGGATCCGATCGCGCTTGCCTATGCGGGGCACCAGTTCGGGCAGTTCAACCCGCAACTGGGCGATGGGCGGGCACTGCTGCTGGGCGAAGTCGTCTCGCCCGACGGCCAGCGGTTCGATATCCAGCTCAAGGGTTCGGGCCGCACGCCGTTCTCGCGCAATGGTGACGGGCGATCGGCGCTCGGCCCGGCGCTGCGCGAATATCTCGTGTCCGAAGCGATGGCCGCGCTTGGCGTGCCGACCACGCGCTCGCTCGCGGTGGTGGCGACCGGCGAGAAGGTCCAGCGCGAACGGGCCGAGCCTGGCGGCATCAGCACGCGCGTCGCGGCGAGCCATATCCGCGTCGGAACCGTGCAGTTCTTCGCTGCACACCTTGGGCCGGATTACGTGCGCCAACTGGCCGACTACACGATCGCACGGCACTATCCGGCAGCGGCCGAAGCGGAAAATCCCTACCTCGCGCTGTTCGAGATGGTGATGGACGCGCAAGCCGCGCTCGTCGCGCAATGGATGAACCTCGGCTTCATTCACGGGGTCATGAACACCGACAACATGGCGCTTTCGGGCGAAACGATCGACTACGGCCCGTGCGCCTTCATCGACAGCTACGATCCGCGCACAGTGTTCAGCTCGATCGATACGCAAGGCCGCTATGCGTTCGGCAACCAGCCGTTTATTGCTCGCTGGAACCTGATCCAGCTGGGCAATGCGATGCTGCCGGTGATCGCCGAACAGGACGATGCGGCGACCGAGAAGGTTACCGCGCTGCTCGAACAGTTCCCGGAACGCTACATCGCCGCGTGGCTCAAGGGGATGCGCCGCAAGCTTGGCCTGGTTGACGTGCAGGAGGGCGATCTCGACCTTGCCAGCCGCCTGATGAAGGCGATGGAAGGGCAGTCGGTCGATTTTACGCGGTTCTTCCGCGCGCTTGCCCGTGTGCCCGCGGAAGGGCCGGGTATCGCATCCGCGCTGTTCGACGACCCGGCGGTTGGCGAGGCATGGATCGCCGAATGGCTGACCCGGATCGAAGGCGATTCCTTGTCCGCCGCCGACCGCCGCGCCGCGATGGACGCCGCCAACCCGGTCTACATCCCGCGCAACCACAAGGTCGAGGAGGCGCTCGCCGCAGCGATCGAGGGAGACATGGCACCGTATGAACGCTTGCTCGATGCCGTGACGCGCCCGTTCGAGGAGCGTGACGGGTTCGAGGAGTACGCCCGGCCCGCGCCTGACAGCTTCGGGCCCTACGTCACCTTCTGCGGCACCTGAGCCTCAGGTGTCGGGCCGCCCCTTCATCAGCGCGTTGCGGGTGCATCTGGCGACCAACTCGCCGTGCTGGTTGGTGCAGGTGTGTTCGAACTCGACGATCCCCTGCCCGGGGCGCGACCTGCTTTCGCGCAAGGAAATCACCTTGGTGTGCGAGCGCAGTGTATCGCCCGCGAACACCGGCTTGGGAAATACCACGTCGGTCATGCCCAGGTTCGCCACCGTGGTGCCCATCGTCGTGTCGTAGACGCTCATCCCGATCATGATCCCGAGCGTGTAGAGGCTGTTGAACAGCGGCTTGCCGAACTCGGTGCTTTCGGAAAAGTGGTTGTCGACGTGCACCGGCTGCGGGTTCAGCGTCATCAGGCTGAACTGGATGTTGTCGTACTCGGTCACCGTGCGCGAAAAGGCATGGTCGAATTCCTGCCCGACCGCGAAATCCTGGAAGTAGAGGCCTGGCATCGAAGTGCTCCCTGGCTACCGACGTCGATCGCCGGATTACCCGCGAGCGCCTATCACTACTGCGCAGGTTCGCCAACTTGCCCTCGACAGCGGTCGGCAAGCAATGCCAATAAGTCCTCGAATCGAACCTAACACGCCCGGACAGCGGGAGCGGGAGAGCACGAATGGCATACGAAACGATCAAGGTAGAGCGCAGCGGAGACGTCATGAAGCTGACGCTCAACCGGCCCGAGCGGCTCAACGCCTGCCCTCCGCAGATGGCCGACGAGATCTTCGCTGCCGTGCGCGATCGGGGCGATGTGCGCGCCATCCTGGTGACCGGCGAAGGCCGCGCGTTCTGCTCGGGCGCAGACCTTGCCGCCAATGCGCAATCCTCGATCACCGGCGGCGACCGAGCCTATTCCTCGCTGCAGGGGCACTACAATCCGATGATCGCGTTGCTCGCCAGCGTGCCGGTGCCGGTGGTCAGTGCGGTCAACGGCCCGGCCGCGGGCGTTGGCTGCTCGATCGCACTAGCGGCAGACTTCGTGATTGCCGGCAAGAGCGGCTATTTCCTGCAAGCGTTCGTCAATATCGGGCTGGTTCCCGACGGCGGATCGAGCTGGATGCTGCCGCGCCTGGTCGGCAGCGCGCAAGCGACCCGGATGATGATGCTGGGCGAGAAGATCGGCGGCGAAGAAGCCGAACGGATCGGCCTTATATACAAGTGCGTCGAAGACGATGCGCTGGCGGGCGAAGCGACCGCGCTCGCCGAGCGTCTTGCGAGCGGCCCGACCGTTGCGCTGGGCCTGATGAAGCGTACCATGCGTGCTGGCCTCTCGGCCGACTTCACCACCACATTGCAAACCGAAGCCGAAACCCAGCGGCAGGCAGGCGGCACGGCCGATGCCGCCGAAGGAGCAATGGCGTTCCTGCAAAAGCGCAAGGCCGCGTTCAAAGGCGCGTAGCGGCAACCTTGATGGTTTCGAGCGGGATCGCAGTACCGCCGACCGCTGCGTAGCTCGCGAAAAGGTCTGCGAAGTGCTCCTCCATCGTTCGGCTCTTGGCGGTGAACGCAGGAAACGGCTGGCTGAACATCTGCGTGATCGCATCGGCTGCGCTCGCGGCGCTTCCGGCCTTGTAACGTAGCCCCGCGCCATTGCGTGCGTGGTCCGCTGCGCCGCCCAGGTCCGGCACGATCGACGGCGTACCTGACGCGCGCGCTTCGGCAGCGGCCATGCAGAAGGTCTCTGCCTCGCAGCCGTGGATCAATGCATCGGCGCTGGCGACGATCCGGGGAAACTTCTCGCGGCTGGTTTCCGGCCCGAACACACGGATATGTGGGTTGCCGCCGATCCGCTGCTGGATCGTGCGTTTTTCCTTGCCCTGCCCGAACAGGACCAGGCCCAGTGGAAAACGTTGCCCGGCCGAATGCACCGCGTCGACCACCATCGGCCAGCGCTTTTCCGCCGACAGCCGCCCGACGCCAAGCAGCAGGTGCGCATCGGGCGGTAAGCGGCATTCGCGCAGCAGTTCCGCCCGCAATTCCGGGTCGCGCTTGGACGGCGAAAACCGATGAGCTTCGATTCCCATCGGGTTGATCTCGACATTGGCAACCCCGCCGCGGCGGAGCCGCTCGCCGAGCTCGTGGCTCGCACAGACCACCCGGTCGTAGACCTCGCCCATCGCGCGCATATGGTCCCAGAACTGGTAGAAATGCCTATCGATCGTCTCGCGCCGGAACGGCGGGGCGAGCCAGCGATAGGCATAGGCCGACATCGGATCGGCATGCATCACCATCGAACGCGGAGCCGCACCGTCCCACTTGGCGACCATCGCCGCGCTGTGCCACGGCGAGGACACTTCGACGAAGTCCGGCGCGAGCGCATCGAGCGCGTCGTGCACCTGGTCGGTATCGTCGAAATAGTGATACTTCCGATCGAGCGGAAACTTCGGGCACGGTACGTAAACGATCCGCGCGCCCGGCCCGCGCTCGATCACTTCGTGCCGCGCACCGGGGGCAAGGATCGTAATCTCCTGGCCGAGCTGCGGACCGATGGCGAGCTTCTGTTCGACATAGGTCCGCACACCGCCGCCATGCGGGGTATAGAAACCGCAAACGTCAACGATGTGCATGGGCCAAGGCCCTTAGCGCTTGAGCGGAGCAACTCCAAGCCCGTGGCGATAGTTCATCACGACGTCGATCGGCGTCGGCTTGGTACCAGCCTGGACGGCTACCTTGTCCGCCTTCGGCTTGCCCCAGCCCAGCCGGGGGTTGTTCGAAAAGCCGATGCCATCGACCGTCCAGCCGAACTTGCGGTTTTCGTCGCGGTCATGCAGCACGCTGACCGCGTAGGTCCCGGCGCTCGGCACCCGGATGCAGATCGGCGGAGTCGTACTCGCTGGCACTACCACCCGGCTGAAGGTCTTGCCTTCGTTTATGAGGATGTTGTCGTCCTGCAGGAAATCCTGCTTGGTGGCGGGATAGACCTCGATCTTGAGGTTGCCCCTTGTGTCTTTCATGCCCACGGGAGTGACCATGAACGAAGGGCCGCTCTCGTTGGGTCGGCACTTCCCGGCCGCAATCCCGAGATCGGGGGTTGACGGGACGGGAGCCGCTGCGACGAGCAGCAACCCGGCTGCGGGGAGCAGTAGAGCTCTCATTTGGCTATCTCCGGTCTGACAAGATCGGCCACGCCGAGCACTGCTGCGACGCTGAGGTGCGTGATCAGCAGCAGGCCGGCCATCATCGCCATGAGCGTGCCGATCGCGATGTCCTGGCCGAAAAGGAACACCGCGAGCCCGGCGAACACGACATCCTTGTTGGGGATGAAGGGCAGGCGAGAAATGAGCATGCGGACGGTGGCAAGGAACAGCCACCAGACCACGGGTACGTTGCTGAGCGCGAGGTGCCACAGCAGCGCTGCGAGCGCGATCGAGGCGATGATGCGCGCGATATGCACTCCGAAAATGAACACCAGTTCCTTGCGCGAGAGCGAGAAGATCGTCTTGCGAAACGCCATCGCCGCAATTGAAATGAGCAGCACCACGGCCAGCGACCACAGCAGCGCACGGCTACCCTGCTGCAGGATCGTGCTGCCGATCATCGGCCACACCCCGATCAGCAGGATCAGGGTAATGGCGTTGCCGGCGACAGCCGAAAGGATCGCAACGTCCTTCACCGCGCCGAACGGGGCAGCGACCATCGCGGTGCGCTTGCGCGCCCATGAATAGAAATAGGCTTCACCGAGATAGCCGAGCAGCAGTTCGTTGGCGACGAGCTTGCGGAGCAATGCGCCGAACCCGCTCACGGGGATATGCCACAACCGCCTGAAAATGATCCATTCGCTGATCGGGCCAGCGAGGTAGAAAAACGGGAAGACCAGCCAGAACAGCGGCGAGCGCGGGATGAGCGCCCATAGCTCCACAAAATTGAGCGAGCGCAGCTGCCACGCCACCGCACCCAGCAACGCCAGCGAAACCGCCATCGGCAGCAGGTTCCACAGCTTGTTGCGCGTGGGACGGTCGAGCGGTGCCAGCTCGATGCGGTCGCTGTCAGGCGTCAAGGCAAGCGCTTCCTGCGTCATGGTGTGACGTTGCGTCGGTCCAGTCTTGTCCAGAGTGCGGGTCTTCGGTCTTCGTGCCGGCCGATTGGCGGCACGACTTCTCGGTACCTGCGAAGTAGACAGCGGCAGATTTATCCAGTGTGAATTCTCCGGCCAGCAAAGCGTCAGGTGCCGGCATCGCCTGGCAAGTACGGCCATGCGGCTGCGGATAGGGAAGTGTGATCGCCATGCGCCTGCGCTCAGTTCGCCTGATGACCGACAAGGTCGGCGTAGCGTGCAGCGGGGCGACGGCGGGCAAATGCAGACACCGTCCGGTCGATATCGGCTAGGATCGATGTCTTCGTGACATCGCCGGGATGGACCGCCACCCGCACGGTCTCGAGCGGGCGCAGCGCGGTGCGCGCCAGCCCGGCGAAGAACAATGACGAAGCCGTGCGCATGGTCGAGCGGCTCGCCCAGGTTATCACCGGCCCGCGCGCGAGGATCGCGCCATCGGACGGGCACCAGACGCGGAAATGGTCTTCGGCCAGGCGAAAGCCGACTTCCGACAGCGCTTCGCGCGCGCCATCGCCATAGAGCCAGGCCGGCGCGACGAACCCGGCCGCCTCGCGTCCGGTCACATCTTCGACCAGCGCCTTGCCTTCACGCATTCGCCGCGCGGCCTCGCCACGCGACAGGCCGAGGAACTCGCCTTCGCCGGCGGTCATGTGCTTCGCCTTGAAGCTGGCGAGACCATCGTGCTCGGCGAGGTCCTTGTGGAACCACCCGTGGACGAACATCTCGACCCCGCGATCGGCCCAGCCGCGCAGCTTGGCACGATATCCGGCGTTGCGTTGGAGCGGATTGGCTCCCCAATGGTCGGGCACCACCAGCATCGCGAACCGCGGCCCGCCAAGCAGTGCTTCGAGCCGATCGACCAGCCGGTCCACCTGTTCGGAAAATCCCGGGCCGACGTCGTGGATCGAGACGAGCAGACGCGGCGCGCTCACTGGCACGGTACCCCGAAGGGGGGCGCTGCTCGATCGACAGCGCCGGATAGGCTCGGTTCGGTTCGCATGGGTTGTCCCGCTTCAACGGGTAGTGAGCGGGGGGGTAAATTCAAGTGCGGATCGCTGGATTTGCGGTCAATACGGGTCAGATATCGCCTGATTGGCGGCAAGGGCGTTAACCTTTGGGACGCGCCCGTCCCGCCGGGGGACGCGCCTGCACCGCGCGCTGGCACACACCGAGGCACTGCGGCATAACCTGCTGTATGGACACGATGGTCAAATGGATCGGGGGAGCGACGGCAGCCGTAGTGCTTGCATTCGCCGGGGCCACAATCGCCGGTGATATGGTTGCACCCGCCAAAGAAGCGCCTGCACCGAGCCTGGTCGACGCGATCCCGGTCGACCAAGCAGCGCTGACCAAGGACAACGCCGCCGAAGCCGACAAGGCTGCGATGGCCGCAACCGAGGCGCGCCTCGAGAAAGCCTCCGACAAGAAACCGGTCGACCAGCAATTCGTCGTCAAGCGGATCCTCGATATCAAGGGCCCGATCAAGTACGGCCAGTATTTCTGGGACGACAAGGGCGTGCCCGATGGCCCGATCGTGATGACCGTCGATCTCGATGCCCGAGTGCTTTCGGTGTTCAGGGACGGTTACGAGATCGGCGCCGCCGCCGTACTGCTCGGCACCGACGAATATCCCACACCGCTCGGAACTTTCCCGATCCTGCGCAAGCAGCGCTACAACGTGTCCGAGAAATACGGCAACGCACCGATGCCGTGGAGCATGTTCCTGACCCGCGACGGGGTGGCTATCCACGGTGGGCACGCGGTCGAAAACGGCTATGCCAGCCACGGTTGCATCTCCGGGCCGGACGGGTTCGTCTCCAAGATTTTCGCGATCGCCAAACCGGGCGACAAGGTCATCATCACGCGCGGCAAGATGATGACGAAGGGCGATTCTATCCTTTGAGCGGAGCGCGCGGCGGTTCGCGGCGCAGTTCCCAGCTCTCGCCAAGTGATCGGGCGAGCACTCCCGCGACATTGCCTCCGCGACCATGGCGCAAATCCCGCTCCAACTGAGCGACGGCCGTACCGCGCGGCTCTCCGCCCAGCGATGCGATTGCCCGTGCGAGCACCCGCAACCGGATCGCCAGCGGCGCCGACGGGGCGTAACGGATCGTGCCCTCTGCCTCCTCGACGCATTCGTCCCACTCGCGCGCCGCAGCCCAGTCGAGCGCCTCGTCGGCATCTGAAAGATGGGCTGCGCTTTTCGCCAGCGCGCCGGCATCGAGCCAGTCGGCGGTGGCGAGCGCAGCGCGAACCCGGGTCCGATCGAAGCGATCGTCCACGTTCGACGGATCGACCGCGGGTGACAGGTGCGCTGCCTTGCAGATTTCCTCCAGCTCCCGCTTCCGCCAGCCGAACAGCGGCCTGACGAGCACCGCGCCGCCCGGAGCATTCCCGCGCGCGCGCACTCCGGCAAGACCTGCCGCTCCGCTCGCCCGGTTGAGCCGCATCAGCAGCGTCTCGGCCTGGTCGTCGGCATGATGCGCGGTCGCGAGCGCGTCGAGACCTCGCCCTGCCAACCACGCCTCGAGCGCAGCATAACGCGCAGCGCGCGCTTTCGCCTGCAGGTTGCCCGGCGCCACTTCGACCGACAGGGTCGAATGGGGGATGCCAAGATCGGCACAGATCGACGCGACCATCGCCGCTTCATCGGCACTTGTTTCCCGCAGACCATGATCGACGGTCGCCGCCTCGACCTGGTCCGGCAGGGCGTGGTGCGCCAACAGCAGCAGCGCCAGGCTGTCCGGCCCGCCCGACACGGCGACGCCCAGCCGCCCGCCTTCGGGCCAGACCTTCGACAGGTCGGCCCGGAAGCGGTCAATCAGTTCGGGCGGAAGCGCCGTATCAATTGCACTTCACTTTCTTTAGATCGCCCTCGTACTGGTCACGCAGGCGGCCCGAGGCAATCGCAGGATAGGTCTCGCTGAATTCGGCCAGCGCAATGCACGCGCGCTTGGTATCCTTCTCGACGATCATCGCATCGGCGAGATAGAGCAGGCTGTCGGGCGCGCGGGCACCCTGCTTGTCGGCCTGGTAATTCTTGAGGAACCACGCCGCCGCCTGCTGCGGTTTGCCGTCGTCGAGATAGGCGCGGCCCAGCAGGTTGCGGGCATAGCTGATCCGCCAGTGATCCGGATACTTGTCGACAAACATCGTCAGCTGCTGCTCGGCCTCGGGGTAGAACTTGGCATCCCACAGGCGGAATCCGTAGCTGTACTCGTCATCGCCGGCATCGTCGGTCTTGGGCTTGGTGATCGCCTGCACCGCCGCCAAACGCTGGGCGCTCGGGCCGGTGTTACTGGCGGCTTCGGGGGCTTTGTCCGGTTTGGCAGGGGCGGGAGCAGGCTTCGCATCCGAACCGCCTGTCATCGCCTGCAGGTTCGAATCGACCGCTTCGCCGTTGTCGGGCTTGGCCGCGTCCGTAGGCGCGTTCGCATCCGCCGCCTTGCCCTTGTCGAGGGCGTCCAGCCGCGCATTGATCAGGTTGATCGCGTTGGTGTTGACCTCGGTCTGGGCCGTAATCTGCGCCAACTGCGATTCGAGCGCATCGAGCCGGGCGAGGATATCGGTCACCGCAGTCGGAGATGCGGTGTTGGTAGTGGTCGTTGGTGCGGTTTGCTGCTGTGTAATCTGCGGCTCGAAGAACTTGCCGTCGGCACCCGGGAAGACCTTGCGCTGGAGCGCGCGAATTTCCGCTTCCACCTTGCGCAAGCGTGCGGCGGTGTCGGTATCCTGCGCGGCGGCAGGCATTGCCGCGCCGGCGATGGCAACGAGCGCCAGCGGCGCAGCAATAGCCCGAATGGTGAGAATTCTCATGTGATCCCTTCCGTCCGATGAACCCTGGTCGGCCAGACTTGCAGCGCCCGGCAGAATGCTACCTGAACGCCGACTGCGGCACGATTGCCGCCATATCCCCGGCTTGTCGAGCGCGTTCCCCGGCTAAATCGGGCAAAACCGCGCGTTCAGTTCGCCGAACCCGTTGCGACCGGGGCAGGAGTCGGTGCCGGTGTCGCCGGAGCCGACGTTGCTGGCTGCGCCGGGGTCGGCGCGGGCCGAGCCAGCAATGCCGCAGCAGTTACCGGGACATCCTTCATGGTCACCTGCACTTCCGACAACTTGGGCACCGCCTGTCCGCCGATCGTGATCGCGAACGCCTCGGGCCGCCCGGTCCAAACCATCGGTCCGCTTGCGTCGGCTGGCACGGTGTAACTTTCGCCCTTGGCCATCTGTTTCTGCATCAGCTGCTTGCCGCTGGCATCGTAAAACTTGATCCACGAACCGTCCTCGAGCGATGTAAACACCACCGACCCCCCGGTTGGTGTCGGTGACGGCATGGAGGCGGGCGCTGGTGCTGTGCTGGCAGGTCCCGCCGGTGCCTTGTCAGGCCCAAGCAGCGAGGCCGGGCCCGCTCCGGGCGCGATGACCCGGCTGTAGAACATCGTCCCGCCGACCAGCAGGAGGATCACTGCGGCGATACTGAGGACCGTGAGCCCACGCGAGGGGACCCGCGCCGGATCGCCCGGCTCGAACGTTGCCACCCGCTGACGTTCGGCGGGATCGCTGTCCGCCAGGTCGGCCCGCACCTCGTCAAGGACCTGCCCTTCGTCGAGACCAAGCAGGCGCGCGTAGGTGCGCGAAAACCCGATCGCATAGGTTCGCGCCGGAAGCTCGGCAAAGCGCCCTGCTTCGATCACTTCGAGGTGGCGCTGCGGGATACGGGTTTCCGCCGCAACTTGCGCGAGCGTCATTCCCGCCTTTTCGCGCGCGAGCCGCAAGCGCTCGCCAGCACCGTGCAGCGGTAGTTCGTCCTCCGGCATGGCGGTATCATTGTCCATGAAGCGTCCTGAGAATGCGACCCCACCCCTTGGGATTTACGCCAGATGAGAGGAGCCACATCCGACTGTCAAGCGCGCGATTCGGTGTCTCGAAAGGCGAGCGATGAAATGGGCAGTGTGCGCGGCGAACGCAGCCGAGAAGCCGCCAAGCGCATTCAGTCGGTGTCGATGCCGCGCTCTTCGGCCCAATGCTGCAACGCGGCACGCATATCTGGCGGTGGCGAGGAGAGCCATTCGTTCATCACCTGGCCAATTTCCTTCAGGTCTACCTTGCGCACCAGTTCCTTAATCGGGCCAACGCCTGCCGGGGTTATTGAAAGCTTGCGGAATCCCAGCCCGAGCAAGGCCAGAGCCTCGAGGCGGCGACCACCCATCTCACCGCAGATCCTAAGGTCAACCCCGCTCCCTTCCACGCCCAGCACCACCCGGCGCAGGAACCGCAGGATTGCCGGGCTCAGCCAATCGTAACGTTCGGCGAGCTTCGGATTGGCGCGGTCGGCGGCGAACAGGAACTGGGTGAGATCGTTCGTCCCGACCGACAGGAAGGAAAGTCGGGGCAGCAACTGGTCGAGCACTTCGGCCAGCGCCGGAACTTCCAGCATGGCGCCGTACCTGATCGCTTCGGGAAGGATCTTCTTCTGCTTCTTGAGGAATGCCAGTTGTCCGTCGAAGACGGCCTTTGCGGCATCGAACTCCCACGGCTCGGAAACCATCGGGAACATCACATAGAGAGATCGTCCCGCAGCCGCTTCGAGCAATGCCCGCGCCTGGACCTTGAGCAATCCTTCGCGCTCGAGCGCCAGTCGCAGCGCACGCCAGCCCATCGCCGGGTTCTCGTCGTTCTCGGCCTCCTCGGATGCGACATAAGGCACCGCTTTGTCGCCGCCGATATCGACCGTCCGGAAGATCACCGGCTTGTCGCCCGCCGCATCGAGCACATCGCGATAGAGCCGGGTCTGTCGTTCGCGCTGGGGCATAGTGGCGGAGACGAGGAACTGGAACTCGGTGCGAAACAACCCGATCCCGTCGGCACCGACCAGTGGCAGCGCGTCCATGTCGTCACGCAGGCCGGCGTTCATCATCACCTGGATGCGGGTGCCGTCGCGGGTGAACGGTTCGACATCGCGCAGTTCGGCATAAGCGGCCTGCCGCTCCTTGGTACGGGCAAAGCGCTCGGCAAAGATGTCAATCGTTTGCTGAGAAGGCCGGACGTGAGCGATCGCCTTGTCGGCATCGAGCAGTACTTCGTCGCCGTCGCGCACGATCCCGCGAATCCCGCGCGCACGGCCGAGCACCGGCACGCCCATTGCGCGGGCAACGATCACCACGTGCGCAGTGAGCGAGCCTTCCTCGAGGATCACGCCCTTCAATCGCCGCCGGTCGTATTCGAGCAGCTCTGCAGGGCCGAGGTTGCGCGCGATCAGGATCGTATCGCGCCGCAGCCCTTGCGTTGCGGCAGTACCCAGCTGGCCCGAGACGATCCGCAGAAGCCGGTTCGACAGGTCCTCCAGGTCGTGCATGCGATCCGCCAGCAGCGGGTCGTCGATCTCGCGCATCCGCATCCGGGTGCGTTGCTGGACCCGTTCGATCGCCGCTTCGGCCGTGAGCCCGGAATCGATCGCTTCGTTGATCCGCCGGCTCCAGCCTTCGTCGTAAGCGAACATCTTGTAGGTCTCGAGGATGTCCTCGTGTTCACCACCGGTGCCGAATTCGGCCTGGCTCGACATCGCATCGATCTGGTCGCGCATCTTGTCGAACGCGCGGTAGACCCGTTGGCGCTCGGCCTCGATATCATCCGCCACCACCTGGTCGATATGCACGCGCGGCTGGTGGAACACCGCAAATCCCGACGCGAGGCCTTTGACCAGGCTGAGGCCGGGGACCATCTGCGGGCCGGTCAAGGCTTCGCCCAGCGTGCCCGCCTCTTCATCGACAAGGCCGGCGTGGGCGATCATCTCGCTGAGGACCATCGCGACGGTCTGCAGCGCTTCGATCTCGACGTCTTCGTAGCGCCGCGGATCGGCATGCTGGACGCACAGCGTACCCACCGCGCGTTCGCGATAGACGATCGGCACACCCGCAAACGAATGGAACTTCTCTTCCCCCGTTTCCGGGCGATAGGCAAAGTCGGGATGCGCCGCCGCTTCGGCGAGGTTGAGTGTCTCGATCCGGTCGGCGATCACTCCGTTGAGGCCTTCGCCGATCGCGAGCCGCGTGACATGGACCGCGCTCTGTTCCAGCCCGCGGGTGGCGAACAGTTCGAGCATGCCTTCGCGCAGGAGGTAGATCGAGCAGACCTCGCTATCAAGGTTTTCGCCGATAATCTCGACCACGCGGTCGAGCTTGCCTTGCGGATACATCCGCGAGGCCATCACCTCGTGCAGCTGGGTGAGGATCGATCGGGCAGCGGCGGCGGCAGTCATCTTCGCGTTGCCCTAGCGGATTGTGCACCGTATGGGAATCGCGCAGTCGGTATTCTCGCAATGCCGGGCAAATGGCGCGCGCAAACGCCGATCCATCGCGTTCGCGGCGCGCCATCCTCCCGTCCCCCTCGGGGGAGGGTCGCTCGCGCCGGGCAGCAGGGGACGCTGATGGCGCGAACCGGCGGTCAGAGCTCGTTGAGCTCTTCCTTGATCCTGAGCTTTTGCACCTTGATCTGCTTGATCGTCTCCGCGTTGGGCGCCGGGCGATTCATCTCATCGCGCAATCGGGCTTCGAGGCCTGCATGCTTGGTCTGGAGGGCGTCGGCGTGGGACGATGACAGCATCTCGTTCTCCTCTTGCGGGTGCAACCCGAACAGGCGACTCGTGCCATCTGGCGGCACGTGCCGCTCAAGTGTCATACAACCATAATATTGACGACTTGCGAACCCCTGCCGATCGCCTATTCGATCAACAGCGACGATTTCCGCGACGAGGCGTTGGCTGCGGTTGCATCGGATGGGGACCCAGGACGGATGACCGACGAAGAACTGCGCAAGCGGCTGGCGATGCTCCGCACCGAACATCGCGACCTCGATGCAGCGATCGAAGCGCTGACCGCCGCCGGATCGACCGACCAGTTGCAAATCGCCCGCCTCAAGAAGCGCAAGCTCCGGCTGCGAGACCAGATCGCGATCATCGAAGACCAGCTGATCCCGGACATCATCGCCTGATCGCACTGAGGACGGCGCATTTCTGTCCCGCGCCGGGACAGCACCCCAATACCCGCCGGAAAATGCGGTTACCGATATGGCCCGGCGGAATGGGCGGGAGTAGCCTTGGCGAAATGGGGAGACCACACAACATCAGCCAGCCGATCGTCGAGTCGCTGTATTGCGAAGCGCTGGTGCTTGCCGACGATGTGCGGGCGGCATTCGACCTCTCGCCGCATCGGAGCGAAAGCGACGACCTGACACGGATCGCAATGTCCGCCGAAGGACTGCGAACGACGACCCGGATGATGCACCTGCTCGCCTGGTTGCTCAACCAGCGAGCCCATTTCGCGGGTGAGCTGAGCGAGTTCCAACTCCGCCGACACGGTGCACTGCCGGCCGATCGCCCGGCCGATCCGGATAACCTCGCGCTGTTCGAACCCGAAACGCGCGCGCTGATCCGCGAAACCGAAGCGCTCCACCGGCGAGTGTCCCGGCTCGACGCGGCATGGCGCGAAAGGTTCGCGGCAAGCCCTTCGTCTGCGGCGCGCAACCTGCACGAGAGACTCGACCGCGCGCTCGGGGAATGAACCCGGCGGCTAGACCGCCGCCAACGCCCGCTTCCACCGATCGAGCCGCGCGGACCGGGCCGCATCGTCGATCCGTGGGCTGAAGGTGCGAACCTTGCCGCGCATCGCTGTCGCAGCCTCTTCGAGCGACGCGAACAGCCCGGCCCCGGTCGCGGCCAGGATCGCAGCCCCGAGCGCGGTCGTCTCGACCATGTCGGGCCGCTCGACTTCGAGCCCGAGAACGTCTGCCAGGTCTTGCGCCATCCAGTCATTGGCGCTCATCCCGCCGTCGATCCGCAGGTCGGTCCACGGCGCACCGTCGGCGGCAAAGGCTTCGGCCAAGTCGTGCGTCTGGTGCGCCATCGCCTCCAGCGCGGCCCGCGCCACATGCGCCTTGCCGGTCGCGAAACTGAGGCCCGTGATCACGCCGCGTGCATCCGCCAGCCAGTGCGGCGCGCCGAGGCCTGAGAGCGCCGGCACGATTGTCACCCCACCGCTGTCGGGAACCGAGCGGGCGAGCGCTTCGGTTTCGCTCGCGCTGGCGATCACGCCGAGCGAATCGCGCAGCCACTGGACAAGGCTTCCGGCAACGAACACCGAGCCTTCGAGCGCATAAGTCCGCTTGCCCTTGTGCTGCATCAGTACCGTGCCGAGCAGGCGGTTGTGCGACTGCGGGATTTCGCTGCCCTTGTTGGTCAGCACGAACGCCCCGGTGCCGTAGGTCGCCTTGGTCTCGCCGAACGCGAAGCAGCCCTGCCCGATCGTCGCCGCCTGCTGGTCACCGGCGATCCCGGCGATCGGGATCGTCGGTCCGAGCAGGTCGGTCATCGCCAGCGCGCCATGCGTATCAACCACTTGCGGCAAAGCCGAGTGCGGCACCCCGAACACCTCGCACAATCCCGGGTCGTACTGCGCGCCTTCCAGCGACAACAGCAAGGTGCGACTGGCGTTGCTGGCATCGCTGAGGTGCTCGCCGCCGGTGAGATTGTAGAGCAACCACGATTCGACCGTGCCGAATGCCAGCCGACCCGCCGCTGCTGCCGCGCGCACCTGCCCGTCGTTTTCGAGCATCCAGCGCATCTTGGAGGCCGAGAAATACGGGTCGAGCAGCAGGCCGGTCGCCTGCTGGATCGCGGGCTCTTCGCCGGCTGCTTTCAGGTCAGCGCAGAAATCGGCGGTACGCCGGTCCTGCCACACGATCGCGCGGGCGAGCGGTTCGCCGCCCTGGCGATCCCACGCGACAACCGTCTCGCGCTGGTTGGTGATGCCGATCGCGGCAATGCTCCCGTGGCCGACCTTGGCCGCCACCTCGCGCATGCAGGCGAGCATCCGGTCGCGAATCTCGCCCGCATCGTGCTCGACCCATCCCGGCTTCGGATAATGCTGCGAGAGCGCTTGCTGCGCCACCGCTGCCACATTGCCGGCGAGATCGAACGCGATCGCGCGGGTCGAAGTCGTGCCCGAATCGAGGACGAGGACGTGGTCTGCCATGTGCAATCTCTCCTGAGCGCGTGACATGGCGCAGCCCAACCCCCATATGCAAGGGGATGGCCGGACCACCCCCCAAGCCCTGGCCGACCGGATTGGTCGAGCAACCCGAGCCGCTGGTGCGCCGCGTGCTCGCCCCCAATCCGTCGCCCTATACCTACACCGGGACGCAAACCTACCTGGTGGGTGCCGACGAGCGGATCGCGGTAATCGATCCCGGCCCGGACGAACCCGAGCACGTCGCCGCGCTATTGGCCGCCATTGGCGATGCCGAAGTGGCGGCGATCATGTGCACCCACACCCACCGCGATCATTCGCCCGCCGCCCGGCCGCTGGCAGACAAAACCGGCGCGCCGATTGTCGGCTGCGCGCCGCTAGTGCTCGACGACAGCGGACCGCGTGCCGATGCCGCATTCGACCGCCACTACGAGCCCGACCGCGTGCTTGAAGATGGTGAAGCGATGACCGGCCCCGGTTGGACACTGACCGCGGTCGCCACTCCAGGTCACACCTCGAACCACTTGTGCTTCGCGCTCGAACAGTCGGGCGCGCTGTTCACAGGGGACCACGTGATGGCCTGGTCGACGAGTGTAGTGGTGCCGCCCGACGGCGACATGGCCGCCTACATGGCGAGCCTCGAAAAGCTCTACGCGCGCAGCGATACCGTCTATTACCCGGCGCACGGCCCCGCGGTCGAGAAACCACGCCAGCTGGTGCGCGGGATGATCGGCCACCGCCGCCAGCGCGAGAACCAGATAATCCGTTTGCTCACGGAGCAATCCCGTTCGGCTGCGGACCTCGTGAAGCCGATGTACAAGGGGCTCGATCCCCGGCTCGAAGGGGCAGCGCGCATGAGCGTGACTGCCCACCTGCTCGATCTCGAGCGGCGCGGCATCGTTGCGCGATCGGGCGACGACTGGCGAATGAACTGAAGCGCCTGCTCGAATCGGCCAGCCACCGGATTTTCCGGCGAAAACATACAATAGGCCCTCGTTGACCTGCGGCGAATAGCGGCTACCCTTGTTGCAATCGAGAAAACAACGGTCGCTTGTCCTTGGAACCTGTGAGGAAAGCGAGCCATGGCAACGGCACCCGCAGAGCAATTCGCGCTCGAAAACCAGCTCTACTGGCGCATCGCGGTTTCGCTCTCCGTCTTCATTCTCATTGCGTTCGGTGCATTCAACGCGCTCGGCGTGGTCGATATCACGCAGATGCCCCGTTCGACCCACCTCCACGCGATCGTGATGATCAGCTGGCTAGGGTTCTACCTTTTCCAGAGCCGCCTCGGTGCGGGGGCCAATGTCGCATTGCATAGGAAGCTCGGCTGGTTCGGCGCGGTGTTTGTCGTGCTGATCTTCGCGACTGCGTGGAACACCGGATTCACGACGCACGCACTCGGGCGAACTCCGCCGGCCTTCTCCCATTCCTATTTCCTTGCGCTGACTCTCATCGAGCCGGCGATGTTCGTCGCGATGGTGTTCGCCGCCATCATTTTGCGCAAGCAGACCGACTGGCACCGACGGCTGATGCTGGGCGGGCTCGTCATCCTGCTCGAGCCGGCGCTGGGGCGTGCGCTCCTGATCCTGTCGGTTCCGATGATGGGCGGTCCGGAGAGCGCGATTCCGTTCTTCGCCGCACACCAATGGGTGCTGCCCATGATGCAATTGTTCGTGCAGGTCGTCATCGTGCTGGTGATCATGCTCTACGACCAGATGATCCGCGGCACGACCCATCCGGCGTTGCGCTGGGTGCTGGGGGCCGTAGTGCTCAACTACGCATTGATCTGGACGCTATCGATCGAACCGACGTTCAGGAGCTGGTCGCTCGCCCTATGGAAGAGCGCGGCCTGAGCACTACAGGGTTCTGTCAACAACCGGCAAGTTGATTGCGAAGGCGCGCAGGTATAGCAAACGCGCGGGTCGCAGTGGAGGGAACGATGGCAACTGCTGCGCCTGCGGGATTCGAACCCGTGCACGAATCTCAATCATCCGAAAACAGCTTCTTCGGCAAGATGGCGATCTTCATGGCGATCGTCGTGGTCGCCGGCTTCATGTTCCAGCTGGCGATGGGTCGTTCGACCTTCGCGTCACCGCCGCGGGTGCATTTCCATGCCATCAGTTTCATGGGTTGGGTCGCACTGTTCGTAACGCAGAGCAATCTCGCTGCGCGCGGCAACCTGCGGCTCCATCGCAAGCTCGGCTGGGTCGCAGCAGGCTGGATCATGCTGATGCTGACCTCCGCTTCGATCGTGATCGTCGCAATGGTCCGCAATGCCACGGTGCCGTTCTTCTTCTATCCGCAGCAGTTCCTCGTGTCCGATCCGATGATTCTGATCACTTTCGCCGGATTGGTCGGCTGGGCGATCGCGTGGCGCAAGCGACACGACTGGCATCCGCGATTGCAGATTTGCGCGATGGCAGTGCTGGCTGCGCCGGCATTCGGTCGCTTACTGCCGATGCCGCTGATCGCGCCGTACAGCTTCGAAGCATCGTGCCTTGCTTGCCTGATATTCCCGGCAATCGGAATGGTCCGCGACCGGCGCCGTTATGGCAAGATCCACCCGGCATGGGTCTGGGGCACGGCAATCCTGCTCACCAATATCGTCGTGTCCGACATGATCGCCTATTCGCCAATCGGCGCAGAACTGTATCACACAGTCGCTGCCGGTACGGCAGGGGCGGGTGTCGATCCGCTTGGTTTCGGGACGCCTCCAGGTGGAGGATGAGGCAGGGCAGAGCTCGGCCCTCGAGATTGCCCAAACACAAGAGCAAGCAAAATGGGCACCTGGAAGTATTAAGCGGGGCTATGTCATGGTGTCAGCTGCGGACGTGAACGGTGCCTTGATGCGCTAAGAGCGACAGTTTTTCTTCCTCATGTCGCTGTTGTTGATCGCAACCGCGTTGCTCGGCTTCGGCTATTTCCAGTATGCCGGTCTATCGACTTGGCATTCGCCTTGGTGGGTGCATGTTCATGCATTCACCCAGATGGGCTGGCTGGGCCTGTTCGCCGTGCAGAACGCGCTGGTGGTGAAGGGCAATGTCGCCCTCCACCGCAAGCTTGGGCAGCTTGGCGTGGCCTATGCCATCTGGCTGGCAATCTTCGCAGTATTCACCGGCTATTCGACCCTCTCCACCGGTCGCAACGACAGCGTGCTGCCAGATGAAGCGCTGCTGGCGACCAACTGGGCCACAGTCGGGACTTTCGCGATCCTGTTCATCGCCGCTTTCGGCAACCGCCATCGGAGCGACTGGCACAAGCGGCTGATGCTGTGCTCGGTGATCGCGCTGTCGGTGCCCAGCTTCGGGCGGATACTCGTCATGCTGGGAATACCCAGCACCACCAACCGGGCGCTGTTCGTGCTGTCCTATATCGTGATCGGCATGCTTTTCGACTGGCGCGTGCGGAGCCGGGTCCATCCGGCCTATATATGGGGGGCAGCGGCAGCGGTATCGCTGGGCCTCGCGATCGGCGGCCTGACGCTGTTTCCACCCTTCGTTGCCTTTGCGCGCGGGATTGCGCCTTGATCGACAGGCGCGTTGACGCCATCTGCCTCCCCAAGAGGTGACGCATGAGCATTGAGACCAAACTTCCCACCGGGCAGGACCTGCTTGCCGAGATCGACCGCCTCCGCAAGGAGAAGAACGCGATCATCCTCGCGCACTACTACCAGTCGCCCGAGATCCAGGACCTTGCCGATTTTGTCGGCGACAGCCTCGAGCTCAGCCGCAAGGCGGCGGCGACCGACGCCGACGTGATCGCGTTCTGCGGGGTCAAGTTCATGGCCGACACCGCCAAGATCCTGTCTCCTGAAAAAATCGTCGTGCTGCCCGACATGGACGCCGGGTGCAGCCTCGAGGATTCGTGCCCCCCCGAAAAGTTCAAGGCTTTCCGCGAGGCGCACCCCGAACATATCGCGCTAACCTACATCAACTGCTCGACTGAAGTGAAAGCATTGTCGGACGTGATCGTCACCAGCTCGAGCGCAGAGACGATCATCGCCCAGATCCCCGAAGACCAGAAGATCATCTTCGGGCCCGACCGGCACCTCGGCGGCTATCTCAGCCGGAAATTCAATCGCGAGATGCTGCTGTGGCCGGGTGTGTGCATCGTCCACGAAGCGTTTTCGGAAACCGAGCTGCTCAAGCTCAAGGCGCAGCACCCCGGCGCACCGGTGGCCGCGCACCCCGAATGCCCGCCGTCGATCATCGACCATGCCGACTATGTCGGCTCGACCAGCGGCATCCTCAAGTTTGCGCAAGCGTTCGAAGGCGACACGCTGATCGTCGCCACCGAACCTCACATCATGCACCAGATGGAAAAGGTGCTGCCCGAGAAGACCTTCATCGGCGCGCCGGGCGCGGACGGCAACTGCAGCTGCAACATCTGCCCCTACATGGCGCTCAACACGCTACCCAAGCTCTATACCGCGCTGCGCGACCTCGAACCGCGGATCGAGATCGAGGAAGGCTTGCGGCTCGCCGCGAAGCGCAGCCTCGACCGGATGCTCGAGATGGCCAGCAACACCGTCGGCAAGGGCGATCTCGGCAAAGTCTAGCGCGGCCCGGCAGCGGGCAATCGCGCGTCGCGAAGACACCTCAACAGCAAGACGAAGACCCCGCCGGATCGCTCCGGCGAGGTCTCATTCTACTATCAGAAGCGACGGTTCAGAGTACCAGATCGGCTGCCATCACCGCATCGCCGATCACGTGGACGCTGAAATCGGCAACCCCGTCTCCGTCGATATCGCCGGAGAGATATCCGCCGTCGAAGCGTACTTCGCCTGCGCTGTTGGAGAATACGGCATTGCCGATGAAGGCACCGAAACCGAGCGCGGTCAGGTCGATCGTGTCCTCGCCGCTGGCGAAGTCTGCGATCGTGTCGCCCATTTCCATGTTGTGGAACAAGAAGGTATCCGCACCGTCACCGCCGATCAGGGTGTCGGCGCCTTCGTAGCCGTCGAGCACGTCGTCGCCACCCATGCCGTTGAGCACGTTGTCGACCTGGTTGCCGACCAGATAGTCACGCTGCGTCGAGCCGATCGCGTTCTCGATGATCGTGCCGTAGGCAATCGAAATGTTATCGACCGCCGTGGTGTACAGGCCGCTGATGCTGACGCCGGTCGCATAGTAGGTGTCGGCCTGATTCACCGACTCGTAATAGGGCATGAAAGTAGACGCCCAGTATGCAGGCGTGGTGTCATACACATCGCCGAGAGTCGTATAGCCGGCTTCGCGGATGGCAGCGCGGTGTTCGTTGATCACCGAGGCATCGGGAATGGCGGCCGCGCCCGAGCTGAACGCCCCTTCGTGCAGGTTGATGTAGACGCTCACCCCCGCTCCGGACATGTCGATCGTGTCGTTGCCGCCGGCATCGTAGATCGACAGGTAGGGGAACAGGTTCTGCGAGAAATCGTAGACCGCGTTTCCTGCCGTCGAGTTCCAGCCGTAGATCGTGTCATCCGCACGGGTCGTGGGATCAGCCCCGTACTTGGCCTGGATCGTCAGTATATCATGGACCAGCGGAGTCTGAGGGTTGTTGTAGAACCCGCTCGACCAGTCGACATTGTACTGGTTGAACGAAGTGTTCTCCGACCCCCAGTACGACATGATCGTATACTGCTCGCTGTCCTGGGCATACTCGGCGTAATTGGCGTAGTTCAGCGGTAGATCGGGGTCGTAATTGTAATTGCCCGGGTGCGAGAGACCGAGCGTATGGCCAAGCTCGTGGACGAGCGTGGTCGCGCCATAGCCGCCAAAGCCCAGCCAGGCGTTGGTCCAGTTGACCGCCGGATCGGCCACGAACACATCCGACTGGAATTGCCAGCCCCGGCCGTTGATCGGATAGTAGGCATAGGCCTGCGCGGGGTCCCAGCTATTGCCGAACTGGATATCTGCCCCGATCCCGTTCTTTTCGACAAAAGTTTGCGGAATCAGGTCGTCCCACAGCTGGATCGACGCACGCGCAGCGTCGCGCTGGGCGTCGTCGAACGGCGAGAATCCGTAAGGTGCCCCGAAGCCGTAATTCGGGTTGTTGTAGAGCCCTGTCAGATGCGAAAGGTCGGTAAAACTGTAAGTGATCGTGCCGCTCGGCGCGTCAAGCACGCGCCCGGAGTCGATATGCTCGACAACTCCGTCGAGCCCAAGGATCGGCTTGCCGTCCCAGGTTCCGCCGGCATACGGGTCAAGGCTGAAGTCGGTCGGCGCGACCGGCGCTGGCATGTCGAGTGCGACCGGTGCCAATTTGCCTTCGTGCGCCTGCGTTCGCAGCGTATCGTCGCCGCGTGCCTCTGCAATCGGCTGACTGCTTGTACTTTCGATCTTTGCCACGTGCGTATCTCCCCTCGTCCGCCGGAGAAGCCGGCGGGTGCACAAAACCCGCCGGGGCCGCCGGCGAGCGTTCGGTTAGCGATCTGCCGGAGTTCCGCGTCCCACGAATTCCAGATCGGGACAGGCTTAGATCTGGGCTAATCGAAGTCAACGCCTGCGGAGAACAAAGCGCTGAATTAGCATGATTGGTTCGCGTCAAGCGATGGCGGAGTCATTTAATTTCAAGCTGCCAACCGATCGATCATTTGCCTGCAAGGGGATCGAGTCCAATCACGAATTGATCGGCGGTTTACTCGCCTGAACGGCCACCGCAGGTCCCTGCGAACGAGCGAGAACCAGCGCGCCCGCCACCAGTGCCATGCCGACCATGTCGGGCACTGCGAGCGTTTCTCCGAACACCATCCAGCCGATCGCGGCGGCGATCGCCGGCTGGGTCAAGAGCGCCATCCCGATCACCAGCGGCGGGAAGTTCTTGAGCGAATAGACCAACAGTCCCTGCCCGATGATCTGGCTGGTGATCGCCAGCGTCACGACCGGTCCCCACCCCGCCGCACCAGGCCAGACCGGTTCGCCCAGCGCGATCGATGCCGCGAGCAGTAGCGGCGAAGAGGCGAGCCCCACCAGCACGAGCACGCTCCATTGCCCCATCGATGCCCGCGCCCGCTGCGCAGGGATAAGGTAGAACGCGTAGCAAAGCCCGGCGAACAGGCAGAACAAGTCACCAACGAGCGTCTTGGTCGAAATCTCGAGGCTGCGGCCGAGCAGGATCGTCGCCCCGCCAATCGCAGCTGCCAGTGCCAGCGCCTCACGCCGGTTGGGCAGGCGGCGAATGGCGACAATGCCCCATGCCATCAGGATCAGGCTGCCCGCGTTGCCGAACAAGGTCGCGTTGCCCAGCCGGGTGCGTTCGATCCCGGTGTGCCAACTGGCAAGGTCCATCGCGAAGAAGGTGCCCGCAATCAGCACCATTGCGACCATGCGCCGGTCGAGCTTGCCGGGTAGCCGCGTGCGCCATGCCAGCAGCGCCATCAGCGGCAGCGGCAGCAGCATCCGCCAGAAGGCGGCGGCGACCGGGCCGGTATCGCTCAGCCGGACCAGCCACGGCCCCAGCGCGAGCGCGACATTGCCGCCAATCAGCGCCGCGAAGTGCCGCGCGTCGGCCTGAAAGGCATTCTTGTCCGCCGTGGCGCTTGTCGTGGTCATGAGTCGCCCCTAGTTCGGTTGCACAACGAAACCAGCAAAAAAGGACTGCCGCCCATGCACGATGCGCTGTTTACCCCCGTCAAGCTCGGCGCGATAGAAACCAAGAACCGCATCCTGATGGCACCGCTGACGCGCGGGCGCTCGACCTTCCCCGGTTCGATCCCCAACGAGCTGATGGTGGAATACTATCGCCAGCGCGCAGGAGCAGGCCTGATCATCAGCGAAGCGACCGGGATCAGCCGCGAAGGGCTTGGCTGGCCCGCCGCACCGGGCGTCTGGAGCGAGGAGCAGGTCGAAGGCTGGAAGCCGGTGACCAAGGCGGTCCACGACGCAGGCGGCAAGATCGTGCTGCAGCTGTGGCATATGGGTCGGCTCGTCCACCCCGACTTCCTCGATGGCAATCCGGGCGTATCGGCCAGCGCGACCACTGCGCCCGACCACGCGCACACGCCGACCGGTCGCCAGCCGCACCAGCAGGCCCGCGCATTGAGCGTCGAGGAGATTGCCCGTGTCGTCGGCGACTATCGCAAGGCTGGGGAGAACGCCAAGGCAGCCGGGTTCGACGGCGTGCAACTGCACGGCGCGAACGGCTACCTCGTCGACCAGTTCCTGCGCGACTCGACCAACTTGAGGACCGACGAATACGGCGGTTCGGCGGAAAACCGCACTCGGTTCCTGCGCGAAGTGCTGACCGCGCTGATCGAGGTCTGGGGCGCGGACCGGGTCAGCGTGCGCCTTTCGCCCAACGGCGAAACGCAAGGCTGCAACGACAGCGATCCGGCAACCACGTTCGGGGCGGCAGCGAAGGTTTGCGAAGGCCTCGGGCTGTCATTCGTCGAACTGCGCCAGCCGGGACCGGACGGGACCTTCGGCGCGACCGACGTGCCCAAGCAGGATGGAGTCATCCGCAGCATCTATTCGGGACCGCTCGTGCTCAACAGCGACTACACCGCAGAAGAAGCAGAAGCAGACGTGGCCAGCGGGCGTTGCGATGCGATCAGCTTCGGACGGCCCTACATCTCCAACCCCGACCTCGCCGAACGAATCGCAGTTGGGGCCGAATGGGCGCCCAACGTCAACGTGCCGAAGAGCTGGTACCTGCCCGGCCCCGAAGGCTACATCGATTATCCGACGATGGAAGAAACAGCGACCGCTACCGCCTGACCGGTCCGGGCTATTGCGCGGTGGGAGCTGGTGTAGCTTCCGCCGATGCGGGCGCGTCGCTCGCGCTGTCTGCTGGGGTGGCGCTTGGCGCGCTGGCAGGCTGGCTCTGCAACGGCGGCGATTGCGACTTCACGGTATCGAGCGGCAACATCGCATCGCTGGCCGATCCCGGCAGGATTTCGCCCGCTGCCGTAGCGTTCTCGTCATCCGAGGCAGCCGGCTGCTTCGAACCGCATGCGCTGAGGATAGCGAGCAACGGCAGGGCCAGGTAGGCAGGTTTGATCGTCATGGCGTTTCCGTGTTGCAGTTGCCGAGCCGGGCGAGGAACCCGCGCGCCTCTGCGAGCAATGCCTCATCGAACGCCTCGGGCGCAAGCGGGATCCCGAGCCGGTCCATACTGGTGACCCCGAATTCGTCTATTCCGCACGGCACGATGCCGGTGAAATGGGTGAGGTCGGGCGCGAGATTGACCGAGAACCCGTGCATCGTCACCCACCGCCGCACACGCACCCCGATCGCGCCGATCTTGGCTTCGCGCCCGTCGATATCATCGGTCCAGATCCCTACCCGTCCTTCTGCGGGCCACGACTTCACCCCGAACCTCGCGAGAGTGGCGATGACCCATTGCTCGAGCCCGTGGACGAAGCAGCGCACGTCCTTTCCGCGCCGATTGAGGTCGAGCAGCACATAACCGACCCGCTGCCCTGGGCCGTGATAGGTATAGCGCCCACCGCGCCCGGCCTCGACCACTTCGAACCGGGGATCGAGCAGTTCCGCCTCGGCAGCGCTGGTCCCTGCGGTGTAGACCGGCGGGTGCTCGAGCAACCAGATCAGTTCGCGCGCTTCGCCCGCAGCAATCGCGCGGTTGCGCGCCTCCATCTCGGCCAGCGCCTCGCGATAGGGCACCGGTGCGTGCGATATGCGCAGTTCGATCTCGGGCGGAAGATAATCGGCCATTGCCGATTGCGTGGCGATGCCCGGCCCGGTTATCAAGGGGAAAGCCGCAGGAAAGGGGAACCGAGCGATGCAATTCGACATGACCGCCGCGTGGAACGAGGCGATGCGCCTTGTTACCGCCAACCGCGACGTGCTTCTGATCGTCGGCGGGGTGTTCTTCTTCCTTCCCTACCTCGTATTTGCATTGATGCTAGGCAACCAGATGTCGGCAATGGAAGCGAGCCTCGGCCCGGCTGCCGATCCCAAGGCGGCGACCGAAGCGATCATGGGCTTCTATGGCAGTATCTGGTGGATGTTCGCATTGCTCTCGATCGCGCAGGGCATCGGGATGCTGGGTCTGCTGGCGCTGCTTACCGACAGGACCCGCCCGACAGTCGGCCAGGCGCTGGCCATCGGTGCCCGCTTGTTCATACCGTACATCGCCGCACAGATCATCATGGTTGTCGCGGTGAGTTTGTTGATCATGGTCCCGATAATTGTCGGC
This sequence comes from Tsuneonella mangrovi, assembly GCF_002269345.1. NCBI lineage: Bacteria > Pseudomonadati > Pseudomonadota > Alphaproteobacteria > Sphingomonadales > Erythrobacteraceae > Tsuneonella > Tsuneonella mangrovi. Next base: position 1,316,335 of record NZ_CP022889.1, read on the forward strand.
GTGGCAATTTCGACAGCAGTCGGCGTGATCATGGGCATCGCGGCACTGGTGGCCGCCGTCTATCTCTTCACGAAGTTCATTCTGCTTCCGCCGGTTATTGCGATCGACCGGATCGGCAATCCGATTGCGGCGCTGCGCCGGTCATGGATGCTGACCAAGGGCAACAGTTTGCGAATCTTCCTGTTCGTGCTGTTGCTTGTGGTCGCTGTCGCAGTTGTCGGGGGAGTGATCTCTATGATGCTCGGACTAGTTCTTGCACTGGCCGGAACCGACATTGCACTGATTGGGCGGGCGATCCTGTCGAGCGTTCTGAACACCGTGTGGGTCGTGATCTTCCTCGCCGTGCTCGCAGCCATCCACCGCCAACTGGCGGGCGATTCACCCGAAGCGGTCAGCCAGACGTTCGAATAGCCGGTCGTGCTCGACAGGGCCGCAAGCTGACAAGTCACCCGGCAAGGTGCTAGCTTTCGATATTCCATCGATGCGGAGGGGAGGCTGCAATGATACTCAGGCAATTCAGGGTGACGATCCACCGAGGCAAGGAAGACGAATTCGAGAAGGTCTTCCGCGACGAAATCCTGCCGATGGTCAAGGCGCATGACGGGCTAGAATGGGTGGCGGCAGGCAAGCCTTACAACGGCGCACCAAACGTGTTTTGTATGACCATGCTCTGGCGCGACCTCGATGCACTCAAGGGCTTTGCCGGAAACGAATGGAACACGGCACGCATCGAGCCCGAAGAAGCACACCTCATCGAAGCAACCGAACTCGAACATTTCGGACTGCTCGGCACCACTGGCCCTTAGAGGCTCAGTTGTGCTAGCGAGCAAGTGTAAGCGGGAAGTTAGTCCTTCCAGCCCCAGAACAGCTTGCAAGGCAGCACATTAAGCGGTTCGAACCCGCTATCGATTCGCTTGAAGTGCCTGGCCATGAAATCGCGCGCAGCGGCGGAAAACTGGTAAACGAGGAATGCCCCGCCCGGGCGGATTACCCGGTATGTCGCGGCGGCGATCGCCGGACCGACCCCGCCGGGTAGTGTCGAGAACGGCAGGCCCGACAGCACATAGTCGGCATGGTCGAACCCGTGTGCCTTGACAATTTCTTCGACGTCCTCTGCCGAGCCGAGCACCGGCTTGAACCGGCTGTCGGCGATGGTTCGCTTCAGGTAGTCGATGTAGAGCGGGTTGGTGTCGATCACGATCAGCGTGCCGTCACGGCGCAAGCGTTCGAGCACCGGCAAGCAGAAGGTTCCGACGCCGGGACCGTATTCGACGAACACTTCGCATTCGTCCCATTTCACAGGCGCAAGCATCTTGGCAATCGTGAAGCGCGATGAAGGGATGATCGAGCCGACCATCCGCGGGTGTTCGAGGAATCCGCGGAAGAAGACGCCCCACTGGCCGAAGTAGCGGCTCAATTTGCGGCCAAGGCCTTCTTCGCGCCGAAGGGCCATCTCGTTCATCTCGGTCAAGGTAAGCTATGTCCCGTCTTTGCGACCCGGTCCCGGGGCCATTGGGTGGGTGCCGCACTCGCAAATTCGCAGCCGCATTGCAAGCGCTCCAAAGCACCGCTAGCCGGACCAAGTGACCGATTCCGTATCTCCCGCTGCCATGACCAAACCGATCCCGCGCGAGCGGATGGCGCTGCTGTTCCTGGTGATGCTGGTCTCCGCCGCAGGCAATACCGCGATGCAATCGGTGATGCCGTCTATCGGCACCGAACTGAAGGTCGCCGACGTGTGGATCAGCCTGGCCTATACCTGGTCGGCACTGCTGTGGATGCTGTGCGCCCCGCTGTGGGCTCGCCGCTCCGACCGGCGCGGCCGCAAGGCGATGATGGCGCTCGGGCTGACCGGGTTCATCGCCAGCTTTGCGCTGTGCGGATCGATCTTGTGGTTCGGCTTGTCGGGCGCTCTCACCGGCCTGTGGACACTGTTGTTCTTTGCTGCCGCACGCAGTCTCTACGGCGGATTCGGCTCCGCCGCACCGCCGGCAGTTCAAGCCTATGTCGCGAGCCGCACGCCGCGCGCCGAGCGCACCCAGGCGATGGCGATCATCGCGTCGAGCTTCGGGCTCGGCACCGTGATCGGCCCGGCGGTCGCACCGCTGCTGGTGTTTCCCATGACCGGCCTCGTCGGCCCGTTCTTCGCGTTCGCGCTGATCGGGTTGACGGTGCTGATCTTGCTCCGGTTGCGGCTGCCGAACGATGCACCCAGCTTCGCGGCACGCGGCTCGGTCACCGCCGCGCCGTTCAGCCCGAGCGCAAACCTGGGCGTCGGGGAGGACGACGAGGACAACGAGGAAAGTGTACCGCCCCCGGACCTGCGGCTGCGCGACAAGCGTTTGCGCCCGTGGGTGATGTGCGGGCTTCTCGGCGGGCACGCGCAAGCGGCAACGCTCGGCATCATCGGCTTCTTCATCCTCGACCGCCTCCACATGCGCGCGACCCCGGATATCGGGGCGGGTTCGATCGGCCTAGTGCTGATGAGCGGCGCGATCGCAACGTTGTTGGCGCAATGGGGCCTGATCCCGATGCTCAAGCTCGGCCCCCGCATCTCGATCATGTGGGGCATGGCGCTGTCCTTTGTCGGAATCATCATCTTCGCAGTGTCCGACCAATTGCACTCGATCACGCTCGGGTTCGCGATGGCGTCGCTCGGCTTCGGCCTGTTTCGTCCGGGATTTGTGGCTGGCTCGTCGCTCGCGGTGTCGCGGCGCGAACAGGGGCAGGTCGGCGGCATCGTCGCGTCGGTCAACGGCGCCTGCTACATCCTCGCCCCGGCGATCGGGGTGTGGCTTTACGACCACCACGAATGGGTCGGCTTCGGGGCGATCTGCACCTTGTGCGCTGCGGTGTTCTACGTCGGCTGGCGGTGGCTGCAATCGGACGCGATGCTCGAGGGCCGCGTTGACGAAGCGGACTAGCCGCCGCGCTCGGTTCGTCCCTCAGAGTATCTCCTCGATCCGTTCAGGCGGGCGGCACAGGCGCACTCCCTTTGCGGTTTCGACCAGCGGGCGTTCGATCAGCTTCGGATCGGCCATCATGGCATCGAGCACCGTGTCGGCGTCGGCCTCGGTGATACCACGCTCCTTGGCATCGGTCCCCTGCGTGCGCACACCTTCGCGCGGCTGCATTCCTGCATCACGATAGAGCTGCGCGAGCTTGTCGCGGCTCGGCGGGTGCCTGAGATACTGGATCACTTCGACCTCGATCCCCTCGCGCGATCGAAGCGCTTCGAGCGCCATGCGCGACTTGCTGCAGTTGGGATTGTGCCAGATCGTGGCCTTCATCGCACGTCTCCTTTGTCGGCGTTGCACCTAGCGGTGCGGTTTTTCACCGCAAGTGTCGAATTGCTGTTGTAATTGCGAATTGCTCGCAATAAAACAATTGCTAACGATAACGATTCGCAACACGAGAAACTTTCATGCACAACCTTGCCCTGCGCGGCGCCTTGCTTTGCGCTGCCGCAGCCGCCCCATCCATGCCGGCAATCGCCGCCGATGCCGTTGCGGCGGCGGATGGTCCGCGCGACTACCTGCCTTCCGCCATCCTCGTCACCGGACAGCGTGTCGACGGCTACGCGATCGACGACGGGTCGACCGGGACCAAGACCCCGACCCCGCTGATCGACGTGCCGCAGACGATCGATACGATCACCGAGGACCAGCTCGAAGACCAGGCGATCACGCAGCTCGGCGACGCGCTGCGCTATGTCCCCGGGGTCTCGCTCGACACCGGTGAAGGGCACCGCGACCAGGTCTATATCCGCGGCCAGGCCAGCACGGCGGACTTCTACCTCGACGGGATCCGCGACGACGCGCAATACTATCGCCCGCTCTACGACATCTCCCGGATCGAAGTACTCAAGGGCGCCAACGCGTTGATCTTCGGGCGCGGCGGTGGCGGCGGGGTGGTCAATCGCGTCAGCAAGGTCGCCGATCCTGCAAGATCGATGCTCGGCGCCAACGCCAGCATCGACACATTCGGCGCATGGACGCTTTCGACGGACGTCAATCAGCCGCTGGGCAATGGCGTCGCTGCCCGGATCAATGCCGCATACGAAGACTTCGCCAACGACCGCGACTTCGTGACCGGGCATTTCTGGGGCGTGTCGCCGACTGTCACCGCCGATTTCGGTTCGGACACCCGGCTCACCCTCCACTACACGCATGACGAAAACACGCGCGTCACCGATCGCGGGAACCCGTCGCTGGGCGGCGAGCCGTTGACGGGCTTTGACACGACCTTCTTCGGCAGTCCCGATTTCAACACATCGCACACCACTGCGGACATCGCCCGCGCGCGGATCGAGCACGAATTCTCGTCTAGCCTGAGCGCCAATGCGACCGTGGTCTATGCCGACTACGACCTTTACTACGCCAACGTCGTGCCGCAGGGCACCGACGGGACCGATGTGACGCTGGCGGGATATACCAGCGGCACCAAGCGGCAGAACCTGATCGGCCAGGCGAACCTGGTATGGACCGGAGAGACCGGCGCGATCGGCCACATCTTGCTCGCCGGGGTCGAGGCCGGCCGGCAGGATACCGACGCGCTCCACACGGGGATAACGTTCGCTGGCGGGGCCACTTCCGTGACTATCCCGCTCGCGTCGGTCCTCGCAGTGCCGGCAGTCACCGTCGGCGCGGTCGATCGCTCGACCTTCTCCCGCCTTGAGACAGTCTCGGCCTACCTGCAGGACCAGATCGCGATCGGCGAGCACTTCCAGCTGATCGCCGGGGTTCGCTACGACGAGTTCAGCCTCGATAGCGACAACCGGCTGGCTGCCGAGCAGCTATCGCGCAAGGACCGCACGTGGAGCCCGCGCTTCGGCGTGGTCGTCAAGCCGCGCCAGTCGCTTTCGCTTTACGCCAGCTACGCCACCAGCTTCCTCCCGCAATCAGGCGACCAGTTCACCCGTCTCGACGCCACCACCGCGAGCCTTGAGCCGGAAAAGTTCGAAAACCTCGAGGCAGGGGTGAAATGGGCAGTGAACCCGTCGCTTCTGGCGACCGCTGCGGCGTTCCGGCTGGACCGGTCGAACACACGCGCTGCCGACCCGCTCAATCCCGGTTTCACGGTGCTGACCGGCGCGAGCCGGGTAAACGGGTTCGAGCTGTCGCTGGCGGGCAAGCTGGCGGAAAACTGGCAGGCGAATATCGGCTACACCTATCTCGATGGCGAGATTCGCTCGGACACGTCCAGCGCCGCTGCAGGCACCCGGTTGCAGCAGGTGCCGCGCCACCAGGCGAGCGCGTGGACCCGCTACGACCTGAACGAGAGGTTCGGGCTCGGCGGGGGCGTGATCTTTCAGGACAAGCAGTTTGCCTCGATCAGCAACGCTGTCACGCTACCATCATGGGTGCGCTTCGATGCCGCCGCTTATCTCCATCTGCGCGAAGGCGTTTCGCTCCAGCTCAATGTCGAGAACCTGCTGGGCGCGCATTATTACCCGAGCGCGCACGGCGACAACAACATCCAGCCGGGCGATCCGCGCAGCGTGAAGATCGGGCTGAGGTTCGATATGTAGTGCGAACGAAGCTCAATCCTTCGGCGGTGGAGCCATCGCCGGTACGGCCTTCGCCGCGTCCTGCGCGCTGATCCCCGGGGCCGGTGCGGCGCTGATCGTTTCCTCGCGCCGCGCGACCCGGCCCGCGCGCTGGATCGCCCGCACAAGCCGTGGATAAACTCCGCAACGGCACAAGTTCGGCAGCGCAGCGGTGATCTGCTCTTCGGTCGGGTTGGGGTTGACCTTGAGCAGCGCGGCAGCGGCCATCACGATCCCGGGCGTGCAGAACCCGCACTGGATCGCCTGTTCGGCCACCAGCGCTTGTTGCACCGGATGCGAACGGTCGCGGCTCAGGCCTTCGATCGTGGTGATATAGCGGCCCTCGGCTTCGCCGATCGTGACGAGGCAGCTACGCAGCGCCTCGCCATCGACGATAACCGTGCAGGCGTGGCAATCGCCCACCCCGCAGCCATACTTGGTGCCGGTGAGGTTGGCCGCTTCCCGCAGCGCGTGCAGCAGCGGGGTCTTCGGGTCGAGATCGAAGCGCATGGGGCGCCCGTTGACGGTCATGCCAGGCATCCCGCGATGCATAGCGCTCACAGCGCCATCGGCGCCAGCCCATTCGTGCGCGGCGAAGGCAGGCGCAGGGAACCGATTGCACGATGCAACCATTCGGCTTACGTTTGCGTCAACTGGGAGACGACGAAAATGACTCAAGCGCGCTGCGACCATGACGTCCTGATTGTCGGTGCGGGTATTTCCGGCATCGGCATGGCGGCACACCTTGAAATGATGTGCCCCGACCGCAGCTATACGATCGTGGAACGCCGCGCGGACCTGGGCGGCACATGGGATTTGTTCCGCTACCCCGGCATCCGTTCGGACAGCGATATGCATTCGCTGAGCTACAAGTTCGAACCATGGACCGGCCGGGAAACGCTGGCACGTGCCGAGCGCATCCAGGACTACCTGCGTAACGTCACCGAGAAATACGGCATCAGCGAGCACATCAGCTACAACACCAAAGTGCTCTCGGCCGATTTCGATTCGGCGCAAGGCTGCTGGCGAATCGCGTTGGAGGACGATGCCGGATGGCGCGAGGTGACCGCCAACTGGCTCTATCTTGCCGCCGGGTATTATGACTACGACGAGCCCTATTCCCCCGATTTCGCGGGCGAGAGCGAATTCCCCGGCCCGGTGATCCACCCGCAGCACTGGCCCGAAGGCCTCGACTACAAGGGCAAGCGCGTGGCGATCATCGGGTCGGGCGCGACCGCGATCACACTGGTCCCCAACATGGCGCGCGATGCGGCCAAGGTGGTAATGGTCCAGCGCACGCCGACCTATATCCGCTCGGTTCCCGGGATCGACCCGATCAGCGGATTCCTGCGCAAGTTCCTGCCGCTCAAGACCGCGCTCAAGATCACCCGCTGGGCGCATATCCAGCTGGCTGACAAGATGTTCAGCAACGCCCGCAACAAGCCGGAAAAGGTCAAGGCGGAGATCGAGAAGGACAATCGCAAGCACCTCGGCGAATTCTATCGCGCCGAGGACTTCACTCCGCCCTACCAGCCATGGGACCAGCGGATGTGCTTCGTCCCCGATGCCGACTTGTTCGAAGCGATCAAGAACGGCAGCGTGGAAATTGCTACCGGCCATATCGAGCGCTTCTCGCCCGAAGGCATCGTGCTGACCGACGGGCGGACCGTCGAAGCCGACATCATCGTCAAGGCCACCGGCCTGCGCCTCGCAATGGCGGGAAAGATCGCGATCAGCGTCGACGGGCAGGCGGTCGTGCCGAACGAGCACTATTACTACAAGAGCGCGATGATTTCGGGCGTGCCGAACCTCGTCCACCCGGTGCCATACACCAACAACGGCTCCACCCTGCGGTTCGACCTGCTGTCCGATTACACCTGCCGGGTGCTGCAGAAGATGCGGCAGCTCGATGTCGACATTGCTGTCCCGGAAATTCCCGCAGGCACCGATCTTGGCGTAATCGAATCGTTCGAGCTCGACGCCGGATACGTCAAGCGATCGGGCAACATGTTGCCCAAGAGCGCTGCGAGCGACCCCTGGCGGCTGAGCCACGACTACCTGCGCGACCGCAAGTTCCTGGCGACCGACCCGATCGACGACGGGTTGCTGCAGTTCCGCAAGGCCGGGGCCAATGCGCTTGCAGCAGAGGAACAGCTCGAAGCCGCAGAATAGGCGGCTTTCCTTGGCGCGACTGCTCGCCTAACGAAGCGGGATGAGCGCAACCGATCGGATCTGGACCGCAGGGCTCGTCATCATCGGCGACGAGATCCTGTCGGGTCGCACCCACGACAAGAATATCGCCCAGATCGCCTCGTGGCTGCAGGTGCAGGGGATTCGCCTGTCCGAAGTGCGGGTGGTGCCCGATATCGAGGACCGGATCGTCGAAGCGGTCGATACCTTGCGCGCGGCCAACGATTACCTGTTCACCACCGGCGGGATCGGACCGACGCATGACGACATCACTGTCGATGCGATCGCCAAGGCGCTGGGCGTGCAGGTCGTGATCCACCCCGAAGCGCGCGCGATGCTCGAGCGGTATTACACCGGCCGTGGCAGCGCCCTCACCGAAGCGCGGCTGCGGATGGCGCGGGTGCCCGAAGGCGCAGAGCTGATCCCCAACCGGATGTCGGGCGCGCCCGGGATCCGCATCGGCAATATGTTCATCATGGCCGGGGTGCCGCACATTACCGCAGGGATGCTCGATTCACTCACCGGCGAGCTCGAAGGCGGTGCGCCGCTGCTGACCGAAACGATCGGTTGCTGGACTGCAGAAAGCGAAGTCGCCGACCTGCTGCGCGAAGTCGAAAGGGCGCACGAGAGCGCCCAGATCGGCAGCTATCCGTTCTTCCGCGAAGGGCGCGTCGGCGCGAACTTCGTGATCCGTTCGACCGATGCGGAAACGCTCAAGAGCTGCGTCGATACACTGTGCGAGGCGCTCGGCGAGAATGGCCTCGACTTCACCCCGGGCGGCATCTGACACGGAACAAGGAAAGGGCCGGAGTTTCCCCCGGCCCTTCGCATTTCGGTTCGATCGGGAGCGAAGCCGCCCGGCTTCGCTGTCCTGGTCAGGCGCCTTCGACTTCGGCGCTGTCGATCTTGAGGCCCGGACCCATCGTCGAGGTCAGCGAGACCTTCTTGACATACTTGCCCTTGGCACCCGAAGGCTTGGCCTTCACGATCGCATCGGTGAGCGCCTTGAAGTTGGCCTTCAAGTCCTCGTCCTTGAACGAGAGCTTGCCGATGCCCGAGTGGATGATACCCATCTTCTCGACGCGGAATTCGACCTGTCCGCCCTTGGCGTCCTTAACGGCCTGTTCCACGTTCGGAGTGACGGTGCCGAGCTTCGGATTCGGCATCAGGCCCTTGGGGCCCAGCAACTTGCCCAGGCGACCGACGACACCCATCATGTCGGGGGTCGCGATCACGCGGTCATAGTCGAGATTGCCGGCCTGCATGTCTTCCATCAGGTCTTCGGCACCGACCTTGTCGGCCCCGGCAGCCAGCGCCTTGTCGGCGTTGTCACCCTTGGCGAACACCGCGACCCGAACTTCCTTGCCGGTGCCCGAAGGCAGCGAAACCATGCCGCGGACCATCTGGTCGGCGTGGCGCGGATCGACGCCGAGGTTCATCGCCACTTCGACGGTCTCGTCGAACTTGCCCTTGTGCTGGCGCAGGGTCGCGATCGCTTCGTCCACCGAGTACAGCTTCTCGCGGTCGAGCTCGGCCAGCGCCTTCTGCTTCTTGGTCAGCTTTGCCATTGTGTCAGCCCTCCACCACGTCGAGGCCCATCGAACGGGCCGAGCCCTCGATGATGCGGGTTGCCATTTCGATGTCGTTGGCGTTCAGGTCCTTCATCTTCGCTTCCGCGATTTCGGCAAGCGCCGAACGCTTGATGGTCCCGGCAGACACCTTGCCCGGCTCCTTCGAGCCCGACTTGAGCTTGGCGGCCTTCTTGATCAGGAAGCTGGCCGGCGGGCTCTTGGTGGTGAAGGTAAAGCTGCGGTCGGCGTAGACGGTGATCGTCGTCGGGATCGGCATGCCCTTTTCGAGGCTGTCGGTCGCGGCGTTGAACGCCTTGCAGAATTCCATGATGTTGACGCCGCGCTGGCCCAGAGCCGGGCCGATGGGCGGTGACGGATTGGCGATGCCCGCGGGCACCTGCAGCTTGATATAGCCGTCGATCTTCTTGGCCACGAGTGGCCTCCTTTCTCACTGTTGCCGCGCTCTTTCGAAACGCGGCTCATGGTAAGCGGTCAAACAGGCACCCGAAGGCACCCTCCCGCACGAAACGCGGCCTGAAAGCCGCGAAGCGGCGCCCCTAATCGAACGGAGCGCCAAATTCAAGCCAGTTACTTGACCAGTTCGACCTGTTCGAAGTCGAGTTCGACCGGGGTAGCGCGGCCGAAGATCGAGACCGAGACCTTGACCTTCTGCTTGTCGAAGTCGAGCTCTTCCACCACGCCGTTGAAGCTGGCGAACGGGCCGTCGAGCACCTTGACCTGATCGCCGATCTCGTAGTCGACATGGATCTGCTGCTTGGGCGCAGCCTTGGCTTCTTCCACCCCGCCGAAATAGCGGGCGGCTTCACGCTCGGAGATCGGCTGCGGCTTGTTGCCCGAGCCGAGGAAGCCGGTCACCTTCGGGGTGTTCTTGACCAGGTGGTAGACGTCGTCAGTCATGGTCAGCTTGGCGAGCACGTAGCCGGGCATGAACTTGCGTTCGACCTGCACCTTCTTGCCGCGCTTGACCTCGGTCACGGTCTCGGTCGGCACTTCGACCGCCTCGACCGCTTCGGCCAGGCCCAGACGCTCGGCCTCGGCGATGATCGCATCGCGAACCTTGTTCTCGAAACCCGAATAGGCGTGGATGATATACCAGCGAGCCATTGTCGTCCTGCTTGTTTGAAGGGTCAGGCGAGCGAGAGCAGCCAGCTCATGGCCGCGCCGAACAGCGAATCGACCCCGAGGAAGAACACCGCCAGGATCACCATCATGATCCCCACGAAGATTGCGGTGCGAGTGGTTTCCTCGCGGCTAGGCCACACGACCTTGCGCATTTCCGCCTGCACTTGCCGCATGAATTCGCCGGGGCTGGTCTTGGCCATGATCGTCAGCTCTTGCCTTCGAAATTGAATACGTTCGCCTTTCGCCAATGGGGCCGCAGCCGCTCCGGTTCAAGTCCCGGGAGGGCTAAAGGTGCTCCAGATGTCGGAAAGCGAGGAGCCATGTAGGCCGCGCCAAAGGCAAAAGCAAGCCACCCGGATCGCACCCGGCGCCATCGGTTCTGCGGCGAAAGGAAACGCTGGCAGGGGTGACAGGAGCCCAAGACAAACCCCCTCTAACCTGCTGAAACCGCACGAAACCCTTGTAATCGCAAGGCTCTTGGACCACAAAGCTGGCCCACAAAGCTGGCCCACAGAGAAACGGAGACAAGGTGGCATCGCTACAGAACAGGCACAACAAATGGCGCGCCAAGGTCCGAATCCCCAAGTCCCTCAGGGACCACCATGGGGGCCAAGAGTTCCTCCAGAAAACCCTCAGTGCCCTCGACAAGCCCACGGCGCGAGCCGAGGCCGAAACGTGGGAGGCGGGGTTACGCTCCGAGTGGGCTGCGCTGGCCTCCCCCAGTTCCACCAGCGGGGCAGCCTTGAGGCGCGTCTACGATGACGGGAGGAGGGCCGCGCTCATGGGTGAGTACACCCTCATCGCGGACACCGACGATGACCCCGTAGAGCTTGGCATTGATCGCGAGATCGAGAAGATCGCAGAGCAAGCTGAGCGAGATCGGTTGACGGAGGCAGCTGAGGCGCGGCTAGCTGGCCTACAGGATGCACTCAAGGAACTGCAGGGCCAGAAGGTGAAGCCCCGGCGGGAGCTAGAGCCGACCTTCTCGGAGCTTGCCAAGCAGCACGTGGAGCTCTGGGCCACGCAAGATGGGCTCAAGGAGAGCAACACCCGCCAGCAAAAGGAGGCAACCTTCCGGCTCTTCGCTGGGTACTGCAAGGACCGGCCAATCCGGAGTGTGACCCGAGCGGAAGTGGCCGGGTTCATGGATGCACTGAGGCGACTAGACCCACTCTGGTCCCGGTCTCCCAAGAGCAGAACCATGACGTGGTCAGAACTGCAAAATACCTACTGGGGCAACGACAAGGGCCTGTCCGCTTCCACGCTCAACCGCCACGCAACTACACTGCAGGGACTCTGGTGGTGGGCGGAAGCTCGTGGGCATTGCGAGGGAAGGAACCCGTTCACCGGGCTCCACCAGAAGATACGCCCGGGCAAGAACCTTCTGGGCTACTTGCCTTGGACCACCGAGGAACTGAGATCCCTGTTCAACCCTCCCCCGAGGCGAACCGATATAACCGAGGTCATGGTGGTGGCTCTCCACACTGGGATGCGCCTCAATGAGATTGCTTCGCTTACGCTGGGGGACATCAGAGAGGCTGAGGGCGTCACCTACATCGAGGTGCAAGACGCCAAGACACCCGCAGGTAACCGGCAAGTACCCCTCCATCCCCGCATCGCATGGTTGGGCAACCTCAAGGGCCCGTCGGATGCGCGGGTGTGGCCCGGGTTCAATGGCGAGGGTCCGGGCAAGAAGCCGGGGCAGGATGCGAGCAAGGAGTTCTCCCGCTTCAAGGTTGCCCGAGGGTTCACCGACAGGCGGAAGGTGTTCCACTCGTTCCGTAAGAACGTGACGAAGATCATCGAGCGAGCCGGTGTGCCTGAGAACGAGTGGGCACAGGTACTGGGCCACGAGCGAGGATTCACATACAAGACATACAACGCCGACGGGATCACCATGCAGCGCAAGGCCGAGTTGATCGCGCTAATCGAGTATCCCGGGTTGGAGTTTCCGGGCCGATAAGTGGAACAGGCCAATTAGTGCCACCCCTTGGGGAAGGAACATTTTTGGGGCGGGCTCGATCAGCCAAGCAGGGATAGTACCCGATGTTGGCGACACGGGACGCTACGCGGCTTGCAAAGCCATGTGAATCCTAGCGATTGTTGGAACAGACCAATTGGGGCCCACCCTTGGGGAGAGAACCTTCGCTTGAGGCTGATCGATGGGTGTTCGGTGAGCTTGATTCTGGCCTCAAGATCGACGCTCAATTTCCCAAGCGATATCAACCGGCTGCAAAAAAGCAGGCAATTAGGTCGCACCTACGGATAGAGAACCTCCGCAGACCGGCCCCCGTGAGTATGGACAGGTAAGCCGTGGAGGCCGGTGGGAAGGGGGGTAAGGGGGGATGGGTATGTTGGTACTCTATGAGTACCTGTAGTTGCATTTGTGGCTTCACCCACTCCTCACCAACACTCCCACCTAATCCAGTACCCGTTGGTCCACTCTAAGTGGGGGCTGGGGAAGTGTGTCTCTGTCTCCGCACCATGTCGCCACCGACGGTGCCCTTCTAGTTCCCCAGTTTCGTCGCGCTCCCCTTCCCGGGTCTGAGCGCACGATGGGCTCTGCCCCCTAAGGCTGCTTTCGGGCCACGGGTTGAGGGGCAGAGCCCAGAACTTCTCCAGCCTGTCGAGGCTGTTTCACCCGAACCGACGCAATCCCAACCTCATGACCCCGGCGGTGCACCCTCAGTGCCCTGTCGGCCCATCCCAGCGCCGTGGCTGGGTCTCTTAAACTCGCTGGCTCCACGGTCCCAGCATCCGAAAGGTCCACTATGGACAACTCAACCGACCCGTCCCGTCTGGTCGCTGACACCACCGGCTCAGACTTCACACCCGCAATCTACGATATCGCCCCGGAAGACCGGGAGCGCGCAGAGCAGCTCCTGCAGTTCGATCCCCTTGCTGCCCCGAGCCCCGTCAAGCTCACCGGCGGTGGAGCCTTCAAGGCCCCTGAGCGGTTCTCGCTGTCGATCCTGCCGCCCGACAAGCAGGCCCCCATTGTCGCCGAGCTCGCCAACGTCCCCGCCGACATGCGGGCCCAGCGCGAACACGAGCTCGTCACCAACGCCCTCAAGCAGAACAGCACCGAGCTCCGCATCAAGGCAGGTCCGGGGGCAGGCGCCACCGAGCTCGACCGTGCCCAGTTCCAGCTGGCCAAAGACATCCACGAGCTCGAAACCGAAGAGCTCTCGATCCACGCCCAGCTGGCCGAGGTCTCGAAGTGGGTTCCGGTGTTCAACGAGGTGACCGGTGAGCCCGTCATCGATCCCGCCACCGGCAAGCAGCAGATACTCGCTATTGAGGCCATCCAAGGTGACCGGCGGGAAGCCATGCAGAACCGCGCCAATGAGCTCGCCTACCGCGTTGAGCTCCTCAAGGGCATCGAGGGTGACCGTCGGATCGAGAAGGCCCTCAAGGGCACCATCGAGACCGAGAAGCTCCAGAAGCAGCAGATTGCTGACCGCGAGGAAGTGAAGCGGCTGGCAGACGAGCTCGCCCGTGAGAAGCGTCTACGCGAGCAGGCCGAGGCTCTCGCCAAGCACAAGGGCACTCAGCTGTGACCGGTGCAGGCATGGCCCTGATCGGGGCCGGTCTGGGTCTCATCTTCCAACACCTGCGAGGGCCCCATGCGTAGAAACCCGACCATCTGGCGAAGGGGCAGCAAGCAGGTCCGTCGAACGATACCCAAGCCGCTTCCCAAGTGCCGCGAGGTGACCGTCGAGGTCATGGGCGTGGCTCCTGGCATCAAGCGGATCGACATCGTCTCAGAGCCCCAGACGCCCAAGGCGTCCAGCTAACCCCTAGGAGAGCCCCCGCCATGCAGACATCCGAACCGCTGGATCATGGTGGGGGCATTCCTCCACTCTGGGCTGACATTCACGCCCTTCAACCTTTCACCCCCAATCGAAAGAACACACGACCCAATGAACACCACCGCAGCCCGCTTGTCCCTGAGAGAGGCCATCGACGCTAAGTGTCGCGATTGCATCTTTGACGAGTGCGAGCCCGGACGTTGGAAGCAGCAAGTTGCAGCCTGCACCTGCACCGACTGTCCGCTCTACACTGTCCGACCCCTGCCGAGACAGCGCGCATAGCAGGCCGAATTGATGTCTGAAGGACACCCTTAGGCTGGCTTTCTGAGATATCGTGGCCGGTCTGGGGGTGTCTCCACCCAATCAAATGAGGACACTCGCAAATGCCAACTCGGAGCTGGTTTTCTGGCTTGTCCAATGACGAGCCACACGAATTATTGGTCGGATTAGTCTTTGCTGGCCTTATCCAAGTATGTCCCAACTCCGACTAGCACCGCCGGGAGAATTGCTCCGAGCAGGACACCAACGCCGCCCAACCTCAAGCGCAAGCCATATTCACCTTCGGGAAGCAGCCATCGGGGCGCGTCCCTCTTTCCAAGTTCGAGAATGAGCAGCGACCCATTGTAGTCATACTGGGTTCCGAGGCGCCAAAAAATAAGGATTAGAACTGCGGCAAGCGCATAGCTGGAGTATACCAGAACCTTCCTTTGGTCACTGTTCATTTTTGCCTCCCATAATATTGCCCCCGGCACATCAAACGGATTGCTTTAGAAAGTGGATCGCGCGCTAGCGATAGAAGTGCCGCCAACGGCATCGACTGGCCAGAGCTACTTATGCTTCTCAGCGGCCCGTGTCGTCAATGTCGGCTACCCCCCTTCTTGGATGCCGCCACCCAGACAGATTGCAAAGACGGGAATATGAACCAACAATGCGATTGCTGTAGCCAAAGTTTCACTGGGTTAAAGCTTCTGCTAACTTTGCATCTGCTGTTTGCCTCGACTCAGGGAGGGAAAGAGATGGGGATGATTACCGAGGCTAGTCCTAGATGGAGGAAGGTAGCTGGAGCGAAGTCAGTACCTCGAACATGCCCTCGTTGCAGCAATAACGTACGGTTTGATTTGGTGACCGAAACGGCCGGGATAACTATCTTCGGCTTGGGGAGGGCATTAATCCCACTTCGACGATATTGGGCTATTAAGTGCCCTATATGTATATATTATGAAGTGATTTCTTCTGAGGAAGCAAGGAGCCTCAGGTAATGGTTCTAACCATGCGGATTGGGACAATTGAATTAGGCACAGGGCGTCTAGTTAATTGTGAACATTGTAATAATAGATCATATGAATCGGTGAAGCTAAAATATTTTCATCAAGATGCCCTTGGCTTCGTTCCGATGAATCGCAGGATTCAGGAGATACTTGTCGTATGTCCAGTTTGCCACTGGGGTATAAAGGTAGACCGCAATAAGGATTTTGTTTTTATTGATGCAATATTATGGGAAGGTCGGGAGAGAACGAGGGCTTTCCTTGACACCGTCTCCCCCTATCAGAAGCGTCTAACGATCAAATACTATAGGAAAGTCGGACTAAAGAGATTATTGAACTATATGGGGTTTGAAAAGTAGCCGCTCCCTGACGGATGGTCGGTGTTGAATTTGGGCGGTCATATTTGCTGCAAAAATCCGAACCGGGAAGCGAGTGAGCGAGAAACGGCCATTCCCCCATAGGGCACCCACCTGTAACCACCGGTCCCTAGCGGGACACCCCTCACTCTGAGCAGCTGAGGGATGCCGCGGAGCCGAACTATGGGGCGGGATTGTTGGGCGGGGCAACTCGCGGCACATCTAAGCCCAACTCTAATTGGTAGGTCCTCAGAACCCACAGGTTACCCCAGTAGGGCATTACGAGGCCATCGGCGGTAAATGACTCCTGTGACGCCGCTAACCTTGTTGCCAGCTCCTGAGCTTGTTCCGGTGTGCAGTCCTTGTTCCATTCGTTTATCTGCTCAAGGACATACGCCATTCCTTCAACAGAAGTCATGTCCGTGAGTTCAGGCACCTGAGCTGCGATCAAGTCTTGATTCTCGTTAAGCTCTATACTCTTCCGATCAAGCGCGGCTCGGGCTCTGTAATTCCTCCACCAAGATTTCAGGCCCATCAATTTCTACTCCGACCCAGTCGATCCATCTGAGAGCAAGATAGCAGTAGATCGCGCAAAGTGCTCCATCAACAATCGGCTTTACACGTTGTACCAATCCACGTAACGTCCGTTACACAGGTTGGAACAGTGAGGTTCACCGATGAAAGCCGTTGCCTACTACCGCGTCTCCACCGCCACTCAGGCCCGCTCTGGGCTGGGGCTAGATGCCCAGAGGGCAGCCGTTGCTGACCTATGCGCCTCCCGAGGCATGGAGATCATTGCTGAGTTCACCGAGGTGGAGAGCGGCAAGCGGAACGACCGGCCTGAGCTCACCGAAGCTCTCCGCCGCGCGAAGCTCACAGGTGCCACGCTGGTGGTCGCCAAACTCGACCGCCTGTCCCGCTCAGTGGCGTTCCTGTCCACCCTGCAGGACAGCGGAGCCAAGTTCATCGCTGCCGATATGCCCGAGGCCAACGAGCTCACCGTGCACATCCTCGCAGCCGTGGCCCAAGCGGAACGCAAGGCAATCTCCACGCGCACCAAGGAGGCCCTCAGGGCAGCCAAGGCGCGGGGCGTGAAGCTTGGCAACCCCAACGGGGCAGCCTCACTCAAGAGGGCTGGCAAGGGTAACGTGGCAGCCATCGAGGCGGTCAAGGATGCCGCCCAGAGCCGTGCTCAGGAACTCGCTGGTGAGATTGAGGCGGTGAAGGCAGCCGGGGCCCAGAGCCTGCGGGAGATCGCTCAGGGGCTCAACGAGAGGCACATCGAGGCACCTAGGGGAGGCAGCTGGTATCCTTCGGGGGTTAAGCGGGTGTTGGAGCGCCTAGGGACCTGAGCCCTGCACCACCTAGTGTATTGTGCGAGCAACACACTAGCCTGCCGCCCTGCTTTTTTGCTCCACGACTCGGTGGGCTAAGAACTAATAATACTTCGCAGGACTGTTAGATTGATTCAAACAGTCGGGGAAAACCGGCCGCCAATAAATTTTTTTCGAATTGAAGAAATACCCTTGCGCGATTCGCCAGCCTAGGGATTCCGCGCCTTACGTCCCGCCGCTGCCGCAAGGTGATCTTCGTGAGCAATAGTTCGATAGGTTAATTATTGCGTCACCCCCTTGCATGGGAATCCCGGCTAATTCACGTTGGGGACTGGCTGGGGATAAGTTTTGTCCCCTAGCCTACCCGGTCCAACTATAAGGGCCGTGGGCGAACTGCGTACCTTCCAACAGTATGCAGGGGAACGGTAAGCGGGCGGGCCTTCAACCACTCAGCCCCTTCCAAAAGGGCATGATGCATCGCTTACCGTTCCCGCCCTTCTTGCCTGAGATCGTTGGTTCGATCAATCCTAGGGGCAACTCGGACGGCTGCGGCAGGTGGCAGATGAAGATCAGAGAAGAATGGGGTTCGTTAGCATCGCTCATAATTGGAGGCCTTGCCTTCGTCGGCGGAGTAGCTCAGCTCACCGACCATCACACCAAAGGCAGCGGGATTATAGCTGGGGCTCTTATGGTTGTGGGGGCTCTCATTTATCGATCAGCGAAGAAGCGTCGGTCTCTTGAAGGAAGGAGCATCGTCAGAATAATCTCGGAGATCATCGGGGCGCTAATTATCCTCGAGCTCGCCTTCGGTCAGAACAATTTGAAAGAGCGGATCGCGAACGATCCAGTTGTATTCGTAATCGCGATATGGGCGCTCATTGCCTACGGCTACGCGGCCTTCAGATCACTATCGAGTTCAGACAATCAAGGCGCGTCCAGATAGCAGAACACCGACTGACTGCTTCTGCTTACCTTGGGCGAGTGCGAAAGCCTGAGCGATTCCCTCCCCATCCGGACCACAAAAGTGGCCCACAAAGCTGGCCCACAGAGATCACTGTGCGCCACCTAAGTATCTTAAATATAATGTTTTTAGAGCGCTGGCAGGGGTGACAGGATTCGAACCCGTGGCCCTCGGTTTTGGAGACCGATGCTCTACCAGCTGAGCTACACCCCTGCAGCGGACCGGCGCTTTAGGTGCAAATGTCCGGCATCGCAAGCGGCGAAACCGATGCTATGGTGTTCCGGCACCATGCACGCACCCGCCTCTCCTCTTTTACCCAGCGACCTGTTGCTGCTCGCCTATCGCAACGGGATCTTCCCGATGGCCGACGGGCGCGACGATGCCGATGTGTTCTGGGTCGAGCCGAAGAAGCGCGCAATTATTCCGCTCGATGGCCTCAAGGTCTCGCGATCGCTCAGGAAAGTCGTGCGGCAGGCGCGCTTCGAGGTGACCTGTAACCGGGCCTTCGCGGAGGTGATCGACGCCTGCGCCGCGCCGCGCCCGGGGCATCCGGACACCTGGATCAGCCCGCGCATCGCCGCGAGCTATCGTAACCTCCACGCCGAGGGGCACGCACACTCGATCGAATGCTGGCAGGATGGCGAATTGGTCGGCGGACTCTACGGCGTCGGGTTCGGCGGGGTGTTCTGCGGCGAGAGCATGTTCAGCCGCGCCGACGATGCCTCAAAAGTCGCACTGGTGTGGCTGGTCGGGCTGCTGCGGCGCGCCAAGGCGACCCTGCTCGATTGCCAGTTCATGACCGACCACCTGGCCTCGATGGGTGCAATCGAGATTCCGCAGAAGCGCTACTGCGCGTTGCTCGAAGTCGCCGCCGGACTGGATGCAGCGACGTTGCCCGAGGCCTTCGCTGCGCTCGAAGGCGCGGCGAGATCGACCGGTGCATCGCCCGCCCAAGTCATTTTGCAGTCGTCCACCCACACGTCATAAACCGGGTCTTCGACGACGTTGAGGCTCGGCGATTCCTTGAACAGCCAGCCGGAAAAAATCTTGTTCCACACCGCCTTGTCCCGCCGCTGGTCGACCTTGCGCACGAACACCTGCACGAACGCACCGGTCTGCTTGGGCCATTCCCAAGGCGCGGTCTGCTCGCACGCCGCCAGCCGGATAATCGCGTTGCCGAAACGCTGCGAATCGCCCGGCTTCATGGTGAACTTCTTTTCGAGGTAGTTGCGCTTGTTGAGCACACCGATCGTCGCGACACGGTCTTGCATCGGGGTAGCCGCACCGGGATTGGCCGGCTTGGGCAACTTGGGCGCTTCGAGCGGGGGTAAGTCGGTAGGGACGCCAGTTTCCTGCACTTCGGGCGGCGGCACGGCCTTGGTGCACGCGGCAAGCGCGAGGGGCAGGAGGACAGCCGCCCGGCGCATCGTCAGGCGTCCGGGCTCCACGATTCGTAGTCGCCGGTCGCCGAGGCCCGGACCCCGCCGCGTTGCAACGCTCCCTGCGGCAAGTAGGCCCCGGCCGTACCGGTGGCGTTGGGAGTGTAGTCCGATTCCCAGATCTTCGGCGGAGGCAGGCGGCTTTCGGGCACGTCGTCGAACGAACCGTGCAACCAGCCGTGCCATTCGGCGGGCACCCGGCTGGCGTCGTTCGCGCCATTGTAGATCACCCAGCGGCGCTCGCGTCCGTCGGCCAGCGGCTTGCGGCCCTTGAAGTAGCGATTGCCTTGCGCGTCGGAGCCGACTTCGATCCCGTTGCGCCAGCTGAACAGCGCGGTGCCGATGGTGGCGCCATCCCACCAGGTGAAGATTTTCGCGAGAAGGTTCATGCGCGGGCGGTTAGCCGATTCGCAGCCCAGCGCCAAGCGCCAAGGCGATCACCATTCGACCTTCGCACCCGGCCCGATGCCGAGCGCTGCGGCGCGCCCACCGGGAATCTCGAGCACCGCCGAACACATCCCGATCGCGCTGACCGGGGTAAGCGAGTAGGGCTCGGTATTGGCCGAGATGTTGAGGATCCGGTGGTCTGTGCCGATGAAGATGATGTCGAGCGGCAACGGGGTGTTCTTCATCCAGAAGCTCGGCACATCCTGCGGGTCGCGCGGAAAGATCATGCCTTCGTCGGGCCCCAGTTTGGTGCGGAACATCAGCCCCCGCGCTTCCTGCTCCGGCGTGCTCGCGACTTCGACGCGGAAGCTATGCGTGCCCTTGGGCGTCGTGACCGTCAGCGCGATCACCGGCAGGCCCGACTCGGGATTCACAGCCGGCGTCGCTGCTGGCGCTGCCTCCGCAGCCGGCTGGTGCGAGCAGGCGACCAGAAGGGCGGCCATTGCAGCGATGATCGTAGGGCGAATCACGGGTTATCTGGCTCCTCGGCTTCGGCGGCCCAGTCTTCGGCCAGCGCGATGGACGGCGCATCCACTACCGCGCGCGCCGCATCGAATCCATGCCCTGCGCGCACCATCGCGGCAATCTGCTTTTCGCGTTGCGGCCTATCGAGCGGCGATGCGCCCCACGGGCCGAACCTCCTGCGCCGCGCCAGCGTCAGCACAGCCCGGCGTGCAGCGGCTTCGTCGGGACCGGTCTCTTCTCTGATTTCCTCCGCAATTCCGCCAGCCGCCAGCGCCTGTGCAACCCGGCGCGGTCCGTAGCCGCGATTGAGCAAACCGCCACTCTTGGCCCGCGCCCACGCTGCATCATCGACGTATCCCGCATCGACGAACCGGGCGATAATTGCGTCGAGATCGGGCTCCATGCCCCCATCCCAGCCGCGCTCGCACAATTTACGCACAAGGTAGCTGCGCAGCTTGCCCGCACTGGTGGCAAACCGCGCAACATAGGAAAGTGCCAATTCTTCAAGCTTTTGGGGGTCCAGCGGGCGCGAATTGCGACGTTTGCGGGCGCGAGGAGCGGACATGATCGCCATATTCGTGCCACACTATGACACGATTGGGAAACCATGTATGGCTGCGCCCCGGGTCGCGTGGCCGTATTTGGGACACGCAACTAAGGGGATGCGCCGGAACAGGCGCGCTATAAGCGGGTTTTGCCTCCACACATGACTGAATCCACTCTTGCACCGACGCCGAACGATTGCTCGCTGCCGCGTCGCCGGTCGGATTTCGCCACGTTCGCCGAAGCGATCGATTACGCTGCAAAGAGCGAAAAGGGCCTCAACTTCCACGATATGCGCGGCGACCTCGTGCGCGCGTATCCCTATTCCGAGCTGCGTGAAGATGCGTTGGCGATGGCGCGTCGGTTGGTCGCCTCGGGCCTCAGCAAGGGCGACCGCGTGGCACTGGTGGCCGAGACCGGCCCCGAATTCGCCGCGCTGTTCTGTGGCTGCGTCTATGCCGGTATCTGGCCTGTGCCGCTGCCTTTGCCGACGACTTTCGGCGGCAAGGACAGTTATATCGACCAGTTGTCGGTCCAGCTGCAAAGTTCCGATCCGGCGGTGCTGATCTATCCCGGCGAAATCGCCGAAATGGCCAAAGCTGCCGCCGACCGCCAAGGCTGCGAAGGCACTAGATGGGAAGACTTTGCAACGCGGTCCGAACCCGAAGCAGATCTGCCCGCGCCAGACCCGGACGATATCTGCTACCTGCAGTATTCCAGCGGCTCGACGCGTTTCCCGACCGGCGTCGCAGTGACCCACCGGGCACTTTTGCACAACCTGTTCGGTCACGCGACCGGCGTCGACCTCGGCGAGAACGACAGGGTCGTCAGCTGGCTGCCGTGGTATCACGACATGGGCCTCGTCGGTTGCTTCCTCTCGCCGATTTCGAACCAGGTCAGCTGCGATTACCTGCGGACCGAGCACTTTGCGCGTCGCCCGCTTGCCTGGCTTGACCTGATCAGCCGCAACCAGGGCAATACGCTCTCCTATTCGCCGACGTTCGGCTACGACATCTGCGCGCGGCGCATTTCCAGCCAGAGCCATGTTGCCGACCGGTTCGACCTGTCGCGCTGGCGCACCGCGGGCAATGGCGCGGACATGATCCGCCCCGACGTGATGCAGAACTTCGTCAACGCTTTCGCCGGGGCAGGATTCCGCGCGAGCGCGTTTACCCCGAGCTACGGCCTTGCCGAAGCGACGCTCGCGGTCACCGTGATGCCGCCGGGCGAGGGGATCCGCGTCGAACTGGTCGAGGAAGAGCGCCTGTCGGGCACGCCGCGCGATCTCAGCCGTCCGGCCCGCTATCGCGCTATCGTCAACTGCGGCAAGGCGTTGCCGGGAATGGAAATCGAGATCCGCGGCGAGAACGACGCAGTGAAAGGCGATCACCAGGTCGGCAAAGTGTGGTGCCGCGGCGAAAGCGTGATGCACTCGTATTTCCGCAACCAGGAAGCGACCGACGAATGCCTCGTCACCAAGGAGAACGGGGACGTTTGGCTCGATACCGGCGACATGGGCTACATGGCCGAGGGCTACCTGTTCATCGTCGGGCGCGCAAAGGACATGATCATCATCAACGGCAAGAACCACTGGCCGCAGGATATCGAGTGGGCGGTGGAGCAGTTGCCGGGCTTCAACCACGGCGACATCGCCGCGTTCGCGGTCGAGACCGAGAACGGCGAGGAAGCTCCTGCCGTGCTGGTGCATTGCCGGGTGTCCGATCCGGAAGAACGGATCAAGCTGCACGAGCAGATCCGCGACAAAGTCCGCGCGATAACGGGCATGAACTGCGTGGTCGAGCTGGTCCCGCCGCGCACCCTGCCGCGCACCAGCAGCGGCAAGCTCAGCAGGGCGAAGGCCAAGCGGCTTTACCTCTCAGGCGAAATCGAACCGATCAAGCTGCTCGAAGCGGCCTGATGCCGCCACCTTCCGATCAATAGGCGAACTCGAGCACCGCGTGGGTGCACAGTTTGCCGCTGTCGATCAGGGTGACGTTGCAGTCGATATAGGCGCTGGACCTGCCGAAGCGGCGAACATTGGCTTCGACCAGCACGTCTTCGCCCGCTGCAGGACGCAGGAAGTGCGTGTGCTGGTAGGCCGTCCCTTTGCTCATCTTCGCCCCGGTCGCCGCTGCAATCGAGGCGGCCGTATCGATTGCCGCCATCAGCGCCTGGCCGCATAGCGATCCGGTGAAGAAGTGCAGGCTAGGGTTCTGTGGCAGCCGAAAAGAGCAATAGCCCTCGCGAACGATGCAATCGGTCAGCCCCATTTGCTTGACCCATGGCGCATAGATCAGCTCGATGAATTCGCCGACAGTCTCCTGCGTAACCGGCATCAAGGCCAAGACACGATCCAGCACGATGCCTCTCCGTTCGTTGCAGTCGGCGCGACTTTTCCATCAGCGGCGGCAGGGTCCCGCTTATTCCGTAGTTGCCCCCATAACCCACACCGCGCGCATCTCCGGCCCACCCGGCTCAAGCACCGGGGTCACGTTTTCACCAGCGAGGATCGCCGCCGCCGTTTCACGCTCGCCGGGATCGCCCCCGCGCAGCGCAACGTTCATGCCAGTGCGGTGCGCGGCCCATGCGACCAGTTCGAGCGCTGCGCGGCCCTCGCTGGTCGGCTGGCCCTTTTCCTCTCCGGTTTTCGAGAAGGCGATTGTCGGCAGCGCCCCGCCCGCAGGTGGCTGGAGCAGGATCTGCCAGGTCGGCATGCTCGCTGCGATGCGTTTCTCGAGCGTCTGGTAGCTGGCGAGCCCGGCACCGGGCAGCGGCCTGGCGCGAACCACCGCGCGCCGATTGTCGCGGTCTATCGTCACGTCGGCGGGGGTTACCCCCGCAACCAGCGCCAGCGCGCGCTTCAGCTCGCCGACGCGCTCCACTTCGGCCTGCTGGCGCTGCGCCTCGGCAGCTGCAAGCTGGGCCGCTTCGGCCGCCTGCGCCCCGGTCCCGACCTTGTATTGCACGATCTTGAGATCGACCGGCTGGCCCAGCATCCGCTGCAACGCTCGCTCGCCTGTCTGCTCTGCCTGGGGCACCAGGGTAGGCGTGAGCACCGTCGCATTGACCGTTACCGGGTCCGCGCGCCAATCGATGTCGACCTGGCTCAAACGCGAATTCTTGTCGAACAGGTCTTGCAACTCGCCGCGAACCTGCCGCTCGCCATTGGCCTGCTTGCCGATCTGGATCAGCGAATAACCCAGCGGGATCGCAAGGGCGATGAACACCACCACCACCACGAAATTCTGGAGCTGCGTCTGGCGCTCGGTCAGCTCGGTGCGAAAACCGTAAATGCGCGCCATCAGCATGGCGGTCAGCGCGATCGTGATGAGGTTGGTCAGGAACAGCAGCAGCGCGCCCTGGAACACCGTCCAGTTGAGCGTCGCGAGGCCGAATCCGACCACCGCCAACGGCGGCATCAACGCGGTCGCGATCGCCACGCCGACGATGGTGCCTTCCTTGCCGCGGATCATCGCGTAGGCGCCGGCGAGCGCCGAGAACAACGCAACCATCAGGTCGAACAGGTTGGGCCGGGTGCGGCTGGCGATCTCGCTGGTGACCGTCTGGATCGGCGAGAAGAACACGATCAGCGTGCACAGGAGGATCGCCATCAGGCTGCCGTAGAGCAGCGACCGCGCCGACTGGCGCAGCCATTGGTAGTCGCCGATCGCCAGCGCGAAGCCGAGCCCGATGATCGGCCCCATGAGCGGCGAGAGCAGCATCGCGCCTATCACCACCGCCGGGCTGGAGAGTAACAGGCCGAGGATCGCGATTCCGCCGCTCATCGCGGTCATGAACAGGTATCGCGCCGAGGTGTCGCATTCTTCGCGGCGCTTCGCGATCACCGCCGCCTGGTCGACCGTCGAAGTGACAGACGTGCGCCACCAGTGCCGCCAACTGTGAATGACAGCCGAAAACTGTCCGTGGTGCGGAACGTTCGTGGCGGTCGAGACGGGCGCATTCGGATCGCTCATCGGCTCAGGCTTAGTGCGTGCGTCCGGCGTTGAAAAGCCATACGGCGGCGCACAAGCCGTTTCCCACCCGGTTTGGGAAACGCTAGTCTGGCTTGAAACTCGTGTCTTATGACACTAATACAGTAAGAAACCACGCCGACGGCCTGCCAAGGGAGCCCGTACCACCGATGACCGCGACCGAAACCAAGACCGCCACCGAAAGCGATCTCAAGCTCACTCCGCCCGACCCTGTGCCACAGGTCAGCGTCGATAAGGCCGCAGGGTTGGTCCCCGTGTCCGACGAGAAGAAGTCCAAACTGGAAGAGAAGGTCGACGCGTTCGTCGCCGACCTCGTGGCGGAAGACGCCAATTCGCCCGAATTCGGCCAGAAGGTTGACCAGATCACCAACATGGGTCGCAAGGAAATCATGGCCGCTGCGCAGCAATCGAACCGGTTCCTCGACCGGCCGGTGCGCGCGATGGACAAGGACGAAGGGGTCGGCGCGAATCTTGCCGAGCTGCGCCGGGTGGTCGAAGACCTCGACCCGGGTCGCAAGGGCAAGCTGTCGAAAGGCCGCAAGCTCCTCGGCATCATCCCGTTCGGCAACAAGCTCAACAGCTATTTCCGCAGCTACCAGAGCGCGCAGACGCACATCCAGTCGATCCTCACCAATCTCTCCAGCGGCAAGGACGAGCTGCTGATGGACAACGCCGCGATCGACGTCGAGCGGACCAAGCTGTGGGAAGCGATGGGCAACCTGGAACAGATGGTCCACATCTCCAAGACGCTCGACGAGAAGCTGGAGGAGAAGGCCGCCGAACTCGACGCGACCGACCCGGCAAAGGCCAAGGCGATCCGCGAGACCGCGCTGTTTTACGTCCGCCAGCGCACGCAGGACCTGCTCACGCAGACTGCAGTCAGCGTGCAAGGCTACCTCGCACTCGACCTGGTCAAGAAGAACAACGTCGAGCTGGTGAAGGGCGTTGACCGCGCGAGCACGACCACTGTCGGCGCGTTGCGCACGGCAGTGACAGTCGCCGAAGCGATGACCAACCAGCGGTTGGTGCTCGGCCAGATCACCGCGCTGAACGAGACGACCGCCGGGATCATCGATTCGACCAGCACGATGTTGCGCGACCAGACCGGCAAGATCCACGAACAGGCCGCCAGCAGCACGATCCCGCTCGAGACGCTGCAACGCGCATTCCAGAACATCTACGATACGATGGACGAGGTCGACACGTTCAAGCTGCGTGCGCTCGATTCGATGAAGCAGACGGTCGAGACGCTGTCGAGCGAGGTCGAGAGGTCGAAGGGCTACATCGCCCGCGCCGAAGGGCAGGCCAAGGCGCAGGCGAGCGTCGGCGAATCGAAGCTGCTGTCGGTGGAGAGCTGATGGCCGCCGACAGCACTCACGACAGCGACCGGATCATCGGCGAAGCAAAGCGCTCGCTCGCGGTCCAGCGGCAGGGCGGCACCCACCGCCCGGTCCGCTCGATCGGTCGCGAATCGCAGCGACTCAAGACCAGCCACCTGAAGAAGAAGCTCGGCCGTTTGCTTCTGGCGGTGGCCGGAATCTGGTTTGCCGCGAGCGTGATCGGAGTGATCTGGAACGGGATCGGCTTTTCCGGGCTGATGATCGGTTTCCTCACCACGCTGGCCGCGGTTTACCTGTTTACCCGTTATCCGAAGTTGAAAGTGCCCAAGCGGGCTGACCTCAACCAGGGCGATGCCAAGCAATTGGTCGGGCGCACCGAACTATGGCTCGAAGCGCAGCGCCCGGCCCTGCCTGCACCTGCCGCCGACTTGGTCGGCAAGATCGGCGTCCAGCTCGACGCGCTCGGGCTGCAGCTCGACGGGGTCGACCAGAACCATCCCGCCGCGCGCGAAGTGCGCAGCCTGGTGGGCGAAACGCTGCCCGAAATGGTCGATAGCTATCGCAAGATCCCCGCACACCTGCGGAGCGAAAAGCGCGCCGGTGCAACGCCCGACGAACAACTGACCAAGAGCCTTGGCAAGATCAGCGAAGAGATCGACCACGTCACCCGCCAGCTTGCCGACGGTGCGCTCGACGATCTCGCAGTGCGCACCCGCTACCTCGACTACAAGTACGGCGACCCCGACAGCCCCGTAGCGGAGAGTGCCTGATGCGCGTTGCCATCCCCCACGACCTCGACAACGACACCGTCCGCCAGCGGATGAAGTCCCGCACGCACGAGCTTGCCGACCACCTGCCGGCGGGCGCGGATGTCCACACCAGCTGGCCGAACGACGACCGCATGATCATGACGATCGGCGCGATGGGGCAGGAGGTTACCGGCAACGTCGATCTCGAGCCTGGCAAGCTCGTATTCGAAGTCCAGCTCCCGGCGATGCTTTCGTTTCTCGAGCCGATGATCTCTGGTGCGATCGAAAAGGGCGGCCAGAAGCTGATCGCTCCGCCCGAATGATGCGCGCGGCTGGGGCTTAGTCGGCCATGCCGAGCGGCGATCCCGACGGCGCGGGAATCACAAGCCGCGACCGTGTAATCTATCCCGACAGCGGCCAAACCAAGGGCGACCTCGCCGATTACTACTCGGCGATCGCCCCGCTGATGTTGCCGTTCGCCTCGCGTCGCCCGATCAGCCTCGTACGGTGTCCTGAGGGGCGCGCGAAAAAATGCTTCTACCAGCGACACGACACCGGCGGGTTCGGCCCACATGTTTTCAAGCTGCCGATCGCCGAGAAGGACGGCTCGATCGACGACTATCTCTATGTCGAAGATGCCGCCGGATTGCTGGCCTGCGTGCAGATGGGCACAATCGAGTTCCACGGCTGGTGTGCACTCGGCGACGATGTCGAACATCCTGACCGCATGGTGTTCGATCTCGATCCTGCAGAGGGCCTGGGTTTTGCGGACGTGAAGAATGCCGCGATCGGGATTCGCGACCTTCTCGCATATCTAGGGCTCGAAAGCTTCGCGATGCTGACCGGCGGCAAGGGCGTCCATGTCGTCGTCCCGCTCAACCCGGGACATTCATGGGAGCAGCACAAGTCCTTCGCAAAGGGCCTCGCCGAAGCCCTCGCGCGCGAGGAGCCGGGCCGATTCGTGGCTACGATGAGCAAGGCGAAGCGCAAGGGTCGAATCTTCATCGACTGGCTGCGAAACCAGCGCGGCAATACCGCAGTAATGCCCTATTCCGCCCGTGCCCACGCCAATGCGCCAGTGGCGGCACCGGTCGCATGGGCGGAGCTGGTAGAGACAGCCAGCTCCCACCGGTTTTCGATTTCGGATGCTGGCACCTTGGTTGAACGGGCGCGTAGCAAGCCTCTCGCCGGATGGGGCGTAGCTGACCAAGCCTTGCCGACGGGTTAGCTAAGCCCTTTTGCAATATCCATCCGCCCGGCATCGCCGACCGAACTGCCGCCGTCGACGTCGAGAATTGCGCCGGTGATGTAACTTGCCGCGTCGGAGCTGAGGAACACCGCGGCCTCTGCGATCTCGCCGATTTCGCCCCACCGCTTGGCCGGGATACGGTGCTCGCTCGCGGCGCGCAATTCGGGGTTTGGCGCGAGGCGGGTCATACCCTCCGTCCCGTCGATCGGGCCCGGCGAGATACCGTTGACCCGCACGTCCGGCCCCCATTCGATCGCCAGCGTGCGGATCACCTGATTGACTCCGGCCTTGGCGGCGCAGGCATGGACCTGCAGCGCCATCGCCTGTTCGGCCTGCCCGGCAGTGATCGCGATCAGGCTGGCCGGCTTCGCCAGCAGGTCATGACAAGCCCGGAAAGTGTTGAATGTCCCGAGCAGGTCGATGTCGACCACGGTCTTGAACGCGTTGGATGACATGCCCAGGGCCGGCGCGAGGAAATTACCCGCCGCGCCCGCAATGACGATGTCGAGATCGCCGAATTCGCTTCGTGCCGTCTCCAGCGCGCCGCGAATCGCGCCGAAGTCGCGCACATCGGCGGAAAGACCGATCGCGCCATGTCCGATCTCCCGCGCAGCGTTCGCCGCCTTTTCCGGGTTGCGCCCGCAGACCGCGACCTTTGCGCCCAGTTCGGTGAACCGCTTGGCGATCCCCAGGTTGATGCCACTGGTTCCCCCGGCGACGAAGGCAACCTTGCCTTCGAGCAGGCCATCGCGAAACGGACTCATATCTCTCTCCCCTTGCACGCTTCCGCCTATCGCGTAGCAAGGCGGCGGGAGAGTGCCAATGACAATGGACCCACTGTTCGATTTCACCGGCAAGGTCGCGCTGGTCACCGGCGGCAGTCGCGGGCTCGGGCGCGAGATGGTGCTCGCACTCGCCGAGCGCGGCGCCGACTGCGTAATCGCCAGCCGCAAGATCGAGGTGTGCGAGGCGGTCGCCGATGAAGTGCGCGCCTTGGGTCGCCGGGCGCTTGCGGTCTCCGCGCATTGCGGTCGGTGGGACGATATCGATCGCTTGGTCGAAGCGGCCTATGGCGAGTTCGGCACAATCGATATCGCGATCAACAACGCCGGGATGGGGCCATACAGCCCGAGCCACGAAGTAACCGAAGCGCTGTTCGATTCGGTGCTTAACCTCAATTTCAAGGGTCCCTTCCGGCTTGCCAGCCAAGTCGCCAACCGCATGGCGCAAGGTGACGGGGGAACGATCATCAATATCAGTTCCACCGTAACCCAGCGCGCGTTTCCTGGGGTGGTGCCGTATGGCGGAGCAAAGTCCGCAATCAACCACATGACGGTGAGCCTCGCCCGGGAATACGGGCCCAAGGTGCGGGTCAACGCGATCATCCCGGGCGCGTTCCTGACCGATATTGCCAATGCATGGACCGACGAAGCGCGCGAAGTTCAGCCGGTCGCGCTGGGCCGGCCCGGTAACCCGGAGGAAATCGTCACCGCTGTGTTGATGCTGGCCAGCCCCGCGTCGAGCTATACCAGCGGAGCGCTGCTGCAGGTCGACGGAGGGCCGCGCTGACCCGCCGCCAAGCCTACGTCACATCGATCGCGCGATCAGCATCTTCATGATCTCGTTCGAGCCGCCGAAGATGCGGGTGATGCGGCTGTCGCGGAACATCTTCGCAATCGGGTATTCGTTGATGTAGCCCCAGCCGCCGTGGAACTGGAGGCACTTGTCGACGACTTCGCCCTGGAGTTCGGTGAGCCAGTATTTCGCGATCGAAGCGGTGGTCACGTCGAGCTCGCCGCGCAGCAGCTTGGCGATGCAGTCGTTGAGGAACACCTTGGCCGCGGTGCCGCGGGCCTTGAGGTCGGCGAGCACGAATTGCGTGTTCTGGAAGTCCCAGATCGTCTTGCCGAAGGCCTTGCGCTGTTTGACGTATTCGACCGTCGTATCGAGCGCCTTCTCGATCGTCGCCATCGCGCCGACTGCGATCACCAGCCGTTCTTGCGGCAGCTCGCCCATCAGCTGGTAGAAGCCGCGCCCTTCCTGCCCGCCGAGCACGGCGTCGCTTGGCAAATAAACATCGTCGAAGAACAGCTCGGAGGTGTCGGCCGCGTCCTGCCCGACCTTGTCGAGCTTGCGGCCACGGCGGAAGCCTTCCGCACCGTCAGTCTCCAGGCACATAAGGCTGATGCCCTTGGCACCTTCCTTCGGATCGGTTTTCGCCACAACGATGATGAAGTTCGCCAGCTGGCCGCTGGAAATGAACGTCTTGGCACCGTTCAAGCGATAGCCGTTGCCGTCCTTGATTGCGGTGGTCGAAATGTTCTGCAGGTCGGAGCCTGCCCCCGGCTCGGTCATCGCGATGGCGCTGATGTATTCGCCGGTTACCAGTTTCGGGAGCCACTTCTTCTTCTGCTCCTCGGTCCCGTGGCGCACCACGTATGGCAGGATGATCACGTTGTGCAGCGAGGATGCGAATCCGTCGACGCCCTTCTCCGCCTGCTGGTCGAGCACAACCAGGTCGTGCCGGAAATCGCCGCCATGGCCGCCGTATTCGGTCGGCACGGTCATGCCGAGCAGGCCGGCCCTGCCCGCCTCTTCCCAGAATTCGCGCTCGACCTGCCCATCCTCGCGCCATTTCTCGACTCGCTTTTCAGGGGCGTGCTGTTCGAAGAATTTGCCGACCGCGTCGCGAAAAACCGCGATTTCTTCGTCTTCCATGAAAGCGGGCGGGGGAACGTCGATCACAGGCATTGAGTCTGATCCTCTCTCGTGATTTGTCTTGTCCCCAAGCCTATCCTATCGGTAGCGATCCGCAACGTATTTTCCGCTTACGTCAGCGGAAAGTGCATTCAGGAGGACAAATGGAGCTGATCGGCCCCACTTCGCAGAGCTACATTTCACAGCGTACCCGGCTGCACTACGCCGACTGGGGCAACCAGGATGCGCCGCCGTTGATCCTGCTTCACGGTGGGCGCGACCATTGCCGCAACTGGGACTGGACCGCCGAAGCATTGCGACACGACTGGCACGTGATCTGCCCCGACCTGCGCGGCCACGGTGACAGCGAATGGAACAACAACGGTCACTACCCGATCATGGGCTACGTCTACGACCTCGCCCAGTTGGTCCACCAGTTGCAACTCGCCCCGGTCACCATCGTTGCCCACTCGCTCGGCGGAAACATTTCGATTCGCTACACCGGGCTCTATCCCGAAAACGTGCGCAAGCTGGTGGCGATCGAAGGCCTCGGGCCGAGCCCGAAAATGCAGGCAGAACGTCGCGAGACGCCGTTCCACGAGCATTGGCTCACCTGGATCGACAAGAAGCGCCAGGCAAGCAGCCGCCAACCCAAACGCTACGCGACGTTCGAAGACGCGTTAGAGCGGATGCACGAGGCCAACAGCTATCTCTCGCGCGAGCAGGCCCAGCACCTCACTTCGCATGCCGTTATGCGCAACGAAGACGGTACCTTCAGCTGGAAGTTCGACCCTCACCTCCATGCCTGGCCGCTCGACGATGTCTCGCAGCGGGGGCTGGAAGAGCTGTGGGGCCGGATCACCTGCCCCACCCGGTTCATCTACGGGGCCGACTCGTGGGCTTCGAACCCGGCGAAGGACGGGCGGATGGAGCATTTCGGCGACAATGTGACCGTCACCGAATACGACCGCGCGGGCCACTGGGTCCACCATGACCGGTTCGCCGATTTCATCGAGGAATTGCGCGCGTTTCTCTAGATCGATCAGCCGCAATAAGCGGTAATGCCGTTGGGGTCAGTCACCGAGATCTTGCCATAGCCAAGATCGACCAGCCGCTTGGCGGCAAAATCGGACAGGATCTTGCCCACGGTGACTCGTGAAACTCCCACAAAGTCGGCCATTTCCTGCTGGGTGATCTCGAGGTCGGGGCCGTCACTCGTCGCAAGATCGGCCAGCACCCGGGCGATGCGAACCTGCGCGGACAGGCTGTAGTCGCTCTCGATCCGGTCGAGCGCAGTGCGCATCTTGTGCGCCATCGAGGCGAGCATCCAGCGGGCGAAACGCGGTTCGTTTGCCAGCAGCCGATCGATCTGCGGCAGGTCGATCCACACCAGTTCGACCGCGTCTTCGGCGATTGCGTTGACCTGCTGCGGCAGGTGCGTGAGACACGCCAGTTCTCCCACGAGGTCGCCCTTGCCGAGAACGCCGTAGAGGATCCGCTCGCCATCGCGGCCGAACCGGCAGGCCATCAGGTGCCCGCTTTCGATCAGCCAGAAGCCGGTCGGCTGATCGCCGCGATGGAGCACTTGCGATCCGGCGGCAAAGCTGTGCCTGCGTCCCACTGAAACCAGCAGCGCGAAGATATCCCCTTCGGCACGGGTGGGCCCGATTTCGGAGAAATGATAAGTCCTTTGCATTCTTTCGCGTCATGCGCGCATAGAATGCGTTGCACAAGAGCAATCGATTCGCCTCGATTCGGGAGAGATTTGACGATGACCGACCTGCTGGAAAAGACCGCCGCCTTCCACACGATGTCCGAAGGGACGCAGGAAGACTGGGACATCATCATGACCCACATGAAGCCGTTCGCGCAAAGCGGCGGCAAGCGCGTGCTCGACCACTTGCGGCTGCTCGAAGGCGATTGCGGCGGGTTCGCAGTCGATCGGCTGACCCACTGCCTGCAGACCGCCACCCGCGCATACCGCGACGGGCGCGACGAGGACTATGTCGTGATGGCGCTGCTCCACGACATCGGCGACACGCTGGGCGCCTACAACCACGCCGATATCGCCGCAGCGATCCTCGAGCCGTTCCTGTCCGAAGAACTGCA
Source organism: Tsuneonella mangrovi (assembly GCF_002269345.1). Lineage (NCBI taxonomy): Bacteria > Pseudomonadati > Pseudomonadota > Alphaproteobacteria > Sphingomonadales > Erythrobacteraceae > Tsuneonella > Tsuneonella mangrovi. The sequence continues at coordinate 1,349,545 of NZ_CP022889.1, forward strand.
CTGGATCGTGAAGCATCATGCGATTTTCCAGGGCAGCAACTTCTTCCACTTCATCGGGCTGGATCCCGACATGCGCGAGAAATATGCCGACTCGCCCTATTACGAGGCGACCAAGGAATTCATCGAGAAGTACGATTGCCCGGCATTCGACCCGGACTACGAAAGCGAACCGCTCGAGTTCTTCGAGCCGATGGTGATGCGGCTGTTCGAACGGCCGCGCGCCAGCGTGTACAAGCGAGCAATGGACTGAGCCGAGGAGTAAAGAGAGATGGCCACCGTAATCGACATGAAGACCAAGGCTGACGACAGCCACATCCGCGGCTCGGTCAGCGACGAGGAATGGCAGGTCCGCGTCGATCTTGCCGCCGCCTATCGCCTGGTGGCGCTGTATGGCTGGGACGACCTGATCTTCACTCACCTTTCCGCCCGCGTGCCCGGGCCGGAGCATCACTTCCTGATCAACCCGTACGACATGATGTTCGAAGAGATCACTGCGTCTTCGCTGGTCAAGATCGACGTCGAAGGCCAGCCGGTGCTGCCCACCGCACATCCGGTCAACCCTGCGGGTTTCACGATCCATTCGGCGCTGCACATGAACTGCGAGGATGCCTATTCGGTGATGCACCTGCACACTCCGGCCGGGCAGGCGGTGAGCGCGATGGCAGACGGCCTGCTGCCGCACACCCAGACCTCGATGATCGCCGGTTCGGACATCGCCTATCACGAGTACGAAGGCATCGCGACCGACCTCGAGGAGCGCGAACGACTGATCGAGGACATGGGCGACAAGCACGTGATGATCCTGCGCAACCATGGCACGCTGACGATCGGCAAGACCGTGGCGGAATGCTTCCTGCGGCTCTATTTCCTCGAGCGTGCGTGCGATGCACAGGTGAAGATGCTCTCCGCCGGGCGCGACGGGCTCAACAACCCGCCGCAGGGCACGCCGGAAAAGGTCAAGGCGCAGACCAAGCCCGAAGGTATGGGCATGATCGCCAACGGCCTCGCGTGGCCTGCGCTGCTGCGCAAGCTCGACCGGATCGACCCAAGCTTCCGCAACTGATCGGGCGAATGGATGGGGCGGGCCTCGCAGCCTGCCCCGCCACCGTCAGATCGAGCGCGAAATCACTTCCTTCATGATTTCGTTGGTTCCGCCGAAGATGCGGGTCACCCGCGCATCGCGCCACAGGCGGGCGACGAGGTATTCGTTCATGTAGCCCGCGCCGCCGTGGAGCTGGAGCGCGGCATCGCAGATCCGGCCCTGCATATCGGTGTGCCACAGCTTGGCCGAGCTCGCCTCGGCGGTAGTCAGTTCCCCGGCCAGGTGGCGGGTCAGTGCCCAGTCGATATGCGCCCAGCCGACCTGCAGCTGCGCGGCGAGGTCCGCCAGCGTGAACTTGGTGTTCTGGAATTCGAACACGCTCTGGCCGAACGCCTTGCGATCCTTGGTGAAGGCGACCGCTTCGTCGAACGCGCGTTGGGCACTGGCCTGCGCGCTGATGGCGATCGAGAGGCGCTCCTGCGGCAATTCCTCCATCAGATGGATGAACCCGCGCCCTTCCTGCCCGAGCAGGTTCTCCACCGGGACGCGCACGTCTTCGAAGAACAGCTCGCTGGTGTCGGCCGAATGCTGGCCGACCTTGTCGAGATTGCGGCCCTTCTGGAAACCGGGCGTACCGTCTTCCACCAGGATCAGGCTGGTGCCCTTCGCGCCCAGGCTCGGGTCGGTCTTGGCAACCACGATCACCACGTCGCAATTCTGCCCGTTGGTGATGTAGGTCTTGCTGCCGTTGATGATGAAATCGCTGCCGTCGCGCCGGGCGGTGGTGCGCACGCCCTGGAGATCGGACCCGGCGCCAGGTTCGGTCATGGCGATCGCGGTAATGACATCGCCCGAGACCATCCCCGGCAGCCAGCGCTGCCGCTGCTCTTCGCTGCCGAGCCGCTCGAAATAGTTCGCGGTGATATCGTTCTGCAAAGTAAACCCGGCCGACGAGCCGATGTAGCAGACTTCTTCGTTGACTACCGCGCAATAGCCGAAGTCGAGCCCCAGCCCGCCGTTCTCTTCGCTAACCGTGGGGCACAGCATTCCTGCCGCACCGAGTGCCTTCCATGCCTCGCGCGGGACGATGCCTTCGCGCTCGTGCTGTTCGAGGTGCGGGACCATTTCAGCGGCCAGCACCTTGCGAACGGTGTCGCGGAACATCTCGTGGTCTTCGGTAAACGCCGTGCGGCGGGAGGTATCGAGCATCGTTATTTTCCTTGTCAGGCCACGGTTCCGGCATCGCGCAGCGCGGCGCGTCCGGCTTCGTCAAATCCGAGCGATGCGAGGATCGCGTCGGTATCGTCACCCGGCATCGGTGCGGGCTGCGGCGTGGAGTTTGCGGTCTGCGAATAGCGCGGAGCGGGCATCGGCTGCTTGCCGCCGGCCCCATCGAAGAAGGTGCCGCGCGCGACGTTGTGCGGGTGCTGGGCCGCTTCGCTCATCGTCAGCACCGGCGCATAGCACACGTCGGTATGCTCCATCAGCGCATTCCATTCGTCGCGGGTTTTGCTCTTGAACAGCGCGGTAAGCTTGTCCTTGAGGCCGCCCCACTTGGCCCGGTCATGCTGGGCGTCGAATTCGGCGTCGTCAGCCAGCCCCGCGATCCGTCGCAACTCGGCATAGAACTGCGGTTCGATGCTGCCGATCGAGACGAACTTTCCGTCCGCCGTCTCGTAGGTATCGTAGAAATGCGCCCCGGTATCGAGCATGTTCGCCCCAAGCTCTTCCGACCACACGCCCATGTTCTTCATGCCGTGGATCATCGCCATCAGCACTGCGGTGCCATCGGTCATCGCACAGTCGATCACCTGGCCTTGCCCGCCACGCGCAACGTTGAGGAGCGCGCTCGACATGCCGAACGCGAGCATCATCCCGCCGCCACCGAAGTCGCCGATCATGTTGATTGGCGGGGTCGGTTTGCCGCCTGCGCGGCCGAAGTGCGCGAGCGCACCGGCGAGCGCGATGTAGTTGATGTCATGCCCGGCCCATGGCGAATAGGGACCGGTCTGCCCCCACCCCGTCATCCGGCCATAGACCAGCTTCGGGTTGTCCTTCAGCAGTTCATCCGGCCCCAGCCCGAGCCGCTCCATCACGCCGGGGCGAAAGCCCTCGATAATCCCGTCGGCGCTGGCGCACAGCTTGCGGGCGAGCGCGACGCCTTCAGGCGACTTCAAATTGACCGCGATCGACTTGCGCCCACGGGCAAGCACGTCAGCGTTCGATATCGGCTGCGATCCGCCCCGGGTGCCGCTTGCGCGGTCGATGCGGATCACTTCTGCGCCGTGATCTGCCAGCATCATCCCGCAAAAGGGGCCCGGCCCGATCCCGGCGAATTCGACGATCCTGAGGCCGCTGAGGGGGCCCGCCATTTACTTGCCCTTCCAGTTGGGCTTGCGCTTCTCGGCAAAGGCGGCAGCGCCTTCGCGCGCGTCTTCGGAGACGAACACCGGTGCGATCAACCGGGCTTGCCGGTCGTAGCGTTCGTCCATCGGCCAGCCGCGCGATTCCTTTACGATCTGCTTCGACACGCGCACCGCCAGTGGGCCGTTGGCGGCAATCGTATTGGCAAGCGCGATCGCCCCGTCGAGCGCCGCGCCGTCGACCACGCGGTTGATCAAGCCAAGTTCGTAAGCACGCGGCGCGTCGATGAATTCGCCGGTCAGCGCCAGTTCCATCGCGACTCGTTCGGGAATCTGGTCGGGCAGCATCATGACCCCGCCCGCTGCGGCGACGAGGCCGCGCTTGGCTTCGGGAATGCCGAACTTCGCACCGGCATTGGCGACCACCAGGTCGCAGGCGATCATCAGTTCGAGGCCACCGGCCAGCGCATAGCCTTCGACCGCGGCGATCAGCGGTTTCTTGGGCGGCGCCTGCACCACGCCGCCGAACCCGCGCCCTTTGATGCTGGGCGATTCGCCGCGCAGGAAGCCCTTGAGGTCCATACCCGAGCAGAATGTGCCACCCGCACCGGTCAGGATGCCGACCCGCAAGCTGTCGTCCGCGTCGAGCCGGTCCATCGCCTCAGCGATCCCTTCGGCTGCAGCCTTGTTCATCGCGTTCTTGGCTTCAGGGCGGTTGATCGTGACGATCAGGATCCCGTCTTCCTCACGCGTCAGCACATCTTCGCTCACCGGCACTCTCCCATTTCGTTTTGAAACTTGCTTGTACTCGTGCTGGCCAAGGTTTACGCAAACGTCAACCCGATTCCCGAACGAACACAAAAGAGGACTTCCAATGGCAGAAGCATATATCATCGACGCGGTGCGCACACCGCGCGGTATTGGTAAGGTCGGCAAGGGCGCGCTGGCGCACATGCACCCGCAGCACGTCGCCGCGACGGTGCTCAAGGCGATTGCCGAACGCAACCATCTCGACACCAAGGACGTCGATGATGTGATCTGGTCGGTCAGCACCCAGAAGGGCAAGCAAGGTGGCGACCTGGGCCGGATGGCCGCGCTCGACGCGGGTTACGACCAGACCAGCTCGGGCATGACGCTCGACCGCTTCTGCGGCGGCGGCATCACCAGCGTGAACCTCGCGGCTGCACAGATCATGAGCGGCATGGCCGACCTGGTGGTTGCCGGGGGCACCGAGATGATGAGCTACACCTCGTCCTCGACACAGGAGGAAATGCAGGCTGGCCTGATGCCGCTGGGCATGGGCGCGGGCAACGAACGGCTGCGCGAAGTGCACCCACAGAGCCACCAGGGCGTGTGCGGCGACGCGATTGCGACGATGGAAGGCTTCACCCGCGAAGACCTCGACGCGCTCGCATTGCGCAGCCAGCAGAAGGCCGCCGTCGCCATCGCTGAAGGCCGGTTCGACAAGTCGGTGATCCCGGTGGTCGATGTCGAAGGCAACGTGGTGCTCGACAAGGAAGAGTTTCCCCGTCCGCAGACCACCGCCGAAGGCCTCGCCGAGCTCAAGCCCAGCTTCGAGAAGATTGCCGATGCTCCGCTCGACGAAAAGGGCACGACCTTCCGCAAGCTGATCAACCAGAAGTATCCGGACCTCGACATCAAGCACTTCCACCATGCAGGCAACAGCTCGGGCGTGGTCGATGGTTCGGCAGCTATCCTGCTTGCGAGCAAGGACTACGCGAAGGCGCACGGGATGAAGCCGCGCGCACGGATCGTCGCCACCGCGAATCAGGGTGATGACCCTACGCTGATGCTCAACGCCCCAGTCCCGGCGGCAAAGAAGGTCCTCGAGAAGGCAGGCCTCACCAAGGACGACATCGACCTGTGGGAGATCAACGAAGCGTTTTCTGTAGTCGCCGCGAAGTTCATCCGCGATCTCGACCTGCCCGACGACAAGGTCAACGTGAACGGCGGCGCGATGGCGCTGGGCCACCCGATTGGCGCAACCGGTTCGATCCTGATCGGCACGATCGTCGATGAACTGGAGCGGCAGAACAAGCGCTACGGCCTCGTTACGATGTGCGCGGCGGGCGGGATGGCCCCGGCGATCATCGTCGAGCGGGTGGACGATTTCGTCGACTGACCCCCCAATCCCTCGGATAAAATGCTGGCGGCGGGCTTTGACAAAAGGTTCGCCGCTTGCTATTTGGTTTCATACGAAACTAGTTTAGCGATTACCGAGGACACATTCATGGCCGACCTGTTCGAAAATCCCATCGGGCTCGACGGATTCGAGTTCGTCGAATTCTGCGCGCCGGACAAGGGCGTGCTGGAACCGGTGTTCGAAGGCATGGGCTTCACCCACGTTGCTAGCCACCGCTCGAAGGATGTCGACCTGTGGCGCCAAGGCGGGATCAACCTGATCGCCAATTACGAACCGCGCAGCGCCGCGTGGTTCTTCGCCCGCGAGCACGGCCCTTCGGCGTGCGGCATGGCGTTCCGCGTGAAGGATGCGCGCAAGGCCTATGCCGAACTGCTCGCCCGCGGCGCCGAGCCGGTCCAGGTCCAGACCGGGCCGATGGAGCTGCACATCCCGGCGATCCGCGGCATCGGCGGGGCAATCCTCTACCTCGTCGATCGCTACGACGGCGACGCCGGGCAGGGGCTGACGATCTACGACATCGATTTCGAATACCTTCCGGGGGTCGAGAAAAACCCCGAAGGCGCGGGCTTCAAGCTGATCGATCACCTGACCCACAACGTCTATGGCGGACGGATGAAGTACTGGGCGGACTACTACGAGAAGCTGTTCAACTTCCGCGAAATCCGTTTTTTTGACATCAAAGGCGAATACACCGGGCTGACTTCCAAGGCGCTCACGGCGCCAGACGGCAAGATTCGCATCCCGCTCAACGAGGAAGGCGAAGGCGGCAAGGGCCAGATCGAGGAATTCCTGCGCGACTTCAACGGCGAAGGCATCCAGCATATTGCCTTGATCTGCGACGACCTGATCGCTGCATGGGACCGGCTCAAGGCGCTGGGCGTGCCGTTCATGACTGCTCCGCCGCAGGCCTATTACGACATGCTCGAAGAGCGCCTCCCGGGTCACGGCGAAGATGCCAACGCGCTGGGGATGCGCGGCATCCTGCTCGACGGCACGACCGAAGGCGGAAGCCCACGCCTCCTGCTGCAGATCTTCGCGCAGGCACAGGTCGGCCCGGTATTCTTCGAATTCATCCAGCGCAAGGGTGACGATGGGTTCGGCGAAGGCAACTTCAAGGCGCTGTTCGAAAGCATGGAGCGCGACCAAATCGAGCGCGGCACGCTCAATGTCGAGGAACCGGCACAATGACCGCGCACCCGATCAAACTCGGCGGGGTCCACCATGCGGCCTATCGCTGCAAGGACGCCAAAGAGACCGTCGAATGGTACGGCCGCGTCCTCGGCATGGACTACACCACTGCTTTCGCCGAGGACCACGTGCCTTCGACCGGCGAATACGATCCCTACATGCATGTGTTTCTCGACGCCGGTAACGGCAACGTGCTGGCGTTCTTCGAGCTGCCCAACCAGCCGGAGATGGGCCGCGACGAGCACACACCCGCGTGGGTCCAGCACCTGGCATTCCGGGTCGGCAGCGAAGAAGAACTGCTTGCCGCCAAGGAACACGTCGAAGCGCAAGGCATCGAAGTGCTTGGCCCGACGCACCACGGCATCTTCAAGTCGATCTATTTCTTCGACCCAAATGGCCACCGGGTGGAGCTTGCCGCCGACATCGGCACCGACGAGCAATACGCCGAACTGCGGCGCGTCGCTCCGTTGATGCTCGAGGAATGGAGCCAGACCAAGAAGGCTCCGCGCCACGCCGACTGGCTGCACGAGGTCGCCCGCGCCGAACACGGGAACTGATTTCCGGCGTCAATCCCGCCACAGCGGTCGCCACCAGTCCTCGTTAGCGAGGTACCAGCGCACTGATTGCGTCAGCCCGGCTACAAAATCGTATTGCGGCGCGTAGCCCAGATCGGTCCGCGCCCGAGCAGAATCGATCGCGTAGCGTCGGTCGTGCCCCGCGCGATCGGCTACGAATGACTTGAGTTCGGCGGTCGCGCGGCCTTGCGCTGCCGGGGCGTCAGGGAAGCGTTCGGCGAGTTCGGGATCGGTGGCAAAGGCGCTGTCGACCGCGTCGCACAGGGCATCGATCACCGCCATGTTGGGCAGTTCCGCTCCGCCGCCGATAGGGTAGGTTTCGCCGACAATCCCCCGCTCCAGACACAGTTCGATTGCGCGGCAATGGTCCTCGACATGGAGCCAGTCGCGCACGTTCATCCCGTCGCCGTAGATCGGCAGGGCGATCCCGTGCAGCGCGTTGAGCAGGAACAGCGGGATCAGCTTTTCGGGGTGCTGGTAGGGACCATAGTTGTTCGAACAATTGCTGGTCGTCACCGCCAGTCCGTAGGTGTTGTGATAGGCCCGCACCAAGTGGTCCGCCGCCGCTTTGGAGGCCGAATAGGGAGAGTTGGGCGCATAGGGCGATGCCTCGCTGAACGGCGGCGCGCCCTCCCCGAGCGAGCCGAAAACTTCGTCGGTCGAGATATGGTGGAACCAGTGGTCGCGCCCGCCGCCCTGCTCCAGCCATACCGCCCGCGCCGCCTTGAGCAGGCTGTGCGTACCGACGACATTCGTTTCGACGAAGGCATCCGGCCCGGCGATCGAGCGGTCGACGTGGCTTTCCGCCGCGAAGTGGACGATCGTGCCGATATCGCGCTCGCGCAACAGCTTCTCGACCAATGCGGTGTCGCGGATATCGCCGATCACCAACTCGGCCTGTGCGATCCCGGCAATGGTCGCGGGGTTCCCAGCATATGTCAGGCTGTCGAGCACAGTCAGGCCGTCGCCCGGATGGCGTTCGGCCCAGTAGCGCACGAAATTGCCGCCAATGAACCCGGCGCCTCCGGTTACGAGCAGGTTGGCCATAGCCCGCCCCCCATCAGCCGAGCAGCCGCAGCAGGTAGGCGCCGTAGCCCGAATTCATCAGCGAGCGAGCGATCTGTTCCAACTGCGCGTCGTCGATGAACCCCTGCCGCCAGGCGATCTCTTCGGGGCAGCACACCTTCACACCCTGCCGCTCTTCGAGGATGCGCACAAACGTGCCGGCATCGAGCAACGAATTGTGCGTGCCGGTGTCGAGCCACGCGAAGCCGCGCCCCAGGATTTCGACCGCAAGTTGTCCGTCTACGAGGTAGGACCGGTTGAGGTCGGTGATCTCGTATTCGCCGCGCGCCGAGGGTTGCAATTCTTTCGCCCGATCCACCGCCGTGCCGTCGTAGAAATAGAGCCCGGTGACGGCATATCTGGATGCAGGGCGGGCAGGCTTTTCCTCGATCGAGACTGCCCGACCCGAAGCGTCGAAGCCGATCACGCCGTAGTTCCCCGGATCGTCGACATGCGTTGCGAATACACTCGCCCCTGCGGCCCGCCTATCCGCCGTAGCGAGCAGTTCGGGCATTCCGTGGCCGTAGAAGATGTTGTCGCCCAGCACGAGCGCGCTCGGATCGCTGCCGACGAATCCGGCGGCTACGTGATAGGCCTGCGCAATCCCCTCGGGCTTTAACTGCGCAGCATAGGACAGTGCCACGCCGAAGTCCGATCCGTCGCCCAGCACGCGCTGGAATTGCGCGGCATCTTCGGCCGTGGTGATCACCACTATATCGCGGATTCCCGCCAACATCAGCGTGCACAGCGGGTAATAGACCAGCGGCTTGTCGTAGACCGGCATCAGCTGCTTAGAAACGCCACGGGTCAGCGGATAGAGCCGCGTCCCGGTGCCACCGGCGAGGATGATCCCCTTGCGCCCCGTCGATTGCATAACCCGCTTCACCTCGCACTGCCTGCGCCGCCTGCTTCGCAAGGGCCGCGAGGCAGGTCAACCGCGATCGCGGGATTGCAGTGCGCTCAGCCGGCCTTGCGAAGTTCGATCGGCCCGGCAACCACGGCGGGTTGGTCGGGCCATATGCCGCGAGTGTCGTAGACGACCTTGTCGGCGCGCTCCGCCAGCGGGACCGACTTGAATACGTCGTGATCGACCAGCACGATCATCACGTCGCACGCTTCCAGCGCGGTATCGATATCGACCTGGACCGCGCCGGTGCCTTCGAACTCGCGCGGCAGCTCGGCGGCGTAGGGTTCGACTACGTTGACCCGCCCGCCGTAGCGGCGCGCAAGGGTCGCTGCGACCAGCCGCGCAGGGCTTTCACGGAAGTCGTCGATGTTGGCTTTGAATGCCAAACCAAGGCACGCGATCCGCGCCTGCGGGTTGGCTTCGACCAGTTCGGTCGCTCGGGCGATGACGTGGTGGATCTTGCAATCGTTGACCCCGCGCGCGGTGCGGATCAGCGGGGTTTCGCTGGGCGCACCGTGGACGATGAACCACGGATCGACAGCGATACAGTGCCCGCCGACGCCCGGCCCCGGAGTAAGGATGTTGACGCGCGGATGGCGATTGGCCAGGCGGATCACTTCCCACACATCAAGCCCCATCGCATCGCTGACGATCGAAAGCTCGTTGGCGAACGCGATGTTGACGTCGCGATAGGCGTTTTCGACCAGCTTGGTCATTTCCGCGCTGCGGGCATCGGTGGTCACGCAAGTGCCGCGCACGAACCGCTTGTAGAAGCTCAGCGCCTTGCGCGCGCAGCGCGGCGTGATCCCGCCGATCGAACGGTCGTTGTTGGTCAGTTCCTCGAGGATGCGCCCGGGCAGCACGCGCTCGGGGCAATAGGCGATCGAGACATCGGGAATGCCGTCGGTCAGGCCCGGCAACTTGAGGTCGGGGCGCTGGCCGGCGATCATGTCGCGCATCGCTTCGGTCGTGCCGACCGGCGAGGTCGATTCGAGGATGATCGTATCGCCAGCTTTCAGCACTGCAGCGACGTTGCGCGCGGCATCGAGCACATAGGTCGTGTCAGGCGTATGCGCGTCGTCCTTGTGGAACGGGGTCGGCACCGCAATCACGAACACGTCGGCTGCTTGCACTTCGGTAGCCGCGCGCAGGAGACCGCGTTGGACCACGCCATGCACCAGTCCGTCGAGATCGACTTCCTCGATATGGATTTCGCCGCGATTGATCGTATCGACGACGTGCTGGCTCACGTCCACGCCGTGCACCTTCATCCCCGAACGGGCTATGATCGCAGCCGTCGGCAGGCCGATATAGCCGAGGCCGATCACGGAAACTTCAGGCAAAATTTCGCCGCGCATGGCAGTCCCTTGCAGTTCTTGTCGCGCACCCGTTTGCCAGCAAAGGGTTGATATTGCGGTAACGCTGATCGCGAGCGCCGAAAGCGCTTTGCATTCCGTGGGGCACAGCTCCGGCCTGCACGTTGCATCGCAAAGGCAACCTTCGTACTCGAAGGCGATCGCGCAGTTTGCCAGGCGAAGGTCCGAACCATTGAAAATATTGATTTTCGGACTTGGTTACGTCGGTTCGACGGCCGCGGGATGTCTCGCCAGCCAGGGACACCGCGTGATCGGGATCGACGTCAATCCGGCCAAGGTGGACGCGATCAATGCCGGCCTATCACCAGTCCGCGAGCCGGGGCTCGATGAGCTGGTAGCCGAGGCCCGGACCGAAGGATTGCTGTCCGCTTCGCTGACGCCGGGCGAAGAGCTTTTCGATGCCGACCTGGCGATTGTTTGCGTTGGCACGCCAAGCGGTCCCGACGGAGCGCACGACATGGGGCACATCGTGCAGGTCACGCGCTCGATCGCCGAGGCATTGCAGCCGGGGCGCGAAGGGCAGCTAACCGTCGCCTACCGTTCGACCATGCGGCCGGGGAGCATGGAAACGCTCATCCGACCGATCTTCGAAGCGTCACTGGGGAACAATTGCGAAGCGACCGTCGAGCTAGTCTACAATCCTGAGTTCCTGCGCGAGGCGAGCGCGATCGAGGATTTTTTCACGCCGCCCAAGATCGTTGTCGGTACGCGCGACGGTAAGCCGTCTGCGGCGATGGACGCGTTGCACGAAGGGATCGACGCGCCGACGTTCCACGTCGGATATCGCGAGGCCGAACTGACCAAGTTCGTCGACAATTCGTGGCACGCTACAAAGGTGGTATTCGCCAACGAGATCGGGCGGCTCTGCGCGCAGCTCGGCATTTCCGCCAGCCAGGTCCACGCGATGTTTGCCGCCGACACCAGGCTCAACATTTCGCCGGCCTACACCCGGCCCGGAGGGGCGTTTGGCGGATCGTGCCTGCCCAAGGACGTGCGCGCGCTCCAGCACCTCGCCGCCGAAGCCGGTGCCAGTGCGCAGCTCATCGATAGCCTGATGAGCAGCAACGCGGCGCACCTGCAGTTCCAGTTCGACCGGGTGGCCGCGGCAGTTGAACCGGGTGCAAAGATCCTGCTCGTCGGCCTTTCCTTCAAGCTAGGTACTGACGACTTGCGCGAGAGCCCTGCATTGGACCTTGCCCGGCGGCTGATCGACGCCAGATACAGGCTTGCCATTTACGAAGCGGAGTTGAGCCCCAATGCGCTTCTCGGGCAGAACCGCGACTACGCCATGTCCCACTTGCCTGAACTACGAGAGTTGCTGGTCGACAGGGAAACCGCGCAGGCAGGTGATTTCGCTCTTGCCGTCGCAACCAACCGGCTGGTCGACACGCTCGATCTCGGTGCCACGCCAGTGCTCGACCTCAGCGTAATCGCATGACCGGCAGCGACAGCCAGCCGCTCGCCGGGCGCAAGGTCCTGATCATTGTCGAGAACCTGCCGCTGCCGTTCGACCGGCGCGTGTGGCAGGAGGCGCGCACGCTGGTTGCGGCAGGCGCAGAGGTCTCAGTGATCTGCCCGACCGGCAAGGGCTACAAGGCGCGCTTCGAGACGATCGAAGGGGTCGAAATCCATCGCCACCCGTTGCCGCTGGAGGCGAGCGGCGCGGTCGGCTTCCTGCTCGAGTATTCTGCTGCGCTGCTGTGGCAGACTCTGCTGGCATGGAAGATATATTTCCGCCGCGGGTTCGACGTGATCCACGGGTGCAACCCGCCTGACCTGATCTTCCTCGTCGCGCTGCCGTTCCGCCTGCTGGGCGTGAAGTTCCTGTTCGACCACCACGACATCAACCCCGAGCTGTACGAGGCCAAGTTCGGCAAGCGGGGGCCGTTCTGGCACCTGCTGAAGCTGTTCGAACGGCTGACGTTCGCCACCGCGACGATCTCGATCGCGACCAACCGATCGTATCGCAAGATCGCGATCGACCGCGGGGGAATGAAACCGGAGCGGGTGTTCGTCGTGCGCTCAGGCCCCGACCTATCGCGGGTCAACCGGGTTGAACCGGTCGAGCGGTGGAAGAACGGGCGGCCGCACATGGCCGGATATGTCGGAGTGATGGGCGAGCAGGAGGGGATCGACTTGCTGATCGAGGCGGTCGCGCATCTCACCGGGCCGATGGGGCGCAGGGACATCCAGTTCGTGCTCGTCGGCGGTGGTCCGAGCTTGCCCGACTTGCGGGAACTCGCCGAGCGGCGCGGCGTGGCGGACTTCATCACCTTTCCCGGACGCACGCCCGACGAGGACCTGTTCGCAGTGCTTTCGACGATGGATGTCGGGGTCAATCCCGACCGGGTTAACGCGATGAACGACCTCTCCACGATGAACAAGATCATGGAATACATGGCTTGCGGCAAACCGATTGTGCAGTTCGACGTCACCGAGGGGCGCTTTTCCGCGCAGGATGCTTCGCTCTATGCCAAGCCCAACGACCCGATCGACTTTGCGCGGAAGATCGCCGAACTGATCGACGATCCCGAACGGCGCGCGGCGATGGGTGAATTCGGCAGGAAGCGCGTCGAGCAGGAACTCGACTGGTCGAAGCAGGTCGAACCGCTGCTTGCCGCGTACCGCCTCGCTCTAGGGATCGCGCCGGACGCGTAGCGCGAAGATCGCTGCGGCTCCCACGACTAGCGTCGCGCCGATATCGAACAGCCAGTTGAGGTGCATCGGGCGGTAGAGCACGCTGTCGGTCACATGCCAGGAGACGATCCGCAAGATCATCAGCAATCCCATCGCAAGACAGCCAAAGCCGGCAACCGCGAGGGGTCGCATGGCCCCAAGTCTCAACTTTCGCGCACGTCCGCCGGCCAGCATCGCGCAAATCGCGACAAAGGCGAACGCGGTGCCGACCACCAGGGGTCCCTGCACTGTACGTCGCACTGCATAATCGCCGTCTTCGCGGGCGTTCAAGCGGAGCGCATCGGTCAGCGTATGCTCGAGGCCGAAGCCGCGCGAAACTGCCAACAGGATGAAAAATGCCGCGAACAACGCCCATGCCAGCCGGTCAGCAGCGCGTGAATCGCTTCCGAGCGCAGCCCACGCACACAGGGTAGCGACAACCAGGTAAAGCGCTTCAGCGACGAAATTGAACACGATTGGTGACGCCCCGGAAATGGCTGAATCGCGCGAACTTTAGGTCACAAGCGGGCGAAATCCAATGATTCCGCCAGCCGCAGCGCAGGACCTTTCAATAACCGTCGACACGGCAGGTGCGATCCTTGCGCTCACCCTGCACGCCGATTAAGCATTTTCCCATCGGGACCGAGTCTTGGGATGAATGCACGATGCTGTTTGGCAGGCCGATTCCAGGCCGCAGATTGACCCTTCTTGCAAGCGGGATCGTTGCGCTTTCGGGATGTGTCGATACGCCTTCTCCGCAAGCGGGGGCAGTCAATGCAGTGGCGGTTTCCGACCAGGGACAGGCGGATTTTTCCTCCAAGCCCGAAGCGACCTACCTCCTCAAGCCGGCTGACTCGATCTCGCTGATCGTATTCCGCGAACCCGATCTGTCGCTCCAAAGCGTCGCGATCGGCGTCGATGGCACGATTTCGTTTCCCCTGCTGGGCAAGGTCCAGGCAGCCGGGCTGACGACCGCCCAGCTTGCAGACAAGATCCAGCAGGAACTTGGCGACGGGTACCTCAAGGACCCGCACGTTGCAGTAAACGTAATCGATTACGGATCGCACGTCGTCACCGTTGAAGGGGCGGTGAAGAAAGCCGGGATTTACAACTACCAGCCCGGGACCCGCCTGTCGGGCGCGATTGCGCTGGCCGAAGGGACATCGAACGTTGCCAAGCTGCGCGACGTGGCGATCTTCCGCCAGCGACCCGACGGAATCTGGGTGGCGAAGTTCGACTATCGCGAGGTCGTCAAGGGTACGATGATCGATCCGCTGATCGCGCCGGGCGACCGGGTCGTTGTCGGCACCTCCGCGCTGTCGCAGGCATGGCAGGACACGCTCAAGGCGCTGCCGGCCTTTGCCATCTTCACACGCTTGTAGCGGCCGGGAGTGTGCAGCTGTGAACGATAGCCCCCACCCCGAACCGTCAAACTCGGCCAGCCAGACCGGCTGGCTCGAAGAACTGCTGAGGATCGAGCCGGACGGGGGATACGGCCCGTTCAACATGCTCGACATTTCGAAGGTGCGCGGGTTCCTCTGGCGCCAGCGCTATGTGCTGGGCGGGATCGTCGCCGGCTTCCTCGTTCTGGGCTTCCTCATCACAATGCTGATGACGCCGATCTTCCAGGCTACCTCGACCGTAAGGGTCGATCCCGAGATGTCGACCATCGTCGACGACGGGCAGGCCCCGCCGGACCTGAGGGGCAACGATTACCTGCGTTATATCAGCACGCTGACGACGGTCATCCAGAGCCGTTCGCTGGCGCTGCGGGTAGTCGATGCGCTCGACCTCGGGAAAAACGCGGAATTCGTAGGCTCCGATGCCGCAAGACTGCCTCCCGCCAAGGCCAGAGATATCGCCGCGACGATGCTCATGGGCGAAGTGAAAGCGGAAACGCCCGACGATAACCGGATCATCCAGATCCACGTCCGCTCACCCGATCCCGCGCTCGCCGCGAAGATCGCCAATGCCTACAGCGACGCGTTCCTCGAGGATGACATCCGCCGCAGCTTGGCCAAGAACGAATACGCCCAGACCTATCTTTCAAAACAGATCGGGGATGTCCGCAAGCAGCTCCAGGATGCCGAGCGCAAGGCGATCTCCTATGCGCGCACCAATCGGATCGTCGGTGATGCACTGTTGGGCCAGTCATACGATCCGGCAACCGGGACGACCAGCGACCAGGCGGCTCCGCCCACCACGACTGCCAGCAACCTCGCAGCGATCAACGCGGCCTATTCCGCCGCTGTCGCCCGGCGCATCCAGGCGCAGCAACGCTGGGACGCGATTGCCCGGACCGATCCGGCAGACCTGCCAGAGGTGCAGCAGAGCGTCGCAGTACAACAACTGATCACGAATCGCGCAGCGGCGGCGAGCCAGCTCGCGGACCTCCAGATCCGCTATGGCAAGAAATACCCCCAAGTCAGCGAGTTGCAGGCGCAGATCGCGACGATCGACCGGCAAATCACGCAAGTCAGCAACGACATCAAGGACGGCATCCACCAGAACTACCTGATCGCGCAGCGGCAGGAGAGCGCGCTTGCCGGGCAGTTGCACAAGGTATCGAACGAAACGCTCAACGAGCAGGATCGGCGGGTGGTTTTCAACCAGCTCCAGCGCGAGGCGTTCTCGCTGCGGGCACAGCTGCAAGACCTGATGGCGCGCTACAACCAGATATCGTCCGCTGCGAATGCGCGCCCGGGGACGATCACCAAGCTCGATGCGGCAACCGTCCCTGGCTCTCCATCCTCGCCCAACGTGGTCCGGAACATGTTGCTGGCGCTGATTGCCGGTGTCTCTGTTGCGGTCATGCTGGCTCTGCTGCGCGACGCATTCGACGATCGCCTGCACACGCTCGACGACGTGGAACGCAAGCTGGCGCTGCCGCCGCTCGGATTCACGCCGTTCGTCGCGGACATGGAGGATGAAAAGGACTCGGTTGCCCAAAAGGAGGCATATACCGCGATCCGCACGTCGATCGATTTCGCGCTGCCGCGCCGCGGCTGCAACGTGATCCAGGTCACCTCGAGCCAGGTCGGCGAAGGCAAGACGACCGTCGCAGAGGCGATCGCCCGCAAGTTCGCGCAGATGGGTCGCAAGGTGCTGCTGGTCGACGCCGACTTGCGCAAACCGTCGATCGCCGCGCAGTTCGGCCAGGCGCGCGGAAAGCTCGGCCTTCCCGAACTGCTGTTGGGGCAATGTTCGCTTGAAGACGTGCTGGTGGAGCACGACCAACCGGATCTCGACGTCGTACCGGTCGGCCCGCTTCCCGCCAACCCGACCGATATCCTGTCGTCGCAGCAGTTTGCGGATTTCATCGATCAGCAACGCGCGAACTATGCGCTGATCGTCCTCGATTCGCCGCCTGTGATCGGGCTGGCGGACTCGCCGGTCATCGCCCAGCTGACCGACGGGTTGGTATTCATCATCGAAGCCAATCGCGCGCACTTCGGTCAGGCCAAGGCCGCTGTCCGTCGCTTGCGCCAGGCCAACGCCAACATCCTGGGCGTGGTGATGACCAAGTTCCGCCCGCTCGACGCGGGTCAGGCCTACGATTACCAGTACAATTATTATTCCTATGGCAAGCAAGCCGACGCCTGAGTCTCTTTAGGCAGGAACCGCTTCAACCGTCCGCAGACGGCGCGCCGCCATCGTCGGAACGGCGAATGAACTGGTGCCACACCGCCGCAATCGAGGCGACATTGCGAACCACAACCGCGAATGCGACCGTCAGTGCCGCACCGACGAGCCCCAAGTGACCTATGGTCAACACCAGCAGCGCGATCGCACCACCGGTAGCGACGATCTCGATACGCTGCACCAGATGCTCGCGGTGGGTCATCAGCAGCACCATGCCCATCGGCCCGGCAGCGACATTGGTGAACTGGGCGATCGCCATGATGACCAGTGCGGTCGCGCCGGTACGGAAGTCTCCCCCGAACAATCCCAGCAACCACGAAGGTGCAAGCAGGATCGCACCGAGCAGGGGGATCCCCACGAGAGCACCGAGCAACCCGGTCTTGCGGGCAGCGGCGATCATCGCCCTGCGATCCCCTTTGGCATAGAGCGTAGCGAGGTGCGGCCCTGCCATCTGCGCGAAGGCGTTGTTGATGATCGCAAACAGCAGGCAATACTGGACTGCCACCCGGAAAATACCCGCCTCCGCCGCCCCGTGCACCGCTCCCAATGCCACCAGCGCAAGCCAATCGACCGACTGTGCCATCAGCACGACGCTGACGATCCGGCCACCCGAGCGCAGCGGAAGCGCGGCAGGCGCCACCGGCGATTCGCGGACGATTGATCGCAGGCCGACCATTCCCGCGACAGCCACCGCAAATGTGGAACCGGCATAGACGGCAGCGGGCGCATAGCTCGCCAGCGCCAACCCGCTCGCAAAGGCGACGCCCAGCAGCAGCGCAGCGATGCCGGTATAGGCCACGCCGTCCAAGGACTGGGACAAGAACACGCGTCCGGTCCCCCGGATCGCTGCGGAGACCACCCGAATGATCGCCAGCATCGGAACGGCGATCGACAGGATCAACAGCGAGGGAAGCAGTTCCGGTCGATGCATAATCGACCGCGTCGCTGGAACGCTGGCAAGGGCAACGACAATCGCGATGACGACGCCTAATCCGGCGACAAAGCGAACCGACCGGCGAATCGCCCCCTTCGCTGCGGCCAGATCGCCCTCTCTCCATGCAACCGAGACAGTGCGCACCAGCACCGTGTCGAGGCCCATTGCCGCGGCCAGCGATGCCAACGCGGCGGTCGTCAGCGCAATCTGGAATATGCCTACGCCCCCCGCCCCCAGTGCGTGAGCGACCAGAAAGCTGAGCGCAAAACTCGCCACCGCGCCAGCGCCCTTGAGGGCAAGGCCAATCGCAAGATCGCGTTCAAGCCGTGAAGGACCGAATCCGAGGATTTGCTCCAAGAACTTCCTCACCTGACCGCTGCACCTCGTTCTGGTCTCTCGCAGCGGCATCATGGCGCGCGATGGCAGGATTCATAGCCCCGCGACCCAACTAAGTCGGTGATTCCTGCCTGCAGCCGAACGGTTGCGCGGCAGTCGCGGCACCTCTAGCTGGGACCTGGAGCGATCGAACCAGGGCGGGTTGCGAAGTGGTCAGACAATCGGACAACATCCCGAAGTGCAGCTGGATTGCTCACCTGGATCGTGCCGGATGAGCGCTCCGTTTTCGGTCGTCATTCCGGCGCACAACGAAGAGGCCGTGATCGCTCGCTGCCTCCAGGCCCTGCTGCACGACGCCCCGCGACACGCGTTGCCCGAGGTGGTCGTCGTCGCGAATGCGTGCAACGACCGGACCGCGGATATCGCGCGCCAGAGCGCACCGCATGCGAAAATCGTGGAGATTCCTGTCGGGTCCAAGACGCTGGCCATGAACGAAGGCCGCAAGCACGTCGGCGCTGCGCCGTGCTTCTTCCTCGATGCCGATGTCCAGTGCAGCCATGCCTCGCTGGCCGCCACTGCCGAGGTGCTCGAACAACCCGGCGTGATGATCGCGTCCCCGGCGTTGCGAATGGACCTGTCGCGCAGCGACCGATGGGTTCGGGCATATTACCGGGTGTGGTTGACCCAGCCGTATGCCAGCGATCACCTGGTCGGTTCCGGGCTGTTCGGGATTTCTGCCGCCGGCCTGGAATCGATCGGCGACTTTCCTCCGATCTTCGGGGACGACGTCTGGCTGCGCACGCGCTTTACCCGCCACGAGCGCCGCAGCGTACCGCGTGGGAGTGACGGGCAGGCGGCCTACTTCGTCGTCTCGCCGCCCCGGACATGGGCCGACCAGGTTCGGATCGAGGCACGGCGGCGGATCGGGATCGGCGAAGTTGCTAACCAGTTCGACACTTCCGATGACCTTCACCTCAACCATGTCGGTGACTTGCCGCGCGCACTGGCCGGCGGGACTTCGCTCCTCGACGTGACGATATACGTTGCGATGAAGGCAGCGGCGATCGGGCTCTATCGCTGGTACAGGCTGCTCGGCAGGAAGCCCGTCTGGACGCGCGACACCCGGGCACGGCAGCCGGAGTAGACCCTCGCCTTATCCGCTCGGAGGACCGCGACGCCATTCGGCACGGCGGCGCCAGGCATTCGACCATTGGGTCGCCCGCTCGCGAAAGCGTGGGATAAACAAAGCGGCCAGGTGATAAAGCGCGGCTCGCCAGGCGGCCCAGAACAAGGTCATGATGCGGCCGTATCCTTTCAGCCAATGCGGGAAATGCCGATCTATCAGGCCGATCCGCGCGCCCAACACGTAGACGATGCGATCTGCGAACAACGCCGTGCTCGCGCCGCCGTAGTGGATAATCGTCGCCTCCGGAGAAACCATCGGCGAGGCACCGCTTGCCCGCGCCCGCGCGCACAGGTCCGCCTCTTCGCCATACATGAAGAAGGCCGGATCGAACCCGCCGAGTTCGTCCCAGAAGGTTTTCTCGATCAGCAGGAACGAGCCTTGCACGATATCGACCGAGCGCTCGGTATCGCGTTGCCAGCCACCGATTGCCTCGGGATTGAATAGCGCCGAGCCGGGGAACAGCTTGGCAAGCCCGGTTGCCATGCAGGTGACGCTCCACGGGGTGATCCGGCCCCAGCACGAAGTGGGGTTGAGCGTCCGGTCGGCAAACAGCGTGCGGCCGCCCCAGATCTTCGCGTCGGGCTGGCGCTCCGCGAACGCAACCAGCCGATCGATCGCATGATCGAGCACCAGCGTATCGGTGTTGAGCAGCAGGACATAGTGCCCCCGCGCCCGCGCGACCGAGAGGTTGGTGGCGAGCGCGAACCCGTGGTTCTTCGCCTCCGCCATGAGTTCCACTTGGGGGAAATCGGCTGCAATCGCTTCAACTGAGCCGTCGCTCGACCCATTGTCCACCACGATCACTTCGAACGGCATTTCGGTTGTCTGCGCGAATACCGTTCGCAGGCAATCGAGCGTCATTTCGCGGGTATTCCAGTTGACCAGCATCACCGATACCAGTGGCGGCTGTCCGGGCCTGGCGTTCATGACCGTCGGATCGCCTGGCAACGGCCCTAGCCCTCACCGAGGAACTTGCCGGGCAAGGCAGCAGCATGTGGATCGCTTTCGCGCAACGCCCTCTCGTTATCGTCCGCGTCGGAAAAGCGGCCATAGCGCCCGACCGCTATCCCGCTACGGATGACCCGCGCAGGGTTTCCCGCTACGGCCGAATTCGGCGGAACGTCGCGCGTCACCACGCTGCCCGCCCCGATCACGCAATTGTCGCCAATAATCACCCCTGGCAAGATCAGGCTTTCGCCTCCGATGAAGCAGTTTTCCCCGATGCGGGTGTGCAGGTAGAGCCCGCGCGTCCGGTCGTGAGTGAGTATCCGCGAACCAAACGCGAGGTAGCTGTAAGCCCCCACGTGGACGCCCTTGGGAAACGTGAGATCGACTTTAGCCGTCAGCGACATCCGCACACTCGGATCGATATCCAAGCCGAACATTCGCACCAGCAACGCCCTGCGCGCGCCGGTAAGCAATCGTTGCAGGCCCGATAGGCGGTTAAGCGTCATCGCTCGCCTGCCTCCGCTTCATTGCCCTTGGCAAACTGGGCGATGCTGCCGGCGGCACCGACCAGGAACAGGAACCAGCCCATCTCACCCCCCCAGGGCGAAACGGTGAACATCAGCAAGAAGACGATCAGCAAGGTTATCGCGAGGCCCCATTCCATCCGTAGTCCATGAACAGCTTCCAGCTGCGCTCCCGGGCAGCGTATCCGCATCAACCCGACCAGATTGCCGACGAACGCGATCGCGGTGAACGCCAGCACCGGTAGGCCGAACCGCAAGGGCTGCTGCAGCCAATAATTGTCGATGCTGTCGGTCTTCATCCATTCGGGCCTCGCATACGACCCGAAGAAGCCGATCCCGAACAACGGATGCCTGAACACATCGGCCCAGCCATAGATCCAGATCATCATGCGATAGTAACCCGTCGCCGGGTCCAGCGTGAGGTTCCGGATCGCCAGCGATATTATGCCGCTGTTGGAACCGATCTGGAGGACCAAAAATAATACTATGCTGACAGCGATGACTGGCAGCCATGTCAATTTCAGCACCCGTTGGACGATGTGGTAGACCGACATTGCGATCCCTAACGCCAGCGACAGCAGCGCCGCCGAACTGAGGCAGAAAATCGCCCCGAGGCTGGCCGCGATGCCCATCAGCCCGCGGCGCGGAAGGTCCGCGAAGAAATAGAGCGGCAGCAAGGAGCCCATCACCAGCCCGCCGGTGATAGGGTGCTGGAACGGGCCCGTGGCGCGCAACAGGCCAAGCCGCAACCCGCCGATCCGATCGAGCGCAGCCTCGGGCGAGAACCCGGTTATTTCCCCGATCAATGGCCGCACCAGGTATCTGTGGCCGATACTTTCCAGGGCCAGGCACACAGCAATGAAAAGGAAAACCGGTGCCATCAGGTAAAGCAGGCGGCGCAATTCAAGCGGACTGGCAATCAACATTCTTCCAACGAAGTAGGCTGCAAACAGATCGAGCGACAACGCGCCTGCCGATTGATATCCGGCCAATCCGTAGATGTTGAGGGTTGCGATTGCGATCCACCCGGCTGCGAGAATTATCGCCACATCGGATATTGTCGGCCGAAAGCGGTTTTCGCGCATTCGCACGAGAGCGAACGGCAATGCGAAAAGCAGGCCGATACGATAGGCGTAGAGCTCGAACCCGCCGAGGCTCAGCCGCGCCTCTGGTGGCAGCAGCATCAACAACACGACGACAAGCGGCACGAGATCGATCCGGGAGAGGATCAATCGCTTGGCCAGCCGTCGGCGAATCCTCAACCGCGCACCGATCGGCACCGCGTCCGTGACAGCAAGGGCCCGATCCGGCTCCTGCCCGTCGGCGCCGGAGATTCGGCGCGGTACGAACCCGGAATGGCTAACCGGCTCGGTCATGCGGCGCAGTCGGATGACAAGGGAGGCACCTGCTCGGTCTGGACTCGGATCGCTTGCAGGTATGGCCAATGCCGCCACGCATTGATAGACCCTCGGCGGGTTTTGCCACTCCGCCGCACGGCAAGCGCCAGCCATCCAGCTTCGGGGACACCGCGACGTCGCACCAGCCGCCCATCACCGCCAAGGTCTTTTGCATCGGCTTCCAGAAGACAGGGACTTCGTCCCTGCGCGACGCGCTGGCGGAACTGGGCTTTAACGTCGCAGGCGTGTTTGGCCGGACAACCCCGCTCGATCAATTGCGCAAGACTTTCGTTGAGGCAGGGCTCGAGGTCGCCAGTCGGCACGACGCGGTGCAGGACATGCCCTGGCCGCTGATGTTTCGCCAACTCGATGCCCGCTTCCCCGGTGCGAGGTTCATCCTGACCGTGCGCGATACCGATCGCTGGTTCCAGTCTATCGAAGCGCATTTCGGCGATCGGCCGTATCACATCCAGCAACTGACCTACGGCGCGGATGCGGGAGCGCCGACAGGCAACGAAAGCCGCTATCGCAGGGTCTACGAAGCGCACAATGCCGCCGTCCGGCAATACTTTGCGGATCGTCCGGGCGACTTGCTGGTGATGGACCTCGAGCGCGGAGACGGCTGGGCGCAGCTCGGCGAATTCCTCGGCATCGCCGTTCCCGAAGGCCCCTTCATCCGCACCAATTCGGCTCAGCAGCGCGAGACGTTTACTGCCCGATTGCGCAAGTGGCTGCACAGGTTGGGATTGCCGGTAAAGACGATCGACCGCTGAAACGAGGTCTAGGCCGCGTGCCCGGTAGGCTGCATGATCCTGCGCGCAGCCGAGTTGATCCAGGTTCGGGCGGGCATCTCGAACCAACGGTGCGTGATCAGCGACAGGCAGGTGACGCCAACGAGGCCGCCAATGATGCAGGCAAGGGAAACAGCGGTCCCCTCTCGAAGCGTCCCGGCCAACCCCAGATCGAACAGGGCGATCCCGAAGCCGAAATGCAGCATGTAGAGCGAGTAAGACGCGTCTCCCAGCCGTACTGCGAACGGACTACACAACAGGCTCGATCCACCGTGCCGCTCCGCGTCGGCAGCGAGATAGATCACTGCCGCCGTGCAAAGCACTACGAACAAGGGCGACGTTTCCAGAAAAGCCAGCACCAGTGTCAGCACGAATGCTATCGGAAAGCCGACAACAGAGGCCGTCCGGCCCATGCTGTACCTTTCGCCGAACCTGTACAGCGCCATCCCCAGCAGGAATTCCGGCAGGATGCGGAAGATCCCTGCATTCCATGTCAAGTGGACCAGGCTGTTACCTAACGCCGCCTGATAGCCCAGCGAGAAAATCGCGAGGAACGCGGCCCCGACAATCACGCCTGCAACCGGTCGCCGCGCGGCCTTGCTAACAAGCGCGCCCATCAGCGGGAAAGCGAGGTATGCAAACCATTCTGCGCTGATCGACCACGAAGGCATGTTGAACAGCAGGCCATCGGTTGCCCCCCAGGCATGGATGAGCAGTACATGGGCCAGGAACTCGCGCATCAGTTCACCGCGAGGCAACTTCATGAAATCAGCCGGATCCCAGACGCTGAACGACCACTGTTGATGGCGCGCCAAGAGGCCGAACGCGATCATCAGCAAGAGTGTCATCAGGTGCATCGGGTATATCCGCCCGATGCGCCGGCTGACGAAATTCCAATAGTCGAGCCGCCCTTCGACTTGCCGTTGCAGGTAGACATGGCTGAGGACGAAGCCCGACAGCACGAAAAAGAAATCGACTCCGAGGTAACCCGCCCGCACGATTGAAGCATCGTAAAGCACTGAATTAGGGTAGAAGTTCGACCAGTGGAACAGCACCACCCAAACCGCTGCAATAAAGCGCAGCGAAGTGAGCGACCGGATTTCGTCGGGAAAGGGCCTGGTCACAGGCGCGACGCCGCTGGGACCTACCATGGCTGGACCAGTTCGATCTGAACGCCGCGGGTCGAAGCGGGATGGATGAAGTTGCACCAGAAATCACCCGCTCCCTTGATCGGGGCCGGCTCGAGCAATCGCAAGTCGCGTTCGGCGCACCACCGCTCGGCTTCAGCGAAGTCGGCGATCTGGTATGCAAAGTGATGCACCCCGCCCACCCCCTGGTTGAAGCGCAGCAGCGGACCATCATCCGCGACGACAAGTTCGATCGCCGCGCCTCCACCAGCCGGACGGGTAAACACGCACCAGCAATGCCATCGCTCGACATAGCCGCGATAGTCCTCGGTCAGCCCGAAAGTCGCCATGTGTTCCTCGACATCGCGCATCGACGACAGCACGATCCCCACATGGTGGAGCGTATAGGTCTCGAACATCAGCGCCCCTTCTCTGTCGGCAGCGGGGTTGCTTCCAGCAACCGGCGGTCCACGATCTGCCCGGCGAGCCAGCCGGTCAGACGGGCCGATCCGATGCGGTTGGAGTGTGCATAATCGGAATAGTTGCGCGGGTC
This sequence comes from Tsuneonella mangrovi, assembly GCF_002269345.1. NCBI lineage: Bacteria > Pseudomonadati > Pseudomonadota > Alphaproteobacteria > Sphingomonadales > Erythrobacteraceae > Tsuneonella > Tsuneonella mangrovi. The sequence continues at coordinate 1,374,339 of NZ_CP022889.1, forward strand.
CTGCGCAAGGAAGTCGGCCTGCAGCAATGGGCCAAAGCGACGATAGAAATTCGCGCCCTTTACCGGCACCGCATGGGCAAACACCGGCGTGTAGAGGAACACCACTTTGGTCCCGTTGGCTTTGGCGAGCCGGGCAATTCGGGGGGTGTAAGTCCGTTCGATCGCAAATTCGTAGTCGGCAAGCGACGGTGGAAGCAGCGGGGGAGCGATCGAATTCATGCGAGCATCCGCCCCGGGGCGTAGCTCGGCAGCAGTATGCACGGCATCCCGGTCGACATAGCGCCCCGTTGGCGAGGCAAAGCTGCGGGTGGTGTCGAAATCGGTCCCGGCATAGTGCGCGCGGTCGAACCGCACACGATCGCCGAATGCGTGAGGAAATAACGTCTGCACGAACAGCGCCATCTGGCGATAAGGCACCGCCGCGAGGTTGGTAAAATAGGCGGAATTGATGAGCACCGGTGCAGCCGCAATATCGCGCGCATCGGCCATGTCGCGAAACGCTGGGTGCGCTTCTCGCGGCATTTGCCCGATCGCGGAAAGTACGATCAGCTTCACTTCGGGATGATCGCGAAGCAGTTGCTTGACGATGACGTAGTGCGCATCGTCGCCTTCTTGCGGCAGCGAAAGGTTGGCTACGTGGACCGGACGGCCCAGCGCCTTGCCCAGCTTTGCCTGCAACAGTGGCGCGCGCACACCGGCCTGCAGCCGCGAGTTGCCAACGATGGCGATGTCGATCGGGATCTTGTCGAACGCGATCCGCTCATACCCCCAGACCGTCCGGAACTGGAGTGTAGGGAGCAGCTGCTGGTAGCGGATGTAGCGATCGTGCGGCAACGCGAACGTGGCCGCGAATAACGCCGCGAAAACCAGCGCGAACAGGCCGAGTAGCGGCCATGCCGCTCGCCTCGTTTCGTCCGTATCTGCCATTTCGTCCTCCACCTAACCGCCCGATCAGAAGTTGAAGTAGATGAACGCGCTCGTCCCGCGCGAGATGAACGCGACGCCCAGAAAGAACACGATTGCCGCAGCGATAGTCCAGCGAGCGGCCATGCGCCATTGGCACCATCCGCGATAGGTCTCGAGCGCGCGCCAGCGGGGCCATTCGAGCACCGGGTCAAACCGGCCCATGATCTGCTGGGTGTTGGGCACCGCGAACATGGCAATGTAACACGCTGCAGTTGCTGCCAATGCGCCGACAACGCCGAGCGGCCACTGCGCATGTGCGGCAAGGCCGTCGCCGCCGCCGGCCATCGCGGCCAGCATCGCGAACGCACTGTGCAGGTTGGCCGATCCGAACGGGACCATCGACACGACAAACGCGAGCACCGTGGCCGCTTGTGCTGCGGGGCGGTGCCACCCGTGCGCCGGCAGACCCGCCTTGCGCCGCTGCTTGCGAGCATCCTTGCGCAGCATCGCCCACGCTTCGTTGGTCGCCATGTAGATGCCTTGCATCAGCCCGAACAGCACAAAGGTCCATCCTGCTCCGTGCCAGATGCCGACCACCATCATAGCGATCATCGTCGGCACGATCACACCGAGACCAAGCGCGCCCCACGCGCCGAAACCGCTCCCGATCGCCACCCGGGTGAGCGAAAGGCTCAGCGGCTGGAACACGTAGGACTGAACCCAGCGGCCGAGAGTGATGTGCCAGCGACGCCAGATCTCGACCACGCTGGTAGAGCGCAGCGGCGAATGGAAGTTGAGCGGCAAGACGATCCCGAACATGCGCGCCGCGCCGATCGCCATGTCCGAATATCCCGAGAAGTCGAAATAGACTTGCCCGGTGTAGGAGAGTGCACCGATCCAGCTGTCGAGCCACCCGAGCGGCGTGCCGACCTTGGCCCCGCCGAAAACCGGGGCGGCGTTAAGCGCCAGCGTGTCGGCGATCACCGTCTTCTTGAACAGGCCGATCGAGAAGATGACGAGTCCGATCAGGATCGACTGGCCGATACGCCCGCAGCTGACCGGCTCGCGATGCTGCCGCACCGTCTCCTCGTAGCGCACGATTGGGCCGGCGAGCAGCTGCGGGAAGAACAGTACGAACGAGGCATAGTCGAGCGGCTTGCCGGGCCCGAAGCGCCCGCGGCTGACGTCGACAAGGTAGCCGATCTGCTGGAAGGTGAAGAACGAGATGCCGAGCGGGAAGATCACCTTCTCGAGAGTGAATCCGCTATCGAACAGGGTGTTCAAGGTGCGGAGTACGAACTCGATGTACTTGAAGTACCCCAGCACCGCGACATTCGCGATCACCGCCGCTGCCATTGCCGCGAAGCGCCAGTTCTCGCGGACACGTGCGATGCACACGGCTGCAAGGTAATTGAGCGCCACCGACACCAGCAGCAACGGAACGAATTGCGGTCCGCCGAGCGCGTAGAACGCCAGTGTCGCGACAATCATGAATGGCCGACGCAGCGCGGCAAGCCTGGTCAATGCCAGCAAGTAGTATCCTGCGACCACGAACGGCAGGAACCCGAAAACGAATCCGATCGAATTGAACAGCATCGCTGGCCTGTCCTCCCCCGTCAGGCTCGCTCGGCAACGGTCTGCCAGGCCACTGCGCTCATGCCGTCACGTCCATCGGAAGATCCGGCGCGCCATAGCTGGCGAGATCGAGCGACCAGAATGTCGTTCCGCCCTCGCCTTCTCCGGCGGCATCGAAGCCGAGGTTCGCGAAGTGGTCGGCCACCAGCCCGTTGCGCGCGGTCGGCAGGTAGGTTCCCAGCAATTTCTCGACCCCCGCTTCCCGTGCCGCCTCCGCGATATGCGCGAGAATCGCTTCCTCGACCCGGCGGCCGAGCACGCGGCAGCTCATCAGCCAGGTGTCGCAGCACCATTCGTCCGCCCCGCGATCGAAGATCACCACCGAAATCATTCCGTTGTCGCCGAAACGGTCGGCCAGGCGCACCTGGATCGCATACTTCGCCGGATCGGATGCGATCGCGGCAACCTCCGCTTCGGAATAGCGCCTGGTCGTGAGGTTAAACTGGTTCGACTTGTTGACCAACTGAGCGATACGTGCGCGTCCCTGATCGTCGAACGGGCGGATCGTGCAGGTCATCTCGAGCGACCGCAGGTAGCCATCCAAGTCGCCCGCCTGCGCCTTCGATGCGGTGCGCAGGGCGTTTGCGCGGTACATCTGCGCGCGGTCGCGGTCTTCCTCGCCGAACGAAACGGCCTCGAAATATCCCGCCATCGACAGCAGCTGCACGTAGTCCGCCGGTTCCTCGCCGACTTCGGGCACGGCGACCTCGGGCAGCTCCTGCCGCACCCGCTCGCGTTCGGCGGGATTGTCGTCGAGCAGGACCAGCGCATCGGTACCGATGTCGAGTGCCTCGGCGATCGCCCGCATATTGCTCGCCTTGTCGCTCCAGTTCGCGACGAAGGCAGCGAAATGCTCTTCCTTGAGCACCATCTCATCGTGCTCGCGGATTGCGCGCAGAGCGACATCGGAAACGTTCTTCGAACACACCGCGAGCAGGACCCCACGGCTGCGCAGGTCGAGCGCGTAGGACTGGATAGCGAGATGCGCTTCGCCGCGCGCCGATCCTTGCCCGAGCACGATACCTTCGACCCCGTCGTCGCCGATCACCCCGCCCCACAGCGTTTCATCGAGATCGAGCACAAGGCACTTGCGGGACAACCCGCGCGCCGCGGCGAGCAAGCGGCACAAGTGCTCGGCGTAGAGCGGAACGGCGTCGAGCGCGAACGGCAGCTTGGCATCATGCCAGCGCATCGGATCGTGCCAGCGCGACAAGCCAATGGTTTCGGCGATCGCCGCAGTGTCGAGCAGCAGGTTGCCCGGACCGACAAGCTCGCTCGCGAGGCGCGCGTTGAACCTTTGGGTCATCGTCCTGATAGACCCGGCCATGCGCACGTCGAAGCTGCCGAACAGGCCTTCCTGCGGCATTGGCAAGGTCTGGAGGATCGCCCCCGCCCCGAGATTGGCTTGCGCCGCGTCGCGCAATGTCGCCGCTTGCCCGAGCGCGGCCTCGACCGCCTCTTCGGCTACAACGTCGCTAAGGACCGGACGCGCAAGCCCCAACGCGTGATGATCGAACGACAGCAGGACGTAGTCCGGTTGCGTGATCGCAAGCGCGGATTGCGGATCGAGCAATCGCTGCGCGGCCAATCCGAATGCGGCGCTCTCCACCGTGACCATCAAGCCGTGGCGAAGCCCGGTGGCCGGGATCGCTTCGGCCACGAATTCGACCGTGTGGCTTGCGGCGATGGTCAGCTTGATCGGTCGCAACCCGCCCGAGGCCCCGAGGGCTTCGACACTGGTACCAATCAATTTGCTCAGTTGCCCCAGCTGCGAGAGATTGAGCGTATGGCGGGCCAACGCGATAGCCTGGCGCTCCTCCAATCCGCCAGCTGCCCGCATTGCCTTGAGCTGCTGGCGAAAGTCCGCCGGTGGCGGCGGCAGCCACGGGAGAGAAAGGGGATCGACGCTCATCGCGGGCAGGCCCGGGAAGCTGCCACCTCAGCCCAACTTCGTCTGCACGAGATCGACCATCTCGCCGATGTTTCGCAGCCCCTCGATCTGGCTGTTGGTGAAACGGATTGCGAACGCCGTCTCCACCGCAACCATGAAGCGGATGTTCGAAAGGCTGTCCCATTCTTCGATGTCAGCAGCCGACAATCCGTCGCGATATTCGAACACATCGAGGTCGAACACGTCCTCGATGATGCCCGTGAGCCGGTCGATGATGTCTGCGCGCGTCACGAAGGGGTCTCCCGGGAAGTGCGTAGCGTGACCGTCGGCCAATGGAAGCCAGCGAACGCTCAAACCTGTTCGTTCCTAACCACCGGACATACGATCCGCAACGCCCGGTCACGGCGATCGGGTCGGCAAGCCACAGCAAAAGATCCAGGTCCTACAGGGGTTTCCTACACGGCAGGTCACGTGATAGCGCGATGTTCCTTTTTTGTTCTATGTGGAGCATCCCATGATTCACGATCCATTCCAGAATGCTAGCGACAGCCCGACCGCCCCGGCCGAAGACTGCTTCGCGATCACGCCCGACGACGTGGCCGAGCTGGCCACTGCACCCAAGGCGATCTATGTCGGAACCGGCGGCGATGTAACGCTTGTTCCGCTCCACGGCAGTGCTCCGGTGACGTTCCGCAATGTCGCAGACAGCAGCGTGCTGGCGATCCGCGCGCGCGCCATCCACGCCACCGGCACCACCGCAACCGACATCGTCGGGCTCGCCTGATGAGCTGGCTCGGTTACGGATTCAATTCCGCCCGCAGTTCAAGGATCGCTACCGGCAAGCCGGCAAATGCAGGCCCCCCGGCGATCATGCCATCTGCGACGTGGGACGGGACGGCAGGGAGTGGTTTTGCGACCACCCCGAGCGACCCTGTGCGCACCACCGCGAAGCCGGCGATACGCCCGATCGTTGTGCCCAACCAGTACTTCACCGGCGAACTGCTGGTGGGGGTGACTGCCTGGGCCAATAATTCGGGATCGCTGGTCGACAACTGCGGGCTGTCGCACGTTACGGTTCACTGCGAAGGGAGCAGCGTCGATATCGCGGCACCGAGCTTCCAATCGTTCCCCGATGCCAACGGCAATACTGTGACCTACTTCGGTTGGTGGGCGAAACTTCAGCACTCCGGCACCGACGGTCATGCGCAGGTTTACTTCGAAGCGGTACCAAGCGACACGACGATGCAACACCGGGTGATCGGCCCCTACCAGTTCAGCCCCCAGCCGACGCTGCACGATTTCTCGGTCGAGGTCGCACCGTCGGCAGCAGTTGTCACCGGTGCGAGCTACCAGTCGATCAGCGCGGCAATTTCCTATTTGAAGGGAGTCGGCGCGCAGAATCCGCTGGTGACGATTGTCGAGCCGGGCACTTACGCCACCGGCAACGGGCCTCCCAATTACTATGGGCTTGCCGGGTTTGTGACGATTGCGGCCAGCGTGCCTGTGACGATCGGGTTTCCGACCTACACCACCGATACGGCCGCGCTGCTATACACCGATCGCACCGTCCTCTGCTTTCGCGGCAGCAACATCACCATCGACATGGCAAACGCCAGCGAGATTTACTTCAACAACTCGAATTCCCCGACGCGCGACCTGTGGTTCGACGGGGTCACCTTCACGAACAGCCTTGGCCGCGAAGCGTTGTGGCGCAAGGGAATCCGGCCTTACACCGCGTTCTGCAGCTACTACCCTTGGTTCACTGAAGTCACGGTTCACGACGTGGCGCTGGGCTATGGCAGTGCCAACCTCGTGCGCGGGGGCAGCGCAACGACCGTGGGATTCGACGTGTTTCCCGACGCTCGCTGCGCAATCGGCCACACGGTCACAGACCATTCGCTGCAATTCCTTGTGAGCGACACGCCGGCGCTAGAGGTGTCGTACGCCGGGGTGGAAGCCACCGCGACGCTGGCCCGAAGCGGCGGGGTCGACCCCAACGACACGACCTACACCGCCAAATGGGGTGCCAACAGCGCGACCTTCGCGGTCGGTTCCAAGGAAGCATATCTCACAGGGGCGACCGGCGACGGGTACACAGTGCAGGACGTGGCCGACTGGCTCAACGGCTTGGGCGTAGGCTTTACGGCGACGGTGTTGACCAACGAATTCCGCGCCAGCGCGCTGGGCATCGCGGGGACGCTGGGCAGCGGGTTCGGCGACACCGACGTCAAAAGTGCGACGTTGCAGTTGCTGGTCAATTTCGGCTCTCACGGCGACTGGTACCAACAGCGTTTCAACTATTTCCCGGAAAACTGCGTCATCGCCGATAACACCGCAGTCAATATCCACGTCCAGTGCACGTTCCTGTCGACCAACATCGACACCCGCGACTTCGTGTTCGTCAACAACGCGTGGTACGTCGCACCCGGCGACGGGGTGTGGAATCCGGCGATTGTTTTCAGCCAGATCGGTCGGGATGGGCAAGCGAACACCTGCAGTCACGTGGTGCTCGCGCACAATTCGTGGTCCGACCAGCGACTGAGCTATCGCAGTACCACGACGGCATTCGACGGCTATTGCCTCACGGCGAACAACACCATGCCCGAAATCGCCCTGACCAGCACGCCCAACCCCTTCCCGACGATTGCTGACAACCACCTGCAGGCGGGGGCAGTCGATCCTGCCGGGGCGACAGGGACGACAATTGGCGGGACCGTGGCGGACCTGTTCGTGGACGCAGCGAACGGAGACTTCACTCCGGCTGGGGACCTCGCCACCAAGAAGAAGAAGCCGGTCGTCGCATATGACGGTGCAGGTGTGAAGCGCGGCAATATGGCGCCGGCCGGCGCGTTCGCCTAGCCGATGGGAACGGGCCTGCGGTTCAGGTGCCGGCGAGCTCCGCCATCAGCATTTGCCGCAGGTTTGCCCGCCAACCGGGCGGGGCAAGCCCAAGCAGCGCGTATGTCTCGCTGCAATCGAGCACCGAATAGGCAGGGCGGCGCGCAGCAACCGGATAGTCCGCGCTGGCGATCGGTTCGACAGCAACGGCGCGATCGAGCAAGCCCAGCCGCCGCGCCTCCTTGTAAGTGGCGGCTGCCAGCTCGTGCCAGCTCGCCGCCCCGCCATCGCTGTAATGCCAGGTGCCCGATGCGCCGCGTTCCGCGAGCTGCCAGATCGCCCGCGCCGCTTCGGTGGCCCGGGTCGGCGTGCCGACCTGGTCGGCGACCACGCGGACTTCATCGCGTTCGGCCATCAACCGCAGCATCGTGCGTACGAAGTTCGCGCCTCCTGCCTCGTAGAGCCACGACGTACGGACAATGAGCGCATCCCGCCCGGCGGCATCCTCTCCGGCGGCCTTGCTCCGGCCATAAACCGACAGCGGGTTGCGCGCAGCGTCCGGCGGATAGGGGCACGTCGCCTCGCCATCGAACACGTAATCGGTCGAAACCTGCACGAACTTAGCGCCGATGCTCGATGCCGCTTCCGCGAGGTGTCCGACAGCCGCCGCATTGATCGCGAAAGCCAACTCCGCCTCGCATTCGGCCCGATCGACCGCAGTGTAAGCCGCAGCGTTGATGACCAGGTCGGGAGATTCCTGAGTGACCACGCGGTAGATCGCCAGGGGATCGCCCAGGTCCAGCCTTGCGCGATCCGTCGCTACGCAATCCCATCCCGCAGGGGCAGCAGTGACAAGCGCCCGGCCAAGCTGCCCGCCGCCCCCCGTCACCAGCACCTTCACGATTCGGATCCTTGCGCCAGCAGCCAGTCGCGCAGCCGGCTCCTCGCAGCTGCAAGATCGATTGCCGTCGGGTCGCTGCGCGAATCGCGGTAGCGGCGGGCGCGCTGCGCCAGCCAGACCGGGTAACCGAGCCAACGCGCGGGATTGCCCGGCCCCACTCCGACGATGGCAGCAAGCCAGTCCGGATCGGGATGCAACATCGCATCGAGCGTAGTCCTCGCTGTGGCGCTCGCGCCGCGGTCGTGCTGCATCCGCCGCAGGAAGCGCTGCCGGTCGCGCCCAGCCGAAGGGCTCAGCATCGCCGCACGGACCACCGACAGGCATTCCGCACTCGGTTCCGGCAGCGAATCCGGGATCCGATCGAGCCATTCCGCGCCAAGCTCGCGCGCCAGCGCTGCAATCAGTCCCAGCGCCTTGTCGAGGCCGAGCGCCTGCGCGTCTTGCATCAACAAATGCCAGTCGAGCTCATCGTTCGCTGCTAGGTAATGCACGTCGGCGAGCACGACCGGGCCGTTGTCGAACAGGTGCTGGAGTGCAGCGTGCGCGACGATATGCAGCAGGCATGCGTGCGCCGTCGGCACGCACACCGTCCGGTCGAACACCGTCGTATTCTCCGGTTGCGCGCGCATGAGTGCCAGAAGGTCGCGTTCTCGCGCAAAGTCCTTCGCATCGAGCCGATGGTGCAGCTCGATCATCACCTTGCGCTCGGTGTCGACCAGCGGGGGCAACTGATGGCTCGCCTCGATCCCGTAAGCGGGCCGGCCGTCCGCGATCTTGTAGCGCCCGCTCGCCAGCAACAGCTCCTGTGCACGCTCGGCGTCGGCGGGTTCGAGCAGCAGGTCGAGGTCGCGCATTGGCCTCAGTTCCGGGCGCGGATAATCGAGGTGTGCGAGCCGGACGCCCTTGAGGCAGATCGGCTCCAAGCCCGCATCTGCCAGCAATGCCAACATCCTCACCAGCGCAAGCGACTGGTTGAGTGTGTAGAGACGCTCGCGTTCCACCTGCTCGTCCATCTGGCGGGCAACCGCGGGCGGAACGGCCAACTCATCCTCGACGTTGGCGAGCGCCTGTGCAAGCAGCGCTGTCACCCGCTGCTCGCTCGCCAATGCAGCCAGTTGTTCCCAGCCGACCGGGTCGAGCGTAGCAAGGCGCGCTCCGTGATCCGCACCCGGTCTGGCGCATATCCGCAGCAGGATTTCGCCCGGTTCACTCACGCGGCACCCAGTTCGATCAGGTCGTCGACATCGCGCAGCAGGGCAGCGCGGTGCGACAGCACGACGCATGTCGTTCGCCCGCGCAAAGCCGCCAATGTCCGCGTAATCGCTTGCTCATTGTCCGAATCGAGCGCGGCGGACACTTCGTCAAGGATCAGCAGCGACGGCTGGCGCAGCAATGCGCGCGCGAGGGCAATCCGCTGGCGTTCGCCGCCCGACAGTTCGCGCCCCCGCTCGCCCACCAGCGTGTCGATACCTTCGGGCAACGCCCTCACGAACCCGGCCGAAGCTTCTTCCAATGCCTGCTCGACTGCCGCTCGATCGACCTCTTCCAGATTCCCCCACGCAACGTTTTCGGCGATCGTCCCGTCGAACAGGTAGGGCGATTGCTCGACATAAGCGACTTGCCGCCGCCAGCGGATTCGATCTGCCCCGATCAAGGGAGCGCCGTCGACCAGGATTTGACCCGCATCGGGCGCAACCAGCCCCGACAGCAGGTCCGCCAACGTGCTCTTGCCCGAACCAGACGGACCCGTGACTCCGACCAAGCTGCCTACTTCTATTCGATGGCTGAAGCGGTCGAACACCGGCCGGTCGCGGTCGGGATAGGACAGCGAAATGTCGCTTAGCTCGATTGCAGTCGCCAGCGCGAGCGGTTCGCCCATCTCTGGTCCCGGCTCGGCAGCGCCCCGCGCCTCTTCGACCGTTGCCAGCAGGTTGGCGAGCGCCGGGCGGCAGAACTGCCACGAACGCACGCCGTTCTGGAGATTGCCCGCGAGCGGCACGATCCGCAGGAAGATCGCCAACACCGGCACGAACAACGCCAGCGGCACGGCTAGAACCGCCAGCGCGAACCAAGCAAGGCACGCGAGCACGATCGCGGCGACGACCTGGATTCCCAGCCGCTCGACATCGACTGCCCGCAGCCACGCCAGTTCGACATCGCGCAGCTCTTGCGCGATCGCATCGAAACGCTCGGCCAATTCGCGCTGCGCCCCGGCGATGCGTGCGGCGCGCAAGTGCGTCAGCCCTTCGGCTACGTGCGCGTGCAGCGCCTCGTAAGCGGCGGCGAACGGATCGCCCAACTGCGCCCGACGGCGGCGCGTGAGGACCATGAAGCCTCCAGCCAGCAACCCCAGCAACGCGGTAATCGCCGTCAGCCGCCAATCGAGATAGAGCGCCGCCGTAAGCAGCGCAGCGAGCGTCACCAGCGAAGTCACTGTGTCGAGCGCTCGATCGGCAAGCGCGCCGACCCGCTGGCTTTCGCCGACAATCAGCGCGGCATGGTCGCCGCTGCGCTGTCCGCTGAGCCAGCGCCATTCGGCGGCGATCAGCGCGTCCTGCGTCATCGTCCGCAAGCGGCGGGTAAGGCTGAGGCTGAAATCGTGCCGCGCCGACAGCATCAGGAACGTGAGTCCGGCGCGCAGCGCGACCAGCAGTACAAACCCGCCGAGCAGCACCGCCAGCGGCAACGCGGCCAGCGCGCGGCTCCATTCTGCCGAAAGGCCCGAAACCGGATGGCCCGCAACGATCTGGGTGATCGGCACCAGCAGCAGCAGTCCGATACCTTCGGTAGTGCTGGCGCAAACCATCAGCAGCCCGACACGGGTAAGCGTGACCCGCCCGGCAAGCGCCACGAGCGTGCGCACGGCACCGAGCGGAGGGATCGCCTTAGCCGGCATTGCGCTGCTCGACATGGCGCAGGAAACGCGCGGTCTGGAGGCCGCGCCCGACCAGCACCGGGATCCACGCGGCATCGGTGCCATCGACCACCGCGCCCACATCCCAGTCGTGCAAGGCAGCGATCATACGCTCGAAGTCGAACACATCGGCCAATCGCTCGTCGCGGCCCAGCGCCTCAAGATCGTCTACCATTTCCATCCGCTCGCGCGCGAAGCGCAGCGGCCAGTCAGCGGTCTGCACCGCCTTCCTGCGTTCGGACACCACCATGTCCGGCACTTTGCCAGCCAGCAGCCGCCGCGCAAGCCAGCGATCGGTCCCGTCCCGCAGATACTGCGCGTCTGGGATGCCGATGCACAACTCGACCAGCGGGCGATAGGCAGTGGGATCGCGTTTGGGGACACCGTGGAGCAGCGTTTCGGCAAGGTCGAGTTCGGGCGCTTCGCACGCTGCGACATCGATGACGTGCGCGCGCCATTCGCGCGACGAGGCGAACGGCAGGTGATAGGGATCGTATCCGCTATCTTGCGCCCGCTGTATCGCTTCGCGCGCAACCTGCGAGCCTTCGCGCATCGGGCACCAGGTTGCGAACGGCTTGTCCAGCCAGCCGTGCCCGAGCGCGACCCGCCAGCTGTGCGGCAGGTTCGGCCGAACGGCCCAGCGCAGCAGCTTTCGCGCCAAGCCGAAGGGCGCTTCGCGCGCGCCGAGTTCGCGTAGCAACCGCGCGAGGTGCCCCTGGCGCAGCCATGTGGGGTAGCCCGTCAGCCCGTCATAGGTGAAACCGGGATTGCCGAGATCGCCCGCGAGCAGGACGTCGCATCCATCGCTTGCCGCCAGCGCACAGATCGCGTGGTACCAGTGCATCGCGAACTGGTTATGCGGAGGCGATCCGCACATCAGTGCGACGTCCTCGATCCCATCGAGCAGCGATGCATCGCTGCCGGTGACGAACTGCGGTTCGAGTTGCGGATATTGCTTCGCCAGCGCCTGCACGTACGGCGCTTCGTCACCGAAGAACCCCGCTTCGCGCTGCGCGGCCCAGCCCGGCTGCGGGACCGTGGTGTACGAGCGCAGCGCCAGCTCAGGGCCCATCCCCTCCATCGCGTAGGCGGCGACCGCTTGCGAATCGAGCCCGCCCGAGAGCATCACCGCCGGCTTTCGGACTCCGGCCAGGGCCACCCGTGTCGCAGCGCGAAACTGCTCCTCGACCGCTTCGACATAGTCCTCGTCGCGCGCGAAGCGGACAGGCTCGACGTCGGCAACCGACCAGAACCGGCTGACCCTGGTGCCCGATCGATCGATCGTCGCTTGCGTGCCGTGTGCCACTCGCCGGATGCCGCGATACCAGCTGCGCTGCTGGTCGCGCATGTTGAGCAGCAGGATGTCGCCGAGCTTGGCTTCGTCGATCTCGGCGGGCACGCCGGCGGCAAAGATCGATCGCGGGATGCTTGCGGCCAAGACCCGGCTGCCATCCACCCAATAGTGCAGCGGAACCAGCCCCAGCGGTGACCGGGCAAGGCGAACCTTTCGCTCATCCGGAAACCACATGATCGCGGCGTAGTTGCCGGTGATCGCGCGGTCGCAATCGTCACCCATCTGGCGATAGAGCGCGGCGTAGATATCCGCCTCGTCGCTGCACCCGGATAGCCTGTGACGGTCGACCAGACCCTGCGGATCGTCAAGCTGGCCCACCAGCAGGACATGCGAACCGTCAGGCTGGGTAGGCGGCTCCAGCCGCAGCCGTTTCGGGGGGCGATCGTAAGGCGGGCTACCGATCGTCCGCTTTGCCAGCTGCGCACCGGGGACCGACGTGTGCGAAACGTCTCCCCCCTTGCCGAGCACGAGGCTGGCAACGATCCGCTCGGCACAATCGGCGAACCAGGTCCCGCCCGACAGGTCGATTGCGGCGGCGGCAAGGAGGTTGGTCAAGGCCTTGCTTGGCGGCCCGGCGGCGGCAGGCTGGCGTCACCTTGAACGAACGCCATCACTGGCTCGTAGTCTGCCCGATCGCATTCACCGGTCACGAATGCGCCATTGTGCTCGACCCAGGCGTGAAACGCATGTTCACCGGACCGATCATTGCGGTGATGGGCAATCACCAGCCGTGAAGGAATGCCCAAAGCCTGCAGCAGCCACTGGCAGGCCACTGCGCGCGGCAAGCACTTGCCGGCAAACGGCAACCACGCAGCAGCCCGTTCGACGTGGCGCGCTATGCGGCTGGCATCCGCAAGCCCGGCTTCTACAGGTCGCCGGACAGGCCAAGGCTCGGCCGGATCGATCGAACGACCAAGGCTCTCCCGCCAGATCGACAGGCGCACGGTCTTCACAAGCACCCATGCCGCGCCGAGCGCAACGATTGCCTGTGTCGTCCGTATCCGGCCGCGCAGCCGCTCGATCATCGCAGGTAAGTACGCATCGCGGGCGACGGATTCAGGCGAACCGGGCAAATCCGGCCTCGACCAGCGATTGCGCGAATTGGTCGACTTCGCGGCGGCATCGCTCGGGTTCGACGGCGTAGCGTGCGGCCATGCGCGCTGCCACCGCGTCGAGGTCAGCCACCTCGTCAAGTGCGTGCCAAATCGCGAGGCCGGTTCCTTTGAGGGCGAAGAAGCAACCGGTATCGGCATGGATCATCACCACTTCGCCGTCGAGTTCGGATGCCTCGTATGCCGACCGGATCTTGGTGAGACATCGTGCCATGATTGGGTGCAGGTGGTCCTTTCGATCAGGACGTAGCGATCGTCCCATGCTTGCCGTTTCCGTCGCCGAACACCTGTGCCGTCCCGGCGATAGCATCGAGATCGACCGTAAGCCGTTCGAGCACAGGGGTTTCCCATGCTTCCTTCGCGGCACCCCGCTCGGTGGTATTTCTTTTCTCGTCAGACATTTGACTATCGCAATCGCGCCAGCAGCCAACCCCGGATGTATTCAAATTCGGTTTTAGTTAATCCAACCGAATCTGGCAATGGCAACGCCGCTGGTTGTCCTGAGCGGCGTTCATTGCACCATATGTTCCCCGAGAAGTTCCGCAACCGCCTGGGTTGTCGTTGCGAACGCGTCGCGATCTCCTGAAAGTGGCCTCGCAAGCCGCCAGCATCGAACCTTGCTGGCGATCTCCAGCAGCCGTTCGGCATGTCGCTGCGCCCCGCCAAGCGCGATCGCGATCGAGGGGCGGTACATCGCCGCTGCGATGCGCGCGAGCTTGGCGGATCCGGTAATCGGCTCAAGCCGCAATTCCGGTCCGGTCTCGAGCACGACGATGTCGGTCAATCGTGCAGGGATTGCAGGCAGATCAGGCGTCTCGACGTAATACTTGCCGGGAACCGCCGCGATCTCGACGCCGGGAGGCACCCCGGCCAGCGCGCAGGCATCGCCCCACAACTTGGCTCGTTTGCCGAACGGCAGGGGGTGGACTGCATCGCCGCCAAGAAGCAACGGCAAGGTGTCATCAGCAAAGTGGATGAAGCCGTGGGCGGCAAGCGCCATCGCCAGGGTCGATTTTCCGCCCCCTGAATCGGCGGTCAGTGCAATCGCACATCCATCGCGGACAATCGCGCTGGCGTGAAGCGGGAACAAGCCATTGAGCCAACACACCGCGCCAAACACCGTTCCTTCGCGGTAGAGCCCGAATTCGTCCTCGAGCGCAGCGTCGGGGACCTCGGCTCGCAAGCCTTCGCCGCTTTGGTAGGCGAAGCGTACCTCACCCGGAGTCGAAAAATGGAATCCGTCGGCCCAAATTCGCAAGTGGCCGTCGTCGCTCAGCGGCGGGCCGTCCCGCCGGGGAATTTCGCCACGCACCACCTGCATCTCGCGCGCGAGCAGGGCGGCCGCGTCGTCCAATGTCGGCTTATCCATGGCGCGTGGGCGCCTCTCGCGGATGCGGGTCCATTCGAACGGACAAGGCAGACGACATGCAGTGAATGGCTGTGTTTCCTCGCAAACCTTGCGCCCGAAGCCGCTGCCCGGTAGATTCCGGCCCGGCGTCGAGCCACTGTGACAAGCGAGGTGCGGTGTGACAATGATCGTTTCCAGAGCCCTTGCGAGCGCGCTGGCGGTTACGTTGGTGGCGGCTCCGATTGCCGCCGAGGCTGGCACCCGTGCCGACACTTCACCGGTGGTCGGGCAGACCGACCACGACCGGCGCGATCGGGTCCCCGTCCTGCTGCTCCCTTTGCTCCTGATCGTCGGCGGCAGCTTCGCGGCACTTGCTGCGCTTCACGGAAACGACGACGGCTACTCGACCGGCCGGACACGCGGAGGCTGAGCGCCTCTTGCCGACCGGCGAGCAACTCAACCGATCCACCCGTCAAATCTGGCGCGACCCCGCGCTCCACCTGACTGTCCTTATCGCGACCGCGCTGCTGTTCGGCGGCGGCGGTGTCTCGAACGGGCTTGGCAACCTCGTGGTGCAGCTGGCTGCGCTCGCCGTGCTGGCGGCCAATCCCGGGGCATTCGGCCCTTTCGTGCGCAAGGCTCCGCGCGGGCTGGCCATGCTCACGCTCGCAAGCTGTCTCTTGCCGTTGCTCCAGCTTGTGCCGCTTCCTCCGCAGGTCTGGAGCATATTTCCCGGGCGCGACATGGTCGCTCAGGCGCAAGCGCTGACCGGCGGACCCGGCTGGTTCCCGGTGAGCCTCGATGCGGGCCGGACGCTGGTGGCGTTTATCGGGACATTCGCGCCGCTCGCGATCATCATCGTCGGGAGCGCCCTCCCGCGCGAAGCACTGACCGGGGTCGCACGCCGCGTGATCGCGCTGGCGATCGCAGTGGCGCTGTTCGGGTCGCTCCACCTTATCGATGCTCGCATGGGCGACCTCTACGCCGGCTGGCGCGAATTGCCCGGCGTGCTGGTTGGAACCTTTGCCAACCGCAATTCGGCTGCAATTTTCTTCGTCTCCGCCTTGTTGCTCGCGGGCGCGCTGCCACTGCCGCAGGACCGTCGGTGGCGGATTGCCCGTTATGCCGGCGCCGGGTTCCTCGCGTTGTGCGTGGTCCTCACCGGTTCGCGTACTGGGATGGCATTGCTGGCCGTGCCCGCCGCATTCGCCCTTGCACGAGCGGCAATCGCTCGCAAGCAAGCGCTGGCTGGGGCACTCGCGGCGGTCGCACTGGTCGGAGGCACAGCCGCGGTCCTGGTGGCCACGCAACCCGGGCGGATCGGGACCAGCCTCGCGCGATTCGCCGATGGTGACGGCCAGCGGGCGCAGATGCGCGAAGACGCCGCATTCGCCACGCGCCATTACTGGCCGGTCGGCGCGGGCATGGGCACGTTCGACGAAGTATTCCAGGTCGACGAATCGCTCGAATACGTCAGCCCACGGCGAGCAGGCCGCGCGCACATGGACTATCTCGAGCTGGCGATCGAAGCAGGGTTGCCCGGGCTGATCCTCGCCGCCGGCTGGCTCGGCTGGGTCGTGCTTGGCGGAGTCAGGGCATTGCTGATCAAGGGCGCATGGCTGGCACGTGCCGGGGTCGCGATCGCGGCGTGCATCGCCGCCCAATCGACGCTCAGCTTCCCGCTTCGAAACCAAGCCATGCTGTGCATCGCCGCATTTGCGGTGGTACTCATCGCACGGTTCTCTCGCGAGGAGCCTGCGCCGTGAAATCCGTTGCCCGCTTGGTCTTGCTCGCACTGCTTGCGCTGGTCGCGGTGTTCGCCGAACTCGACCGGCAGAGCGCGCGCGATCCTGCGCTGGCGACCTATGTTCCTGCGCCGTTCCGCAGCTTCGCGCTCGACCGGCGCGCGGCGGACGCGATCGACCGACACGACAAGGCAGCGGCGATGCGCAATGCCACCGTGTTGCTCCGCCACCGCCCGATCCCCGCGCGCAATCTTTACCTTTACGCCCGCGCCAGCCAGCTCGATGGAAACAAGCAGGCATTTGCGCAGGCCTTCCTGCTTGGGACCCAACGCGGCTGGCGGGTCGAGCCGCTCCAGTTCGCTGCAGCACAGCTGGCGCTGGTCTCGGGCAATCCTTCGGGTGCGGCCAACCGAGTCGCGGCGCTATGGGCAACCAATCGCAACTACCCGGGGCTCGACGGGCTGACCCGCCAGTTGCTGGCGACAGGTGGCGGATTGCAGGCATTCGCGGGGGACCTCGCCGCCACCCGCGTGTGGCAGGCAAGCTTCCTTGGCGCGCTTCCCCGGCTGGTTCCGGCGACCGAGGCTGCGCGGCTGCTGGTGGCGTCGTCCAACGCGGGCTTGCGCCTGCCATGCACGCAGCGGGACGCCATCATTTCGCACTACCGCTCACGGTCGGGCCCGGCGGCGGCGGTGCAGGTCGTGATGGTGCCTTGCGAATGATTGCCATCAAGTGGGCAGGCTCAACAAGCCACCTAGAGATGCGGCTGGCGAGATCGCCGAAGTTGAGTTGCTGGCTCGATTGGCGCGTTACAGATTGAAGGGCGGCGCGTACGCGATATTCTCTCGACATGTCCGAGACGATAGGCATCAGGCCGGCACTACCTGCAGACGCAGTGGCGATTGCCCGATTGCTGCGCCGATCAATTCGCCAGTTGTGTGTACTCGATCATTGCAACCAAGAACAGCCACTTACCCTGTGGCTCGCGAACAAGAAGGCTCCGATTGTTAGGATCTGGCTGCAAAACGGAGATGCAGAAATGCTTGTTGCCAGCGTTAACGATCGCATCGCCGGGGTTGGCGCGTTTACCTACCTCGGTCATGTCACGCTCAACTACGTCGATCCCGACTTTCGCCTCCGTGGCGTCAGCAAGAAGATAATGGCGACGATTGAAGAGCGGGCCCGTGTTTTGGGGTTGAAGCGGTTGCACCTGGAGAGCACGCTGACAGCGCAACGCTTCTACGAATCAATCGGTTATAGCGTTTCTGGACCTCGGCAACGAAAGCATGGCCTCGAAAATCAGCCAATGCTCAAAAACTTCAGGTCAGTTTAGGCTGGAACGGGACTGCATATTGGAGGTCCGCATGTCGCTGAACCGATGGCAACGCTGGCGAACGTACATTCGCCTTATGGCTGCCAGTCTCGTTTGAACGCCACCATGATCTGGGGTGGTTTCGAAGGAGGGGGAAGACCAACCGCGCGCTGACATCGAAATGATTCGTACCAAGGCCGCCTCTTGGGAAAGAGGCGGCCTTGCACGATCCGAAGCTAACGGCTCCTAGAAGTTGTATCCGATACTGAAGATCGCCGAGCGACCGAGTATCGGCCGTCCGTTTGGCGCAGTAGGATTGCGCGGATCACCTTCGGTCAGACCATGGCTGTCGTTCAGGTTATCGACGCTCACCTGGGCGAACAGACCGGAGGGCAGGTCTGCCTTCATTCCCAGATCGACCTTGGTGTACCCGTCGAGGCGCACCGTGTTGTCCAGGTCGGCCCAGCGTTTGCCAACCATCGAAACCGCACCGTAGAGCGTGAAGTTCACAGACCCCAGGTCGACCGAGTAGCTCGGTGACAGGCGGGCCTGGAAGTTCGGCTGGCGCAGGACCGCGTTTCCAACTTGCGACGGAGTCGATGAATCGGTGACCTTGGCATCTTGCAAAGTCATGATCGCGTCGAGCTTGAACCCTCCGTAGTGGACGTTTCCGTCGAGTTCCACGCCGTATGCCCGAGTCTTGAAGGCTGTCGCTGGCAGGACCGAGCCCACAGTGGCTTCGAAGCTGTTATTACGGTTGTAGAAGCCAGTCAGGTAGAGTGCTGCGTTGTAGCCACGGAACTTGACGCCGCCTTCCACCTGGCTGACGCCGTAAACGTTCTGGTTGCCGCTCCGCAGGTCATCGAAGTTGGGCATGCGGTAACCCTTGGAATACCGCACAAACAGACCAAGATCGTTGCTCACGTCATAGTTGATGGCACCGGTGTAAGAGAACTTGCTGCCAGTGACATGGGTGTTGAGATCGGTGGTCCCGTCGGGATAGCCAGGTCCGCTGTCGAGCACATAATCGATGCTCAACCACTGTTGTCGCACCCCGAGGTCGAACCGCAGCGCATCGGTGGCTTGGATTGAATCTGCCAGATAGACCGCGTCTGCACGTGCATCGCCGGCCGACCGAATGCCGTAGTGCCAACAACCGGAGCCCGATCCGGCATTCTGCAGCATCTCGCACGTAACGCCTGCCTCCAGATGATCGCCATTCTGGACATTCTGGACCGGTGCAAAGTTACCCAGCGACCAGAAGTCGTTCGACGACCAGCCGGCATGGTAATAGCCGACCGTCAGAGTGTTGATACCCGACTGGTAATCGAGGCTCAGGTCGTTGGTGAGCGACTGGATCTTCTTTTGGACGACCCATCCACCGTAGTTCTGGATCCAATCGCCGGACGCGAGTGCCGTACCCCCAGCGGTTGACAGGCTGGTATATGTCGGATTGGCAGCCAGGAAGTCCGCCACGGTCACCGGGGCGCCGTCGGGGACAAAGCCGTAGGTGTCGGCATCGCCGTCGGTGAAGGACGCGTTGTCGCGTACACCCCAGCCGCCACCGAGATCGAAGTTGAGGTTGAGGCCAGAGACGCTGCCCTTCCAACCGCGGCCATTGGCCAGGTCGTAAGTCTGGGAATCGCCCTGTGCATCGACTTGCAACGTGACAAAGCGGGTCGCGTTGCCAAGCTGCGAGAACGTGCCGAGATCGTTGCCCGTGTTGAGTGCCATTGGCAGGTACCACTGGCCGTGGTCGTCAGTCCAACGGGTCCATAGGTTGATCTCGCCGTTATCGAGCTTCTTGGTGAGCTGTGCAGTGATTTGCTGGCCACGCTCGGAGTCGAACTGCGCGTCGCGAATGCCCGGCGAGCGGGAAACATAGCCGCCGATCATGTAATAGAGATCGTTTCCGAGCGGACCCGAAATCACCGCATCGATACGGCCAAGATGGTAGCTCGAGGTCGAAAGCTTAACGAGACCCTTGGTCTCGTCACCACCCTTCTTGAGATTGAAGTTCATTGTTACGCCGACTTCGCCGTTGGAGAACACGGCGTTTGGCCCACCGTGCGCCGCTTCGGTCGAAGCGATGGTTTCGTCGACCCGGAAGATTGAGCTCTGCTCCATGAACGAGAGCGACTCGGTGCCATAGATGGGTGAACCGTTGACCTGGAAGGTTACCCATGGGGCATCACCGCCGCCAGGAAGGCCGCGCACATCGATGTTCGCGCCCGATACACCGCCCGAGCTTTCGGTCCAGACGCCCGGTACAAGGTCGAAGACTTCTGCAGTGCTTTTGGGCGCTGCCTGATTGAGGTCAGCCTGGCTGATTGTGGTAATGGCGTACGAAGCTTCCTGCTTGCGGATACCCGAACCACCAGGGGTACCGATTACCACAATCTCGTTGTCGCTCTGGTCGGCCTGCGAAGCTTGGTTGGTAGTTGCCTTGTCCTTGTCGGTCGAGCCTGTGTCCTGCGCGTAGGCAGGAACCGCGATCATCGCCAGCACGGCTGCAGACGCGCCGAACATGAGCCGGCACTTGCGGGTGGCAGTCATAATCCTCTCCTCATAACGGCGCTCTCCCTTGATGCGCCGACGGGCTCTTGTATCGATTTGTGAAATGCATTTCAAGAGCGCACGGGTTGGCGACTTGCCGGTTCCTCTTTGCCAAGCAGCGGCAGTTTTGCGACAAGCGATCTGTACACGTAACGGGAGCGCATTGAGTGAGTGACGCCAAGCCCAGGAAGGAAAACGGACGCACGCGCTCGATGGGCGTGAGCATGGCCGATATTGCCCGCTTGGCAAATGTCTCTAAACCAACAGTATCGCGGGTGCTATCCGGCAGTCCGCTTGTCACGGAGGCGACCCGCGATCATGTGCTGAGGGTCGCGCGGGAAAACGGCTACGCAGTCAACCGCAACGCCCAGAAGTTGCGGCAAGCACGCACCGATACCGTGGCGGTGGTTCTCGATTTCGGGTCTTATCGCGGCGGACGGGTGGCTGACCCATTTATCTTCGAACTGCTAGCAGGTGTTTCCGAAGCGCTTTCGGTGCGCAACCTCGACTTGCTCCTTTCGCCCCCGGTCTCGCAGGATGCGCGCGGCTACCAGGATCAGATCAACGCGCGCATGGTCGACGGATTCATCTTCCTGGGGCAGGGAGGCCGCGACCCGATGCTGCGCAAACTGGCCCGCGCCGGGGTACCCTTCGTAGTCTGGGGGGCTGTCGATGTGGACGAACCCTATTGTGCCGTGGGGAGCGACAATTTTCTGGGTGGCAAGATGGCGGGCAACTACTTCGCCAAATGCGGCCGAACCCGCTGGCTCTTTATCGGCGACGACAGCCACATCGAGCAACGGATGCGTCACGATGGGCTATCAGCTGCCGCCAAAGAGACCGATGCCGAGATCTCGCTCTCGACATTGTCGATCAACGACATGTCCTACACCGCAATCTATAGGGCGGTGAAAGACTACATCTCGAACCACGATGCGCCGGACGCGATTTTCTGCTTTTCGGATACTGCGGCAATGGCCACGATTTCCGAGCTGCGCGAAGCAGGACTTGCATCGCCGCGCGACTATGCGCTGGTGGGCTATAACAACATACCGCCCGCAGCAGACTTCACGCCGGCAATCACGACCATCGAACAGGAGACGCACCTGGCAGGCGCCATCCTCGTCGAAAAGCTCATGCAACTCATCGAAGGGGGCCGGGCGAACTCGACAACCCTGCCTACTCGTATGATCGTCAGGGAAACCTAGGACAGGGATCGCGCTCAGTCCTTTGCGAGGCGATGCAGCCAGACCGTTGCGCCCGCAAGCAGGGCGATTGGCGCCAGCAGGCTGTAGAGTACGTTCGCGCTCGGAATGGCGGAAAAGAGCTCCGCTACCATTCGGCTGCCGGTGGTGCCGCCGAGGGCGGAAAACACTACGATAAGCCCAATCAGGCCAGCTTGCTTCGCTCGCGGAACAGTCGACAGGACAACCGAATTCAGCGTCGGGTAGATCGGCGCCATGAAGAACCCGATCGCCGGGAGTAGATAGGCAACAAAAGGGACCTCGCGCCACGTGCTGACGCCAACGCCGGGTTGCCCAGTCGACAACCAGGGTACAACACTGAGGACGACCGCCATCCCCGCTAAGCATATCATCAGCAATCGAAACCAGCCGATCCTTGCCACGATCATTCCCGCGCAAAACCGGCCGAGCGAAATGGCCATCGCGAACGCCGAAGCGGCCTGAACTGCGATCTGCCCATCGAGCCCGAGGACCTGATGGTTGATCGTCGGCAACCAGGTGCCCAGTCCCTGTTCGATGAACACGTACAGGAAAATGCCCGCAATGAAGACCTGTGTCGCCCTGAGCACAATCAAGCCGAGCATTTCGCCGAATGCTTTGCCCGGTGCCTTGTCTTGCACATCGTTGCCGAGATTGGCCTCGTCAATCCGCACCAGCAGGACAAGGAGAATGGCAATCCCGCTCAAGATTGCCAGCAACCAGTAGACATGCAGCCAGGACGAGGAGCTGGGATCGGCGGGATCGATGAATGCCGCGAAGATCCATGCGCTCGCCACGACTGCAGCCATGAAGCTGGCTTCGATAATCCCGAGAAGCCGAGCATGGGTCGACGTGCTGTTCGACAGAAGGCCAACCGACGAGTAGACTGAAACTTTCATCAGCGCGAAGCCGAAACCCACGCAAAAGAACATCGCTCGGGTGGCCCAGAACGAATCGGCGATGGGCATCAACAGGCAGCCGATCCCGGCGATCGCGAGAGCAGCAATCATCGATCGCCTGAGGCCAAAGCGCGGAAGTTGTGCCGCAATGAAGAACGAAGCAACCGCGATCGTGAGGTCCTTGAACGCCTCCAATGTCGATGCGCCAACATTGTCGACAGGAAAGTAGCCGATCGACTGGAGGATGACCGTCCCAACGCTGTTGAGGAGAATCGCAAATACCGCGTAGCCGAAGCAGAGCATAATGGTGGCGGCGATCGGCAGGTCGCGGGCGTCGCCCAGTGCAGATCCTGCCTGCGAAGGTGCTCCGGCGTCCGGCCCCATATCGATCTCCCCGCATGGTTATTCGTATTGGCTTGCACAACGCCTAACATTCCCCTTATGAAATGCATATCATAAAAACGGCTTGGTGAACTTGCCGGCAATTCGGCAGGTGTCCAGCGGGAAGGTGTCTCGAGATGAGCGAGTGGTGGCGCGGTGGAGTAATTTACCAGGTCTATCCGCGCAGCTTCTGCGATTCGAACGACGATGGCGTTGGTGACCTGCCGGGGGTAACTTCACGGCTCGACTACCTTTCGGCGCTCGGCGTCGACGGCGTCTGGCTCTCGCCCTTCTTTCGCTCTCCGATGCGCGACTTCGGCTATGACATATCCGACTATTGCGATGTCGACCCGATTTTCGGCACGCTGGCCGATCTCGATGCCTTGCTGGCGAAGGCCCACGATCGCGGCCTGAAAGTGATAATCGACCAGGTCTATTCGCACACGTCGGATCAACACGAATGGTTCAAGGAAAGTCGCTCGTCGCGCGATAATCCCAAGGCCGACTGGTATGTGTGGGCAAACGCCCGGGCGGACGGAGGCCCGCCCAACAACTGGATATCGCTGTTCGGCGGGCAGGCATGGTCGTGGGATTCGCGCCGCAAGCAATACTACATGCACAATTTCCTGTCGGAGCAGCCCGACCTGAATTTTCACAACCCGGAAGTAAGGCAGGCAGCTGTCGATGTCGCACGTTTCTGGCTCAATCGCGGGGTCGACGGGTTCCGGCTCGATGTCGCCAATTTCTATTTCTGCGACAGGCACCTACGCGATAATCCACCCAAGTCACCTGATGGCGGATTTGCTAGGCCCTACTGGCATCAACGGCATCTCCACGATCGTTCGCAACCGGAAAACCTGTCGTTCATGGAAGTGCTGCGGAGCGAGGTCGACAAGTTCGGCGACCTGATGACCGTCGCCGAAATCGGCAGCGATTCCTATATCGACCGGAGCATCGAATATACCGAGGCCGGCAGGCTCCACACGGCCTACAACTTCCTGTTGCTTGAAAATGGACCGCTCAGTGCCCGGCTGATCCGCTCGACACTCGAAAGCTGGACCAGCAAGACCGCCTGGCCGAGTTGGTCGTTTTCGAACCACGATGTCGTACGCGCTCGCACGCGATGGGGTGGAGAGAGCGCGGGCGACGATTTCGCGCGCATGTTGATGGGGCTATTGTTGTGCCTGCGTGGCACCATCTTCCTCTACCAGGGAGACGAGCTTGGCCTGCCGCAGGCACAGGTGCCATTCGATCGCCTGCGGGATCCGGAAGGCATTCGCTTCTGGCCCGACAGCCTTGGTCGTGACGGTTGCCGGACTCCGATCCCCTGGCACACGCAGCAGGCCAATGCGGGATTTAGTACCGTCGAGCCCTGGTTGCCTGTCGATCCGGCTCATCCCGCATATGCGGTCGATCGCCAAGAGGCCGACCCACATTCGATTCTTTCGCAAACCCGCCGGTTTATCGCCTTTCGTAAAGCGCACGAGGAACTCCGGCTCGGCGACATCGAATTCCTCGAAGCGCCTGAACCGATCCTCGTCTTCCGCCGCGTCATGCCGGGCAGGGACCGGACGTTGCTTTGCCTGTTCAATCTGAGCGATCAGGTTCAGCGCTTCGTCCTGCCCGAAGGGAACGAAACGAACCTCGATTTCGGCCTGCCGGGCTCTGTCGACGGCAGCGAAGCGGTTCTGCCCGCATGGGGCGGGTTGGTTCTCGAGACGTGAGGACCGCTTGGCGACTGGCGTGCAGTGCGGCGATCATCCTCGCATCGCTGGCACAAGTTGCAGCCTTCGCTTCGCCGCCGCATGAGCCGGCAAGGACGCAGCCCCTCGCCTTCCGCGTCGATGAAGGGCGCAACATCAACGCCTTCGTGCGTGACGGTCCCGTTGCAGCCCATCTGCTGCTCCGTTCGGGCTGTGACCCGCGCCTGATTGTCGCTTTTCCGGCGGGAAACAGTGGTGTGGGTATCTGGTTCAGCCGGCTGGCGCGACCCGCGAAGTGGACACTCGAGGCTCCTCCGCAACCGCTAACAGGTGCCGACCACGAGGGGCGGCCATTGCGTGGTATCGTCACGTTGGCCTCGATCGAGGTGCCTGAACTGAATTTGCACGGCGCGGTGCTTTCGAGCGTGCGCGTTCTGCGCGACTACGAGCGGACTGGCGATCAACCCGCCGGAGTCGTCACCGGGCCGCATTTCGGGTTGCGCAGTGTGACATGGGAACGCGATCGCCTTGACGGCGCGCCCGGCTACCGCCTTGCGCTGGAAATTCTTGACGGCACGATCGATGGCGAACGCATCCTGGCCGGACCCGATGGGCGAATTGCCCTGCGTATCACTGCCCTTACTGGTGCAGCACCACTGACCCCGCTCGCAGGCACGGCATTGCTCAATCAAAGCGCCGGACAAGATCCCGCAGCTCGTCGCACGCTTGAGTTTCTCTCGTATCACGAGAAATTCCTTGCCGGGTCGTGGCGTTTCAACACCTACTTCGGCCGGGACACTTTGTTGAGTGTTCGGCTGCTGATGCCCGCACTGCGTCCGCAGGCGATCGAAGCTGGATTGGGTTCGGTGCTGGCGCGGCTTTCGCCGGACGGTGAAGTTGCGCACGAAGAAGACATCGGCGAATTTGCAATCATCGACCATATGCGAAGCGATGGAACGCGCAGCGCGACGCCGGTTTACGATTACAAGATGGTAGACGAGACGCTGATGCTTGCCCCCGTCGCGGCGCATTGGCTGCTCGACGATGCACGATCCAGCGAGCGGGCTGCAGCCTTTTTGGAGAACACGGATTCAACCGGTCTCATCAACGGTGCCGCATTGGTCTCGAACCTCGTCCGAGTCATTGACGAAGGAGCGAGATTCGCCGCCGATCCTCGCCCAGCGAATCTCGTGTCACTCAAGCCTGGAGTGAATGTCGGCAATTGGCGAGACAGCGAAATCGGGCTCGGTGGGGGCCGCTACCCTTACGATGTGAACGCCGTGCTCATGCCCGCGGCGCTGGATGCTGTCGCACGCTTGCAGGCGAGCGGCCAGCTCGACAAGTGGATCGACTCGCAAACGCGTGCAAAGTTGCGTGAGGCGGGCAAAATGGCGCGAATCTGGCACGCACAAGCTCCTGCAATCTTTGCCGTCAGCATCTCCCATCGCAAGGCGCGCCTCGCGGTGGCGGCGGCAGCCAAAGAGGCAGGCATTTCACCGGCGGCAGCGCTGCGTTCGCTACCAAATGGCCCGCTTCGCTTCCAGGCATTGGCGCTTGACGCGCACGGTGCACCGATAGCGGTGCTCCAGTCAGATGTTGCTTTCGACCTGCTGTTTTCGGACCCCCGCCCGTCGCAGATCGAACTTATTCTTGCGTCTATCCTGCGCCCATTCCCAGCGGGGTTGATGAGCGATGCGGGAATGCTGATAGCCAATCCCGCCTTTGCCAAGGCTGACAAGCGCGCCGAATTCACGCGCGAGGATTATCACGGTGAGGTCATCTGGTCATGGCAGCACGCGCTCGTGCTGGCGGGGATCGAGCATCAATTGGCCCGCAGCAACCTTCCAATTGCCACCAGGCACGATCTAGAGGCCGCTCACAGACAGGTAACTGCAGTTGTCGACGCGACCCGCAAGTGGCGAAATTCGGAGCTGTGGTCGTGGAATGTCCTCGACGGGCATTTGGTCCCGGCGGCATTCGGCGCTTCAGACCAGGACGCTGACGAATCTAACGCCGCGCAGCTTTGGAGCACGGTCTATCTGGGTCTGGCGCATTAGGCCGCGTCGACAAATTCCCCATAGTCACGGCCGGAGTCGAAATGCGTCAGTTCCAGGATATAGAATCCCGCGTCGAGCGCACTACGAAGGATCGAATGCCGCTTGAAACCATCCAGAGCTCTGCAATTTCACCCAGGACTGCGAGCGGTCATGGGGCCCCTGTTAATGAGATGTCCCTCGAGCCCCCGGTCGGGCGTAAGAATTCTTGCTCGCGCGGCTGCTTGAGGATTTCAAATCGGAGGTTGGTAAGGCGAGCACACCGATCGCATGCGACGATGCGTCAGGGATCGAACTAGCCATCACTCGTGCTCGAAATCGACACAAGTACCTGAAAAGGTGGTGAATGGCGCAGTCCCGACCTAATGGGTCTCTGCGGCTGGTTTTCCCATATTCGTGGGAAAGTAGTGGGAATATCGCCAGAATTGCCCCCAGGCACCATGCTTGCTGAGACAAACCGAGCCAAAGTCCGGCGATTTCCGGGCATTTTCCCATATCCAGCGATCGTGGGAAGCGCTCTCCCGGATATGCGAACATTCTCCTTTTGTTCGATTCATGCTGGTCATCATGACGGCATGGCGCTAAAAGGGTGATTGCTGGTCTCCGGACCGCCCTAACCACCACGTCAATCTGACTTTTCCTCCAGATTGGAGTGGTGATGTATGATGTATCCTGAAATCCCCAACCGCCTCGCAATCGAGTATCGCCCGATCGAGGCGATCACCCCGTTCTCAAGCAACCCGCGCAAACACTCGCGTGCGCAGATCAGGAAGCTGCAGGCAAGCCTGGCTGCTTTTGGCTGGACCAACCCGCTGATCGTCGACGATGCCAACAATCTCATCTGCGGGCATGGGAGACTGATGGCTGCAATGGACCTCGGCATGTCCGAAGTCCCGGTCGTCGATCTTGGACAGATGAGCGAGGCTGACCGGCGCGCCTACATCATCGCCGACAACCGGCTCGCCGAAGATGCGCAATGGTCGAAGGAACTCCTCCGCTCCGAGCTCTCGGGACTGATCGAGCTTGGCTACGAAGTCGAGCTCACCGGATTCGACACCTTCGAGATCGACGGCATTCTGTCATTCGACGATACCGGAGACGCAGACCAGGAGGACCGCGTCGATCTTCCCGATGATGATGCGGCTCCGATCGCGCAGATCGGAGATCTCTGGCACATCGGCGACCAGCGCATGGCGGTCGGCGACTGCCGTGACGTGGCTCTGATCGAGCGGCTGCTGGAAGGCAACCGCGTCCGGCTGATCCAGACCGATCCGCCATACGGGTGCCGCATAGCGAACAACGTGTCCGGCAATGGCCGGGTGAAACATTCCGACTTCGGAATCGGATCTGGAGAAACCTCGCTCCCGGAAATGGCGATGACGCTGCTGCGGCCGGCATTCAAGGCAATCACGCCGCACTGCCACCCGGGCGCGATCGCGTTCGTGTGGACCGACTGGCGCGCGAGTCCGCACATGCTCGATGCAGCGCAAGGCGTGTTCCACGAGCTCAAGAACCAGATCGTCTGGGTCAAGGACCCTGGAATGGGTGGGTTCTACCGCTCGGCATACGAGCTGTGCCTCGCATTCAAGGTCAGTCGAGGCGCCCACACCAGCAACATTGCGCTGGGCCGGCGCAACCGCAGCAACGTCTGGCGCTATCCGGGTGCCAACACCTTTCGCAAGGGGCGGCTGCAGGACCTTGCCGATCATCCCACAATCAAGAACCGCAGGATGATCGCCGACGCGATCCTCGACGTCACGAAGCCGGGCGACGTGGTGTTCGACGGGTTCTGCGGCTCAGGGACCACGCTGGTGGCATCGGCGATGACCGGCCGGCGCGGGTTCGGGATCGAGCTCGATCCGAAGTACGCCGACGTGATCCTCAGACGTGTCAGTGAAGCGACGGGATGCGAACCGCAGCTCGATGGCGAGGTTCCGCTCTCGCAGGTTGCAGCCGAGCGCGCGGGAGGCCGGTCGTGAGCGGCGGCAGGCGCAAGGACGGCAAACCCTTCAAGGACGGCAACACCCGCGAGGACGGCAGCTATGCGGTCGGCAAGAATCGCGCACCGCCAGGCAGCCGGTTCGCTGTCGGCGACGGGCGGAAGCGCGGTCGCCGGAAGAAGGGAGTGAAGAACGCCGACACCGAGTTCCAGCGTGAGCTGGATCGCAAGATGGTGATCAAGGAGAACGGGATCGAACGAACGGTGACCAAGAGCCAGGCGGTCGACCTGCGGCTGATCGACAATGCCACCCGCAAGGGAGACAACAAGGCAATCGAGATGGTCGACCAGCGGCGACAGCGGATCGCCGAAGCGGCCGAGATCAATCGCCGCCGCCACACCCTGAGCGACCAGACGATCCTCGAGGCTTACCTTCAAGAGCGGGCAGCTGATCTCGCGATCGATCCGGCGCTGTTCGGTGATCCGGAACCGGGAGATAGCGGCGATGAATGACGTCGATGCAAGCGATGCGATAGCTGCCCTCACCCGCCTCGACTTTGCGTTCTTCCTGCGCCGGGCATTTTCCGAGCTGGGCGGTGACAGCCCCTACACGCACAACTGGCACATCGATGCGATCGGCCACCAGCTCGACCGTGTACGCCAGCGCGAGAATCGCCGACTCATCGTGACGATGCCGCCGCGCCACCTCAAGTCTCGGATCATCTCTATTGCATGGGTTGCCTGGATGCTGGGTCACAACCCGGCCCTCTCGTTCCTGTGCGTAAGCTATGGCCAGGACCTGGCGGAGGATCATGCTCGCGACTGCCTCAGGGTCATGCAGAGCCGGTGGTACCGCGAGGCTTTCCCGAACGCAGTTATCAAGCGCAGCGCGGTCGCCGACATCCAGACTACCGCCGGCGGCCGCCGGATGGCGACATCGATCGATGGTGCAACCACCGGATTCGGCGCGGACTTCATCATCATCGATGACCCGATGAAGGCACAGGATGCCACCTCGCAGGCTGCGCGCGACAAGGTCATTCGCTGGTTCGACGAGACGCTGTCGCAGCGCCTCAACAACCAACTCCATGGCACGATCATCGTTGTCATGCAGCGGCTGCACGAAGGTGATCTGGTCGGAGTGCTCAAGGAGCGGGAGGGATGGCACGAGCTGTGCCTACCCGCCATCGCAACGTGCGACGAGGATATCCCGCTCACCCACGGGCGGGTCTACCGTCGCCGAGAAGGCTGCGCGCTTCATCCAGCACGTCTGCCGTTGAGCGAGTTGCTACGCAAGAAGGCAGACAACCCTTACGTGCATGCCAGCCAATACCAGCAGCAGCCCGTGCCCGCGCATGGCAACATGATCGAGGCGGCATGGCTCAGGACCTACGATCCGGCGACACTCGATATGACCCATGGCCAGATCGTCCTCTCGCTCGACACCGCCTCGAAGGATAACCCGTTCAACGATTACTCGGTCTGTCTGACCGCACTGGTGCAGGACCAGCGCGTCTATGTGATCGATGTCATGCGCGCGCGGCTCCAGTTCAATCCGCTGAAGGCAAAGGTCATCGAACTGGCCCGTCTGCACAGCGCACAGGTAATGCTGATCGAGGATGCTTCTTCCGGCACTGCGCTCATTCAGTCGCTTCAGGCGGAAGCACTATCGGGCGTTCCACTACCGATCCCGCGCCGGCCCGAAGGCGACAAGATCGCGCGTGTTATGAACATC
Source organism: Tsuneonella mangrovi (assembly GCF_002269345.1). NCBI lineage: Bacteria > Pseudomonadati > Pseudomonadota > Alphaproteobacteria > Sphingomonadales > Erythrobacteraceae > Tsuneonella > Tsuneonella mangrovi. Next base: position 1,404,785 of record NZ_CP022889.1, read on the forward strand.
AGTTCGATGATCGAAGCTGGCCGGCTGTTCCTGCCAGGGCAAGCGCACTGGCTGGCAGAGTTCACCGGCGAGATCCTCGGGTTCCCCTCATCGCGCCATGACGACCAGGTCGACGCGCTCTCCCAGCTGTTCATCTGGGTACAGCTGAAGGACCGATGGCGAGCCCCGCTCAACGAAGGGCCCGAGGAGATGGATCCGCACGCCGCTCTTCCGGTGCGCGATCCGGTCGGTTCGAAAGATCCCTGGAGCGGGCTCTAGAGACACCCGGCTACCGATTGACTCAATTGCCTGCCTTCTTGCTGACATAGGTATTCCAGCCGCGGAGATCCGCGCTCTGGCAATAGATATGACTGGCGACATCCGCCATCTCGAAGCTCGCTTCGTCCCCTTGGTCCAGGTATGCACGGGCAACATCGCGGGAGGCTTCACAGACTTCTCCAAGAGTTCCCACCCGCTTGACGATCGCCAACCTCTTTTCGGCCTCGGCTGCCTTGTTGCTGCAGGCGGAAAGCAACATCAGCATCGTCAGGCACCCAATCACTCGCACCGATCCCTCCTGTCGACTATCAGTAACACCGACAGGTGCTCGAATAGGTCCTCTAGTCAAGTAGAATGTCACTGATCGTCTGTAGATCGATGAGTGACATCGGCGCCATCTGCGCGGGTGGATGTTCGCCAACGCCTTGCCCGGAACCTGCGCCGCCTGCGCAGCGAGCGCGAATGGAGCCAGGAAGAGTTTGCCCACCAGGCAGGGATCCACCGGACCTATGTCAGCGACCTGGAACGCGGTGCACGCAATCCGACGATATCGGTAGTCGAGCGACTTGCTCAGGCCCTTGGAGTGGATGCAGGCTCACTTCTCGACTGAAGAATCACTGTCCCCGGGTTGGCGGTGATCTAAAGTCAGCGGGGCGTGGAAGGCTGCCAGGCCGCGCTTAGGAAGTTTCTGTAAGGATGCTTCGGCGACCAAGCCGATTTCACGACGTAAGCATGGGCATGGCTGACCCAGTCCAGTGGACCTGACGGCTGCCTACGTATGATGGACGAGAGGGAGAGGCGGTGGCGAGAAAGGAATGGCCGCCACCTCCCCCGGGGGCCGAGTAGATTTGCTGGGTCGCTGTGCTTCAAAGATTGGGGCACCGAAACAGACGGACAGTTTCTCAAAACCATCAGGCTGCCAGAATGTCTGGAATTGGCAGCGGTCTTGCCACGTTGCTCACGCCGCCTGCTTCATCGAAGCCTCGAAAATCTCCGCAACCGCCACATCCAGCGACGCATCGAATTCGGCGTCACTCATAGAGGCACGAAGATCCTGCAGCAGGGCGCGACTGAAGCTCGCGATGATCCCGCGGTTACTGATGAGTTCGGCGCACGCCTCGCCGCGGGTATAACCGCCTGACAGTGCCACAACCCGCATTACGCGCTCGTGCCTAGTCAGTGCCTCGAAGTGATTGACCTTTGCCGGAAGCGAGAGCTTGAGGATCACGCGCGCATCATTCGGCAACCGATCGAGATGATCCAGAAGGACCTCGAGCAGAATGCAGTCAGCCTCGCAGCGCTCCGGACTGGCGATATTGACCTCCGGCTCGACTATCGGAACGAGTCCTGCCTCCAGCACACAACGCGCCAACTCGAACTGCTGCCGAACAACTGAGACGATACCTGAGCGATTTGCCTCGTTAATCAAGGATCGCGCCTTCGTCCCAAACACACCAAGTTTTCTGGCCCGGAGAAGCAGGGCATCCAGATCCGCTATAGGCTTCATCAACCTGACGCCGTCCTCTTCGGCATCAAGCCCCTTATCGACCTTCACGAACGGCACGATACCGCGATCGTTTAGTGCCCGCGGCACCGGTACACCGTCCACTTCACCGGCCATCGTTCCTTCGAAAAGTATTGCCCCCAGCACTCGATCACCTGAAAAGCATGGCGAGCTGAGGATGCGGCAGCGCATCTCATGAATGAGCGCGAACATCTCTTCATCATTCTCCCATGCATCGGGGTCGACACCAAAATTTCGCAAGGCGTTCGGAGTCGAGCCGCCGCTCTGGTCGAGCGCCGCGATGAACCCACTGCCGCGCTCAATCGTTTCGGTCATGGCATTCCAATCCATCAAACCTAACAGCTCCTTAGTGCCGCCAAATTGGCGTAAGCGGCAGCGAAACGCGCCGCCTCAAATCCAAAGCAGTGCACGATCGCGGCCCCACCCAAAGCCAAGTCCTCCACTCTTTGCCGACGACAATGACGACAATACGTCGCTTCAACTCGCACGTTAGGAAACTAAGCTGAAGGGCGCTTTGCGAGGAGCTTGTCTACGTTCGCCATCGAGGCAACGATGAGATGCGCTGCAAATAGGGAGCCGTTGCGGTTCAACGAACTTAGCGTGTTCGCATCTAGGGCCTCAATTGAACGAGCGTTGACGGTATAGAAGCCATCGAGCGCAAAGCTCTCACCTTCTCCCGCTACGTCGATCCGGGCTGGCGCAAGAAGATTGTGTTCGTCAAGAGCTTCGACAAACGCTCTCGTTGGGCCGATGCCGCTCATTACAGTCGACAACACTGACTGGAAGTCGTCCATCAAGAACGTTGCGTTTCCCCCTTCATCGAAAAGAGCTTCGCCTTCGTCACGCGACACCATGGGATGCTCGACATCAATCGCCATCGTACCGGTACCGGCCTCCTGGCCTGGCACAACCAGAAAGGGCCGTCGGCGAATATCGAGTGGGATGTAGTGACATTTCCAGTTCTCGTCCTGATCAAGCATCAAGTTTTCGCCGGCCCGGAATCCAAGCAGCGCAAACAGGCCGAATTGGCCGCTCTCCGGGCTCTTGATGAGACAAACCGGGAATTCCACGGCCAGATGCTGCAGTTCGCTCGCCAAGACCGGGAGTAGATTGGTGCCCTGAAGCAAGCGAGAACCCTGATCAGTCCGGATCCTGATGTCTCGATGCTGTCCGGGGTCGAGCAGTTCAATTCGCGGCAAACGTCCTCTCCTTGCAGGCCCACCTGCGGCATTCAGACCTTGGCAAGACCATAGCGTACAATCTTGTCGAGCAGCTCTCGGTTCGGGGAAAGCGTACCCAGCATGGTCCGGACCTCTACTTCATTACGCTCCATCAACGTCGCTGCCTGCGAAGCCAGATTCGGTGAAAGGCCACGAGGGCTGGCCTCGGTATGAAAGCCCATGCCGTACAAGACATATTGATAGCTGGCGGCCGGAAACACTTCGACGGCCCGATCAAAGTCATCGTGCCACGGAGGCTGGTAATGCCACAATTCAAGAAGGTCCCGAAGACTTTCAGGGACAGTTTCTTCCCTGCGATTATCGATCCAGAAGGGATCGTCGTCCCTCTTGCTCAGGACATAATGAAGCTTGAGAAAGTCGATAATGCGCGCCCAACGATAGAGGAAGGTCTCGTTAAAACGGCGTGCGACAACATCCATCGCTGACCGAGAGGCCGGCATTTGCTCAGCGATAAATTGCGCCGCAATTTCAATCAGCAGGATTGCCGATGCTTCGAGTGGCTCGAGGAAACCGGCTGACAATCCGACGGCCACGCAATTGCCCGCCCAAAATTTCTCGCGGTGTCCAGGTTCAATAGAAATCTTGCGTGCCGCAAGGGCATCGGGATCGTGTCCCAGGGATCGGACATACGCGCGCAGCCTGTTCTCGGCCAAATCGTCGCTGCAGTGGCTGCTCGAATAGACGTGGCCGATGCCGCGGCGGCTTTGAAGGCCGATATCCCAAATCCATCCGGCCTTTTGGGCGGTTGAGATCGTGTGGGACACCACCGGGCTTGCCAAATCCTCGTACGGCACCTGCATGGCGAGCGCACGGTCAATGAACAGGACGTCCTTACAGCTCTTGAACGGGACGCCGAAGTGTCCTCCAAGAAGCAATGAACGCATGCCGGTGCAATCAATGAAGAGATCGCCCGAGATTTCGCCGGCCTGCTGCGTCTCGATGGCCGCGATATCGCCGTTGTTGAGCGCGCGAACGCCGGTGACGTCGGCCAAGACATGATTGACGTCTAGATTCTCAATACAATGGGACTGAAGGAAGGGAGCAAACTTTCCTGCATCGAGGTGATACGCGTAGTTAGCGACCGCATCGTATTCTGCGGTCGTGATCTTCTTGGGCGCGAGGCCAGCCTCACACAAATGCTCCTGGGGGCAAACACGCGACGAAAATGAACGATCATTGGTCTTTTCCAGCCAGTAGGGCACCAGATTCGTTTCGAAATAGCCTTGGGGCAGAACCAGCGGATGATAGTAGAAGTCATCCGCGTCACCGGTTACCCAACGGGCAAATTTCGCACCTTGCTTGAACGAAGCTTCGCACTGTCGGATGAAGTCCGTCTCTCGAACCCCCATACGCTTGAGGGTGCGCCGCATGGTTGGCCAGGTTCCCTCTCCGACACCAATGATCGGTACGTTCGGAGATTCCACAAGAGTAATCTGCAGGGGATGTGCATCTTGCGCACGAGATACCGCAGCGATGGTTCCTGCGGTCAACCAGCCGGCAGTGCCTCCGCCCACGATCACGATTTTGGAAATCGGTCGCATAACTGCCTTCCAGTTTGCATCAAGTCGCCGTCAAAAGGCAAGCAGGACCGATCTGCTAGGATCGGCCCTGCCTATGCGCTACGACGCCTTGTTCCTCCAATTTCTCAGAATTTTGCGCGAACACCGAAGGAGAAGCGCGGCCCATACTGCTCCGCATCGCGTATCTGTTGCTCGAACCTCGCGTAGCGACGAATCGTTGCATTGTTCAAGTTCAGACCCTCGACGAAGACCGAGAAGTGATCGTTGATCTGGTAGCTCGCGCTCGCGTCCAGCTGACCGTACGCGTCAACGTTGATAGGTTCTGCACCGAGGCTTTGTAGGAACTTGTCACGCCAGTTGTAGGCGACACGCACCTGCAAACCGTGCTTTTCGTAGAAGCCCACAAGGTTATAAGAGTTCGAAAGCCCGGTGAGCGCGAGGGTTTGTGTGAAGTCATATGGGTCAAGATTGACATTGCCGTGAACCAGCGTTCCGTTAGCGATGATGCCAAACCCAGTGTCTCCGAAGACATGTTGGATGGTCGCCTCTACACCATCGACGGCTGCCGATTTGAGGTTCCCAACGGTGTTGATTTGCCAGGTGACGACAGGGTCGCTCGGCTGTGACAAACAGGCAGGGTTAGGCGGATTCGAGGAGTCGGGGCAGCCTGGCCGCGGGTTGACACTTGGATCGGTAAGAGGCTGACCGTTAACATCGTAAATCGGACCGTTGATCGCGGTCGCCCCGATAAAATTGTCCACCCACTTCCTGAATAGGCCAACCGAGACATAGCTGCTCGGCTTGTAATACCACTCGAAAGAGAGATCCAAGTTGTTGGAAACATAAGGGAGAAGATTGGGATTGCCCTGCGAAGCAATAAATGGTCCGCCAGGACGGGAGTTGAGGAAGTTGGTTTGCGGGAACATCGCCGACAGACTGCTGCGGGCGATGGTCTTACTATAGGACGCGCGCGCGACAATATTCGGGGTGAGATCGATCCGGAAGTCGATGTTCGGCAGGAATTCGCTGTATCCGCCATACAGATTTTGCGTCGCGGGCGTATTGTCCCGGATCACCTGGAGTTCCTGAACATGCCTGTAGTTCAAAGCAATGATGCCGTTGGCGATGGAATACGACGATACGTCGGTCTTCTCGTACCGCACACCTGCATCGATCTTGACTGGCATGTCGTGAAAATCGGTCTCAAGATCAAGGGAAACATAGCCTGCCCAAGTCTTCTCGCGAACACCGTTGTATTGTGGCGGATCGAGAGCAAACTGGCCTGCGTTTTTCACTAAATCGACAAATTGCGTCGCACTGTAATTGGGTATCTGCGAGAACAACTTGTCTGCGCCGGGGAAAGCATTGAGGATGTTTCCGCGAGGGATATAGGAGTAGTCAAGACCAGTTAGTGGCACGTCGACGAAGCGGAATGTCGCCTCTGTCAAAGTGTCTACCTTGTAGTCGGTGTAGTTGGCGCCAAAATTGATTGCTCTGAGGGCGCTATCGTCGCTTTTCCATTGCCCGGAGAACTGCACCTGATTGATGCGATTCTTCACCTCGTAACCGCGGACTTGGTAAAGGTCGGAAACGATGTTCGAAAAGTCATAGGCGCTTCCGCCAAGTGCACTATCATCGAAACTCGCAGTGGGGATGACGCCGGTGAAGGTGCCGTTGATGTCCACTGAAGTTCCGGGATTTTTAAGATCGGCCAGCACTTCTGCCGCTTGCCCGTCTTTGGTTCCAGGATTGGAATGTGCCGTTGACGTGTGCGCATCGAGCTCGAAGCTCAGGTTATCCGTTGCATCCCACTTGATGTTGCCACCAAAGGAATCATTGCGCGTATCGTTCAGATAGTCCCAAGACCAAAAATTGAGCTGGTCGTTCAGCGTCGTGACATCGACAAGCGTACCATTCTTGTCCGCTGTAGCTATATCAGGGCGATCGAACCAGAAGCTCATACGGTGCATCTGGGTGGTCTCTTTGTATCGAGACATTGTGTAGTCTGCAGTCAAAACCAAGCCATCGACTGGCTCCGCTTGGAGTACGACCTGAGCATTGGTGCGCTTTCGATTTGAATCCGCAACATCAAGGTCGACGGTCCACGGAGTCCAAAACGCCTGTGTTGGGTTGACCGAGGTGTCGATTGCACTGAGATCGAGATTGGGATTACTGCGGTTTCCGCGATTGCGGACCCAACCTTGCGTGCCTGTACGCTGCCTTCGCGAATTCCTTTCGGAATACGAGGCGCTAACCAGAAGGCCAAGGCGGCCGTCTGCGAAAGTATCGCTGACGACGCCCGAAACCTCGGGCGTAATCTTGCCGCCCAACTTGGATGTCGTGTCGTAGTTGCCCTTGGCGCTCAGCGTGCCATGAAAGCCTGGCCGATCGAATGGCCGCGGTGTCAGAATATTGATGGTCGCACCAATTCCTCCAGATGGCACATCTGCCCTGCCAGTCTTGTACACCTCGATAGCCGAAATGCCGTCAGACGACAGATCCTGGAAATTGAAGCTGCGGGTGATGCCATCCGAAATGAGTGAGGAAGCATTCGGCATCTGCCGCCCGTTTAGGGTAACTAGGTTGAACCCCGGGCCGAAGCCGCGAACAGTGACACCGTTACCCTCGTTATTCTTTCGGTCAATCGAAACACCAGCGATACGCTGGATCGATTCTGCGAGGTTAGCATCAGGAAACTTGCCAATATCTTCGGCCGAGATGGCATCCACGACGCCGTTGGCATTGCGCTTGATCGCCTCAGACTCATTAAGCGATTTGCGCAGGCCTGTCACAACGATCACGTTGCCATTGTCCGCAGTGCTATTGTTCGCAGTATCTTTGGATGCTGGGGGCGGCGATGCGTCCTGAGCGTACGCCGACGTCGCTAATTGACTGATCGCCAGAGCCGAAACACAGACGGAATAGCGGAAACAAGACTTAATGCCCATTGGCCCTCCCTTTCAATATTTCTCCGTCATCCGCCGCTGATGGTCGGATCGACGCGTTGGTCTTTCCGGTTGACTATCGTTCAAATCGCAGATTGTCAACAATAGACGATCGACTAAAATTGGAAATCCTGTCGACGCGAGGAAAATCACGATTTTGTCGGCCTGAATGCCCTGCGGCCCATCCCGGTCCCACTCAGGAAGAGCCCGGTCTGCATGCGTAAAAGCATGCGCGAATCAGCGCACCTTAATGTCGTGGGCTAGGTCGAGAGCCCGTCAAGCTTGAAAACGTCAAAGATCGTCAGCTCGGATCTTCAAGCGACATGCCATCTTCTCGCCTGGACGCAATTCGACCAAACCAAACCGCCGATCAAAATTGGCCAGGTTATGAGCTCCCGGCAGATGAGACTGTGGTTCGAGGCAGAATGTGTCCAGCTGGGGGTTGGCATAGACCATCAGCCAGTCCAGCCCTTGCGAGGCGGTCATTGTGACCGTCAGGTTCAATTCCGGATATGCGATCTGCGCCATTCGCTCCCATCCCTCATAGGCATTGTTTCGCCAATTGGCAGGTACTGTTCGGCCGCCTGAGAAATCGAGTTCGGGCGGCAGGGATATCGGGTCGGAGGGCAATCCTCCTGGCCCCTCGAGCCAGAATCGTCTACTCGAAAAGGAGACGTGCGCTCCCGGGCTGCGGACGAACCAAGGATGATAACCCAGACCGAATGGAAGCGGGTAGTCCGATGCATTTATTACTCCGAGCTCGATTTCGAGTCCGGAAGAACTCAATTCCAGCGATTGCTCGGCAAGAAAGTCGAAAGGGCCGTAACGCGCCTCCAATTGGAGCGTGATACCGCTGGCCTTCCGAGACACGACTTGCCAAGCGCTCGTCCAGCCGTTGCCATGCAGCGCGTGTACTTCACCCGGATGCGTTGGCAGCTGGTAGCTTTGGCCATTCCAGGTAAAGCGCCCGCCACGAACGCGACCGGCCAACGGCACCATCGCGAAGCCAGCAACGTCCTCGGGTCCCTTTGTCGACACTTCCCTCGGATTAAAAAGGGATTGCAACAGCGATCTGCCCTTCCAATGAAGGCGGCCAAGGCTACCTCCGAGCGACGGTAGAATGTCGGCCTCGTAGTCGCCGTGATGTAATCCTAAAGCTTCGAATTTGCCGTCAACGTCGGACATCGGAATGCCCAGAAAGATAGCAATCAATATCCGCGCGCTCAAAAAGCGACGCATCGCCAGGCAAGGTATGCTTCAGCGCTGCCAAGGCTAGCCCGGTTCTGACCGTTTCTGCATCCGGACATCCATGGACAAGGCCGTCGAGCACGCCCGCACAAAACGCATCGCCACTTCCAATGCGGTCGATGATCCGGGTAATCTCGATTTCCTCCGTCTGCACCTCACTCTGCGGGCGGTCTATTCGGGCCGACAGGGTATGCCTGTCCGCCTCGTGCACGTGACGAGCGGTTGAAGCGATGCCCTTGAGATTGGGAAACATCTCGAATCCGCAAAGCGCGGCTAGACGGCGTCGTTCGGGTCCGCTGCCATCGAATTCTTTTCCGGCAAGCAGAGCGAAGTCCCTGTGGTTGCCAAACAGAAAATCGGCCCATGAAATGAGAGTCTTCAGGATTGGGACGGGATCGCAGCCACGTGCTTCCCAAAGATTGCGGCGATAGTTGCAGTCGAATGCGATCAGAACCCCACGTCCCTTGGCCGTCTCAATCGCTTGTAGCATCGACCGCTCTGCCATTTCACCAAGCGCGGCATTAATGCCGGAAACATGCAGCCAACTCACACCGGCGAGCGCCTCATCCCAGTTCCATGCGTCAGACTTGGCTTGCTGGAACGACGTGGCGTCGCGGTCATAAACAACTTGGCTGGGTCTTGCACCAGCGCCGCCAGTTACGAGATACAAGCCCAGCCGACCATGCAATCGCAGAATATGGCGAGTATCGACGCCCTGTTCTCGAAGCTTGCCGCAGACGCCATCACCAAGTGCATTGGGTGGCACTGCAGAGATCATCCTTGCTTCGTGACCAAGGCGGGCCAGCTGGCACATAACATTAGCTTCGGCACCACCGACATAGGTGCGCAGTTCAGGTGACTGAAATGGCAATTCGTGATTGGGAGGAGAAAGGCGCAGGAGAACCTCGCCGAACGCAGCCAGGGTCATGGCAGTGCTTCCGCAGAACGCAAAGCAGTAACATATTCCGCTGCTCGATTTCCAACTTTGCGCGCACCTGTCCCGGGCTTGTATAGCCCGGAGCCCAGACCAAAGCCGGCGGCACCGGCTGCTGTCCATGCTCCCATGCTTTCCGGATTGATCCCCCCCACTGGCAAGACAGGCAAGTCCGGCGGAAGAACAGTCTGGAGAGCACTAAGATACTCCGGGCGGACAACATCAGCGGGAAACAGCTTCAAACCGTTCGCGCCCGCGGCAATCGCATCGAACGCCTCTGTCGGACTCATGAAACCGGGGAGACAAGCCATATCGTTGGCCACCGCTTTGGAGATGACCGACACATCAACATTGGGGCTGACAACGAGCTGTCCGCCAACGTCACGGAGCGTTCCGATTGCCGATGCCGACGTCACCGTCCCTGCTCCGATCAAGGTCTCTGCCGGTAACGCCTTGACCAGCCGGGCGATGCTTTCGAACGGATTAGGCGAGTTCAGTGGCACCTCGATGATGCGGAATCCTGCCGCGAACAGCGCTTCGCCGATCGGAATAGCCTCGTCTGGCTTGATACCGCGAAGTATTGCGACGAGCGGACATACCTCAAGGGCTGCCTTGAGCTTCTTGTCGCTCATCTATCGTCCCCAAATCCAAAGGCCGACCTAGCAATCTCGCCAACCCCGGCCACGAGAGCTTCTCGTACTCCAAGTGGCACAACCTCGCCGCCAAGGGCGACGATCGCAGCACGATAGAGCGATGCGAGAATCTCGTCGGCGACGAGGCAGACCCTGCAATCTCCCATTAGCCGTCCGCGGACCTCAGCTCCGATAAGAAGGCCACTCGCATATGCAGAAGCACGCGCATTATCCCAGCCAAGCAACAACGTTCCAGCCCGGACACGAAATAGTTCGTTCAGCGCTTCGCTTTCTGCCGAATGCGCGACCCCTTGTTCGAAATACGAATTCGCCTCCACCTTGCCGCCGAGGGCCGCGGCCAGGACTGAATGCGATTTCAGCAAGCCAAACACTTCCCCCGTCATACTGGTCGCGAATTCCAGAATTTTTCCATCGACCAGCTTTGCCCACTTTGAATGTGTCCCCGGTTGGCAAAAGATAAATGGCGCCTCACTGCCAAGCAACTTGGCGGCACCAAAGAACTGGACCTCTTCTCCGCGCATCACATCGGGAGAGGTGCTGTCCGCCTGCGCGACACCTGGCACGATGGCGGTGCGCGGATCGATCCAGAATAGTTTGCCCGCTAGGCTGTCCTGGTTGACCGGGACAAAGCAATAGTCAGCTTCGATCCACCCAACGGTGGAGCCGACCATGCCAGAAAGGAGCATGGGCAGGTCACCAAGCTCGGCACGTATGCCGGCGACTACTCCCGCGAAATCGTCCTTCCCGAGATGAAGCGCGCCAGGCAATCCATTGAGCGAGCGCACGCACGCTCCATCACTTATGAGATAAGCCCGGCAATTTGACGTACCCCAATCGACTGCGATGAAACTAGAAGGGATCATTGTCCATAAGCTAGGTAGACGCTGCGCTTTTGCAGGTAGTTCTCTAGGCCGTATGGTCCGTCCTCGCCCCCCAGACCGCTGCGCTTGTGCCCATTGTGATAGCCGTGGAACGATCCGCTGATACCCTTGTTGACGAAGACCGTACCTGTCTCGAGTTCGTCGATCGCTCGGTTGATCGTGCCGTTGTCGTTCGTCCAGAGATATGCTGAAAGGCCGTCGTCGCGCTCGTTTACAATGTGAACCGCCTCATCGAAGTCCTCGATTGGCAGGATAGGGAGTACCGGACCGAAGATCTCATCGCGAATCAGCGGCATACTGGCGGAACTTCCCGAGATTACCGTCGGCTTATACCAGTATCCGTTCTCGAGGCCTTCGGGGCGGGCGGCTTCACCGCCAATTAGAACTTGGGCACCATGTACGCGTACCTCGTTGACCATGGCAGCAATCCGGTCGCGCGCGCCAGCAGTCGAGATCGGACCCATCCCAGGATTATCCATCGGATCGCCCAGCGTGATAGCTGCGACCCGCTTAAGCAATTTGTCCGTGAACTCAGCGACAATTCGCCGATCGATGAATGCCATTTCATTGCAAATGCAAACCTGACCGCTGTTGGCGAAACGGGCCACAGTTGCAGCCTCAACCGCAGCGTCAACATTGGCATCGGCCATAACGATGAACGGCGCCTTCCCGCCCAGCTCGAGAACCAGAGATGCGAGGTTCTCAGAGGCGAGCTTCGCTACGCGTTGTCCCGCCGCGATACTACCGGTGAGAGTTACCAGCCGCGTCCGCCGGTTGGACACGAGGCCGGCCCCGACGTTTGCGCCGTATCCGGTGACAAGGCTGACGACCCCCTTGGGGAGGCCAACTTCATCGACGAGGCGGCAGAATTCAGACGCAGTAACAGGTGTTGCCTCATGCGGCTTGATTACGACTGTATTGCCAGTGACCAATGCCGGACCGACCTTGCGACCAATCAGGGCCAGCGGGTAATTGTACGCGCACAGCGCTACGCAGACACCGTAAGGAACCTTGAAGGTCATCAGGCGTTCGTTCGGGTTGTCTGCCGGTAGGATGTCTCCTCGCAGCCACCGCGCCGAATGCGCAGCATACTTCATATAGCCGATCGTGTCGGCGACTTCGCCGAGCGCCTCTTTATAGGTCTTGCCCTGTTCCATCACGATCAGACGGGCGAAGTGTTCCATTTCGTCTTCGAGTTTGCGGTTCAGTGCTTCGAGGTATTTAGCTCTTTGCATCGGAGTCAGTGCCCGCCAGCCCCCGCCCGCGCGATCGCAAGCGGCCAACGCCTCTTCGCATTCCTCCACTCCACAATCCGGGACTTCGGCCCAGACGGCATCGCTCGCTGGATTGTGAACAGCGATACGACGCCCACTTGAGCCATCGACCCAGCGTCCATCAATATATGCACGAAAGAAGGCCGGTGAGTTCATAGTTGGTCCATTCGCAAGTCCATTCATCGCAATTGTCGAATGTTGACAACTTTGTCAAGGATCGGCGCAGGCTATTTAGCTCGACAGCAAACACGTTGGTCGATTGCTTCGACGGTTCGCCCAACAGCAGGCCAGCCAAACCAACCTAACCGTAGCCACCTTCAATTATTGTCAACATTTGACGATTGACAGTAATCGAAGGCGTGAACTATTGTGCTGCATGCGCTTCCCCGATCACGAAGCCAGCGAGATTGGGTTTTCAAGGTTCCTAGACGATGTGGCGCGGATGGCTCTTCGTCACTTTTGGCATGGCGGCCAACCGGATAGAGAGGCCCCGCGGGCCGTCTGCAATCTTGGTTGTTAAATCTTTAAAGACCGGAGAGTCCCAATGATCAGTACTGCGTCGAAAGATTCTGCCTCTGTCCCTAGCGAAATTCGACGACGGTTCGAAAGGGACGGATTTGTTGCACCTCTCCGCGCAATCGAGTCAGAAGAGGCGGCATCGATCCGAACCAGCCTTGCCGAACACGAGAACCGTCATGGTCCCTTGAGTCGAGAGCAGCATAACAATCCGCACCTACTATTCACCTGGGCCGATCGTCTTGTCAGGGACCCTCGAATAACTGACCGCGTTGCGGAGCTCTATGGCGAGGATCTGCTTGTCTGGGGCAGTACACTCTTCATCAAGCCGCCCCATCATCCCGGCTTCGTTTCCTGGCATCAGGACTCAACTTATTGGGGCCTAGATCCGGCGGACGTAGTTACAGCATGGGTCGCATTAAGTGACAGCCATGCCGACAATGGTGCCTTATGTGTCGTGCCAGGCAGTCATCTCCAGGAGCAATTGGCGCATCGCGATACCTTCGACCCCGACAATATGCTGTCGCGCGGACAAGAAATCTCGGTGGAAGTCCACGAGGACGAATCCCACTGCATAGAGCTTAACCCAGGTGAAATGTCGCTACATCATGTGCGCATGGTCCATGGATCAGGACCGAACACTTCCGACCGACCGCGCATCGGCTTTGCGATCCGCTACCTGCCGACCCGGGTTCGCCAGATCGGGGCCGTGAGGGACACGGCCACACTTGCGAGAGGAATTGATCGCTTTGAGAACTTCGACCCTGAAGTAGCACCGGAAAGCGATTTCGCCCCTGAAGCGGTCGTCTTCCATGACGAGGTCGAGGAGCGACTGAAAAAGATAATCCTGCAATAGCGCAGCATGGCAGCCTGCTTGATCACCTGGAAGACAACGCGCATCTTCCTAGCGTGCTTGCTGCTTACGGCAGCAATAGGAGGTGAAGCGTCACCTCAATCGGTAAGGCCACCTGCGCCACCGGTTGCAGCCAGTGCTTACTTCATCCACCTGCATAACGACCGGGTCGCATCCAACCCTCTGGTCCACTGGCACAACATTGGCCCAGGTATGTCAGGCTACAATGAGAAGCTCTGGCCGCACCCCTCCGACCCCGAAACCGTTCTGATGGGTCCAGACATGCACGTCAGCTACGGCACTTGGAACGGCGGGCAATCATGGCAAAGCCTCCAAGATGCCGATGGAACAGGCAATGATATGAAGCGCGTCATCGACGTGGACTTTTCGCGCCAGGACCCGGACTTCGGCATGGCCATCGATTGGAACGGCTGGGCCTATATCACACATGATCGTGGCCGAAGCTGGACCAAAGCAGCAGAACTAACTCCCGGCGCACAAGAGCTCGGCTATAATCCCTACGACCCCACCGCCTTTGCAAAGGGCTGGTATGACGAGCAACTCGGGACTCGGTTGTCGGCCATTGCGGTGGATCCAACGAACGACCGCACTTGGTATATCGGCCCAGGTAACTTCTTCGATGTGAAGGGCAACCACCGCTCCCGCGCACATCCGGCAGGCGAACCGGTGGCTTATGCGGACTATGGTTACATCCTCAAGAGCACTGACGGCGGAAAGTCCTGGCACAAGATAGACGAAGGCCTGCCGAAGGACCTTGATGTCGGAAAGATCATCGTCGACCGGTCAGACCCGGCCCATGTAGCGTTGCTAAGCAACCACGGCGTACTCCTTAGCAGTGACGGCGGTCTGACTTGGGACGGAAATGTGGCCGGCTTGCCCAGCAATCTACCTCGCGACCTAGTATCATCCACCGATCCCACGACTGGGCGGACCATCCTCTTCCTTGTCGACCAGACCGTGTTCGAGAGCAAGGGTCGCACGGTGCGCTCAAAAGGAGGCGTCTTTCGCAGCAACGATTTCGGACGAACCTGGTCCTCCGTTACCGGAGATCTGGCATTCGACCTTGCCAACATACATTATCCGCTGGAGGTCGCACGATACTACCGGACCATCGGTTACTGGTTCGGCATTACTGCAGATGCGGCGCGAACAAGCTGGCCGGATCTTCCGCATTCCATACTCCCCGTCTTCAATCGCATTGCAGTCAATCCTCGCAATCCTGAGGAAATCTACGTCACCTACAACAAGAAGCACGACTATACGTTCGGCCCCGGGGACGTGTGGCGCACCCTCGATGGGGGCCATCACTGGGAGGTCGTGGCACGCTACGGCAAATACTGGCGCAGTGGGAGGGACAACAGGTTCTGGCGCAAGCGAAACAACCCAGTCGGCGCCAATGTGACCTTCTCGCACTTGCAATCGATTCTCGACTCCGGCGCGGGATTGTCCGGGAACAGACTGCTTGAGATCGGCCCGACTGGCGATGTCTACATCAGCATCGACCAGCAAACCCTTCGCTCGCGGGATCGCGGCAGGAGCTGGCGGCAAATCGACGACGATGCGCTGGGAAACAGCGTCTGGATCGGGCGCGGCGACAGTGACCTTCCGGGGCGCGAGATGTTGCTGAACACCGGTGCCCCGAATAGACGGCTTTTTGCCAGCGGAGAGCACGGGATCTGGGAAACCGTGCCTCCGCCGGCCGGAAGATCGCTTGGCGAAGTCCCGGTTCGCCAAATCGAAGGTCAGGTACATGGCGATGGCATGACATCAATATCCACCATGGCTGTCGCACCAGGTAATCCCGATTCGATATACGCGCTCTCATGGCGGCAGGATCATGCAGGAAGGCTCAGACATACCACCGACGGTGGACGCAGCTGGAGAGACATCGCGACGATCTTCGAACCTTTGAGCCTACAGAGAATGTCGAAGAGGGAGCGACTCAGGGTCCAAGCCTTGGCGTCGAGCGGAAAGGGTCCGCCCGGACTGCTCCCTGCTCAGAATTCCCTGACGATCGATCAGCAGGATCCGCGCTTCATGTACTTCGTCAGCACACGGGATGCCGCATCCGAAGTCTACCGCGGCCCCCGCATGGCAAGCGCCAAGGCTGGATTTGGCTTCTATCGCTCGTCGGACGGCGGCCGACATTGGAAACTGACGGGCGCCGGCTTTCGCGAGGGTGCCAGCCTCCGACGGCTCATTGCAGATCCAGACCACCCCAGGATACTGTACATTGCCGCGAACGACGACAATGGCGGCCTTTACAAGTCGATGGATCGCGGAACGACATGGCACAAAGTTCCGCTTCCAGGTACCATAAGGGCTGTAAACTGCGTTTCCATCGACCGGCACTCCCATGCGATCTACGTCGCCACCGGACGTTATTATGCGGGCGGAATGGACGCGGGCGGCGTTTGGACAAGCGCAGATGATGGCGCGACATGGAATCGGATCTTCGCGGCACCCCTCGTTACACAGATTGCAACTTCGCCGATCGATCCTGATATCCTGCTCGTCACCGTTACAAGCCAGTTGACCCTAAAACGACGCTTTATGAATCCCGGCCTTTTTCTGTCTCTCGACAGAGGCAAGAGCTGGCGAAAAATCAACCTAGGGCTAGCCAACCACGACCAGATCGTCGATGCGCAACCTGACCCCTTCAACCGCAACGTGCTCTGGGCGGCGGGATGGGGTAGCGGATGGTACGTCGGCTACATCGGGGACCAGGAAGCGAAGGGGTGGCTTCCATCAGGCGGGTGACCTGGTGGTGTCTAGCGAATGTTAGCTTTCAACGCGTCAACCGCGCCCTTCGCGTCACCGCGTTTGATCGCCTCGAATATTGCGTCGTGCTCTTCGATTGATTGGGCTGGTGTCGACAGGCGTCGATAGTTCATTCGCATCCGCATGATCACCGGCTGCCACAGCGTGAGAAGGTCTTCGCCTCCCGCCGCGGAGATGATCACACGGTGGAATTCGATGTCGGCCTTTGTGATCTCCGCGAAGTCGTCGGATTTCAGGCATTGTGAGAGCTTGTCCAGAGCTTCCTCGAGCGCCGACAGCAACACCTCGCTCGGTGCCTTTGCGACCTTGTTAATCGCAAATGTCTCGATGGTCAGGCGCAGCTTGACCATCAATGCCTGAAGGTCAGGTGGCGCAACATCATTTACTGTCGTGCTCTTGTTGGCACGAGTGACCAGCAGCCCCTCTTTGGATAGCTCAAGCAGGACATCACGGATTCGGCCACGAGAAACACCAAAGCGCTGTGCAAGCACCTCTTCAGTCAGCTTCTGGTTCGGAGCCAGCTCACCAGAGATGATTTCTGAACGCAGAATCTGTGCGATTTGCTCCCTGACCCCGATCACCACCGATTGCGCCATCTACACCTTCCGCTCTTCATTGCTGCCAAACGAAACTCTCTCTAGCCGACCCACCAAGACGGCATAGGAGAAAATCCCCCCAAGTGCTACCAAACCGACGTATATCAGGCCGCGAGAAAAGTCGTGCCCATCGATCAGATAACCGATCACCACGGGCGTAACCACTGCTGATAGGCCGCCGATGAAATTGAACACTCCACCTACCAAACCCAACTGCTCCGGCGGGGCAAGAAGTGACACGAAGACCCAGCTTATTGATGCCATCCCGTTACCAAAAAAGCCGAGAGACATGAAGAAAAGGACTTGAAAATCGCTGGTTGCTATGAGCGACCCAAGAATGCCGGCCGACAGCGCAAGACCGACAAGGACCGGGCCCTTCCGCGCATTTCCTTCGCTCACTCCCCTTCGTACCATCCAATCCGACATGACGCCTGACAGGACAACACCTGCCAATGCGGCGATGAACGGGACAGATGCCGTGAACCCGATTTGGTCAAACGAGATTCCCCGGTCTTCGACAAGATAGGTGGGGAACCAAGTGAGGAAAAAAATGCTGACTGAACCAATGCAGAACTGACCGATGTATATGCCCCACAGCTTGCGATGACGGAATGCAGCGACCAGCTCTGACAAATCGAACCTTTCTCTGTGCCCACCTATCTCGCCATCCGGATCAATCGCCGCTCCACCGGCTCGAAGAGCAACAAGTTCTTCGTCTGAAACCCTCGGATCGCTGTCGGGATCGCGATAGAGCCAGCGGAACACTCCGGCCCAGACCAGACCAAGGGTCCCGGAGACATAGAATAGTGCACGCCAACCAAACGACGCCTGGAAAGCGACCAATATTGGCGCAAGAACGGCAAGCCCGAGAAACTGTCCGGACGTGTAAAAGCCGATCGCTCCAGCCCGCTCCGCCGAGGGAAACCAGGTCGTCGCGATACGGTTGTTTATCGGGTATGAGGGCGCTTCGAACAAACCTAGCATAGCACGGCAAACGATCAGCAACCCGATCGTGCCGGCGAAGCCCTGAAGGATCGTGACCACGGACCAGAGGGCAAGAAGTACAGGATAAAGTGTCCGCGCCCGCACCTTGTCGGCAAGAAAACCGCCGGGAATCTGACAGAGGGAATAGGTCCAGGCAAAGGCCGAAAAGACAAGTCCAGTTTCGACTTTCCCCAGCCCAAGATCGTTAGTCATTCCAATTGCCGCGATCGAAATATTGGTCCGGTCGAGATAATTGACCACCACTGTCACGAACAGCACGATCAGAATGGTGAAGCGGCGACTGGGCATCTTGCCTTACCAGTTCGTGTAGGAACCATCGGGCTTGTAGCGCCGCGGGGGTTCCCAAAAGGCGAACTGCGCCGCATTCAGCGCATCCTCGTCAACTTCTATTCCAAGCCCGGGTTCCTGCGGCAATTCGAAGCAAGTTCCACTTAGCACTGGTCGATTGGGGAACAGGCGATCGTAATCCCGCGTGTCAACACTGTATGGATCGACTTCCTGCCAAGCGAGGTTCGGTACGGCCGCTGACATGTGAATGGTCGCGGCCGTGCAAACCGGACCAAGCGGGTCATGCGGCATGATGTCAATGTAGTAAGCTTCCGCCATTGCGGCGATCTTCATCGCTTCGGTAAATCCGCCGACGTTGCAAATGTCGATCCGCGCGAAGTTGGTGAGTCCACTTTCGATGTAGGGCAGAAAATCCCACTTCGAAGCGAATTCCTCCCCAATTGCGAACGGCACTTCGCACATGGCTCGCAGTGCCTGGTAAGCGGCGGGCGACTGCTGTCGGATGGGCTCCTCAAGGAAATCGAGCGTGCCAGGAACGATGCGCTGGCAGAAGGAAGCGGCTTCGGCAACCTGCAGACGATGGTGGAAGTCGATCCCAAGTGCGAAACTGCTTCCATTTGCCTGACGGACTGCGCTGAGCGCATCGGCCGCTTCAGCCAGTGCTTTGCGCGGATCATAGGTCGAGGGCCCTGCGGCCGCCTCGCCCACTGTGGCGCGGATGCATTCCCACCCAAGCCTGCGGAGAGCGGTAACGTCCTCGACCAGCGCTTCACCATGCGCCGCGGTACTCGTAATGAAGCAAGGAATCCTATCCCGTTGGGCCCCACCGAGCAGCCTGTGTACCGGCACGCCGAGAGCCTTCCCCGCAATGTCCCACAATGCGATGTCAATTGCCGAGATCGCTGCCGTGATCGTGCGACCTCCCTCAAAGTACTGACTGCGATACATCTCCTGCCAGAGCGCACCGATGGAAGTCGGATCCTTGCCAATCAAGAATTCACGAAAATGGCCTATCATAGCGGCCACCGCCTGCTCACGTCCGGACAATCCGGATTCGCCCCAGCCGACGATTCCATCGTCGGTCTCTACCTTCACCAGGCAAAGATTGCGATGGCCCGCCCAAACGGCATAGGCAGTTATCGCAATTATCTTCATGCCCCATCCCCCGTGCAAATCTATTTCAGTTCATCATCGCGACAGAGCTGAGCAGCCATGCCATGGTCGGCAACCAGATCGGCGCCAGTTATTGCCTTCGAAGCGTCGGAGACCAGGAAGGCGGCTACTCCGCCGATCTCTCCGATCGTAGCAAAGGCGCTATCGGCATGCATCGCGTTGAAGCCGCGTTCAAGTTCGGGACTTGCGTTGATCACCTCTTGCACAGCTTCGGTACGGGTCAGTCCCGGGCTGAGTGTATTTGCCCGAATTCCCCGCTGGCCCAGACTCCACGCCATCGCGCGCGTCATCGCCGAAATCGCCCCTTTAGTTCCCGCGTACATTTCGTAACCCGCGACGCTGGAGACGGAATGGTTCGACGAGACGTTCACTACTGCCGAGCCGTGCGGCATCGCCGGAACGAGCGCCTGCGTGAGCAGGAAAATCGAACGCACGTTGGTAGACCAAAGCCGATCTAGGTCGGCGAGCGGGAACGTCAGAAAATCGCCTTCGATGGTAACGCCTGCATTGTTGATCAGGCCATGTACGGCGCCATAGCGCTCGATAGCTGCGTCAGCGAATGCGGAGATGCTCTCGGGCGACGAAATGTCGCAGACCATGAATTGAGCATCGTGACCCCGTCCGCGAAGTTCGGCCGCCTTGGCTTCCCCCTCATCGCTTCGCTGGCAGAAGAAGACGCGCGCACCTTTCTCGCAGCACGCCTGCGCGATACCCCAGCCTATTCCCGCACCGCCACCGGTAAGCACGATTGTCTTGCCAGCGAGTATGTCGCTGCCCGTCATGATGTTGCTTCTCCCTTTGCGGCCAGTTCGGCGGCAACGTCTTCAATCGATCGCCCACGTGTTTCCGGCAGCATCTTCCATAGTACGACCAGTCCGATGGTCACGCAGGTCGCATAAGTTCCGAACACCGAAGCGGCTCCGAATGTGACAAGCTGCCAAGGGAACAGCTGCTGCACGAAGTAGTTCACTATGCTGGTAATCAGCGCGCATGCCGGGATCGCAACGCCGCGGACGCCCGTCGGGAATATCTCTGACAGGATCACCCACAGTATTGGCCCGATTGAAAACTGGAACGCGGCAATGAACGCAGCGATTCCGAAAAGTACCAGCCCTATGTCCATCTTCGTGGCTGTCTTGAGCAATGCAGCTTCGTTGGCTTGAGCCACTTCAACACCGAGCGCTTGATTGAGCGCCTGCTTCAGTTGGACATCGCTGGCAAACTGTTTTCCGACAATTGGTCGCAATTCGGTCCTGTCGATCTGGACCGGAAGTTCGGCGACCTTGGCCGGATCAATCCGGTAGGTCGCATGGGCGAAGGCCCAAGAGCAAGCGACAAGACTGATCGCCGCGACTGCAAGACCGCCGAGTAGCATTGTGCGACGACCAATGCGGTCGATCAGCACCAGAGCCAGCGAGGTCGCGATGATGCTGAAAACCCCATTGATGACCGGCACGAGAAATGAAGCATCGACCCCAACACCGACCTGCTCGATCACGTAGGGCGCGTAAAACATAATCGCATTGATCCCGGTTGCCGGCTGAACCGCCGCGATCACCACGCCTATGATCGTCGCGCGCAGGATTTGTGGCGAGACCATCTGCGCAAGCTTGTGCGCAGTTGAACCCTGACCGTGCACAATATCGGTTTCCAACGTCTGCTCAATTTCGGCCAGTGCCGGTTCGACATTGTCTGAATCGATCAACCTCTCCAAGACTTTGCGGGCTTCCTCGGGGCGGCGCTGGAGCATCAGCCATCTCGGACTCTCGGGTATCCGCAATAGGAAGACCACCCACATGATCGATGGCGGAATTTGCACCCCCAACATCCATTGCCACGTGAAGCGGTCCATTCCCAGCACGTGCGCAATACTTGCATCGCTGCTGACCCAACCTTGGATGAAATAGTTGGCAAGGTAAGCGACGAACAGACCAAACACGATATTGAGCTGGTTGACCGCAACGAGCAACCCGCGCTTTGCCGGTGGAGCGATTTCGCCGATGTACATCGATGAGACTGACAACGATGCGAAGGCCAACCCGCCCAGGAACCGCGCCGCAACCAACTGGTAGATGTTTTGCGAAAGCACGGCGCAAGTTGCTGAGAGCAGGTAAAGCAAGGCAATGATTTGCAATGTCTTCCTGCGCCCTATGCGATCGCAGATCGTACCAGTCACGAGCAAGGCGAGCACCACGCCCAGCCCCGGCGAACTGACAGCATAGCCGTAACCGATGGCATCGGTATGGAGGCTCTCGATCACATAAGCCTTCGTCCCCGATACAAGCGCAGCATCGAGGCCAAAGACGAATCCGCCGAAGCAGACCATGATCGCCAGCAGAAGCGCGCGGCGGTTGGTCTCGACACGGTTGGCGCCCGGCTGCAAGCCGGTGGCGGCGGGGCCGGCCATGCTATTTGCCGTAGCGCCGCTGATAGAGGCCGTAGTTCACACGTTTGGCAGCCTCGACCATCTCTGGATACGGTCTGTCCGTGTTCGTAACCCAGCCCACATTGTAATTTTCGCCATCATATGCCCGTCCGGTGACGTTGTCGTCCACGTACTGGAACCAATGCGCCCCAACCATAACCGGATTGTCGATGACGCTGTTCATGTACTGCTCGTACATCCTCGCGCGATCTTTCTGGTCGGTCGCCTCGACGATACCTGGATGGTAAAGGCCAGTATCCGATGTCGACCCGATATGAAATTCCCCGATTATCGTCGGCTTGTCGAGCTTCGCAAGGAAGCCCCAGGCCTCAGGATGCATGACCTCCTTGTAGTTATTGAAACTCAGCACATCCGAGTGCTTGAGCGCTGCGCGGATAATCTCCTCCGGCATGCCCCACTGAGCCATGCGCACACCCATGTATAGATGATGCGGCATGACACGCTTCAATTCGCTGCTGACCGTAGCGAAATAGGTCTCGCCATAGTCACTCAACATTAGCGAGAGATCTTCTCTGGCGGCTTCGAGATCGGTCAGCTTTGCGCCAACTGCGAAGGCATCCCAACTGGCAAAGTGTGTCTTCCACTTGGCGTTGAGCGCTGCCACGGACTTGTAGCGTTGCTTAAGCATTACAGTGAAGTGCGCCTTCGCGGGGCTATCCTTGCTCGACTTCGAAAGAGCGTCCAGAATCAACCCATAGTGGGTCTGGAGGTTGTCATTTCGTCCCCAGCTCTTTTCGTTGTCGACAAAAACCCCGACGCACCATGGAGATCCTTGCACTTCCCGCGCGATTTCCTCGACGGTCAATCTTGCCCGGCGCTTAAATTCAGGATCGTAAACATCGGGCATGGGAGACCAGACATCTTCGCCTGTCGACAGCGTCTTGTAGTCACCGATAATCCAGCCGTTGGCGAAATAGGGAATACGGTCGCTCTGGTAAAACTTAGGATCAACCCAGTTTCCAAACGAAGTCATGCCCCAGTCGCGCATACGCTCGATGGTCACTTCACGCCACTTGGCCATGTAGTCCGCGCCATATCGACGCTCCAAATTGGCCTTGTAAAAGCTGTAAATCTCTCCGTGTTCCATGGCCCCGCGATGGGCCGAGCGACGGTATCCGTAAGCATCGCCGAGCGGATCATCGTAGGCTGGCAGCCATTCGAACATCGAGCGCCGAAGCGGCGAGGCCAAGAAACGGCTTTCGCGATATTGCGGCGCGACAGGAACGATGTCGATCGAATCCTCCGGCGTCAGCGCTTCTGGATCGGTCTTGCGCACGTCCGGGGCGGAAAAGTCGTAGCCCGTCATCGTGCCAAGATTGGCCATTCGGACGTTCGCCACCCCACTCGAGAAGAACAAATAGCCGTCTGGATCGACCAGCCACCATTTCCCCTTAACCTTTTCTGTTCGAAAATAGCCCGTAGCCTTTAGCTTAGGGCCATTCGCCCATCCCCCGAATCGCGACCTTCCTGGAGGCCCCTTGGAAGCTGCGAGCTCCGCCAGTTCCTTCTTGGCCGCAGCCAGCAACTCCGCATCAGAATGCACCTTAAGAGGATATTCCAGCTTGGCCGCCTGTCCGTATCGGTCGACCAGATCGGTCAGGAAAAACGGATCGGCCGGAGGATTTTTACGCAATCGAATATTGTCGATTAGAATCTCTCGGGCGCTCGGATTAGCGTGCGTCTCAAACGTAATCGATGTAAGTTGTGTCGGGTCGATTGTGCCCAGGTAGTTCCGCCCGAACAGTTTCGTGTCGCTCGTCTTCCAAGCTGGCGGAATCTCGCGCATGCCTGTTTCAACATTCGCTTCATAGCCCGAAAGAACGGCATACATGGTCTTGGTCTCGCCCGGACCGACCACTCCCATTCCCTGCCGAGACCTGCCGTCTGCCGCCCGCAAGCTGACAAAGATCTGGACCGAGACCTGACTCAGGTTCGTGACGTCAAATGCCAGGTTGGAATCACCAAGGCTATCTGCGCCAACTGGTCGGGAGACCGGAATCGTGATCGAATCTTCGTCGTGAGCGGAGAGGTGTACGTCGAGCACCCGCTTGCCCTGCGTCGCCTTACCAGAAGTGACGATCTGAGCAGAAGCGTTGGAAGAATGTATAGTCCCTGACGCGCCTTCGAAGCCGTCGACCAAGATCTCCTGCGCGTGAAGGGTGGCTGCACCTGACAGGATGGCGATCGCAAGAAGCGAGGCTGCGACACGAGGTTGGAAATACTTGTTCATGATCCTCTCTCACCTTTGTTTCGGCGACGTTGTCTGAATGAGTCAATAATGTCAACTGTCAACAATATGGACTAACCGAGGGTCAGGAGAATGCGACCCCGCGCGCGCTCGTCCTGATACGCAGCAGCAAGTCGTCCGCCGTGATGAAGAGCGTACTCCCATCTTCCCCAAAGCAACAATTCCCGGTCGCCCGGCCCGTCACTAGACGACCCAGAGGTTCTCCCTTTTCGGACAGGATCGCGATCCCGCCGGGGGCTGCAATAAACAGCGTGCCATCGCTGGCCACGTCCATGCCATCTGGCATCCCGGCGCTGCCATCATGCTGGAAGACCCGCATATCAAACCAACAATCGCCGTCACGTCGCCAACCATTTCCCTCCGCCGTGAATCGAACCACTCGCGGCCAGACCGGGTCGGAAATCGACACATAGAGGTGCCCGCCATCCGGTGAAATTCCAATGCCGTTTGGAAATTTGAGGCTGCCGTCGATGAGTTCGATTCGCCCATTACTAAGGCGCCGGTACACACCGCTCACCTTGCGCGGCGTTTCCGGGCGCGCCTTACCCTCCACGAAACCAAATGGTGGGTCGGTGAAATAAAGCGAACCGTCACGCCCCATGACAAGGTCGTTCGGACTGATGAAGGGATCACCCTCAGGCCCCCGAACAACAACCCTCGCCGGCCCGCCATCCGGATCGTAGGCCAGGATCGAGCGGCTATCCTGATCGCAAACAAGCAGCTCGTCCGACGATGAGGAATAAAGCAGACCATTGCTACCGGGCATGACGAAATCGGGCGCGCCGCCAGAACCGGCTGGTTCGCGCCACACACCAAGACCCAGGGCTTTGCTCCAATAATTGATGCGATTGTTCGGGATGTCGGAGAAATAGAGCCGTTCGCGCTTCTGGTCCCAAGTGGGGCCTTCAGCCCATTCGAATCCGCTCGCCAAGATCTCCATCGAAGCGCTGCTTGGAAGAATTTGCGCAAGTCGGTCATCGAATCTTTCGACCGAGACAGGGGGCAATCCACTCGGCGGAGCCGTCCGTGCATCCGCTCTTGCTATCGCCGGTAAATTGAAGGTGGCAGCGCCAAGCACGCCCCAGATCACCACCTCACGCCGGTTGAAAGTACAAGATTTCACCATTTTCAGAGTCCTCTCACCGCATGCTTGGAAGAGCATTGGTCGACAATCTGCAATATCATCTTGACGCAATTGTCAACATTCGACAATAAAGAAAGGCATGACCGATGTTTCAGATCCGGGGCGGGTGGCTCTCGATGCCAGGCAACAGAGCGCGGGAAGTCCGATCGTCGCGATCGAGCCGGCGCATTATCGTATCCCGCTCGATGAAGCGCTGGTCGATGCTGGCCATGGTCTGCATACCCATTTCGAGATCGTTACCTGCAGGATCGTCTGCGCCGACGGTGTCGAGGGCACGGGCTACACTTACACGGGCGGCCGCGGAGGCAGTGCCATCGCATCCATGCTGCGTGACACGCTTGCACCTTTACTCATAGGTCAGGGCTCCGCCGCACTCGAGGATCTTTGGCGGATCCAGCGTCGCGCAGTGCACTATCTCGGCCTCGGGGGCATTTCAGGATTCGCCGTCGCGGCGAGCGACATCGCGCTGTGGGACCTTCACTGCAAACGGGAGGGGCTGCCTCTTTGGAAGGCCACTGGCGGACATTCAGACCAAGTGGCCTGCTACCGCGGACTGATCGACCTAGGATACCCGGAAGACAAGCTCCTTGAAGCAGTCGCGAACGAAATGGCCAGCGGCCACGTCGGAGTTAAGCTCAAGGTTGGTCGACCAGACATCGCGCGTGATGTGAGACGCGTCCAAAGTGTGCGCGATCTCATAGGACCTGAAAAGGCGTTGATGGCTGACGCCAACTATTCATGGGAAGCCGACCAAGCCATCGCCTTCGCCAAAGGTGTCGAAGATTGCGGCCTGACCTGGTTCGAAGAACCGGTCGCACACGACAACTTTGCGGGATACGCGGCGGTCGCTGCCACGAGCGACATACCACTCGCTTCCGGCGAGAACCTGCGAACACTTGGAGAATTTCGTACCGCTATCGACTTTGCTCATTTGTCCTACTTGCAGCCTGATGCGTCCAACATCGCTGGCATTACAGGCTGGCTGCAAGTCGCTGACCTCGCTCGAGACAATAACCTACCAATTGCTTCGCACGGCATGCATGAACTTCATGTATCTCTCATGGCAGCCCAGCCGAACGCCTCCCTGCTCGAAGTCCATTCCTTTCCAATCGATGCTTACACCACCGCACCCTTGCGGGTTGAAAATGGGGTTGCACTTGCTCCTCACGAGCCAGGCATCGGCGTCAACTTCGACGCAGATCTGCTCCGCCCCCATCGGTGCGTCTAATTTCTGGAGTCCTCATGAAAAGCGCAGTCTACGTCGCCAAAGGCCATTTCGAAGTCGCGGAAGGCCGGCGACTCAACCCAGGAACCGGGGAAGTGACCGTAAAAGTCGGGTTTGTCGGTCTGTGCGGAACTGACTTGCACGTCTATCATGGACACATGGATCACCGCGTCTGCCCGCCCGGAATAATCGGGCATGAGATGTCGGGAGTGGTCGAAGCGATCGGCGACGAAGTCGAAGGATTTGCACCAGGCGAAAAGGTCGTCGTTCGACCACTGGACTACTGCGGAAAATGCCCGGCGTGCCTCGCCGGCCACTCACACATCTGCCACAACCTCAAGTTCATGGGCGTCGATACGACTGGGGCGTTGCAGTCCTATTGGACGGTCAAGGCTCGCACTCTTCACAAACTGCCAAACGGCATCGACCTGCGTCGCGGCGCCCTTGTCGAGCCGCTGGCGGTAGCGTGTCACGACGTCGCTCGTGCAAGGGTCGCCACCGGCGACAAGGTCGTCGTACTGGGAGGAGGCCCGATTGGCCAACTCATCGCACTGGTTGCGCGGGCGAAGGGTGCAGACGTTCTCGTTTCCGAACCCGCAGCCGTGCGACGCGAATATTCCGCCAAAGCCGGTCTCGCTTCGTTCGATCCTGCTTCTGGTGACCTCACAGCTCACGTTATGGACTGGACAAATGGCAAAGGCGCGGACGTAGTGTTCGAAGTCGCCGGAGTCCAGGCGACAGTGTCGACAATGACCGATATCGCCGCGGTCCGGGGACGGATTTGCGTGGTCGCAATCCACTCGTCCAAGCCACAGGTAGACCTGTTCCGCTTCTTCTGGCGCGAACTCGAACTTGTTGGCGCACGGGTTTACGAAGCCGTCGATTTTGACGATGCGATCGAGTTGATCGCGAACGGAGAAGTCGATGTCGACGCGTTGATCACCCAGGTACTGCCTATTGAGCAGGTTCAGCATGCCTTCGAAACGCTCGACAGCCCCGATCCCGGTATGAAGACATTGCTGGAGTGCAACCATTGAGCAGTCTGTTCCGTCTTTCCGACAAGGTCGCACTCGTTACAGGATGCAGGCGCGGCATCGGGATGGCGATGGCCATTGGCCTGGCCGAAGCGGGAGCCGACATCATCGGAGTCTCGGCGAATCTGGACCCGGACAACGACGACGTCGCCACAGCTGTCCGGGCGACCGGTCGCAGCTTCACAGGATACCGCTGCGACTTCGCGGATCGCACTGCGCTCAAGGCAATGATCGCCAATATCCTCAACGAGCACTCTTACATAGATATCCTCGTGAACAATGCCGGGACGATCCTGCGTGCACCGGCTGCGGACCACTCCGATGAATTTTGGGATGGGGTCATCGAAGTCAACCTGTCTGCCCAGTTTCTTCTCACGCGCGAGATCGGTCGCCGAATGATCGAGCACGGCTCTGGCAAGATCTTGTTCACCGCGTCGCTGCTGTCCTATCAAGGTGGCATCAACGTTCCAAGCTATGCCGCGAGCAAGGGCGGCATCCAGCAACTCACCATGGCATTTGCCAACGAGTGGGCATCCAAAGGGATCAATGTCAACGCGATTGCTCCGGGCTACATCTCAACCGACAACACCGAAGCCCTGCGAGCAGATCCCGCGCGCGCCGACGCAATCCTTTCTCGCATTCCGGCGGGTCGCTGGGGCGAGCCGGACGACTTCAAGGGGCCCGCGGTCTTCCTGGCCTCGAGCGCGTCCGATTATGTCAACGGGGCCACGTTGCTTGTCGATGGCGGTTGGATGGGTCGCTAGATTTCAGAAGTACCACTCTAGCGACGGAGGCTACTTAACCCTCGTGCCTAGGAAATCGTCGTCCCGTCCTGTGTGATCGTGACCGGCCATCCTGGAAACTGCCCGGTGCCGTCCCGAAGCAAGGCATTGCCCAGAAAGGTGAATGCGCTGAGCCGATAGGTGAGATTGAGGGTGTCGAACTCGACAAACCCGAACCCGCTCCCCTTTTGGTGCGCCTTAAGATACCGGTGCGGCTCGGTTCCCACTTTAGGATTGCCGACCGCGTATACGTAGACCGGATTGCCAAAGCAGTCGCTGTACTCGCCGGTGTTAGCCAAGCCATGAGCTGGGCGCTTTCCAACCGGAAGGCCAACCTTTTCCGGCAGCCACCACCGCGGCCAACCGGCAGCAATGGCGGGTGTGCAGAACGCCCAATTTCCGTCGTGCTGTTGCTCGACACCATACTGGACGAGGCTGGCCAAGTGGGTGTCGCCGCAGATGTGCAGCGCCTTGGCCTGCTGCATCAATCGGACGGCACGATTGCGCGCACTGTGCGGCCAGCCACTGCTGTCGAAGTCGCACTTGAGGTAGCGATCGGGTTCTGGCTGGTGGGTTGAGACGCAAGCAAACAGCGTCTGGCTCAATACAGCCTTAAGCCTATGGCCACGCCAGTCCGCGCCCCAGCGATCGAGGAATTCCTCCTGCCGCTTGCCGAGCAGATCAAGATCCGCCCGGTCATAAGCTGGGTTCACATAGGTTGGCGGCTCGTTCTGCCCCGTTTCCCCAACAATAATCCCAAGCTCCTCAGGGCCGGATTTCCATTGGCGATCGCCCAAGATTGCGAAGCCCACGCCGCCGAAAACCAGCTTAGTGTAATAAACACTGATGCCCTGCTTTGCTGGACTTGGGTCGACTGGGTCAGGCAGGTGCGCGACGTTGGTCCGGTGAATCGCGTTGATCACACGCGCGGGTTCTACATACCCCCCCGCCGCATCAGTCCGCCCAGTCGCGACCGCCGCTGGCGCCATTGGCGCGCCGCCCTCCCCCCAGAGGTTGCCCTGAAGAACATCGTGATCGTCGGGCAGGCAAACCGTAGGCGCATGTCGCATGGTCTCGCGAAACGCCCAACCGAACTGATAGAACTTGCGCAGGTAATTGAGGATTGCCCGATCCGCTGGAGCCCGGATGACCCCGAAACCTCCATGATCCTCGTAAATCTGGTCGCCAGAGAAGTAGAGCAGGTCCGGTTTCAGGGCGAGGAGGTTGTTGACCACCGGTTCATAGGGAAACGCATAGTCGTTTTGGCAGGTCAGCGCGGCCATCCGCAGCGTCTGGCCTGACGGGTTTGCCTTGATAGTCCCTTCGTAGACATCGGCTTCGAATCTCCCTTCGCGCAAGCGCTCGCGGTAGACGAGGCGATAGGGAACGTCTTCCTTTGCATCCCATCTGGGAACGCGGAACACGGCGACCCACGCATCGTGATCCAGTCGGCTCGAACCGAGCGACACCCAACGCCCGCCCCGTCTTACCTCAAGCTCAACCTCATTACTGTCCTGACTCCCCATCGGGCCGGTCAATACGCTCAGCTTTACGACGAAACCCTCTTCCGTTCGCGTATCGTCCAGCGTGTACATGGCCCAGAGGATCGGCCCGAAGCGCTGGGCGGGTGTGTCTAGGATGGCAGAGCCATCCAATTGCCACGACTTGAAGCGGTAACGAGACCCTTCTCCAGCTGCCGACACTTCCGACGCGTGCGAGAAGTTGCTGACGATCGCGATGTTTC
Source organism: Tsuneonella mangrovi (assembly GCF_002269345.1). Lineage (NCBI taxonomy): Bacteria > Pseudomonadati > Pseudomonadota > Alphaproteobacteria > Sphingomonadales > Erythrobacteraceae > Tsuneonella > Tsuneonella mangrovi. Next base: position 1,435,120 of record NZ_CP022889.1, read on the forward strand.
CAATCACCTCGTCAGACGGAACCTCGCGGGAGATACTTCCCAATTTCTCGCCGGTGGTTCCTGACCTGACTGTTAGTACGAGAGTGTAGCTTCGCGCGCCTGGTTCGCCCGCCAATTCCAGCACGTAGTCGCCGGCCTGGCCTACACGAGGAAGCGGCTCGGAATCGGGGCCGAGCACAATCCGGCCGCGAAGGACGCCGGCATCTATCCCGTGCTGGACGAAGCAGTTGCTCCGATATTCGTTCAACTCGCTTTTCACACCGATGCGGATCGCCGCTCCCCCTTCGTTGGCCATGCCGCCGATCTGTTGGACACGGACAGAGGTCCAGAACGCCCCAGTGACATCGGTCAACTGGTGTCGCAGCGAGTGAATGCTTCTATTGCCTCCAGTGGAGCCGCATTCCGCCCACCCCTCTGAAATCATCCAGTCTTCCATGGGATTTGCCCAGAAGTCGCCTCCTAGCCAGACGCGATCATACCTTGACGACCAACCATCGACGAACCTCCCGGACATTGGTCGACCCGAAGGCGCGCCGGCCAATGCAACTCTCGAAGTGCCGGTAATGGCGGAAGTGGCCAAACCAGCTGCGGCGATCCGCAGGCCTTCGCGACGGGAAATGCCGCCTACCATGATGCGCTCGCGGCAAGATCTTGCAGGGAGTAGTGGCACGCACATACACTCTTACGATCAAACTGAGGGAGTGTGGATTGGTTGCTTTTCATGACGCCGTTCATTTTTGAGTTGATTCCCTATGCCTCCATCAATCCATAGTTGTCAATTGTCGACATTTATGCAAGTAGGCCGAATGGATGATCAGCCTGAGATTTTCGATCAGCGACGCTGCGAACTTGGCGAATCTCCCCTTTGGCACCCTGAACTTCAGACCCTGTTCTGGGTGGATATTCTGAGAAACGCGGTACTTTGGAACGGCCAGGTAGGCATCGGAGAAGCCATCTTCGAACGGCCCGTTTCGGCGTTGGCCCATGCAAATCGCGGCGACTTTGTAATGGCCGACGATGCCGGTCTGTTTCTCTGGTCGCACATCTCACAGGATACCTCTCCTATCGTCGCTCTTGAAGCAGACGTCACATCCAATCGTGCCAACGATGGTCGGGCCGACCCATGGGGCGGCTTCTGGATTGGCACCATGGATCGGGAAGCGAATGGCCCTACCGGCGCGATCTACCGCTGGTTCAAGGGTGACCTGCGCCGCATTGTCGATGCGATCACGATCCCGAACGGGCTTTGTTTCGACCGTGCACGGAATCGGGCATATTTCACCGACACTCCTACCCACCGGATTTTCAGGGTCGATTGCGATGACTCTGGCTGGCCGATCTCTGTGCCAAGAATCCACATCGATCTTGGCCCGGAGTCACTGTTAGTCGACGGTGCGGTGATTGACCGTCTAGGCAATATCCGTGCCGCTTGCTGGGATGCGAGCGTCGTCATCGCGGTTTCACCTGACGGAGAGCTAGTCGGCCGTCGGATCATGCCGACACAACGTCCGACAAGCGTCGTATTCGGTTCCAACAAGGAGAAGGAACTGTTTGTCACAACGGCTGCTATCGACTTACAAAATGATCTGTCGGCCGGAATGACATTGCACTGCAAAGATAAGATCGGTGGATTTTCCGAACCTCACGTCATCATCCCGTAGTCGTCGCAATCAGGATGCAGGTGGCCATTTGCAACAAGCGGGACCAACGTTCCTTACTTCTTCAGGTAGTGTGCCTGATATTTCTATTCGCCCATTTGTCAAACGATGGCACCAATAGTTGAATGACCAAGAGTGCGGTGATGTAAGCGATTGAAGCGCCCCAGAATATTGAGCGGAATGAGCCGGTTGCATCCAGCACAGTGCCAACCAGCAGCGCCATGAGCATGCCACCGATAGCTCCAATTGTCCCTCCAAACCCGGCTACCGACGCCGCTTGTTGGTTAGGGAACAGGTCTGACACGATTGTCAGTAGATTGGATGACCACGCCTGGTGGGCGGCCACTGCCAGACTAATAAGCAACACTGTGGTCCACAGGCCGGAAACGGCTGGGGCAATCGCCACAGGCAGCGCAGCGCAAGCGCATCCAAGCATGGTCAACTTGCGCGCGCGATCAACTGACCAACCTCGGGCGATCAAGGCGGATGATGACCAGCCACCGACGACGCTTCCCAAGTCGGCCAGAACATAAACCACGAGGAGTGGAAGGCCGAAATCGGCGACTTCGACGTGGTAATTCGTGTGCAGGAAGTCCGGCAGCCAGAAGAGAAAGAACCACCAGACCGGATCGGTCAGAAACTTCGCCAACGCGTAGGCCCATGCACCACGCGACTTTATCAACTCTCGGAAGGCGACGGGCGAAGGGGCTGGCAGGGCCCTCCCAACGGGCGCGCTCGTAGAGTGAAATGCGAACCAAAGGACGAGCCAGATCAATCCTGGTATGCCGGCAAAATAGAACGCCCAGCGCCAGCTAAAATGAGAAAGTATGATCGGCACAAGAAATGGGGCCACGATAGCACCGACGTTTGAGCCGGCATTGAACAGGCCGGTCGCGAACGCCCTTTGCCTTTGCGGGAACACTTCGGCCACCGTTTTGACCGCGGCAGGATAATTTCCGGCTTCGCTGAGCCCCAGTGCGAACCTTGCTGTCATGAAGCCCCCAACTGACGTCGTGAGGCCATGCGCCATGATCGCGAGGCTCCAAGCTCCGGTGGCTATAGCATATCCAATTCGCGTCCCTATCCGGTCGAGCAACCACCCGGCAGACGTCAGCCCAATGGCGTAAGCGGCCTGAAAGGCGAAAACGACGGCGCCGAAGTCTTTCTCCGACCAGCCAATCTGGTGGTCGAGGACCGGCTTGAGCACGCCGAGGAGTTGCCGGTCCATGTAGTTGATCGTGGTCGCAAAGAACACCAGCGCACAGATTCGCCAACGTGTACGCTGCTCCATAAATCCTGCACCCAAATTGCCACTCTCCATGACGCATGGCCTAGCATGCGTGATTAATGTCGACAATCGACATTTTGGCTTGTGTTGAGTCTCGAGATTTGCTTCGCAGTTCACAAGACACCGACAGATGGGCCGATTTCGGACCATCAGCTTGAGGTCTGACAATTGGAGGAACCGACGTTCAGCAAAGCTGCAGGGTTTCGAGATGTCGAGCTTCCACTGACGGAAGACCCATGAATGGTTCTGTAATTCTTATTAGTCAGGTGCGAGCAGGATGTTGTCGAGTAGCATGTCAAAAATGACCTTAGCGGGCCAACGATTGCCTGAGGTCCTAGAAGCGATGAGCTGCGTCTTTCTCCTGATCCAGGGCTTCGAATTCTGGAACCACAGCGCCATCGCCGAGTCGCCTGACGCAGTGCCTGATGAGCCGCGAGCGCTCCAGTCGCTGGATCACTCAGGGACAAACATGACCCCAGCTAATGCGACCCGGACGAACAATTCAGGCTCGTCACGCGCGAGCCCAGCCAAGGAGAGACTCCGAGAGACCTTCCACTTCGTCTCTCCTACCTTGTCCTCTACTTCAGCAGGGGCCATTTTCCTCTCTCCGTAACAAGAAAGTGGGGCCCGTTTGATGGATGAACCGACGCACGCCAAGGGAGTGATCGGATTGCTCTCGCCGGCCGAGAAAGCTGCTCTGAAGAGCCTGATCGCCGGTGAATCTTTGGTGGAGCTTGCTCGTCGCCGAGCCATCACGACCGAAGGAGCCTATGATCTCTCGAGTTCTATGAAGCTTAAGCTGGGCGTTACCCAAAACGCGGCGGCCGTTCGCATCGGGCTGATGGCTGGACTGACCTGACTTCCCCGTTAGGAGCGCCGCAGCACAGCCACACGAGAACGAATGGCCCACAAACCAACTATCTCGCTTGCACCAAGCAAAAACAGTTCTAGCGGACAGCCATGAACCTGGACGACCTCCTACATCGCTACTTCGCCTCGAGCGAACCTTCGAACCAGCCTGCCGATGTTCAGGCAGTAGGCATCGAAAAGATCCTCGTCGACTTCGGGCTCGAGCGCGATCGCGGCAAGCGCTTTGCCCTCTGGTGTCTGTTTCAGATGCTGGGTGCCGCGCCTGATCTCGATGTTGCGGTCGAAAATCCCGCCGATCGCGATGCCGCGCGCAACTTCATGGACCTGCTGGCGGCTAGCGAGGAGTAATATCTGCTCCAGTAGCCCGACTAGTAAGTTGGATTTGAGCGACCCAATGTGGGCCGGTAACGGAACGTCGGGTTCTTTCTGGTGATCAGCAAAAAGCAGCCAGACTCTACACATCAACCTGATCACCCTGGATCAAGATCGTCCAAATTGTTGAAGCTTGCGAGGAGATCGGCTCGGCGCACACGCTCAAGCGTTTCCTCAAAGTCCTCATTGGAGCTACCTGGCGGAATGTGATGCCGGATATCATCATAATGCTTGCGCGCCGCAACCCGCGATACCGAGCGGGTCAAATGGAGGCGAAGCGCCAAGCTTTCGGGGCTATCGCAGCCTTCACGCACTACCCCGCTAAGGGTGGCCAGGACAGAGGGTACGGGTCCATCGTCTCCAGCAGCTCGTTGCCGCGCCGCGAGCAAGCGCCCGGGAAGGCCAGCCAAGAATGCAAGATCCGGCACAAGTCGCGAGGCGAAATGACGCGCATTTTTGCACTGCTTGAGGTTCGCAGTGTTGCCGAGAAATGCCTTTTCAAGATCACACAACGGCATGCCGGACATCCAAACTGGCCAAAGTTTCCGCAACCACGACAGCGCGTGTTTCCCGCGTGCGATATCGTCGGTTAGGCTTCTGTAGGGAGCACCGAACATCTCTTCGAGGCTTTCCGGTCGCAACAGGTAAAGCAAAAGGCTCGGATGCTCGTCGAGCCAGTCGAGCAGCGCATGCACCACTTCGACAGACGTTCCTGAAAATGCTCCGGCATCTAAACGTTCAACGATTTGTCGAAGCAACACGATGGATAGTCCCGTTGCTCCAGACACCTGCTCGATCCAGTGGTCGGCGTCAGGAACGTCTTGCGCCGCACGCGCGGTGAGAGCTGATGCGATCCTACTGCTTAGCCAGTCAGCATCGCCAGCGACCATCGCGCGATACGCACTGAAGCTTCTATTGAGAAGCGCGGCGGCCGGATCGAGTTCGGCACCCGCAACCGCCAAGGGTAACTTGCTTATGAGATACGCTGACAGGCCAGTTTGGGTGACACCATCGTGGATGCGGTCGAGCACTATTTTCAGCGGGTCTTCGATGACGAGGCACTGATCGGCCTGCTCAAATATTGCTTGCAGCTCCATCCAGTGGCCGCTGATCTGATTGTTCTGATCATCGAAGTCGATCACTTTGCTAGGCACCAGCAAGACGAAGCCCTGCGAACCCTCGCCTGCTCGCCCGGCCCGCCCAGCGGCATTTAACAACTCATGGGCCTCAAGCTTTTGCATCTTGTCGGCTTGGGGGTCGAAGCGACTATCACCCGAGATGATGACCATTTCGCTCGGCAGGTTCATCCCCTGAGCAAGTGTAGAGGTTGCGAACAGCACCTTGATTCCGTCCGGACGACGAAACAGGCTCTCATGAAGTTCGCGTTCCTCACGGAGCAGCAGCGCGTGGTGGCTGGCCGCCCCTGTCCGAAGTGTACCGTCGGCTGCGAGTTTCATGAAGCAGTAGGCGGCTCCGCCCATCTCCTCTTCGGCAAGAGTGCGCCATTTTTGCTCTTCATCCGTGAGCACGATCTTGCCGGCGGCAAGACGGCTTGGGAATTTCTTTACGCAGCTTTCACAAAAGACGGTGGTCTGCACGAAAACCAACGTCTTCATGCCGGCACTGGCCGCGGCAGCTGCAATAGCGCCGCTGGTTTCATTACCATTTGGGGTCAGATACCAGTTGCCGCCTTGGGAACGACCGCTCGAAAGTAAGCTTGTATCGGACAGCAACTGGAGGAGCGCATAGTCGCTACGATCGGTTGTCGACCAGGTTTGAAGCAGACTGAAAAGTCCAAAGGGTTGCGCGAGGAGCGCATTCTTCACCCCGACCGGCGGGCTGTGGTGATCTGGATAGTCCAAGCGCGCTTGCGCGAGGATAGATTTGAGCGAAGCTATTTGCTCGGCAGGGTAAACGACACAGCCACGTACTTGCCTGGTCGGCTTCCAACTCAAGTCGAGTGTCAGGCACGAACGCCCCGTCAGATATGCGACCCAGCCGGCGATCTCTTCCGTGTTCTTCATCATTGCGGAGAGCAGCAGCAAGTCGGCGGCTGGCGCGATGCGCGTTAGGTTGAGAATAGCCAGCATCGCATCCAGCCCACGTCGGCTGTGATCATCCTCACGCGGATGAAGCAAATGGCATTCATCGAAGACAATAAGTCCGAGATCCGCGAATGCTTCGGGATCGACCGACAGCAGCATAAGACAGCGTTCTGGGGTCATGACGGTGACTTCGCCGAGCACGACGACATCTCCGATGCCAACGTCTTCATCAACATCGGCAAGAATACTGTAATCTTGAAAGGTTGCCTTGAGCGCGCGCTGGGTCTGCCCAACAAGGGCATGCGTTGGTGCAAGGAAAACGACCCGCTCCCCTCGCAGGAGGGAGGTGGCGATCTTAAGCTCCGCAAGCGTCGATTTTCCGCCGCCCGTCGGAAAGCTTATCGCCGAAGATACACCCTGCTCAAGATAACCCTTGTCAATTGCCTCGCGATGGTTTCGCCAAAGATAGGGCCGCTGCCGTGCCATGCGGCGAAGAACTTGCCACCACCCGTCATCATCGACGCCGCCGGGTGTTTGAATACGACTCAACGCGGTTCCTAGCAGGTCCCCCTCAAGACCAAGCAAGAGGTTCGCCAGGTGCAAAGGGCCGGGATAGAGACTGAACAGCGTCTCATCGACCAATCCCGCACCGGCGATCTCCTCGCTTGAGAGTTCGCGCACCTGCGCGAAAAGTGTGCTTGCCGGCACAACGCCCCCTGCCTCGGGAGGTACATCAACACGCAGACGTAGCTGCCGTGCGAGATTGGTGATGCCGCGCAGCAGCAGAAGGCGAAGCACGTCCAAGGCGCGAAAGCCGAGATCGTCGTCGTCGAGGTCGATCTCTGGCTCGTCGGTACTGAGAATCTCTCCGAGCCGGCCCTGTGCAAGACTGCGGATTGCGAGTAGCAGGGCGCGTTCGACAGGCCCAGCGTCAGCCGGAGGTGCAATGCGCTTGGCGGCTTCGGCCGCGTCGGCGTGCGCCTCCGCCAAAAGAAAAAGAAGCGTAGCGCAGACGTCAGGACTAACCACGGCCGTGTCGACTTGGCTTCTCGCTTCAGACGGCCTTAGCGCTAGCGAGACGGCTTGGTGTGCCGAAGCTGCGACGAACGCGGCCGAAGCGCGGTTCTCGCGGTTGGGAAGTAGTGCGGCATACGTTTCGTGAGCGGCAGCGATGCGACGAAGCTCGGCAACTGTAGCATGCAATTCGTTTTCGTCCGCTTCAGCAGACGAACCGCGTAAACGGATACGGGCCGATACGATGTCGGCGAAAGCCTCCGTTAGACGCTTCGGCAGGTTCTCCAGATCGAGGCCTTCTAGCGGAGGAGCACCACGGATCAGCGCTGAAGTGATCGGATCAAACATTGGCAATGATCTTGATTTGAGCGATCACACGCGCGGCGAAACTTGTCATCCAACTGCGCATTTCAGGGAGGTAGACGGTATCGGCTCGGCGGCGAACAACGTCCCCTGGCGCAGATTCATCGAACCCTTTGAATAAATTCGCGCGGGTGTCGGCTGTACTGTGGGTGTCGCCTATAGTTATGCTGACGCGGTAACGTCGAACTTCGTGCCAAAGCGTATTGGCGATGGCGGTGTCGATGTCGAATTCGGGATCGGCTGCAGCGCGCGCGTCGAGCATCCCGCTCACCTCTTGCGTTAGTTCGTTGAGTCGCTCCCCCTTCTCCAGTGCGATGATGCCTGGCCAGACATCATCCCGGATGGTGTCGCGAGCGTTGTCAGTAGCCTTGTCTTCGAAAACAATGACCGCTGTGACCACGGTGCCCGCAGCATTTAATTCAAGCTGCATCCCATCAAAGCCTTTGTCGGCTTTGCGGATATGCGGAATCCGCGTCAGCGAGGCAGAAGGCTGCTCATGCGCGGCGATCCATGAAATCGCTTGAAAGAGCCAGCCGTCACGGTGCCAGGGATCTTGGCCTTCTGTGAGAGTCAGCTGCTTGATGGCCGCGTTCGCTTGTTGCGCTGTGGCAGCGGGCCCTGGCACTGCTGCACCCGACAGAATCTTGGCAACATGTCGATATTGGCCGAGCACAATGCGCGCAACGCGCTCAGCCAGCAGGTCTTCATCCTCAATGGTCCATGCCCAGCCGTGGCAGAGTTGGCCATGATTCGTGGGGACAAGCGTTAGGGTCATGGAGCGCGCGACGGCCCTCCTCGACCGTTCTGACAAACCAAGACTAGCGATCCGATGCCGTTTAGAAAAGTGCTTCCCCTTCGCTCATCCGCAGGTGTTTGGAGGCATACTCAACAGCTTATACGCTATGGGGGAAGACATTTCGAAAAAACCAACGCCTCACGTGAGGGCGCGTAGTCGCCACCATAAATGGCCGGAGCAAATGGCAGCTCCTTGCATCGTTTCGAGTTCACTCGAATGACCGACTTTGGGGCGCAAAGCCGTCATTCCGTCCTGTCGTCACATTCCATTCGACTTCGCACGCGAACCGAGCATTGGTGTTCTCAAGCGATCGCCGGGAGAGTCCCGGCGATGATCCCCGAGGCATGGCGCTGACCGGGGCCTGGGGCAGTGAGGCGGCATGACGCCGTCTCCTGAACCAGGAGAACACCGATGACCGATCGGACCACCACGCCGGCGAAGGCCCGCAAGCCGCGCCGCATGGCCCGTGAGCCCAAGAACAATGCCGTCGACGCAGCCGAGCCTCATTCCGCCGTTGCCGCGATAGCGTCTGCAGCTCCGGAGAAGCGCCAGACCAAGACCGGCGTGCTCATCGACCTGCTGGGCCGCGAGGAAGGTGCTACGCTCGACCAGATGGTCGAAGCGACCGGCTGGCTTCCGCACACCACCCGCGCTGCACTGACGGGTCTCAGGAAGAAGGGACACGCTGTCGCCAGCGAGAAGATGGGCTGTACGCGCATGTACCGCATAGCGAAGGGTGCCTCGTGAAGCTCGACGAGAGGCTCGATCGGCTAACGGCGATGACACCGAGTGAAGTAAAGGCAGAGTGGCGCAGGGCGTTCGGCACCCCTGCGCCGCCAGCCTTCGGGATCGCGCTTACCACCCGCGCCATTGCCGCACGCTACCAGGAGCAGGCGCTGGGCGGGCTGACCCGCGCCGAGCTGCGCATGCTCGAGGTGCAGGCGCGCCGGAACGAACGCAAGCCGAAGACCGCACCAGTCGTGAAGCCCGGAACATGGCTCTCGCGCACCTGGCACGGCGAAGTCCACGAGGTCGTCGTGCTCGATGGTGCGTACGAGTACCGCGGATCGCGCTTTGCCTCGCTCAGCGCGATCGCGCGGGAGATAACCGGGGCCCACTGGTCGGGCCCGCGCTTCTTCGGGCTGCATAGCCCGAGGCTGGGTTCTCTGAAGGTCGACGCTGGTGCCTAGGCAGGGCCGCCCGATCCGCTGCGCGGTCTATACCCGCAAGTCGACCGATGAAGGTCTCGACAAGGCGTTCAACAGTCTCGATGCCCAGCGCGAGGCCTGTGCTGCCTACGTCATGAGCCAGCAGCACGAGGGATGGGTCCTGCTGCCCGATCTCTACGATGACGGCGGGTTCTCGGGCGGATCGATGGACCGGCCGGCGCTGCAGCAGCTCCTTGCAGACGTGAAGGCAGGCAGGATCGACGTGGTCGTGGTCTACAAGATCGACCGGTTGACCCGCAGCCTCGCGGACTTTGCCAAGATCGTCGATATCCTCGACGAGACAGACGCCTCGTTCGTCAGCGTGACGCAGGCGTTCTCGACCACCACCTCGATGGGACGCCTCACGCTCAATGTCCTGCTCTCGTTTGCCCAGTTCGAGCGCGAGGTTGGCGCCGAGCGGATCCGCGACAAGGTCGCAGCGAGCAAGGCCAAGGGCATGTGGATGGGCGGCGGTGTTCCGCTGGGATACGAGGCAAAGGACCGCAAGCTCATCGTAGTGCCGCAAGAGGCAGCGACTGTTCGGCTCATCATGGAGCGCTACCTCGAAGTGAGCTCGATCCGCTCGCTCGTCCATCAGCTCGAGGCCGAGGGTATCGTGAGCAAGCGGCGCACCTCGCGCAGCGGCCGAACATCGGGCGGGCATCCGTTCAGGCGCGGAGCACTGCTCTGGCTCCTGCGCAACCCGATCTACCTCGGCAAGATCAGGCACAAGGACAAGGTCTATCCTGGCCAGCACGAGGCCATCGTCAGCAGCGAGCTGTTCGATGCCGTGCAGGACAAGCTCGCAAGTCAGGCCTCAGAAGGATCGTCCGGCGGTCCCCATCGCCGCGTGGCCCTGCTTGCTGGAATGATCCGCGATGATCGGGGGAGAGCGATGTCCCCGGTGCACACCCGCAATCATGGACGGCGTTACACCTACTACGCTTCCAACATGAACGATGACCAGGGTGCGCCCGCGCTGCGGCTTCCTGCAGGCGAACTCGAGATGGCGACGCGGCAGGCCATTGCCCAGTGGATCGAGAGCCCTGCCAACCTGGCGAGCCTTGCGAGCGGGCTTGATGCCGATGAGAAGCAACGGCTGTTCAATACGGCATCCGGGATCGCCCGAACGGTATCTTCCGCACCGATCATCGAGGCACGCACCCAGTTCAAGCTACTCAAGCTGCAACTCACGGTGAGCAGCGAAGCGGCCAAGGTCAGCTTCGACGCATCTGCACTCCAGTCCGCGGCCGGCCTGAATGCGGAGCCGCAGCCGGTCGAGCTGGTCATCCCAACCCTGCACAGGAGCTATGGGCACGAGGCGCGTCTCAGGCTCGAACCGCCAGCCGGGACGACCACTGCAACCGATCGCGCGCTGGTCGAACTCATGGGACGCGCAATTGCTGCTCGCGACGAGCTGCTCGCGATGAACGAAGCCGAAGCCACCGCCACGCCCACCACCCGCCTGCGGCACCTGCAGCGCCTTGCCCGGCTCGCCTATCTCGATCCTGCGATCATCCGCTCGATCCTCGATGGATCGCAGCCCCGCGCCATGCAGGCACGCGAGCTGTGGCGGATGGCCGACCTGCCATTGAGCTGGGCCGATCAGCGCGCCCAGCTCGGGCTCGCCTCCGACTCCTGAAAACCACCCAGTAGGTCGCTTTCTGGCGCGCAGAGAAGCCGCGCCAGGTCTGCGGCGAATTGCGAGGTCACCTGGTCTCTCGACCTCTCTTCGGCGCGGCACACCTCCGCAAACCGCCGGAAATGCCGGAGGAATTTGCCGCAGCACAGGCGGGGCGCCGCTAGGAGGAATTTGAGGAGACTGCGTGGTGAAACGTACTTGGTTCGAAGTTTGACCTACTAATGTTGCTCAACCTGATAAGATACTGATCGGGAGACGGAACTAGTGGATTCGGCTCGTGCGAATGCCTGGCAGGCACGCGATGCGGAATGACGTGGAAGATACCGGAAGATCCACGGCTCTCACGATCTGATGATCAAGGCTGCGGATTGCGGAAAATGCCGCCTCACGAAATTCCTCAAATCCCTGCATCACCGAACTGGCAAATACCTTCATGTATCACGCTCCCTGTTCTTATGCAGGAGATAGGACTTGCTTGCCTTCGGCAGAAGACGCACAGTGCCTTACAGGTTGTGCACGCGCATGCTGCGGCCACCTGCACAAACATCCACCATCATGAGAAATGACTAGTAGGTCGCTTTTTTGCGCACAGAGAATCTGGCGGCAAAACCAGTCACTTTGGTAGGTCATTGTGTCTCTGAATCAAAGACATCGAGGCCAACGGAACCACCAAGTAGCGGAAAACTCGGCGACAAATCAGAGTGCGTGGGGTGAAAATTTACCCTTGTAAAACAAGGACTTATACGTGGTGAGCCCTGCTGGGTTCGAACCAGCGACCTACTGATTAAAAGTCAGTTGCTCTACCGACTGAGCTAAGGGCCCGACCACGAGGGCGTGCCCTAGCAGGGCGACGCAAAGGGTCAAGCGTCACGCGGGCGCGGGTGCTGAAGGCGCGCATTGAGCTGCTGCAGCGTCAATCCCGATATGGGGTCGCGCCAGCGCGGCGCAATGGCGGCGGCCGTGCCAAGCACGAAATCGCGCAGGCGGAACTGCGGGTGCGGAATGGTCAGCGAGGGCGAAAACCACGCGCCGCCGCTCCACAGAACGATATCGAGATCGAGCACCCGCGCACCCCAGCGCAGCCCGCGCTTGCGGCGACCGAATGTGCGCTCGGTTTCCCGGAATATCGCCATCAGCTGTTCGGGTCCGCGAACGGTTTCCACGACTGCCACCGCATTGGCGAAGCGGCGGCGCGAAGGACCCAGCGGCGCACTGTCGATCGTTGGGGAAAGCGAGACGAAAAGCAGCCCCAGGTCTTCGAGCATTTCCACCGCACCGGCGATCACCTGCCGCGGCAAGCCGTCGCGCGTGTTGCGCACGTTCGAACCAAGCGCGATCAGGTAGCGATGGGCGGTCAGATGTCCTCCGAGATCCGGCCATAGAGCTGCGGCCGGCGATCGCGGAAAAAGCCCATGCCTGCGCGATGCTTCGCCGCCTGCGCCAAGTCGATCGTCGCCACCAGTGCGCCTGTCTCGCCCGCGCCGAATTCCGCGACAAGATCGCCCCATTCGTCGGCGATGAAGCTGTGGCCGTAGAACGCCTGCCCGTCTTCGGTGCCGATCCGGTTGGCAGCGATCACCGGCATGCAGTTCGACACCGCATGGCCCTGCATCGCACGGCGCCACATCCGGCTGGTGTCGAGATCGGCGTCGTAGGGTTCGGAACCGATCGCGGTGGGATAGAACAGCAGCTCCGCCCCCATCAGCGCCATCACCCGCGCGGTTTCGGGGTACCATTGGTCCCAGCAGATGCCGACGCCGATGCGTGTCCCGCACACGTCCCACACCTTGAATCCGTCGTTGCCGGGCCGGAAGTAGTACTTTTCCTCGTAACCTGGCCCATCGGGGATGTGGCTCTTGCGATAGGTGCCCATGATCTCGCCGTCGGGACCGATCATCGCAAGGGTGTTGTAGTAGTGATGCCCATCGCGTTCGAAGAAGCTGGTCGGGATTGCTACACGGAGCTTCTTCGCGAGCGCCTGCATCGCGATAACCGAGGGATGCTTCATCGTCGGGCGGGCAAGCGCGAACAGCGCCTCGTCTTCGACCTTGCAGAAATAGGGGCCAGAGAACAGCTCGGGCGGGAGCACGATCTGCGCACCTTTGCCCGCCGCTTCCTCGACCAGCGCCGAGATAGCCGCGATGTTCGCCTGCTCGTCGCTTGACGAGAGATCGAGTTGCAGAGCGGACACGGTGACTTCAGCCATGTGCACGCCTTTATGCGGCCCCTTGCGCCAAGTCCATTGGCGCAAGGCGCGCGCGATCCTACATGGAAGGCGAACGAGGAGATTCTGATGAGTGAACAGGCGATCGTGGCGGGCGGGTGCTTCTGGTGCACCGAAGCGGTGTTCCGCGACGTGATCGGAGTGAGCGCGGTCGAAAGCGGGTATGTCGGCGGCAGCGTCGCCAACCCGACCTACAAGGAGGTTTGCAGCGGAGCCACCGGACACGCCGAAGCGATCCGGGTGACCTTCGATCCAAACACGATTTCGCTGCCCGAGATCTACGACGTGTTCCTCGGCACGCACGACCCGACCCAGCTCAATCGCCAGGGCAACGACATCGGCACGCAATACCGCAGTGCGATCTTCCCGCTCGGCGATGCGCAGCGTGACGAGGCCGCCGCTGCAATCGCCCGGTGGAACGCTGATCATCCCGGCCAGACAGCAGTGACCACGATCGAGGATCCGACCGAGTGGTACCCGGCCGAGGACTACCACCAGGAATACTGGGAAGGCGAAGGCCAGCGGAACCCCTATTGCCTGGCGGTGATTCCGCCCAAGCTGATGAAACTGCGCAAGAGCTTTGCAAGCAAAGTGAAGGGCTAAGGCCTCGTGCTTCGGGGGGACAGGGAAATGGCTGGCGTGCAAGACCAAACCCCGGGGGCGAACCGCGATCCGCTCGACGGGTGGAGCCTGCCCGCGTGGACTTATTCCGACCCCGAGTTCTTCGCGCTCGAGAAGGAGCGCGTGTTCGCCCCGTCGTGGCAGGTCGTATGCCACGAAAGCGACATTCCCAATGCCGGCGACTGGCGTTCGATCGAGATCGTCGGCGAAAGCGTGATCGTCGTGCGCCAGAAAGACGGCAGCTTGCGCGCCTTCGCCAACGTCTGTCGCCATCGCGGCTCACGGATCCTCGATGGCGACGGCGGCTGCGCGAAGAAGCTCGTGTGCCCCTACCACGCGTGGACCTACGAGCTTGACGGGCGGCTCACCGGCGTGCCCGATGCGGCGAGCTATGACGCGCTCGACCAGGCACAACACGGTCTCGCGCCAGTTGCACTCGATGTATGGCACGGGTTCGCGTTCGTGCGGCTGGTCGACGACGGACCTTCGGTCGCCGCGATGATGGCACCCTACGAGGAAATGGTCGCGCCCTATCGTTTCAGCGAGCTGCGCGCGCTCGGGCGGGTGACGCTGCGCCCGCGCCCGGTCAACTGGAAGAACATCGGCGACAACTACTCGGACGGACTGCATATCCAGGTGGCGCACCCCGGGCTCACCCGGCTGTTCGGCAAGAGCTACGGGGTAGAAGCCGAGCCCTATGTCGATCGGATGTGGGGCAACATGCAAGACCGCCCCTCGACCAATCGGTCAGAGCGCGCTTACCAGCAAATGTTGCCTGAATTGCCGCACCTGCCGCCGCAGAGCCAGCGCCAGTGGCTCTATTTCAAGCTGTGGCCCAACGTCGCGTTCGACATCTATCCCGACCAGGTCGATTTCATGCAATGGCTGCCACTGAGCCCGACCACCAGCGTGATCCGCGAAATCAGCTATGCCCTGCCCGACGATCGCCGGGAGATGCGCGCAGCGCGCTACCTTAACTGGCGGATCAACCGGCAGGTCAATGCCGAAGACACTGCGCTGATCGCGCGGGTCCAGCAGGGTATGGGTTCGCGCAGCTTTTCCGTCGGGCCGCTGTCCGACAAGGAAGTGTGCCTCAGGCACTTTTGCCACCGGATGCGCGAACTGATCCCGGCGGCGCGAGAGGAAACCGCACCCGGGTCCGGATGGAGCCAACGCGCGGGCTAAGTGCAATCAGCCCGTTCGCCACCGCGCGACAAAGAATCCGTCGAGACCACCTGCATCGCTGAGCATTCCCGGATCGGTGCGAAGCCAGCCTTCCGAGGTCGGCGCGAGGCCTGCCGGGAGTTCGTTCGCAAGGATCGGAACCGGTTCCAGCGCAACGTTCGCCGCTTGCTGCTCGCCTTCCTCGGGTTCGAGCGAGCAGGTCGCATAGACCAGCCTCCCGCCCGGGGCGAGCCAGCCGATGGCGCGCTCAAGCAAAGCGGCCTGCAACTCTGCCATCTCGGCAATCTGCGGGGCATGAATGCGGTGGATCACGTCGGGGTGGCGGCGGCAAGTGCCGGTGGCGGTGCACGGTGCGTCGAGCAGGATCGCCTCGTATGTCCGGCCCGGCTCCCACGTCAGCGCGTCGGCAGCGACGACTTCGGCGGTGAGCCCCGTGCGGTCGAGGTTCTCGACCAGCCGGTCGAGCCGCTTGGCGCTCTTGTCGATGCTAGTGACCCGCCACCCAGCTGCCGCCAGCTGGAGCGTCTTGCCCCCCGGCGCGGCGCACAGATCGAGCACGCTGCGGCCCTCTCCATGGCCGAGCAGGCGTGCGGGCAGCGACGCGGCGAAGTCCTGCACCCACCACGCGCCTTGCTCGAAACCGGGCAGCCGCTCGACCGCGCTGCCGCGTGCGAGGCGAACATGGCCGGGGGCGAGCGAAGTGCCGCCCAGTTCGACAGTCCAATGCTCGGTCTCGCTCCAATCGCGCAGTGCAAGGTCGAGCGGAGGCGGGGTAGCGAGTGCAGCAGCGATCCAGGCGGCTCGGCCGCCCCATCGCGCGGCAACTTCGGCGGGCAGGGTCGGCACGGCAGGCAAGGCCGCTTTCTGCTTCACCAGCGCAGAAAACACCCCGTGGGCCAGCCGCCGCGGTCCGCCGCTCAGCAATTCGAGCCCGGTGGCAATGACTGCGTGCGGCGGGGTCTCCAGCCGCAGCCACTGCGCCAGCATCATCCGCAGC
Organism: Tsuneonella mangrovi; assembly: GCF_002269345.1. Taxonomy (NCBI): domain Bacteria; kingdom Pseudomonadati; phylum Pseudomonadota; class Alphaproteobacteria; order Sphingomonadales; family Erythrobacteraceae; genus Tsuneonella; species Tsuneonella mangrovi. The sequence continues at coordinate 1,451,403 of NZ_CP022889.1, forward strand.
ACCGTGCGCGGTTTGGCGTCATCGGGTAGCCGCTGTTTCGTCGCACCGTCGATCATCGCATCGAGATCGAGCATCCAGCGCAAGCTCTCGCCGGCAATCGCCCGGGCGAACGCGCGGTCGCTCGGGGTCAGGCCCTTCGCTGCCGAGCGTTCGGCCAGGTCGAGCGTCTCGCCCCGGCGCAGCACTGCGTCGAGCATCCGGAGCGCGGCAGTGCGCGCAGGCAATCCCTGGACCTTGGCCATCGCAGCGCCCCTATCCGCGATTGCATCCGCTGGCCAGCGGGTCCATCTTGGACCCATGGCGAAGAAACCGACCAAGCGGCCCGAAAAATTCGTGAAGCCCGCGCACTGGACTGACGCGCCGCCGCCCAAGCCCAGGGCGGTCAAGGATGACGAACAGCTCAGCCCCACCCGCTATGGCGACTGGGTGAAGGACGGCATCGCGATCGATTTTTGAGGAGGGGTGGGGGTCTGCATCAAGGCCCCGGTTGGCAGCAGGCCAACCGCAAGGCCGAACGGCCGCCCGCAGGTGCCCCGCAGCGCAGAGGAGGGAACAGCACCGAGGATGCCCACCCGGATGGGTGGGCGGATATCAGAGAGCTTTGAATTCCACGTTCAATCCGTCCTTGGGCTTGGGGATCGGCCAGGCCTGCCAGTCGGGCGTGTACCCCTCGGCGATCTCGATGCGGTAGCGCTGGAGCAGCTGCGCCATCAGGATTTTCACTTGCATGTCGGCAAAGTGCAGCCCGAGGCACATGTGCGCGCCGCCGCCGAAAGGAACCCACGCGTACTTGTGGCGCGCCTTCTCCGCCTCGCGAGTGAAGCGCATCGGGTCGAACTTCTCCGGATCGTCCCAGTGCTCGGGCGAGTGGTGGACGAAATGGGTGTTGATCGACACCCCGGCGCCGGCGGGAATGGTATAGCCGCCAAACTCGAACGAACGCAGCGCGCGGCGCGGCGTGCTCGGCACCGGCGGGACGATCCGCAGCGCCTCCTTGAACGCCATTTCGGTGAGTTCCATCTTGCCGAGGTCGTCGTAGTCGAGCGGGCGCGGGTTGCCCTGCGCATCGGGTCCGCCGGTGACCGCAATCGCTTCCTGACGCAGCTTTTCCTGCCACTCGGGGTGCTTGGCGAGCAGCCAGATCAGCGTTGTCGCGCTCGAAGTAATGGTGTCGTGCGCGGCCATCATCAGGAAGTTCATGTGATCGACCACTTCGTCGACCGGCAACAGGCTGCCATCCTCGCGGGTCGCGGTGGCGAACTGGCTGAACATGTCCTGCCCGCCGCCTTCCTTGCGCCGCCGCTCGGTCTCCGCAGTGAAGTAGTCGACCAGGAACTTCCGCCCGTCGACCCCGCGCTTCATCATCGTGAAAGGCAGCGGAGAGCGCACCGGCGCGACCGAGGCCTGCACCATATCGACGAACGCAGCGTTGATCTTGTCGGCCTCGGGCCCCCACGGAATGCCGATGAAACTGTCCGCCGCAAGGTCGAGCGTGAGCGCCTTGATAGCCGGGTAGAATTTCATCGGACCGGCCCAGCGCTTCACCGTCTCGGCAATCCCGCGATTGAGCGATCCGGCATAGTGGCGCATCGGTTCGGGCTTGAAGGCAATCGACAGCGCGCGGCGATCGGCGCGGTGATGGTCGAAATCCATCAGCATCAGCCCGCGCGGGAACAACTGGTCGAGTATCGGGCCCCAGCCCTGCTCGGACGAGAACAGCTTCTCGCGGTCAAACAATACCAGCTCGTTGGCGTCAGCACCAACCAGCATCACCGCCCAGCCGCCAAACGCGCGGTTCTTGTAGACGGGCCCGTATTGCTCGACCATCGCGGTGTTGAACGCGTGCGGATCGGCCAGCATCTTGAAAGTGTTGCCGACCACCGGCCAGCCGCCGTCACCGGGAATATGCGCGAGATCGGCTTCGGTCAGTCGGTCTTCTGTCCAGTGCGTGGGCGTATGCGGCGTAGCCTCGGTAGCAGGCGGCGGGGCGGCGAGGGTGGCCATCGAATCCTTCTCCTTACTTACCGTAATGTAAGTAATTTGCGGGCCTAAATCCAGCCCGCCAATTCGCGCCTTACCAACGCTTCGAGCATGTCCATCCCCGGATCGCCCGCGTTGAGGCAGGACAGCGCAGCAAATTGCTCGCCGCCCGCTCGCTCGAATTGCTCACGGCCGCGGATCGCCAGTTCCTCGAGCGTTTCGAGGCAATCGGCAGAAAATCCCGGTGCCGCAATCGCGAGGCGCTTGGTGCCAGCCTTCGCTTCGGCTTCGAGCACCGCATCGGTCGCCGGCTCAAGCCACTTGGCACGGCCAAACCGGCTCTGGAACGTCGTGACGCAGCGCAGGCCCGGCCGGGCGAGCGCCTGCTCGAGCAGCCGCGCGGTTTTCTGGCACTGGCAATGGTAGGGATCGCCCAACTCAAGCGTGCGCGCGGGCATCCCGTGGAAACTCAGCAGTATCACTTCCGGCGCGAAATCCAGCGCATCGAGCTGCCTACCCAGATCCTTCACGAGCGCGTCGATGTAGAGCGGGTCGTCGTGATAGGCTGGCAAGGTCCGCAGCGCAGGTTGCCAACGCATTTTCCCCAGCGTTTCCGCAGCCTTGTCCACAACCGTCGCGGTCGTCGCGCCGCAGTATTGCGGATAGAGCGGCGCGAGCAGGATCCGTTCGCACCCGGCATCCTTGAGCCGGGCCATCTCTGCCTCGATCGAGGGATTGCCATAACGCATCGCCCAGCCGACCTGCACGCTATCGCCCAGCCGCGCCTGAAGTGCCGCAGCCTGGTCCGCTGTAATCACCGCCAGCGGCGAGCCGCGCTCGGTCCATACCTGGCGATAGGCGTGTGCGCTCTTCTTCGGGCGGGTGTTGAGGATGATCCCGCGCAAGATCGGTTGCCAGGCGATCGGAGGAATCTCGACCACGCGGCGATCGGACAGGAATTCGGCAAGGTAGCGTTTGACCGACTTGGGATCGGGCGCGTCGGGCGTGCCGAGATTGACCAGCAAGACACCGATACCGCCGGTCTTTACCGGCGGATGGTCGGGCGGGGGCGAAGGCGGGTTGATCATCATATCCCGTCGGAGATGAGGGGCAGGCGGCGCAGGCGCAACCCCGTCGCCGACTGCAGGGCGTTGGCGATCGCCGGAGCGGCCACGGCGACCCCGATCTCGCCGGGATCTGCCGGCAGCCCGTCAGCAGGAACGAACTCGACATCGACTTCGGGCGCGTCGACCAGCATCGGCAGTGACAGGTCGGCCAGCCGTCCGCTGACGGGCGCGCCGTTCTGGTAAGTGAAAGCGGCACCCGTCGCAGTGCCCAACCCGAACAGCAAGCCGCCTTCTATCTGTTGGCGCGCAATGTCGAGATTGACGATGCGGCCGAGGTCGACCGCTGCGGAAAGCTTGCTGACCTTCACTCCTCCGCCGCCTGCGCGCGCGGTGGCAACACAGGCGATCCGTGCGGTCGCTTCATCGTCCTTTCCGCTGCCGATGCGCCAGCAGGCGATGCCCTGCCCGCTCTCGTTAGCCCCGCCATCCCACTGCGCCATTCGTGCCGCGCGCTGGAGGCATTCCGCGAGACGCGGATCGTCGCCCAGCAACTCCATCCGGTAGGATAAGGGTTCGCGCGCGACGCGCTTGGCAAGCTCGTCCATGAAGCATTCGACCGCGAAGGCGAGATAGGCGTGGGCATTGCCGCGCATCCGCCCGCTTGGCAGGCCGACGTTCACCGGCACGTGGTCGATCGCGATATCGGGGATCGAATAGGGGACCAGCGCGCCTTCGAACGCCAGCGGGTCGGCGGTGGCATCGGTTACCCTCAGAGCCGCTTCGGCAGTGCGGTTGTCGAACAGTCGCTTGCCGAACTCGCGCACGGTCGCGGGCATCGCCACGCGCAGCCGCAAGCCTTGGGCGGAACCGTCTTCTTTCGCCGTCCAGCCGCTCGCGAGGCACGCCAGTGGCGCGCGTGGACGCCCGGCAACACCTTCTTGTCGCCGCGACCAGATCAGCTGGACCGGGCGACCGGCCGCTTGTGCCAACACCGCCGCTTCGATCGCCTGGTCGTGCTCCAAGCGGCGGTCGAAGCTGCCGCCGGCACCCATCGGGTAAACCACCACGTCGCGTTCGCTCAGGCCGACCGCTTTCGCCGCCGCGTGCCGCGCATGCTCGGGTGCCTGCGTCGCGAGCCACAGTTCAAGCTGCCCGTCCTCGAGCCGCGCGGTGGCACTTGCGGTTTCCAGCGTCGCCTGCGTCTGCGGCACGATGTCATAGCGATAGGTGCATGACGGGTCGCCGAGATGGTCGTCGCCATCGCCGCGCGTGAAGATTCGAACCGCCTCGCCCTTGGTCACCGCTTCTTCAAGCCGTTCGTCGATCGAATCGCTGCTTGGCCCACCGGACACTTTGAAGCGCGGCTTCATCAGCGTGAGCGCACGCTCTGCGGCCCACCACGTCTCGGCGAGCACCGCAACCCAGCTCGGATTCTGCACGACCTTGACGAGGCCTCGCACTTTGCGGGCTGCGTCCTTGTCGAACCCGGACAGCGTGGCATCGCCAGCCGGGGCGTGGCGGATTGCAGCGTAGACCATGTCCGGCAGGCGGATATCGCCGGCGAACAGGTAACTGCCATCGACCTTTGCCGGCAAGTCGAGCCGGGGATAGGGGATCGGCTGGTCCTGGTCCGCAGGGCCGGGCGCTTCGGCATAGGGCTGCGCACTGACAGGCGGCGGATCGGGCGGCGATTGGCGTGCAGCATCGGCGGCTAGTGCGGCGAACGACAAGTGCTTGCCGGCGTGGATTATGAACCCGTCGCGCGCCTCGCATTCCTCCCACGCGACGCCCCACCGCTCCGCCGCGACCATTGCCAGCATGGCTCGGGCAGAGGCGGCGGCATTACGCGCGGGACCTTCGAATGCCGCCAGCGAGAGCCCTTCGGCAGTGGCATTGAACGGTCCTTCCTGCGCGTAGCGGAGCGCCAGGACGCTGTCGGGCCGTTCGGCGAGACCGGGCATCACCGGCATCCACAGCGGTGCCCATTTCGCAGCCAGCGGCACGTTGGGATAGGCACCCGAGATCGGCGCTGGTTCGACTGCAACCTGCCGCCAGTCGGCACCGAGTTCGGCTGCGACCAGCTGCGGCAACAGGGTAGTAATGCCCTGTCCCATTTCGAGCTGCGGGACCGCCACGGTTACCACTCCGTCGCGCCCGATCTTGAGCCATGCGCCGAACGCCCATTCGTCACTCCCGGGCGAAAGCGGGGTCGAGAACTGGCGCGGCCACAAACCCCACGCGACGAGCAGTCCGCCCCCTGCGGCGGCACCTGCCAGCAATCCGCGGCGGGTGACCTGCATCGCTCAGCCCACCGCGACCGGCTGGCGCGCGTCGATCCATGCGCCGAGCTGCTGCGCGATAGCGGCGAAGGCCCCTGCTTGCGGCCCGTCAGCAGCTGCGGGCGGCTCTCCGCTGTCGCTGGCCATTCGGATTTCGCGCGCCAGAGGGATGCGGCCGAGGAACGCGATCCCTTCGGCCCTTGCTTCCTCCTCAACCCCGCCGACACCGAACGGATCGCTCGCTTCGCCGCAATGTGGGCAGACATACCCGGCCATGTTCTCGACCAGCCCGATCACCGGCACGCCGCCGGTTGCGAACAATTGCGCCGCGCGGCGCGCGTCGATCAGCGCGATATCCTGCGGCGTCGAGACGATCACCGCACCAGCGGGTTTGTGCTTTTGCAGCATGGTGATCTGCACGTCACCGGTACCAGGCGGCAGGTCCATCAGCAGCACCTCGACACCCGACCAGTCCGCCTCCATCAACTGGACCAGCGCGCCGCCCGCCATCGGCCCGCGCCATGCGACTGCACGGCCCGGTTCGACCAGGTGACCGATCGAGAGCATCTTTACCCCGAACTTGCTGTCGATCGGGATCAGTTGCTTGTCGCGCGCCTGCGGGCGCTGCCCCGCCGTGCCGAGCATCGTCGGCTGGCTCGGTCCATAGATATCGGCGTCGACCAGCCCGACCTTGCGTCCGGCCCGCGCCAGCGCAACCGCAAGATTGGCGGTCAAAGTCGACTTGCCGACACCGCCCTTGCCCGAGCCGATGGCGATGACGACCGGTCCCGCTGGCGGCTCCGGCCGATCGGCCATCAGCGCCACGCGGACATCCTTCACGCCATTGGCCTGCGACAGCACATCCTTGGCCGCGCGCTCGAGGTCGGCACATTCGCCCGCGCTCAGGCCCTCGGCATCGAGAACGCCCGTCGCAGTGCCATCGCGCAATGACAACGACCGCACCCGGTCGGCAATCGAAGCGGGAAGGAGGCGCTTGAGCGTGTCTTCGTCCATCTAGGCAATCCACTAGCAGCAAAATCGCAGCCGCCACCCCTGTTTTTCCCGCGATCCCCACCTATAAGAGAAGGCATGAAGATCACGGATGGGTTGGGACACATTTCAAACTGGGCTGCACACGGGCTGGCAATGGCCGGCAAGGGCAATCCCTGGGGCGGCACGTCTGGCGGCAGCGGAGATGGCTCCGATGACGGCAATGATAGCGGCGATGATAGTGGCGACGGCACGGACGGAGAAACTCCTGCCGACAAGCCGCGCGGCCCGCGCAACCCGTGGCTGCCAGGCGGCGGCGAGCCGCGCCGATCGGCTGGCATAGAAGACATCTTCCGCCATCGCGGCCCCGAGGGCCCGCGCCGCGGTGGTGGCGGCCCCGGCTTCCGCTTGCCCGATGCTCCGGGTGGCCGCAGCTGGTTCCCGCTCGCGGTACTGGCGATCATCGCCGTGTGGCTGGGCTTTTCGATGTTCCACCAGGTCGGCCCGAAGGAAGAAGGGATCGTCACCACGTTCGGCAAGTATAGCCGCACGCTGCAATCGGGCCTGAACTTCACTGCGCCGTGGCCATTCCAGGAAGTCTATGTCCAGAACGTCAGCGAAATCCGCATCGACAACATCCCCGAAGGAACCGGCCAGAAACTGATGCTGACTGGCGACCAGAACTTGGTCGACCTGAGCTATATCGTGCGCTGGAACATCAAGAACCTCGCGCAATACCGCTTCCAGCTCGACGATCCGGCGCAGACCGTGCGCGAAACTGCCGAGGCTGCGATGCGTGCTTCGGTCGGCGAACGCAAGCTCAACGATGTGGTTTCGGGCGCGGGCCGGGCGGATATCGAACAGGCCGTTAAGACCCGGATGCAGGACATCCTCAACTCCTACCGGGCGGGAGTGACGATCCAGGGCGTCGAAATCCGCAAGACCGACCCGCCCAAGGAAGTGGAGGATGCGTTCAAGAACGTGACCGCCGCGCAGCAGACGGCAGAAAGTTACGTCAACCAGGCCGAAGCGACCGCGCAGCAGGTGCTCGCACGCGCGCAGGGTGACGCGGTGGCGTTCGACAAGGTCTACGCACAGTACAAGCTTGCCCCCGAAGTCACCCGGCGCAGGATGTACTACGAAACAATGGAGCGCGTGTTGCGCGAAACCGACAAGACAATCGTCGCGGCTCCCAACGTGACGACTTATCTGCCGCTGCCCGAAATGCAGCGCGGTGCGAAGCAACAGGCGAGCACCCCGCCCGCCTCCGGCGACCAGCAGGCGGGAGGCCAGTGATGGAACAGATCTGGCAAACACACAAAGCGTCGATCATCGCCGTCGGGGTAGCGATCCTGGCGCTTCTGATGTGCTTCACGGTCGTCCCCGAGACTGAAGAGGCGGTCATCGTGCGCGCCGGGCGACCCGATCCCCAGGTGGTCAACCTCTACAAGCCGGACCAGCCGCTCAGCCATCCCGGCGCGGGGATCGTGTTCCGCATCCCGTTCTACGAGCGGTTGGTGCGGATCGACCGGCGGATACTCAACGTCGACATGGAACCGCAAACCGTGCTGTCGACCGACCAGCTGCGGCTGAACGTCGATGCCTATGCCCGTTACCGGATCATCGACCCGGTCAAGATGGTCCAGACCGCCGGAACGCTCGACACCGTCGAAACCCAGCTCTCGGCGATTCTAAGCTCGGTGGTGCGGCAGGAACTCGGCCGCCGCAGCTTCGCGTCGCTGCTCACTGCCGAACGCGGCACGACGATGCTCAACATCCGCAGGAAGCTCGATACCCAGGCGCGCGAATACGGCGCCAAAGTGATCGACGTGCGGATCAAGCGCGCCGACCTGCCCGACGGCACGCCGCTGCAATCGGCGTTCGACCGGATGCGGACCGCACGCGACCAGGAAGCCAAGACTATCCTCGCGCAGGGCCAGAAGAACGCCCAGATCATCCGTGCCGACGCCGATGCCAAGGCTGCCAAGATCTACGCCGACGCGTTCAACAAGGATCCAAAGTTCTACGATTTCTACCGCGCGATGCAGAGCTACGACACGGTCTTTTCCAACGGTGCGGAAGGATCGTCCGCGATCATCCTGGGCCCGGACAACGAATATCTGAAGCAGTTTCGCGGAAAACCCTGACGACGAGCGCCGTGTTCAAACACGGTTAAGCCCCGTCGGCGTGAGTACGCGCGCGGGGACACCGCGGACCCATCCCGCCTTTCGGGCGTTCGGGTTCGCAACGGACAAGAAGAGGAAGCAAAGGACGTGAAGCGCGTGCGATATTCATACGGACTTACTTCGGCGCTGCTGGTCGGCGGTGCCGCGATCTCGCTCATCACCGGTTACCCCGCCGGGGCGCAGGTTGCCCAGAACGACGACAGCCAGATCGCCAAGGTGGTGCCCCGCGCGGGTGCGCCCTCCGGGTTCGCGGACCTGACGGCCCAGCTCCAGCCTGCAGTGGTCAACATCTCGACCCGCCAGCGGATCCAGGTGCAGTCGCAGAACCCCTTCGCGGGCACCCCGTTCGAAGGCCTGTTCGGCACCCCGAACGGCGGCGGCCAGCCGCAGACCCGCGAAGCGCAGTCGCTCGGTTCCGGGTTCATTATCTCGGCAGACGGCTACGTGGTCACCAACAACCACGTCATCAGCCCCGAAGGCAACGGCCAGGTCGAGGAGATCACCGTCACCACTCCTGACGGGACGGATTACCCGGCAACGATCGTCGGCAAGGACGATGCGTCGGACCTCGCGGTGCTCAAGATCAAGGGCGACAAGCCGTTTCCGTTCGTCAAGTTCGGCGATTCGGCGAAGGCACGCCCGGGCGACTGGGTGATCGCGATCGGCAATCCGTTCGGGCTCGGCGGCACAGTGACTGCGGGGATCGTTTCGGCGGTCTATCGCGCGACCGGCTCGGGTTCGCCCTACGACCGTTACATCCAGACCGACGCGAGCATCAATCGCGGCAACTCGGGTGGCCCGTTGTTCGACATGCAGGGTAACGTGATCGGCATCAACAACGCGATCCTTTCGCCGTCGGGCGGCAGCGTCGGCATCGGCCTCGCCATTCCAGCCGATACCGCCGCGCCGATCGTCAAGAAGCTGATTTCGGGCGAGAAGATCGAGCGCGGCTACCTCGGCGTCCAGATCCAGCCGGTCACAGGCGACCTCGCCGATTCGCTCGGCCTGCCGCAGAATCGCGGCGAATTCGTCCAGGCGGTCGAGCCGGGCCAGCCGGCGGACAAGGCCGGCATCAAGCCGGGCGACATCGTGACCAAGGTGGGCGGCAAGGACGTGACCAACGACCAGACGCTGTCGTTCCTGGTCGCCAACATCAAGCCGGGCACGTCGGTTCCGGTCGAACTCTACCGCCAGGGCCAGCACCGCACCGTCAATGTCACGGTCGGTACCCGCCCGAGCGAGAAGGAACTCGCCCAATCGCAAATGTTCAACGGCGATGATGGCGATACGAACGACAACTCGTCCGCCCCCGCAACCAGCGAGGTTGTGACCAAGCATCTCGGCGTCCAGGTGACCCCGATCACTGCACGCATTGCCTCGCAGCTGGGCGTATCGCCCGATACCAAGGGCGTGGTCGTGCTCAGCCTCGACCCGAGTTCCGATGCGGCCCAGAAGGGCTTGCAACGCGGCGACATCATCCTCTCGGCGAATTACAAAGATATCTCAAGCGTGGCGGACCTGGAAGCGGTGGTCAGCCAGGCGATGAAGGACAAGCGCGAATCCGTGCTGCTTCGCGTACAACGTCGCGGCCGTCCGGCAATGTATATCGCATTCCGCCTGCAATAGGCAGCGCGTCAACTCTCGAAGAGCCCCGCCCGCACACCCGTGCCGGCGGGGCTTTTCATTTGTCCGCTTGAAAACCCGGACTGCAAGTGCGGTGGTTAGCCGCCGGGCTGGACCGTAACGGCGCGTGGCCCGGTTTGCTGCAACGTCGTGCGCGGGGGCGGTGCGGGCGACGCGCCCGGTCCCTTGCCGATCGCCCGATCGAGGAAATCGTCGCTTGCGGCCTGGCCATTGTCACCCGACGGCGGGTTGGGCGAATTGCGCGACGGCGCAGACTGTGCACCCGGTTCGCTGCCCGGCGGGAATGCCATCTGGCCCGGGGTTTCGGGTTTGTTGGGCTGGATCAGGTTGCCCTGCTCGTCGGTGTAATAATAGTCGCCGGGATTGCCGTCGTAGTAGTGCTCGTCGTCCGGCTCCTGCTGCCACTCGGGCAATTTGAGCTCGGTCTTGAACTGCTCCACCGGGCGGTCCTTGACTGCATAGTTCATGTAGTCGGCGAACGCCTTCGCAGGGGCCGATCCGCCGTGCAGGCCGGGCACCGGCTTGGCATCGTCGCGCCCCATCCACACCCCGGTGGTGATCCCGCTCGAAAAGCCGAGGAACCAGCCATCCTTGTTGAGGCTCGTGGTGCCGGTCTTACCCGCAACTGGGCGGCCGATCTGCGCAGCACGCGCGGTCCCCGTGGCCACGGTCGTCTGCAGCATGTCGGTCATCCCGGCAGCGACGTAGTCGGGGATCAGCTGTCCGAAGCGGCCCGGCTGGTGCTGGAACAGGACATCGCCCTTGGTGTCGGTGACCTTGACGATGCCGTACGGCTGGATCGCGAACCCGCCGTCCGAAATCTCCGCGAACGCCTGGGTCAGCTGTATCACCCGCACTTCCGATGAACCCAGCACCATCGCCGGATAGGTCGAGATCGGGGTGGTAATTCCGAACCGCCGCGCGACCGAAGCCACCGTGCCGAAGCCGACTTCGTTGCCCAATTGCGCGGCAACGGTGTTTTTCGAATAGGCAAATGCATCGCGCACGCTCATTTCGCCGGCGTACGAACCGCCCGCGTTGTGCGGCGACCAGCCGTCGATCGTCACCGGCACGTCCTTGACCCGGTCGTCGGGCGTGTACCCGGCCTCGAGCGCAGCGATGTAGACGAACAGCTTCCACGCCGAACCGGGCTGGCGCATCGCCTCGGTCGCACGGTTGTAGTTGCTGGTGACGTAGTCGGTCCCGCCGACCATCGCGAGGATCGCGCCATCGCGATCGAGCGAGACGAGCGCACCTTGCGCGCCCTTCGGCGCATTGGCCTTGATCGCTTGTGCCGCGGCATTCTGCATCCCCGGATCGAGTGTGGTCCAGACCTCGAGTGGCTCGGTCGTGTCGGGTACCATCACTTCGAGCTGCGGCAGGACCCAGTCGGTGAAGTAACGCACCGAATTCTCGTTGCTGTCCTTCTTGAGCTTGACTGTCGCCGGGTTGACCGCCGCCTCGCTGGCACTGATCCGGCCCTGTTCGCGCATCAGCGCCAGTACGACATTGGCGCGTTTGACCGCTGCATCAACGTCGGCGGTGGGCGAGAACCGGCTGGGAGCCTTGACCAGTCCGGCGATAATCGCCGCTTCGCCGACCGACAGGTGCGTCGCCGGGTGGCTGAAGAACTTGCGGCTGGCGGAATCGATACCGTAGGCGCCGCCGCCGAAATAGACCTTGTTGAGATAGAGCGCGAGGATCTGTTGCTTGGAGAACTTCATCTCCAGTGCCATCGCCAGCACCGCCTCGCGCACCTTGCGATCGAACGAGCGGTTCGAATTGAGGAACAGGTTGCGCGCAAGCTGCTGGGTGATCGTAGAGGTCGCCTGGATCCGCTTGTCGCCAGTCATCCACACGTAGATTGCACGCACCAGTCCGATCGGATCGACCCCGAAGTGCGAATAGAACCGCCGGTCCTCGACCGAGACCATCGCGTCCTTCATCACTTGCGGGATCTGGTCGGAGTTGAGCCACTGGCCATAGCTCGGCCCGAGTTCGATCAGCTCGCTACCGTCGCGGGCACGCACGACCACGGTCTGCCCCGGCTGGGTGGCTGCGAGCGAGTTGTAGCTGGGCAAGGACCGTTCGGCGAACACCACTGCCGCGCCCAGGAACAGCGCACCGATCAGCGCCAGCGCGCCGCCCCATATGACTAGCCGACGCAGCCACAGCCGCCAGCCGCTGCGGACACGCGCGCGCTTGCTTTGCTGGCTGCGTTGCTGATTCGCCGCCGCTGTGCGCCGGCTTCCCCGTTTCGCCATCTACTTACCTGGGACCCTCACCACCATTTGCAGAACCGTTGCATAGGCGAGTTGTAACCCGGCGTGAACGGGCACGGATTGACCGGCCAAGTTTCACGCATCGACCTTGGCGTAGTGCGATGGCGGCTGGATCACGTCCATCCGTTCGCTCAGCAGCGGGCGGAAGCTCGGCCGGCTCTTGAACACGGCATACCAGCTGCGCGCCTGGTCGTGACCCGCCCAATCGATCCCGCCGAGATAATCGGCGACGGAAACCTGCGCCGCCGCCGCGAGGTCAGCCAGGCTCATCGTCGGTCCGGCGAGCCAGGCACGGGTATCGACCAGCCAGTCGATATAATCGAGATGGCCGTGCGCGGCCTTCATCGCATCGCGCAGGATGCGCGAATCCGGAGGCTGTCGATGGACGATCCGCTTGAGCATCCGCTCGTGTAGCAACGGCCCAGTGACGTCGGCGTAAAAGTTCTCGTCGAACAGCGCGACCAGCCGGCGGATTTCCGCCCGGCCGGTGGCGGTGCCGTTGATCATCGGCGCCTTGTCGACCGTCTCCTCGAAATATTCGCAGATCGCCCGGCTATCGGCGATGACGATCTTCTTCTCGGGCTGCTCGATTACCGGTGTGCGCCCGGCAGCGTTGAGCTTCCAGAATTCGTCGCTCGCGTCCCACGGGTTCTCCCGCCACAATTCGTAGCCCACGCCCTTCTCGCTCAGCAACAGGCGGACCTTGCGGCTGAACGGGCACAAGGGGAATTGATAGAGGCGCCACATGCCGTCCGCTCATGCACCAGCGGCGCGCGAGCGTCCACCTGCAGCGAGTTGCCAGCACACGAAATTGTGGGTGATGCTGGCGCTCAACGGCACATCATAGGCCCGAGGCCTTGAGCAGGTCGAGGCACGGCGGCACGACCGTAGCGAAATCGGGGTCCTCGACGAGCTTCTGCGCCTGGGCCTTCATTAGCGCGGCGACCTGCTCCTGCGTCATGCCGGTCTCGTCCATCAGCTGGGCGGAGACTCGCACAAAGAAGTCCTTCCCGCGCTTGGCCATCGGCGGCCACTTCTTGCCGCCACCCGCGTTCTGGATTCCGGCGACGATCGCAAGTGCGGCAGAGCAGCGCACCGCCTCCTGCTGCTGCGGATTGAGTTGGACCGCCGGGGGTGGTGCCGATTCCTGTGCCATTGCCGGGGAAGCGAGGAACGAGACGGCAGCGAAAACGGTTGCGAGAATACGGGTCATGGCAAGCGTTCGTATTGCATTGTCTATGAACGTCAGCCGACTCCGCGCGCTAACGATCGAGACAACCGTTGCAATCGCCTGCACGAGACCCCATCGAAATGCCAACCCCGAATTGACCCGAACAGAGGATCCCCCATGACCGACTATCCTGCGCTCCACCTGTTGATCGGCGGCGAGAAGCTCTCGGGCGGTGGCCGCGACGCAATCGACGTGCTTGGCCCGGCCACCGGCGAGACCATCGGTACGCTGTCGAGCGCGACCACCGCCGATCTCGATGCCGCGCTCGACAACGCCGCGAAAGGCTTCCGCACCTGGCGCTCGACCCCGGCAGACAAGCGCGCGGCAATCCTGATGAAGGCAGCAGCCTTGATCAAGGAGCGCGCGGGCGAGATCGCGGTTGCGCTCACGCTCGAACAGGGCAAGCCACTCGCCGAAGCGAAGGGCGAAATAATCTATTCGGCGATGCTGCTCGAATTCTATGCCGGCGAGGTCAAGCGGACCTACGGTCGCACGATGGTCCGGCCCGAAGGCCAGCGGGTCGAGGTGCAGTACCACCCGATCGGCCCGGTCGCAGGCTTTTCCGCGTGGAACTTCCCCGCGCTCAACGTGATGCGCAAGATTGGCGGCGCGCTCGCGGCGGGCTGCTCGACAATCGTCAAGCCTTCCGAAGAGACGCCGGCCACCGGGATCGCGCTGGTCCAGGCACTGATCGACGCCGGCGTTCCTGGCGAAGCGGTGCAGTGCGTCTTCGGGGTGCCCGATACCGTCAGCCGCCACTTGCTTGGCTCGTCAATCATTCGCAAGCTGACCTTCACCGGTTCGACCGCGGTCGGCAAGCACCTCGCGCGGCTCGCGGCGGACGATCTCAAGGTGGCGACATTGGAGCTTGGCGGTCACGGGCCGGTGCTGGTGTTCGACGACGTCGATATCGACAAGACGCTCGATACGATGGTCGCCGCAAAGTACCGCAACGCCGGGCAGGTCTGCGTCAGCCCCACGCGGTTCCTTGTCCAGGAAGCGAGCTATGACAAGTTCCTCAGCGGTTTCATCGAGCGCGCAAAGGCGATCAAGGTCGGCAACGGGATGGATGCCGAAACGCAGATGGGCCCGATGGCAAGCGAACGGGGCCCCGACGGGATCGCTGCCAAGATCGCCGATGCGGTCGATCGCGGAGCGAAGCTCGGCGCCGGCGGCGAGAGGATCGGCAACCAGGGCTATTTCTATCAGCCCTCGGTGCTCTCCGAAGTGCCGACCGACGCCGTGATCATGAACGAGGAGCCGTTCGGTCCGATCGCCCTCATCAACCCGATGAAAGGCGAAGAGGACATGATCGCCGAGGCCAACCGCCTGCCCTACGGCCTTGCCGCATATGTCTGGACCAACGATCCCAAGCGGCGCCGCCACCTGACCGCCGAAATCGAGGCGGGAATGGTCGGGATCAACTCCGCGGTCGTAAGCACCGCCGATGCGCCGTTCGGCGGGGTCAAATGGTCGGGCTATGGCAGCGAGGACGGACGCGAAGGCGTGATGGCGTGCATGGTGCCCAAGACCGTCCACGAAAGCTGACGCCCGCTCGTCCATTCCGCTTGCGCCGCCTGAAACCGCGCGCCATCGTGCGCCCGACTCGCCAGGAGAAATGTCCGCCATGAAGACCCGCGCCGCCGTCGCCTTCGCTCCCAAGCAACCGCTCGAAATCGTCGAGCTCGACCTCGAGGGACCGAAGGATGGCGAAGTGCTGGTCGAGATCATGGCGACGGGCATCTGCCATACCGATGCCTACACATTGGACGGGTTCGATTCCGAGGGCATCTTCCCTTCGATCCTCGGCCACGAAGGGGCAGGGATCGTGCGCGAAGTGGGCGCGGGCGTTACCAGCGTAAAGCCGGGCGATCACGTGATCCCGCTCTACACCCCCGAGTGCCGCCAGTGCAAAATGTGCCTTTCCGGCAAGACCAACCTGTGCAGCGCGATCCGCGAAACGCAAGGCAAGGGGCTGATGCCCGACGGTACTTCGCGCTTCTCTTACAAAGGCGAGGCGATCTATCACTACATGGGCTGTTCGACGTTCTCGAACTTCACCGTGCTGCCCGAAATCGCCGTCGCCAAGATCCGTGATGACGCCCCGTTCGAGACCAGCTGTTACATCGGCTGCGGGGTCACCACCGGGGTCGGCGCGGTGGTTAACACCGCCAAGGTCAAGCCAGGCGATAATGTAGTGGTGTTCGGGCTCGGCGGGATCGGCCTCAACGTGATCCAGGGCGCGAAAATGGCTGGGGCCGACCGGATCGTCGGGGTCGACATCAACAATTCGAAGAAGGACTGGGGCGAGAAGTTCGGGATGACCGACTTCGTCAACCCAATGGAGACAAAAGACGTCGTCGCAAGCCTTGTCGAAATGCTCGATGGCGGTGCCGATTACAGCTTCGATTGCACCGGCAACACCGACGTGATGCGCCAGGCGCTCGAATGCTGCCACAAGGGCTGGGGCACCAGCGTGATCATCGGCGTGGCCGAAGCGGGCAAGGAGATTTCCACCCGTCCGTTCCAGCTGGTCACCGGGCGCAACTGGCGCGGCACCGCGTTCGGCGGCGCCAAGGGGCGCACCGATGTGCCCAAGATCGTCGACTGGTATATGTCAGGCAAGATCCAGATCGACCCGATGATCACCCATGTCCTGACACTTGAAGAGATCAACAAGGGGTTCGACCTGATGCACGCAGGCGAATCCATCCGTTCCGTGGTCGTGTACTGAAAAGAGAGGAATATCGTTAATGTACAGTCACATGATGGTCGGGTCGAACGACCTCGACCGATCCAAGAAGTTCTATGATGCCGTGTTCACCGCGATGGGCGGACGCGAAGGCATGGTCGATCCCAAGGGGCGGCTGGTCTACCTACATAACGGCGGTGTGTTTCTCGTCACCAAGCCGATCGACGGCGAGCCTGCAACATACGGCAACGGCTGCACTATCGGCTTTGCAATGACCCCCGAACAGGGCGATGCATGGCACGCAGCAGGCGTCGCCAATGGCGGCACCGCGATCGAAGACCCGCCGGGCGAACGCCCGGGCTCGGGAATGTATCTCGCTTACCTGCGCGACCCCGACGGCAACAAGCTCTGCGCGCTGCACCGCCTGGGCTGATGAATGCGCGACTGACCGCCAGCAGGACATATTGCCGGGGAGCCAACACATGATCCTCGGCGTGGTCCTCGCTGGCGGGCAGTCGACCCGCTTCGGCAGCGACAAGGCGCTCGCCGAAATCGACGGACGGACATTGCTTGACCTGGCGGTCGAGCGACTTTCGCGCTGGTGCGATCGCGTTGTCGTAGCGGGGCGCGAGGACGCCCCAGCACCCACCGTACCCGACTGGCCGCGCACTGGCATGGGGCCGCTGGGCGGATTGGCCGCCGCGCTGCACCTCGCCGCAAGCGAAGGCTATGAGACGGTCTTGAGCGTCGGTGTCGACAGCCTCGACCTGCCCGACGACTTGCCTCGACTTCTTTCGCCCGCCCCTGCAGTGCTGAGCGCCCAGCCGGTGGTGGGACTGTGGCCCGCCAATGCGGCACCAACGCTCGACACGATCCTGACAGGAAGCGGCAGCCACGCAATGAGGGCGCTCGCCGATGCACTCGGCGCAAGAGCGATCGAGCTCGTCGGCGAACCTGCCAACATCAATACCCCGGCAGACCTGGCCGAAGCGACCAAGCGCACATAACCGCTTGGTCGATATCGCAACAAAGACCCCGCCGGAAGCGCTCTGCTCCCGGCGGGGTCTTTGTTGGTCAGGCCTGCGAAGAACTCAGTCTTCGGCCTTGTCCTCGGTCTGCTCAAGGTAATCGCCCGCATCGGCGTCGGTGCCGTGGGTCTCGCCCTCGACCGCCGCTAAAGGCGCATCGCCCAAGTCGTCCATCGGATCGCGCTGCAGTTCCGCAGCGTGCTCTTCCTCGGCGGTGTTGGCGGCGATAATCGCTTCCTGCGCCTTCTTCCACTGCGCCCGCAGTGCGGCATCGCGACTGGAAGCGGTGACCCGCATGCGGTTCATGCCCGCACCCGTACCGGCCGGGATCAAGCGGCCGACGATCACGTTCTCCTTGAGGCCGATCAGCGAATCGCGCTTGCCTTCGACCGCCGCCTGCGTGAGCACGCGGGTGGTCTCCTGGAACGACGCGGCCGAGATGAACGAACGCGTCTGCAGGCTCGCCTTGGTGATCCCGAGCAGGATCGGCGTGCCGGTGGCGGGCTGCTTGCCCTTGCCGAGCTTGGCGTTGATCTCGTTCATTTCCTCGAGGTCGACCTGTTCGCCCGGCAGCAGCGTGGTGTCGCCACCGTCGGTAATCTCGACCTTTTGCAGCATCTGGCGAACGATCACCTCGATGTGCTTGTCGTTGATCTTCACGCCCTGCAACCGGTAGACTTCCTGGATCTCGTTCACGAGATACTCGGCCAGTGCCTCGACGCCCATGACCTCGAGGATGTCGTGGGGGTTCGGCGAGCCCGAGATGAGCGTGTCGCCCTTCTTCACGAAGTCGCCTTCCTGCACGTCGATCACCTTGGTCTTGGGGATCAGGTACTCGACGCTTTCACCTTCCTCGGGCACGATCGCGATCTTGCGCTTGGCCTTGTACTCGCGGACGAATTCGACCTTGCCGCTGATCTTGGCGATGACCGCATTGTCCTTCGGCATACGCGCTTCGAACAGCTCGGCCACCCGCGGAAGACCGCCGGTGATGTCGCGCGTCTTGGCCGCCTCGCGCGAAGCACGCGCAAGGATGTCACCGGCTTCGACGTGCTGGCCATCCTCGACCGACAGCGTGGTGCCCGGAGCCAGCATGTAACGCTGGGCTTCGGTTTCGCCATCGTCGGTCTGACCTTCGCCGAGCAAGGTCAGGCGCGGACGCAGGTCGTCCTTCTTCTTGCGGCCCGAGGTACGCAGCTCGGTCACGACGCGCTGGGCG